>JAFRFD010000012.1 GCA_017434525.1 Methanobrevibacter sp.
GATAAATCATATCTAAATTCATCAAAGAATCTTGTAATGATTTGGTTCTTAGAAGAATCTAAGGTTGCCGGCTCACCTGGAGACGAGCTGTACGAGAACTACGGAAAGATCCAGGTCGGCAGCGATTTCGGCCTGGTCCTCGGAAATCTGGAAGCGTTCAACGAACTCCGGCGCGAATCGGACGTTCGTCTCGGCATAAAAAAGTAATAGTATCTTATTTACCTGTTGGTAAAAGAAGAGATTATCTTAATGATAAGTATTCTACTTGAATTACACCAGAATTATCTAATAGTAGTAAAAATACAAGTAAATCGTTAACTATTATTAAAAATGTAAGGGATGGTAAAATATAAATGATTAAGTTAAGTATTATAGTACCAATATATAATGGGGAGGAATTTATACAACAAGCATTAGATTCTATACCAGTTCGTGAAGATATAGAAGTAATATGCATTAATGATGGCTCTACTGACAATACATTAAATCTGCTTAAAAATTATAAAAGGTTACCCATTATTATATATACCTATGATAAAAATATGGGAATTGGTTTTGCTACTAATATTGGAATAAAAGCATCTAAAGGTGAATATATTACAGGATTAGATATAGATGATTGTTTTATTACTGACAAATTCAATGATTGTCTTAATTTAATAAATCTAAAGGCAGATATTTATAGTTTTCCATATTTAAGAAAAGATGGTCGTATGTGACCAGTAAGGGCTACAGTTGGTTTGCCAAGTAAGTGAATTAAAAAATCTTTTATAGGTGATATTAAATGGAGAACAGATATTAGACATGCTGTTGATTATCATTTTTTAACTGAACTGAGAAATAAAAATCCCAATGAAGTATTTTTAGATAAGTTTTATTATAAATATAACTACCCGCGAGAAGGTAGTATGGATTGGAAGAGAACACATGAAAAGTAAGATTTTAGTATTAGGTTGTAATGGTATGCTTGGTAGCATGGTCTCTTTATATTTTAAAGAACGTGGCTATGATGTTACCGGTTTTGCCAGGAAAGAATCAAAAATAGTTGATACTGTTATTGGCGACGTTACTTCACTTGGCTCATTAACTTCTTTGTTATTAGAAGAAGAGTATGATTATATAATAAATTGCGTTGGAAAATTAAATAAAGCTTGTGATGAAAATGTTTGTGAAGCTATTTTTATAAATAGTTATCTACCTCATTTTTTAGCTAAGATTACAAGAAATTCAAAGACAAAAATTATCCATGTCTCAACTGACTGTGTTTTCAGTGGAGACAAGGGTGACTATAAAGTTTATGATAATAAAGATGCTTCATCAATTTATGGTATATCAAAAAGTCTGGGTGAATTAGATGATGAAAAGAACTTAACTCTAAGGACTTCTATTATTGGACCAGACTTAAATAAAAATGGTATCGGTTTGTTCAATTGATTTATATCACAAGATTCTCCTGTCAATGGTTTTACCTCAGCTTATTGGACAGGGCTTACTACTTTAGAGTTAGCTAAAGTTATGGAAAGTGCAATGGATAGAGGTTTAACTGGTTTATATAATGTAGTGCCTGACTCAAAGATTTCTAAATACGAGTTGTTAATGTTAATTAAAAAATATTTTGGTGGGCAAGCTATAACTCCAGTTGAAATGAAAACTGTTGATAAATCTTTAGTTAATAGTTTTCCGGCTGAGTTACCAGACTATGAGACAATGATTAAAGAACTCAGAGAATGAGTTTTATCACATAAAGTTTATTGGGAAGTATAGATATGAAATATTTGATTGTTGGGGGTTCTGGTTCATTTGGGACTAGAATGACTAAGTTTTTATTGGAAAATACTGAAGATGATATTATTATCTTCAGCAGAGGTGAGAAACAACAATGGGAACACCGACTAAAGTTTAATAATAATCGAATAAAATATGTAATTGGTGACATGAGAGATAGAAGTTCTGTTGATTCTGTAATGGATGGAGTTGATTATGTTTTTCTTGCTGCAGCCATGAAGCATATTGATAAGTGCGAATCAAATCCTACTGAATGTTACAAAACTAATATCTATGGATGTTTAAATGTTATAAATTCCGCTATTGAACATAAAATTAAAAAATTAGTATTTTTAAGTACTGATAAGGCAGTTGACCCACTAACTATTTATGGAACATCAAAATTATTCATAGAACAATATATAAAATCAGTTGACAATAAAGATACTCAATTGATTAGAACTAGATATGGAAACGTATTTGGAAGTAATGGTAGTATAGCCTGAGTATTTGATAAATTATCTAGAGAAGGTAAACAATTAACTATTACTGACCCAACAATGACTAGATTCTTTATGAGTTTAGATGACGCCGTTGAATTGGTATGGTTTGCTTGTAACAATGGGAACAATGGTGACTTATTTGTTTATAACAATAAATCATGTACAATACAAGAATTAGCTGACGCTTTCAGTGATAATCAAACAATAATAGGACTTAGATGCATTGAAAAAATAGACGAAGAACTTTTAAGTGTTATAGAATTAAATCATTCAGAAAAAATTGGAAATTATTTTAGAGTAAATGATTCTATTACTAGTGATAGAATTTATACAGAACCATTTACAAGCAGGAATTCTGAAAGATTAAGTAAAGAAGATTTATATAACTTGATTGATAATTGAAGAATCTCAAATTCTTAATCTTTGCTAAATTAAATATAATTCAGGAGGTATAGGATGGCACTATCAAGAAACCCAAATCTATATGATGGCCCACCGGTACCACCAGGAGGTGGTGGTGGAAGTGGCTCTGGGGGCGGTAGCGGCTCCGGTGGTGGTGGCGGACAACCACAAGAAACATTTAACCCAAATGATACTGGTGGTGGAACATATACTTATACTACTGCGCCTGATGGTGTTGCGGGCGGATCTTTTGACTATCTCTATCAATATACCACAACCTACCCTGGAATTATTAAATCATTAACTTTCCCAACCGGTGACAAATTAAGCTCAGGGAGAGGTTTAAAAGATGGGGAATCTGCTGTTTATTCTACTAATATTACAAAATGGAATCCTTATTATACTAAGGCTGGACATACAACTCCAGCAGGTGAAAGTGGAAAGGCCACTGCTATTTACATTAGCCAGACTAACAGACAAGGCATGTGAACTAAGGCGGGAAAATCACTTTCAACTTACCCTAATCAGATTGCGGCAAAACTTGATGGTTCTCCTTCAGCCTATACCGTTTTACCTAACTGTGTAGGCTTTGTTAACGGTAGAAGTTATGAAATATGGGGTTTAGCTTTAAAGTCAGGTTACTTAAAAAAAGAGGGCGATGATTACGTCATCCCATCATTGAATAATAAAAAGGTCCATAAGTTTAAAGGAGTCCCTAACTGTAATGCCTACTCATTCAGTTTTAAGTCTCTTTATAGGGATGGCACACCTACTTCAACTGGTTATTATATCTCTGAGGGACCTGTCCCGGGAGCTATTCTTTGTTGGAGAGGTAATACCACTGACGGTCAACCAGGACACGTAGGCTTTGTCGAGGCTGTCTTCAAACCAGGGACTCCTGAAGAATATTGTGTAACATCCGAGTCCGGTTATTCAGGTGGTGGTGTCCAATACTTAGTTTGGACTGGTAGACGATATAGAAGCCAAGGATTTAAATATGGTAGTTATCCTAAAGCTGGTTTTCTATGTTCTCCTATTTGTGAACTAGCGGCTTATGGTACAGCTGGTGGAACCGTTACTATCGGTGATATAAAAGAGCCAACTTATGAAGAGAATGAAGCTTTGGAAGATGCTAGAGATGAGTTCAGTGGACAGAATATTCTAGCTGATGTCCCTGTAGGAAGTAAAGTTGAGATTCAGTGGTTTGGCAACGAAAAGGCTGATAATACTGGTAAAAGAATAAATAAAATGGGATGTGTGGCTGTAGTCTTAACTAAAGATTTAACTAAGGCTTGCCCATTTGGTCTCTCATTTGATAATAAAAAGGTATTTGGTTACTATCAACGTGAAGCAATAAAAATGGTTGATAAATCAGACTTTGTAGATACTGGTAGTGTTGGAAGTAACTGGTAACTTGTATATTATATTAAGGTAAAAATATGGCAAACAGAAAGTTTGATATACAATTAAAAGATAAGAGTAGAAACCTGTTATACCCTTTGGCTCATAAGGATAGTAGCGGAAATATAATACCAACTACTTACGTAAAAAAGTCAGGAGATAAAATGTCGGGTGACTTAGGCCTCATCGGGGTCTCATCCCTTGAAAATTATAGTGGTAGCAGTCAGAAAGAAAATTATTCAAGAAGGGAAGTATACGCTGAAATCTCAGTGAGTGAAGTTCAAGCTATAGATAGTACTTTGACAACAAATAGTTCAATATCTGATTACATGGCTGGTATATTAAAGGCTTTATGTGTTAAATACCCGAATAGGGTTAATACTATCTTCAAGGGCCATACTGCTAAGGGTTCTCATTTCTATTATGAAGTTTTTATTTATAACACGAATAATAAGGTAAACGACTTACCTCAATACAGTTTTGGAAGTTTAAGAAACTACAATACCAGGGGAAATGTTACTACATTTTATTTAATTGGTACTGGTATTAGTAGTAATAATCATTCTTATTATTGTGTAAACGTTACAGCTCATTCGGTCCAAAATAAGATTTATTATGGTACTTGTTCTACTGCTGCAGATACTGCTGAGAAAGCAGTTGATTGTAATAATTTTGTTTTGGCTACAGGCGCTACTGTTTTAGTAACTTTCTCTAATACAAATTCAGTTGCCGTAGCTAGTCTAACTCTTAATGTTGATGGTACAGGTGCTGCCCCTATTAAGTGTTTTAGAAATGGTGGAATAAATAATTTACCTGGAGTTGGCTACCTAGCTTCTAATCAAACCTATCTTTTCTCTTATGATGGTACAAACTGAGTAACATTAATTGATTATAATACAAATAGTAGTGTGGCACAAACTGCTACATCAGATAATAATGACTATGAAATATTGTTTAGTGGGTCAGCTGATAATACTACTAAAACTGAGGGAGCTAGAAAGAATTCTAATTTATTATTTAATCCATCAACTGGTAAATTACAGGTTGGTGGAAGCATTGGCTCTGGTACACTATCTGATACCGCAGAAAGGTTTGTTGGTGTTTATTCAAATTCTGGTTCTATACTTCTTGACTCCGTGGGTAATTCAAATGGAGATGGGACTCGTGGTATTTGAATTGGTGCACATGGTATTGCTACTAAGGGTAAGTGAGCCTTACAAGTTGACACTGACAATAATGTTGTAGTAAATGGTTCATCATCATTAAACTTACTTAAAGCGGGAGATACTATGTCTGGTGACCTTGCTTTTGCTGCTAATAAAGGTATTAATTTTGTTAGTGCAGGAAGACTTTATTGAAAAGAAAATAATTATGGAGACCAATTTGCTATTGTACCATATTTTTCAGGGTCTGATGATGATAACCTATTAAAAATACAAAGTGCCGTAGGTGCTCAGGGAACTACTCCTGATTTGTCAGATAAAATAACTATTACAGGAAAATCAGGAAATGTGAATATTATCTCTGGCACTTTAACATTATTAAAAACCCAAGATGCAAGCGGCGCCGCAGATAATAAACCTGCTTTAATTATAGGTGGTGCTTCAACTGCTCAGCATATTGAAATGGATGGTAATGAAATATTATCAAAAGAAAATGGTAACACTCCTGGAATCCTTTGGCTGCAGGATTCCTCAGGGACTGTTAAAGTTGGTGGTACAGGTGGTTTAATTATTGATGCCACAAATAGTGATACTGGATTTAGATGCAGGAATATTTCTTATGGAACAGCTGCTCCATCAGGTGGTAATAGCGGTGACCTTTATATTCAATATACAGAACCTACAAGTTAATATTAGAAAGTGATTGATAATTTATGGGACAGAATTTAACTTTAAATAATGGTGAAAGTGGAGAATTATTAAATGGAGATACTTTTGGTTGGTATACCGGTACCTCTAATGGGGCAATTAAATTAACTTTGGCTTTGAGTGATTTAGATAGAGTAAATCATACCATTAAGATTACTTCTACCTGGACTTGGAAACGTAGCTCTAGCTCAGGTTGGTGTTGAGATGTAAACTCAGCTAATAAAGCCTATAAATTATATGCTACGGCTACTAGTTCAAGCAGCGGTACTTCTCAGACATATTATTTATATGTTGGCGGAAACCGTCATAGTTATGGAACATTAACTAGTGGTACTAACTATTTTAACTGGGCAGCAGCTTGGGCTAATACTTCTTACCATGACATCAATTATAGTGTTAGCCAAAAGAGTGTTACAAATGTAAGAACCATAAATCTGTCTCCATTTGATACATTGTCAATGGACATTCATTGCTATCTTGACTCTAGCTCAAGCTCAAGCTATGGTCCACGTTCAGATAAAGACTGGGGCACTTTTACTCTTACAATACCTGAAAATGGTCACCCAATTTGGACTAATGTTAATGGTACTTGGAAGGGTGGAATACCATGGGTAAATGTTAACGGTACATGGCAGTCGGGGATAACTTGGGTTAATGACGGTGGTACTTGGAAAGTTTTGAGCTAAAAAATTGAAAGGTGGGTAGTCTATGACTAACATCAAATTAGAAGGATTAACTGAACAGGAAAGAAAAGCTGTTCTTGAAATAGTAAAAGAATATTCAGAGACAGGTAATTCCTCAAAGTTAAAAGATATTTTATATGAAGACTGGAAGGAAATTCCAGTTGACATATTGACGTTTATAAAAGATGATAATTATTTAGGTAGAGCATGGAAAGACCCTGAGGGTAATTTGAAATTATTCCCTTATTGGGAAAATCTATTACCAAAAATATTCCCTGACCCCTATACAACATCTGTCAATAACCTGATTGAATCAGGCGGACGTGGTCTGGGTAAATCTGAAATAGCAGTAACCTGCATGTTATATATGATTTACAGGTTGATGTGTTTGAAGAACCCACATGCCTATTACAACTTGAAGGTAACTGAAAAGTTTGCTTTTGCCTTCATGAATATCACTAAGACATTATCTGAGAATATTGGGATTAATAAATTCCAGTCAACGGTACAACTTTCTCCGTGATTTATGGCCCGTGGAGAAATGACACAACGAAATAACCTTCCATATTGAATGGCTCCTGATTATATTAATATAATCATTGGCTCACAGCCATCACATGTAATAGGTCAACCTATTATGGGAGCCTTTATGGATGAAATAGACTTCATCCGTAACATGGATGTTGAAATACAAAAAGAAAGAGCAAAAGATATGCTCGATACCGCTATGGGTGGTATGAAAACTAGATTTACCCATAACGGAAATAACCCTGGTCTGATTATATTAGCTTCTTCAAAGAGAAGTGATAAATCATTCTTGGAAACTCACATGCGTGCTGCTCTTGAAAATGAGCCTGACAATGTTATTATAGTTGATGAACCTACATGGAACATTAGGCCAGCTAAAGAATATTCAGGTGAAAAATTCAAGGTAGCTCTCGGAAACAAATTCTTAACTTCACAAGTTATACCTGATTCTGACAATGATATTAATTATTGGACAGAAAAGGGGTATACTATATTGGAAGTACCTGTTGAATATAAAGCTAATTTCCTTGAAGGAATTGATAGGGCATTAGCAGACTATGCAGGTATTGCTTCAAGTGAGTTATCAAAATATATCTCAGGTGAAAGATTTAATGAATGTAAATCTGATAAGATTAAAAATCTGTTTACTAGAGATGTTATTGAAGTAGGAAACTCACCTACTGATACTCAGCAATATTTTGATTTTGTTGACCTGACTTCGGTTGACCCACAAATGAAACGTAAGCCGATGTACATTCACCTTGATATGTCTGTATCAGGTGACAAAACTGGTATTGCTGGTATATGAATTAAAGGAAAGAAACCTACACAGGAAGGCGAGACTAGCGATAATAGTTTAATTTATCAGCTAGCTTTTAGTGTATCAGTTAAAGCGCCAAAAGGTTACCAGATATCTTTTGAAAAGAACAGGAGATTTATTATCTGGTTAAGGGAACAGGGCTTTAGTATTCGTGGTATAACCGCTGATACCTTCCAGTCCTATGATACACTACAAGAATTAAGGTCAAGGGGATTTGAGTGTGATACATTGTCAGTTGACCGTGTAGATACCGATAGAATTTGTAAACCTTACCAATATTTCAAAACAACTATTTATGAAAACAGATTTATTCTGTATAAAGAAAACTCAGCTTTACTTACAGAGGAAGTAATAAACCTTGAAAGGAATGCTAACTCAGGTAAAGTTGACCACCCAGACAACGGACGATTTGGTTCTAAGGACCAAGCAGACGCTGTCTGTGGTGCAATATTTAATGCTTCAAAACATGCTGAGGAATTCGGTTATGAATTTGGGGAAAGTGCTAACTGGGTTGCTGATATTAACGAGTTTAACCTTGACGACCCAATAGATGCTTTACAAGAAAGCTTGATTAATAATCAAGTTAAAAATATACCTTTGAGTAAACCTATTATAGATTTCGGGATGGGTGAAGCAGAAGATTACTACCCATCAGATGGTATTATATTATTTTAATGGAGGACACTTATGCCAAGCGATGAAACTTTTAGAAATATAGACTATAAAAATAAAGCTGTCGCCGTACCCCTACCCGATAGAATAAATGATATTGATACCAAGAATACTTTATATGATAATATCATTGACGCTGCTGAGAACAAAGTTCTTGACCTAACTGATATTAATTCATTTACTTCTATCTCTCAGTCAAGAGATGAAGTTTATAATTTAATTGATTCAATGGCACAAGACCCAATTATTGCAGTAGCTCTTGATATTTACACATCAGATGCTTGCGAACCTAACGAACAGGGACAGATAGTTTGGGCTGAAGCTGATGATGAAAGAGTTCTTGGTGAGGTAGAACACTTACTTGATTCAATGAATGTTGACAAGAATATCTTTGGTTGGGTATACTCATTAGTTAAATATGGTGACCTATATTTAAGACTATATAGAGATTCTGAATATAATGCAGAATTATTTAAGAAGTCAGAAGTTTTGAATGAAAATGTAATTATTAAAGCTTATAAAGAAAATGACCACTTCGCTGAGTACATGGAGATGGTTAAGAACCCAGCTGAAGTATTTGACCTGCAGAGATTTGGTAAGACCGTTGGTTACGTAAGGTCTCATATTCAAACAAAATCTCCACAAGCTGACGATTATTTCCAGCAGTATTCAAATCTGTTTAAATATAATTTCAATAGTGGAGATGTTGACCTGTACCCTGCAACTGATTTGGTTCATGCTTGCCTTGAAGATAACTCAAACAGGACTGAGGAAGAGGTATCTATCATAACTGATGGAACTTCAGAAGCTGAGACTAATTCAATGACTTATTCTGTTAAGCGTGGCCAATCAATCTTATATAACATTTACAAAATCTGGCGTGAATTATCATTACTTGAAAACTCTGTCTTATTAAACAGAATCACTAAATCATCAATCATCAGAACAGTATCTGTTGAAGTTGGTGATATGGAAAAGAATGATGTTCAGAAGTTGTTACATAGGATTAAGCAGATGATTGAGCAGAGGTCATCATTAGCCAAGAACTTATCATACGAAAACTATACTAATCCAGGCCCAATTGAAAACGTTATCTACGTACCTACTCATGATGGTAAAGGTGCTTTAACTACTGGACAAATTGGTGGAGACGTTAACGTTGGAGATTTGGTTGACCTTGATTATTTTAAGAATAAATTATATGGTGCTTTAGGTATTCCAAAACAGTACTTAGGTGATACTGATGATGCCACAGGATTTAACGGTGGTACTGCCTTATCATTAACTTCAAGTAGATATGCTAAGACAGTCAAGAGAGTACAGAATGCTATTATTCAGGCTTTAACAGACTCAATCAACCTGATGTTATTAGACAAGGGTTTGACTAAGTATATTAATGAATTCAGATTAAAAATGCAAGCTCCTACTACTCAAGAAGAGAAGGATAGAAAAGAAAATCTTTCAAGTTCAATTTCTAATATTAGAGAAATTATGAGTTTAGTAGATGGAATTGAAGACCAAGTTACAAAACTGAATATCTTAAAGTCATTGCTATCAAATACAATTTCAGACATCAACGTTATCACTGCTATTCAGGATGAAATTGATAGATTAACCGAAGAGGCAGAAGGTAATAACGAAGGTAGTGAGGAGGATTTAGGTGGTGATGAAGACTTCGGTGGTGATGAAGACTTCGACTTCGACCTTGGTGGTGGAGGCGGCGGCGACCTTGATTTAGGCGGAGAGGAACTGCCAACACCTGAAGAAGCTATGGGTGGTGAGGAATCAGCTCCAATGGAGATGCCTGAAGCCCCAGAAGAAAGCTTTAGTTCTGGCGAAGGTGAATTATTAACTGAAGAAGATAATTTACCTAGCTGGTCTGAAATGGGAATATCTTATAATGAAGTAAGATAAAAACACAAATCACTAAGTTGATTATATCAAATAGGGAGGCAAACAAATGATTTCAAAAAGTGATGTAGTATTACTTTTAACTGAGTTACAAGACTCGGGAGAGGATGTATCAAAGGACATATTAACTTTATATAAGTCAGATACCATTCCACTAGACATTCTAAAAAGAATTAATGATTCTAAACCGTTATCAGTAGTAAGATTTTATGAGAAGATAAGAAAATCTTATAATAACAAACATTCAAAAATGTATATCAATATCATGAGGTCAGATGAAAATGCTACTCAAGACGCTAAGACTATTTTAACAACACTATCAGGATTATTAAATCAAATATTACAGTTTGAATGTGATGATAAACCGATGTTCTTAAAACATGTTAGGGCTGATGAAATAACAAAAGCATTAGAGATTTACTTCAAAACATTTAATATTGAACCTGCTTTCAAATTATTAAAGCTGATAAAGGCAGATGTAAAAGTCTTACAAATGATAAAAGAATAGAAAAAATATTTTTATGGATGCTAAATTAAATATAATAAAAGGGAAAAGTGGAAGGATATCTTTACGTCGTAGGGAGGCAAACAATGATTAACAAACTGAATGAGGCTACCGTACTAAAGTTCAAAAATCTATCTCCAGAAGAGAAGGAGAAGAGGGGAATTTTAGGTAGACTGTATGGTAAGGTAGCAGATTTTACAAATGGTACTAGAAACGGTAGAAAATACAGTGAGTCCTTATGAGAAAATCTTTTGAACTCAGATTTGATTAAAGAAAGATTTGCTAACGGTGGAATCTTTGGTCAGTTGTGTCACCCAGACTATGAAGAAGTAGATATGGAAAAGGTTGCCTGCGTTATGCCTGAACCTCCTGTAAAAGATAAGGATGGTCAGTTGGTTGCCTACGTCGATATTCTTGATACACCTTGTGGAAGAATTGCTTATCAATTGGCTAAGTATGGTTATAAACTTGGTATTTCATCTCGTGGTACTGGTGACTTGATTACCGGCCCTAACGGAGAAGAAGAAGTTGACCCAGATACTTATCAATTAAATGCTTTCGACTTAGTAGAAATTCCTGCTGTCGAAAGTGCAAGACTTTCATTCGTAGAATCCCTTGATAAGAAGAGATATAACAAAACTTTACGTCAAGCTTTAACTGAATCTTTAAATAAAGAAACAGATGAAAACAAAAAGATTGCTGAGGAAGCCCTTGACGGTTTAGGAATTAAACTTGATGAAAGTGCTGTCCAAGAGCTACAGCAGTATTTCGATGAATGGAAAGAAATTAACTCTGACATTGATTTAGAATCATTAATTGATGATTACTATAATGAGACTGGTGTTTTATTATCACAAATTATGTACTCACCAGAAGAATTTGATAATTTTATTAACTGGGCTGAAACCGAAAGAGACACACACGTTAAATCTTTAGGTGATGAACCAGTTGAAATAGAAGAAAATAAAGAATCTAGCGTGCCTAGTTCTGATAAAGAGGAAGAAGAAGTTGTCGATGACAAGTCTGATGTGGAATTAGTTGCTGAATTCCAGGAAGCCTTATTAAAAATTAAAAAGTTGGAAGAAGATAATTTATCGCTTCAGGAACAACTATCAGTTGGTAGTGCCAAGGAAGTTAGGTTGAATGAAGAGCTACAGAGATACAAATCAGCTGTAGCAGAAATGAGTGATACAGTTAAGAAGCTGAAACCTCTTAAAGAGGAAGTTCAAAACTTAAAAGAATCTCTCGATGAAAAAGATAGGTTGCTGTCAACCAGAAATGCTAGAATCACCTCATTGGTTGAAGCTAGGAAAAAGGCTCAGTCTGATATGGATTCAATTACTGAATCAAAAGAAGAACTTGAAAAGAAGAATTCTACTTTGACAGAAGAGCTTAACAACCGTACAAAGGAATTAGCTACTGTATCTAAGCAACTAGATAGTACTAAGGAATTAGTAGAAAAATACAGACGAAGTTATAAGTCTTTAAAAGAAAACTATGTTGAGCTTAAGGCTACCAGCTATGGCCTTAAGAAAGAAGAAGTATTAAAGAAGTTGGGTGAATCATACAAAATCAGAGACATCGAACCGATTTGCGAAGAATTAAGTCAGTATAAGACTAATATGAGAAAGTTACCTTTCAGGTTAACCGAAGATACTAAGGTATCTGTTAAACCTTCTAAGAACGAATATATTAGAGGGGACGTTATCGATTTAGGTGATGATACCGTCACAAGTTCTTTATTACAATTAGCTGATATTAAATAGACGAAAGAGGTTATACAATGGCAAACTTATTAGAAAGTTATAAGGGAAGATTAGCCATTTCTGAAAAATATTACGCTCAGCAGAATGCTGGTTCAAGAATGTCTAATCAGAAGAAACTCCTTACAGCTGCTTGCTTGGACAATACCGCTAAGTTCATCAACGAAGCTTTCGCTAACAGCGTAGGCACTCAGAGAGCTGACTTAGGTAAGTTCAAACAGTTCTGTATGGACATTACTACATTAACAATGCCTAACTTAATTGTTAATGACATCTTCATGGTTAAGCCAATGACATCATTCAGTGGCTACTTAACCTACATGGAATTCGCTCTTGGTA
Source organism: Methanobrevibacter sp. (assembly GCA_017434525.1). GTDB lineage: Archaea > Methanobacteriota > Methanobacteria > Methanobacteriales > Methanobacteriaceae > Methanocatella. The sequence goes on from JAFRFD010000012.1 coordinate 13,163, forward strand.
CAGAAAAAGGCGGAGTTGGTGGACAGGCTGACGCTGACCCATTCAAGAATGCCATCGCTTCATACCGTGGTGAAGACCACACTGGCGCTTACACAGACCCATGGAACGCTCGTAATATTACTAACTCTCCTATCTATGGCTTAGGCCAGATGACAGAAGACCGTTCACGCTACACTGGTGCTGCAGTTGTTGAATCAGTTGTTGCTGGAACTGTTGTTCCTTCATGGACACCTGTTATTGGTGATGTTGAATTCTCATCAGACAATGGTGCTACTTGGGCAAAGTTAGAACCAGATTCAGATGGTACTTTAACTGCTGATGCTGATGGTAAGATTCGTTATCACTATGACAATGAATACATCCCACAGGAAAAGCTTCCAACATTAGTTGGCCACATGGCTGGTATCAACTTAACTGCTAGAGCTCGTAGAATCGCTGTTTACTATTCACAGTTCGCTGCATTCCAGAGCAAGCAGGATTACGGCATGGACTTCGAAGCTACAATCGCTCAGCAAGCTCAGGCTGAATTACAGTACGAAATTGATGGTGAGGCTGTCTTATTAGTTAAGGCTGCTGCAGCTGAAGAAGAAGCTGCTGGACGTTTAGTTCCTCAGACATGGATGGACACTGAATTAGATACTATCTCTTACTCAATGAAGGCTGAAGGCTTTGCTAGAGTTCTAGAACAGGCTAAGGCTGACGTTTATAAGAGAACTGGTCGTTGGATGCCTAACTGGATGTTAGTTGGACCAGAAGTTATGCCTATCTTATCATTTGTTAAGGGCTTCCAGCCTTCATCAAATGCTGCTGTAAACGGACCATACGTTGCTGGTACTGTTGCTGGCTTAAAGGTTATCGTTTCTCCTATGCTTGGTAAGGAATGCTTACTTGGTATCTTAGGTGCTGATGGCAAGACCGCTACTGGTGTCTACGCTCCTTACATGCCAATCGTTCCTACTCAGTTATTAGGATTCGCAGATGGCACAATGGCTCAGGGCTTCTCAACTCTGTACGATATGAAGATTATCAACAAGTTCTTAATTGGTAAGATTAATATCACTACAGTTGCTAACGATTCATTCCCAGTCCCAGTTATCGACATGGGTGAATCAAGCGAGATTTAGTCTTAGGACTGAGTTAAGTGAAAACTAAAAGAGGAGTTAATCTCCTCTTTTTCTTTTAGTTTATTTTTCTTGCTAAATATAATATAATATATGTGTAAAGGAATATAACTATGGATTATAACTTTTTCGAATTATTATCTAAGGCTTACGGTGTAGTCGAATCTCAGGGTTATTCAAAGGGTGAGACCGCTGAGTATATTAAGAGAGAGTATGACAACTTACCAGATAATGTTGATAATAAATACATAAATGATTTTCTAAATTGGTTAGAAGATAGAATTCAGGCTTCGGATTACTTTAAGGCTTTAGGAGTTTTAAGGATTAGTAAGGTAGTACCTGAAAATAAAATTAATCTCCTGTTATCTGCTTTGAATATTTATTTCAAGAATCAGAAAGAGCAAAGAGAAAGAGACCTGAACCCATCAACTTTCCAAGGTGAAGTTGGTGATTACATTACTTTTGAAGTAGCTGAGATGAAGGCTATTTCATACAACCATTATGGTTCATATTATGGTGGAACTGATACAACTTACTGGAGAATTGTTGGAACAGATAAAAATATTTATATGTGGTCAACGGCTACTGAGTTTGAAGTAGGCGATACAATTGGAGGTAAAGTAAAAGCTCACAAAGATTTTCGTGGTGAGAAACAGACCATCATCACTAGAGGTAAAGTTATTTCTACTTTAAATAAAGAGCCAAAGGAATTACCTTCTGATGATTATGTAGATTTCCAAAATAGTGTTCTGTTACGTGATATTTATAGTAATGAATAGTTTACATTCGTCTATTAAATCTCCTATAATAATATTGTAAATAAAGGGGATTAAGAAATGAGGATTACTAGAAATACTGGAAATAACACAACTGTCTACCATGTAAACGAAAATCATGGTAACTATCACATCCGTGAAAGAGATTATCATAACGTATCAGTTGGACCGTCTTTCGCTTATTTCGTAATAGCGGGAATGATTTTATTTTCATTATTAATAGTATTTATAGTTTACCCAAAAGGTAATTCACTTGAATACTACAAAGAAATGATTGAAATTGGTTCATACGCAGTAATCTACATAGTGTTTGGAATAGGAAATATTCTTACAGGTGGAACCTTATTCAGACACATCCTCTTAAACTTATTCTTAGTTGGTCCTGTTCTGGGAACTGTACTGACTAGATTATTATTCTAACAACAAATTATTGTTTATACAAATCACCTCCTTTCTAGGGCCAGCGTCGTCTTTATTCACCTCCTTTCACGGCGTTGGCCATTTTTTGTTGTATTTTATTTTGTATATTTTGCTAAATTAAATATAATAAGGTATCTCTATGTCAGAATTATTGCTTGAAAAAACTAGAAGAGAATTAATCGACCAGTCTAAGAAGGCGGATGTCGTAAAGTCTTATGGTACTACCAGGTATGAAAGAAAAAATAAACAACATATCTATAACAGTATTACCAATTTTAATAAGATTGATATGAATGCACTCTTCAAAGGTAATATGTTGTCTTTCAAAGTACCTGTCCACGGGGAAACAGATAACTATGAGGTTGAAGTTCTTTTTGAGGGCGCATGTGATAATATAAAACGAGAAATCAAGAGAAACAAAGATAAGTTCGAATATAAATGTGTTTACCGAGCATTGATTGATGCCATTAATAGACAAGATATTTATATCGCTTGTACTTGTAAGGATTGGCAGTATCGTTTTTCTTATTGAGCCACAAAGGATAGATACAATGGTGGTAGACCGGAGGTCAGAGTAGCTGATATTACAAACCCAGGGAATACTAAAGGTGCAGGCTGCAAACATACAATAGCTGTCCTTTATAATCTTGACTGGGCAATGAAATTGGCTACTAGTATTACTAATTATGTTGAATATATGCAGGCCAATTATGAAGACAAATTCGCTAGATTGATTTTCCCTGCACTGTATGATATGTCGTACGACAAAGCTGTTCAGATGAATCTATTTGGAATGGATGATGAACTGGCCAACACAATGGACAATGAAGAGGATGTAGAAGATATCGATAAGGCCATTGAAAAGAGTTTATATAAACCTGAAAAGAAAGAAGAACCTGAGAAGACTTTACCGAACATAAGTAAAGGTTCTTTAGAAAACTTCTATAAATGGTCTAATCATACAAGAGAAGAAACGGCCAGGAGATTTGGTCTTACTGATTCTGAGCTGGCAGAACTTCTCAATAAATATGATATAAAAAAATATGATGTCGATTAATGGAGGTTAGAGATGGAATTAAAAGATTATGTCGAACAAATCAAGTTCCAATTAACCGGTGGAATATTAGAGAGTGAGCTCAAAGATAAAGATATAGAGAAGATTATCAGTTTTGCTTTAAAAGAGTTAAACAGATATTATGATTCAACTTCTCTTGTAACAGCTGAAGGTGCTAGCTGTATTGATTTAACTAAACTCCAGAAAGAAAATAACATTAAGATTAGTTCCGTTTCTAACGTGTATAGAACTAATCCCGTTGGTTCTACTTCAACAACTACAGGTGGAACTTCTGACCCAATGTTTGTTGCACAATGGAATTTCGCTAATAACTATTATGGCTACAATACAAACAACTGAGCTTTAAACTATGCAGCTTACAACACTATGCAGCAGATAGGTAGTACCTTCTCAACTGACCTTGATTATCACGAGGACCAGTCAGGTGGTAAACTATATATCAACTTTACAGAAGCTGCTCCACCAAAAATTACAATTGAATACGTTCCTAAGTTAGAAGATGTAAATGAGATTAAAGGTGAATATTGGACTGATATTTTATTAAGACTATCACTTGCACACACTAAAATAACTTTAGGAAGAATCAGAACTAGGTATACATTAAACGATGCAATCTGGGCTCAGGACGGTGAAACTCTTCTAACAGAGGGTAAAGAAGAGCTGAACGCCTTAAGAGAAAGACTAGAAGCTCAGGCTAATTTCACTTATCCTGTTGACTAGTGTGAAATATTGTATAGTTTAATTGTGATATATTTTGCTAAATTATATATAATATGGAGGTTAATTAATGGATAATATTAATTATTTAGAGGAAGCGTTCAAAAGACTCAGCTTACTTGAAGATGATTTTGATATATCTGTTGACGCCGATAAGGTAGATGAGCTGAAATCATTTATCGATGATGATGTCGATGAAATCCCAGAAGAAGAAATCGTTGATGTAAACGCTGATGATGAATCAGAATTAGCCGATAACTATATTGGTAAGGTAATTCTAGAATGCGAATGCTGCCATTCAAGAATCTATAAGGATGAGGCTGATGTTATCATCGATGAAGAATCAGGCTTGGCCAATGTAGATGAAGCTTGCCCTGTATGTAACAATGAACTTGGTTATACAGTAATTGGTAAGATTGAACCTTTCGATGCTAACAGAGAAATCGAACCTGAAGAAACAGAAGAAGAAGTTGAAGAACTTCCTGCCGATGATGTAGAAGTTAGTGATGAAGAAGTTGAAGAGGAAGAAGTTGAAGAATCTTTAGTTAACAGAATCGCTAGAAAACATCTAAGAGAACAGAAAGATGATGTATGTCCTAACTGTGGAAAAAATCCATGTGAGTGTGAGGATGTAGATGAATCATGTGGTAAGAAGTTAAAAGAAGAATTCGAAGACCCAGATGATTTGGGGTTAGACCCTGAAACGGCTGTCGAAGACGATATTAAATTAGAAACCCCTCAAGAAAACCCAGTTAAGGGTGATGAATTAAATGAAGGTATTGAGAATCTTTCATTAGAAACAGATGACCAACACATTGAACTACATTCAACAGAAGATGGTGGCGTCAGTTTAACAACCGAACCAGTAGAAAATGCTAATGAAGATTGGCAGGAGCCCGGTGGAGAATTATTAGATGAACCTGAAGATGCTGAAGCTGGCGAAGAAGAAATCGTACCGTTAGACACAGAAGAAGAAGCTGCAATCGAAGCTAATGAGCCTGAAGTTGAAGCTGGTGAAGAAGAAATATTTGAAGAAGAACCTCTTGAAGGTGAAGAACCATTAGAAGGTGAAGAGGAAGAAGAAGTTGATATTGAAGACTTCGACGAAGAATCATTCGACGAGATGGGCGAATCTTATATGCGCAAGGTTTATGGAAATGTTAAAAACTACAAGACCACAAACATTAATGAAGGTAAAGATTCCGTTATCGTAGAAGGTTTAATCACTTTTGAATCAGGTGCTCAGAAAAAGACTAGATTCGTCTTTGAAGGTGCTTCAATTTCTAAGCGTGGCAAATTAGTTCTTGAGGGTTATAACAAGACTTTCACTAATTCTAATAAGGCCTTCATGGTCCGTGGAACTTTAGAGGGAAAGAAATATATTCCTGAAAGCTTAATTTATAACTACAAGGTAAAACAGCTTAATGAATCAACTGGTTCTAACGACACAATTAGAGTTTACGGAAGAATCAAGAAGAAATAGTTTAGGAGATTAAATATGGCTTATAAGGGTGATTATGGTGTTTTATTAAACCAAAACACAAAGCTCCATCGTCGCTATTTCAACGAAATGGTCAGACTTATAGGCGTTCAGGTTTTATATAAAGCTCCTAAAGAAAATAAACATTACAACTTGCAATCTGAGCTTATTTCGAATTATGAAGACCCAATTAAAGTTGGCTGTATCTTTGAAGAAAAGTTAACACAAAGAACCGCCAAGAAACTTGGGTGGATAGCTGAACTACAAGAATCAGCTGCTTTGATACATGTACCATACGATTTACCAGGGTTACAAATTGGTGCTTTATTCACTATACCTAGTGCGTATGATAATACTAAAGGAAGGACTTTCCGTGTAGTAAGAATGTCAGCCATTATGGTTTTCCCGGCTAGTATCACTTGTGAGATTGTCCCTGAATATGAAACTACTATTCAGCCAGCAGAACTTCAATTATTTAATAGCTCTGACTTTAATTTATTGAATGAGGGTTAGTTTATGAAGATAAAAAAGTTAAATGAAGATGTATTAGTTGAAGCTCCTGGAAGTTTATCAGGAAATAAACTAAAAATATTCAAAGAGTTAACTGATGCTGGTTGGGACAATGAGGCTGCCGCTGATGCTGTCAGAGATGATAAGTTCTACCAAAAAGTTTTACAGGTCAAGAAGGACGGTAAAGATTTAGGTCAGGATTTAGAAAAAGAAGTTAAATCTGAAAAAGAAAAGGATGAATACAATTCTGATGGTATCGAAGGTGAAGAGGCTAATAGGTTTAGCTTAGGTGAAACTGAAAAAGCTTTTAATAGTTCAAAGTTCATGTCTGACAAAAAATATAGACAGGCAGCTCTCAATAACTTAGTCAGAAATTATTCTGAGAATATGGGATTAAAAACTGCAGCTAAAACTATTTCAGGCTACAAACCTGAGTTTATTAAATCATGGGCCGATAGCTTTAACTGGCAAGCAGTATCTGATACTACTGAGCCATTCGTACAGGCCATAAATAACCCCGGAGTTAATACTGCTCTGGCTAGGAGTGAAGACCGTTGAGTTAAACTATATAATACTTTATATGATGCAGATGGTGCTGACGCTACAAAATATGCTGCACAAACGGATGCCGTTATTTGTAATCCTAACTGGTATAAGTTAAAGAATAATAATGAGGCTAAACAAATAGTTAAAATTGATATAGCCGATAAAGGTGAACACAGAAAAGGTTTTAACAAAAGGCTTGATACTAATAACTATGGTGAAATACTTGACTTCGGTAAGAAGCTTGGCGTAAAAAATGACTCAAGCAGACTTGTAAATACTATTAAAAATAATTCGAAAAATCTTTCAAGAGAAGAAAAACTTAAAGCTGCTAAGGCTTTAGACTTGGACAAGAAGGACCTAGATACTTTATCTAAGGATTTAGACAATGCAGCTAACAATTAGAACAGATTCAAGAGACTTTAAAGAATCATTCATTTATGATTATCTACCCCTTTATATTTATAAGATGTTCCTGTTAACCGTTGATAGGACAAGGTTAAGTGAATTCGATAACTTCTTTAATATCAATTCATTTTCCATCTTATCTAAAGCCCTCAGGAATTTGCTTATAAGTAAGAACGGTAGTTATGAATATATCATTTCAATAAATAAAACATTGAAAGAGGATGGAATTTTATTGGTCTCATGAATAAACGTAATTACCTATGGAAACAGAGAAGTTAAAGGTTACCCACTGTTGATTGACCTGTTTAATGGAATCTCTGATGATATAGGAAATATATATCGAGAATGAGTAGGTGACTAAATGGCGATTAGATATTATGATGGAGCGATGGTTGATAAAATTAAAGCCTGAGTCAAAGACCCTAATATGACCGTTTTATCACCATCTGATTCAACTAGGTTATTCCAGATGAGAGCTGACCAAGTAGATGATAAACCACTAAGGTTACCATTAATTGCTCTGTCTAGAGATAGTGATATAGAAATCATTTCAACGGCTAAACGTGCTCTGACTTATGATGCTGGTCACATTACTAATGACGAGAATGACCGTAATAAATCAACACCTAGTGTTTCAAAGGTATTAAATGCTATACCGATTAAATTAACTTATCAGCTAGATATTTATACGAAGTACTTTGCAGAAGCTGATGAGTACATGAGGAATTTCATTTTCAACTTTATTAACTATCCAAGAGTTAGTATCGAGATTCCTTACAATGATGCAAAGGTACTTCATAATTCTACTGTATTAGTTGAACCAACTGTCTCTGACAGTTCTGATATACCAGAAAGATTGATAGCTGGACAATTCACAAGAATGACCATCAGATTATCAATCGATGATGCTTACTTATTTAGTGTACCATTTATGGACAACTGGATGGTTGAGACTGGGAAAGTTGGAATTACAACAGGGCAGTTCATCTATAATGATAATGGTAGAAAAATAGGTGAAATCTTAACTGATGTTAATACTGATGAAGATTTCACTGTCAATTGAGAATTAAAGGAGAGGTAAAATGCCAAGAATAATTATAAAAGAAGATGAATTAACTACATTTGCCCAGTTTAATGCCACAGAGAATTCGGTATTAGTACCTTTATTCGTTACCTTAGACAATAAGAGCTCAGCTAGATATTCTAACTTAGCTGAATTCAAAAAGGACTTCCCAACTGCTTCAGTAACCTGGGAAGAAGAAGCTGATACTGAAGGTGTCTATAGAGCTAAGGTTAGTGGTGGGGTTGTATCTTACTGGAGGGATTCAAGAGCTCTTGGCGGTGACCAGTATAGAGAAATCATTTTATTTGATAAGTCTTATTTAATGATTTGTGAATTGCTCGCTGCTGGTATGCCTGTTGTAGTTAAGCCGATTTATCATGAAGGTGAATTCGCTAATGAAGCTGAAGCTAGTAGCACTATTCAAACTTCTATAGCTGAGGCTTTCGCCGAATTCAATGACAAGAACTTATGGAACATTAAGTTTGTTACTTCTGGTGCTTATCCTAACGTTATCCTAGATGGGTCTAGCATCTCTGGTGCTTATACAAGCTTAAGAGCTGTTCCTAAAGACAGAGCTGACTGTATTGACCTTCTAGAATTTGAAAAAACTTTACCATTTGATGTTGAAGTTGACTCACAAAGTTCAGAAAGTATCCCTACTCTGAAGAAAGTATTATCTTTATTAAGTAGTGGAAATAGCTTTGAAGCTGCATTCTACCCATGGGGTGTTTATACTACTTCTGCTGCAGGATTAGTTAACCAGATGTCTGCTGAAATGCCTGCCTGCTTTGGTTATTTATTAGCCGTTGCACAGAATGCTTTAACAAATGCTGACTGGTTAGCTAACTCAGGTACTATTAGAGGTAGAGTTCCTAACTTAAATAGCTTAAAGTATAATATCGGTGAAACAGCTATGCACTACTTACAGGGTGATGGCGATGAAGGTGAAACCGCCGACGTCAGAGTTAATCCAATTATGCCAGTAGGAACTTATGGTACAAGAATTTGGGGAAATAGAACAACTGTTTCTGATACATCAGATAAGTACACAAACTTCTTAAATGTCAGAATTCTAGTTTGTGACATCAAGAAGCAATTATACCATGCATCATTAAGAGTTACTTTTGAACCTAACGATGACATTGCTTGGATTAACTTCAAGAAATTAAATAACACATTATTAGACCAGATGCAAAGTGGCCGCGGTATTCAGTGGTATAGGTGGAGTAAATTAATTACTGATAAGAAAGCTACTTTAAAAGCTTTATTAACTGTTAAACCAATTGAAGCATTAGAATACTTTGATATTACTGTTAACTTAACTGACGGTGGTTCAGTTGAAGTTGAAGAAGTAATTTAGTAATTGGAGGTTAAATACTTATGGCAGAATTTGGAACATATCATTTAGCTGATAACCCAACTGTTTATCAACCAGTAAGACAGAATAACTTTAGATTTATCGTTTCTGGTTTAGATAGACTATTAAGAGTCGGTGAAAACCCAGACGATGATAATTCCTACATTACAAACGCTCAGGAAATTATCGACTTCTCAGTAGTATCATTTGAACCACCACACTTTAAGCAAGATGAAATTGCTATTAAGCGTGGAAACAGCACTGTCTACTACGCAGGCGTTCCTACTTTTGATACAAAAGCATTAGTAATCAACGACTTCGTAGGTGCTGACGGAAAATCAGTATTACTAGCTTGGCAATCATTATCATATAACATTTTCGAAGATACTATTCCAAGTTCAGATAAATATAAAGTTGATGCAACCGTTCTTGAATACTTACCAGATAACACATTAGTTCGTTACTGGGATTTAAAGGGTTGCTGGGTATCAAGCTTATCAGAAGATGGCTGGAGCAATGAAAACGCAGGAAAGAAAACTGTTACTGCCACCATCCGTTATGATAGAGCTATCCCACATCTACCAGATGCTGAATTAGCTTTATAAAAATAGGTCTTGTATATTATATCAAGGAGTAATAACTTATGAGTAATGTAACAATCCAAGAAGAATATAGTTTACCATCAAAGGGACAGATTTATAGTGTTAAGTTTGACCCATGCGTTAAATTAAGAAGTATGACTGTTGCTGATGAGATGAAGAGATTAACTTCAACAGACAGTCCATACAAGAATATGTCAGAAATTATTGAAAGTTGCCTAGAGACAAAGTTGCCTGTTTCAGTCTACGATATGTGTCTAGGCGACTATCAATATCTTTTACATAAACTAAGAGTTGTAACTTATGGTCCTGACTATAAGCTATCAATTATTTGTCCTTATTGTGGTGAAGTATTTGATTATGATATTAACCTTGATGAATTAGAGGTATATGAATTTGATGATACTGTTAAGCCAATTACTACTTTTAAATTACCAGTAACGGGCAAAACAATTGAAATTGGATTCCAAACTCCACGTGACTTAGATAACATTGATAAAAAGAAAAAGAAATTAAAGAAGGAATTCCCTGATTTAAAGGAAGACCCATCATTAATGTTAAATCTTGAGTCAATGATTAAGACAATTGATGGACAACCAGTTAATCCAATTACAATTGAAACATTCATTAAAAAATTACCAATGAAAGATTCAAGTTTAATTTTACAGAAAGCGGAAGAATTAAATAGTAAGGTAGGAATCGATATTCATATTAATGCAGAGTGTCCGACCTGCGGATATGATATCAATACTATGTTTCGCTTCACAACAGAATTTTTTAGACCCCGCGTTGACTAGCGACGGTAAACCTTACGGACCATATAGATTTAAAGAAATAGTAAAACAGTGTTATATTATTTCAACAAAATGTAATACTTCTTACACTGATTTACTTGAAATAACTCCACGTGAGCGTGATTATTTATTCGAATTTATTATGGATGAAGTAAGGGAAACCGAAGAATTAACAAAGAAAAAATTACAAGAGAGCGGATTACGATAACAGAAAGGAATAGTCATAAATGGCAGACGTAGAAAAAAAAGCAATGAGCTCAACTCCAAAAGTCAGCGTTGATGTCGGTGGCCAGTTTGACTATATCAGAAATCTAAGGGAAAGAAAAAAGCTTCAAGCTGAGATAGAAAAACTTCAACAGAAATCTCAAACTAAACTTAATAGTGAAGAAAAGAAACAACAAGAAGAATTATTAAAAGAAAAAGAAGATAGATTAAAACAAATTAATGAAGACATTGAAGACGAAAAGGACAAACGAGATGAGAAGAGGAATGAAGTCTCTAAGAAAGTTCTAGAAAATGCTGGTAATGCAGCTGCCTCTGCTGTTACTGATGGTCTTCTTAAATTAAAATCTACTTTAGAATCTACAATGGATTCTTTCTTGAAGACTCAAGAAAGTATCGCTTATAACTTAAATGGTACTTCATTAAGTGTCGAAAAGGTAAGTGATGATTTAACTAGAGCTATAGCTGGTAGTGGAATCGTAAGGCAGGAAGCTGTTTATTCTAAGTTAGATGAAATGGTTAGACAAGGCATTGTTTACAATGTTGAACAAAGAGCCTTTTTACAAACATTATCTGATGACTTAGGAATGATGTTTAATGCTACTGACGGAACATTCTTAAGGTTAATTAATTTACAAAGAAAAGATTTAACCGACCAAAGAATGGCCATTCAAGCTAGTTTAAAAACTTTCTTGAATCAAAATTATGAGACTTCTCAATATATAGCCAATGGATTCCAGTCAGTATCTAATGCTTTAATTGAAGCCCAATCAACTATGACTTCTTCAGCTGGAATGGCTCTAGAAGCTACTATTCAAAAGTGAATGGGCTCTTTATCAAGTGTTGGTATGTCTGATTCAACAATTGATGCTTTAGCTACAGCAATTGGACAATTAGGTTCAGGTAACTTATCCGCCTTAAGTGGAAGTAATATGCAGAACCTAATTGTCATGGGTGCTGCTCAGTCTGGTTTATCATACGCTGATTTATTAACTCAGGGTGTAAGTTCTCAGGCCGCCGAATCATTGATGCAGGGAATTGTTAAGTATATTTCTCAAATGGGAAATAACTCAAGCAATGTAGTCAGGTCTGAATATGCTAGAATCTTTGGTTTAAATGTTTCAGATATCCTCGCTGCTTCACAAGTTGGAGATATTGGCTCACTCGGTTTGAGTAATGATATTTCAGCTCTTCTGAATGCTACATCAGGATATGTATCTACAGGAAATAAAATCAATAACGCTTTAGCCAACTTTATGTATGAGTGGGCTACTGGTGTCGCCTCAAATGATTTGAATTATGGTATATATAAGGCACTGGATTTAGTATCAAGTGTTGGACAAGTTCTCACATCCGGAATTACTGTTTCAGCTAAATTCTTGGGAAGTGGTGTTGACCTTGACCTAAGTAAAATTATTGGTGCAGTACCACTAATATCTACTCTTCCATCATTATTATCGACTGGTTTAGACTCTCTTAGTAATGCTTTAAATGGAGAAACTGGTGCCTTATCTATTTTCAATAAGTTAAATATGAGAGGCGAAGGACAGCAGATTAGGGCTGCTGGTCTGTTGACTGGTTTTACAAAGACATCAGGACTTGAAACATCAGGTTCTATGGTTATTGGAAATACCAATGAAGCTGATGCAGCCAATGCAGCTATGACTAGTTCAGGTGACCTCGTAAGTAGAACTATGAAGGGTGAAGAACAAGTCTATGATGTTGATGACTTATACCGTTATATTGATGAGAACTGGCAAGCTGATATTACTACCGGAATTAAAGATGAGTTATTAGTTCATAGCCATAATAGATTTGATGATATTTATTTATATCTGACTAATGATTTATCAAACATCTTAACTGAACAGTTACCAACAATTCTAGCTTCACAACCATACGGAACTTATACTAGAATCTCAGAAGCTGCTAATACCGTAACAATTGGAAATGATTTAACTACAGCGTTTGACCTGATGTTATTATCAACCATGAACATTGTAAATATCTACGGATTGTTAGCTAATAAGTTTGGTGCTACCGAAACATTCGACCCGTTAAAGAATACTACTTACGATTGGAACGCAAGCCTTGGTTGGTTAGTTGATGCAAGTAACTTAGACTATAAGGCTGCTGAGGAAGGTGCTACAGGTGGTTAGAATTTATGAAATATAAGTTTAACGAAAGTAATAACATAACTGGCTTCATTAAGGAACTGCTTTATAATTTTAACCTTCCGACCTATGAAGTGTATAAAGATGGTAAAGAATTAATTGAAGGCCGTAGTTATATAAAAGATATTAATATTTTCAAATACTCAAAAGGAAAGCTAGACAACATAGCTCCTTTTGAGTATGGGAGAAAGATTCTGAATTCAACTACTAATTTGAAGATGAATTCATCAATTTATGATACTTACACCCATGAATATCTGGGTAGGTATTTAAGATTTCTTAAGAATTACCGTGGCCTTGATTTAATGTCATTATATAATTGTTTTAGTTATAACAGAGCTTTAGAGCTTGAATATAGTTTACCAATTATGAATGACAGCAATGAAGTAATAAACCATATTGTTCTGAGTACTAGTGATACTCATTACAACTATTACTTGATTCCGGTAATTTTTGACCAAGAATATACAATAGCTATTGACTCATTTATTCCGTATGAATTATGTACTTTAATTTATACAGGAAATAAGTTATTAGATATTTCAAAAACTTTAATAAAAGAGTCATATCAAAAGGTACCGGGCTCAAAGTTCTCAGCTCCTTATATTTATAAAACAGTAGCTTCTACTGGAGACAAAGACTACTGGAAATATGAAGAGAATGCTAGACTTTTGTTAAAGTTACCGAAGAAAATTGACTCATCAATTGTTATACTTGAAGGCAATTATCTAAGTTGTGCTAATATCTGTGGAGGTGTATTAACTCCTTATTATATTATTAATAAGGAAGATTTAGATGATAAGCCATCAAGGAACATCACTCCTCCTACAAGGCTATCACTTCTTGAGGTAAACAATGGTATCTCATACCCGTTTGCTGACAGGTTAGTAGAATACTTATTAAACAATGCTATTACTCCTCTTGATGAGATAAGTGAAAACATTAAGAGAACACAGGATGCTGCTTACCAAAATAGAGTTTTCAAAGGTATCTACGGTAGGTGAGATTCTAATCTGAAATCTAATATCTATCATAATTGCCAGAAAGATATTAAGTATAACGTTTCAGAGGTTTACTTACCTAACCCAAGTAGTGAGGGTGATACTTCTAATATTGAGGTACGAAGCCAAAAACAAAAATTCAAAGATTTATATCCAGATTTGCTGTACTTTGTAGATAGAGATGTAGAATCGTTATTAAGGAGTTTATAAGATGGAAGATAAACTAAAAATGATTCCTAACTATATTTATTTTTATCACCTTGATGAATTCTGTGTCTTGCCGTTATACCCAGAAACTATTACTGACCAGATGTCTTCAAAGTTTGCTGAGACTAACGCTCTGTCAAGGTCAGCTCCTGTATTCTCTTATATTAACTCTGGTCCTAGAAGTGTTAACATAAGCCTGAAGCTTCACCGAGACCTGATGAATGATTTAAATAGAGATGTCAGTAATATTAAAGCTAATGTAGTTGATTTTTCTAAAGGTGATTATATTGATACCTTAATCAAGTACTTGCAGGCTATTTCATTACCGAGATATAAGAATTATTCAACTGGTTCAAAAAGTGTTATTCCGCCTATGGTTGCTATCCGTTTTGGAAATGATATTTTCATTAAAGGTGTAGTTGATTCTGGAGTAACAGTTACTTATTCAAAGCCTATTATGGTTGATAATAAGTATGCTCAGGCTGAAATTAGTTTTAGCATAAAAGAAGTTGACCCTTATGATGCTGATTATGTAGCTGGTAAATATGATAACGGTGAAGGTGGTTCTTTCCGTGGATTGTTTGATTCAAGATTCAAGGGTGGTATTTATAAAGTAAATAATGCTAGTATTTCCAATTCTTCAAGCTCGGCTTCAGGAAGTAATGGTAAAAAGAAGAAGGGTACTAATTCAACTAAGACTACAAATAATACAACTACTCACTCAATAGTACCTGTACATTATGATAGATATGATGATGGTAGTAATAAAGTACCACAAAAGAAAGTGAATATCACTATTCCGTTTGTAGATAAAGTTGTTAATGGACAGTTGAGGTAATTCTTATGGAAGTATTAAAAGATAAATCGATTAAAGATTATGAGTACACCTCTAGATATGGCCCATTTCCATTCTTCTACAATGAGAATGATGACAAATATGTTTACGGAATAACAAGCTGGTTAAGCTTGGACGCTGAATATTCAATACATAATGTTCAGGGCACAGATACTCTTGACAGCTTAGCTTTCAAGTATTATGGTAGACCCGACCTATATTGAGTCATTGCTGACTACAACAGAATAACTGACCCATGAATTAACTTGTGGGAAAATTATAACTTCTTGTATATTCCTGCCCTTGCAGGTGTAAGATACGTATTATAAAAATGGCAAATGTAATTAATGAATATAATAATAGAATAGGTTCTATACTTTCTTCATCAGTCAGAGTTGAAGCCCCGTTTATTAGAGTCAAAATCGGTGGCTTCTCTTTTGGCGTGTATGAAGAACAACAGAGAGGAACATCTGGTGCTGGCTTCTATAAGAATATAGCTACAAAATACCCAAACTATATTCAATCATTAGAAGTAAAGAAAATTAATGGTACGGTTAACCAGTACACTTTAAGTATTGACTACCCGGTTACCCATGAGAATGACCCAAACTTCTTTGAAAAGGTTTTCAGTTCTATTTCTAATACTCGATTAATTACAATTGATTATGGTGACTTTATGTTACCTGAATATATTTATAGACAGGAAGAAGCTATCATTACTGATGTTAGTACTAACCTTGATATAAACAATTCTAAAATAACCTATGTTGTCAAGGCTACTAGTACTGCTACTCTTACACTTAGTGGATGTTATAATTTTGGTAATGTTGACGCTAAACCTAGTGATGAGATAAAGAGAGTTTTATATAATGTAAACTATCACATGACCGATGTCTTTACTGGTATGAAAGATAAGGCTAAAGTTTTAGCTGACAACTTGATTGCCAGTGATGACAAGAAGGTTCATATTCCTACTTGTGTTAATATTAGTGTGTTGGAATATATTTCCATTCTTGTTTCATATATGACACCAGTTGGTTCACCTGGAACTAGTGCTAAGAAAACTAACGTCTATTCACTTACAACCTATGAAGACACAACTGGCTCTTATGGTGGACCATATTTCAGAGTTCAGAAGATTCAGAAGGCTTCAAGTGTTTTGAATCAATTATGTACTTATGAAGTTGATATTGGTTACCCATCAGCTAATATTATCACAAACTTTAGTTTAAAGAACCAAAGCAACTGGTCAATTTACTATAATTATAATCAATCATTAAATAATTCCGATTATATAAAGAAAATTGATGACAAAGGAAATATTGAGTATGAATATTCACCAATGATTGTTGGCGCTAAATATGACCTAACGGAGTCTGATAAGACTTGGTGGACAAAGGTCACTGAGTTCCCAATTCAAGCTACGTTAACCTTAAAAGGTTTATTAAAACCTGCAATCTTAATGCAGTACCTAAAAGTTAACATGTGGTTCTATGGACACAAACATGCCTCATCTGGCTACTATATTATCACTAGTCAGGTTGATAGGATTGACCAGAGTAGTGGTTATACCACAACCCTTGAATTAACAAGAGTTGCTGGTGATGAAGGTTACGTAAAGGATTACTACGGATAATTATGATTTTAAAAGCTTATATAGCAGAATTACCTAAAAGAGATGATAATATCTTTAAAGTAAGAATACCATTCATGGAAGATAATACAACCAATGAAATGATATTCAATGCTTTATTATGTAACCAGCCAGGAGAGTATAAGGGTTATAGAGTTGGAGATTGTGTCTTCGTCTCATTCGAAAATGAAAAACTTGACGTGGCTATTATTCTTGGTAAATTATATGTTAATGAAGACATGGACCAACCAACTTACCATGTAGTAAATGAATTAAATGTAACATCCAAGGTAACGTTACCTGATGATACAAGTATTGGTGGTTATTCAGCTAGTGATTTCTTTAAAATGTACCAGAACTTGAGCAACATTAATAATGGTGCTGTTGCTACTTCTGGAGGTACATTATTCTATGAAATAGTAGAAGAATGAAGTTAAAAGGAGGCTAAATTAATATATGATATCTATAGCTTTCCCTGATATGTTCAATAGAACAGTTACAAATACGACTGAAGATTACGATGCTACTCTTCAGAATTTAAAAATGTTACTCTGGTCTGAAAAGGGTGAATTATTTGGTGACCCTTATTATGGAACTGGGTTAAAGAAATATTTATATGAACAAAATGATGCTGTTTTAAAAGACATCCTCATTGATGATATTTATACCGCCGTGGCTACTTTCATGCCACAATTAAAGATAGACCGCAAGGGAATTACCATTAATTATGATGGTACAAAAGTTACGGTTACTATCGAAGCAATTAACCGTGTTAGCTTCCAGACTAACCTATATAACTTAGTTTTGTTAGATACTACCGTTTAATTGTATAATATATTTTGAAGGAAGGTAAGTAAGTAATATGATAACTAATGAAGAACTTCAATTATCTAAAATGTCATATACCGATAAAGATTTTGCTAGTATCTACCCAGACCTTTTAGATTTGGCTAGTCAGCTAACAAATAAATGGGACCCAAGCCTTTCAAATGAGTCTGACCCTGGTGTAGTACTTTTAAAAGAGGGGGCTTTTATTGCCGACCATAACAACTATAATATTGATAAGAACGTACTTGAAAACTTTTTACCTTCAGCTACTCAAGACCGTTCAGTCAGAAATATTACCGAGATGAATGGCTATACCCCAAGATATTACGTATCTGCAACAGGTGATATTAACTTCACCTTTAATGGTAATGATGAAATTACTTTAAATAACTTCATGGGTTTTACAATTCCTGCTTACACAATTGTTGTTACTAATGAGGATGAAGATATAACCTATACTCAGGTTGAGGATTTAAAAATTGGTAACTTAGGTGTTAGCTCATCATGTAAATTCATGGAGGGGTCACTCATCCAATTAAGTGTAAATAACTCAGGTGTTATTTTACTTGAAAACTTAGATGAAAACAACAGAATCTATTTCCCAGACCAATACGTAGCTGAGAATGGAATCTTTATTCATAACGTAGAAAGTGATTATCATGACCTCTGAGTTAAGAATAATTACTTGTTAACTCAACCTACTGGTTCAAAGATTTACCGTGTAGACTTTGATTCAAGGTTAGGTTTACCTTATGTTGAATTCCCTGATGATATTGCCAATATCATTGGTAATGGTCTTGATATTAGTTATATTTCAACATCAGGCACAATTGGAAATGTTAAAGCCAATAGCCTGATAAAAGTAAAATCACCTACTGACTTCGTAACTAATAATGACCAAGAAGTTAGTTTGGAAAATGACTTTACTATTTCAAACCAGTCATCAATTCTTAATGGTAAAGACCCTGAAACTATTAATGAAATGTATCAATCATTTAAGAGGATTGTTGGTACTTTCGATACTTTAGTTACAAGAAGAGACTATGAAAATGCTATTAAAGAAATGGAAGATGATTATTCAAATAATCTTGTTTCTAACGTAGCTGTCACCGATGTAAGGACTGATTATAATAATATTATTAATATAGTAACCTTTGATGAATATGGTGTCTATTATGAAAATGCTAGTTTAACAAAAGGTATTACTTCATATAATTTCGTAGATGCGGCAGCCGTTGGTTATACACCATCAGTTGGTGATATTAAATACGACACAAACAAGTTCATGGTTTGTACTGACGCAGACGAGGACAATCCGACTTGGGAAGAAATTAATTCAATCGGTTATAAGGATTTCGTAGCTGCTTCTGAAACTATGACTCCTTATGATTTAGCCATCTATGCATTAAAAACTTTCTCAATGGCTGATTATCTTGAAAGAGACCCTGGTTTGGCACTAAACAAATCATTTACTCAAGTCAATGGAATTACTCAAGGAACCATTGAATCTGAATTAAATAATTATAAGTGTATCAACCATACTTTCAAAGACCCTGAAACTGATGATATTTTCTGTTTCAAAAACTATGTGCCATTGAACATTACAATCATTCCTTATTCAAAGGTTACTAGAGAAGAAAAAGATGAGATTATCAGAAATATTTATAGAGCTCTTACCGAGAACTTTAATGCTAGTAAAGTTGAATTTGGTGAAGAATTAAACTATGATGAAGTAGTTGATGTATTACTAGCTTCTGATACTAGAATTAAAAATATTAGGCTCGAAGACTTTGAATACATTCCAGTAGCTATGTATGCAGATGCTACTGATATTAAAGATGGAACAGAAGAAAAGGTATATGAAAAACCTGAGTTATTGGTTGATTTGATTGCCAAGAACGTCTTGGCTGGTAGAGTATGTCTATTCGATTTTGATGAAACCTTTGCTTACACTTATGGCCAGGTTGGTTCTGAATACTTCCCTAACATTGGTACTCTTTCAACAGAGGTTGAAATTGAGGTTCCTGAAGAACCTGTTAGTGGTGGTGTTGAGGGTGAAGGAGAAGAGATATATCAAGTCCCTTCAAGCTTTAGTGCAGATGTAAATGGACTAATAATTCAAATGTTTAATGGTTCAACTAAGGTAGATGCTTGGTCTACAGCTTTAGCTGCTGGACAAGATTATACATTACCAGAAGGTTATACTTTAACTGCTGATTGGGAAGAATCTGATATTCAGGAACATTTAGACTTCCCTGAAACTGAAGGAAATACTGTAAAGATTCATGCTAACTCAAATTATACTTATAATCCTGACGTAGCAGTACAAGACCCAACAAGCATTTCTATCATAGAAGAGAGCTCAAGTGGTAGTTCAGATAATGGAAGCCTTGATTTCCAATATGAATTAAAAGAAAATGAATATATTGAAATTATTTACCCTAACTATTATTCAACAATAATTTACCCAACATATTGTAACTATAGATTTGTTTCACCTAATAATACTACGGTTTATTCAAATACTGATTATAAACTTCAAGATGGTGAATATCTATATATCATGTATAGCAATGATGATGAACAGCAATATGTAACCTATAAGAAGGATGACGTAATTAAGACAACCTTCAATATGACTCCTACTTCTGAGTCCACAAAAGGAAGTACAAAGAGTTTTGGCCCTAATGGTGTAAAGATGTTAATGTCTACTCTGGGCAGTGGCCAGCAGATAGAGATTAGAGAGAAGCTTGAAACTAAACTTTCAGGCCGAAATATTCCTTGCTATTGGATTATGAATAATGGAACAGACACTCTGTTTAAAGAAATTGATGATGACATTACTCAGGTTGGAGAAGAAGGCTATAGCTGGGTAATTCTTGAATCGGGTGAATATTTCATTTACAGCAACAGCAACTTAGATTCAATGGTCATCTTAGGAGCCGGAACAAAGATTACAAGAAGTGATAATGATAAATCACAATGGACTATTGAATCAACTAATACAACAATTGAATCAATTAGTACAAATGGATTTAACTCAAATATTACATGGCAATATAAAGACTTCAGTATTAATAATTTAATAATTCAGGAATTAAACGTTGTAACCCTAGGAAATACTGACCAAGTATCAGTCATTGACTGGTCAGGTGATAATTCAAGTATAGTAAAACCTACTAGCCTTAATAATAAATGGCAAGATTGTGGTGGAACTATTTATTATAAGATAAACGGTAAACAAACTTCATTAAAGAAACTTAATTTAGAAGATGGTTATCAAATCAGAAGTAGATTAGATTTAGTCACTGATAAATATAATGGCCAGAAGCTGTTAAGTGGTGATGGAAGTCAGCAAACTATTAAGGTAAAATATTTCTCAGGTGCTGAGTCTGTTATTACACCAGATGGTGGTGGAAGTAGTAGCAGTGAGACTTCAGAGTTATATGTACAAAGTACTGTACCTCTTGATTTAATCGGAAGTGAAAATATGAACATTGATTTGATTACTTCAAATACAATGTTGAACTTTATGACTTACCAAAAGAATAACCCGAAAGTTTATACCGTTAATGGAAGTCAGGGTTATTCTGAAGAAGAAATTCAAAGTGATAATGGAAAATACGTAATTAGCATTGAAGGTGCTGGTTATGCGGAATTCCCGTTCACCTATGATAACTACTTTACTAACTATGATGGCGCAAGCAGAGAATATGTATTACCAGTATTTATTTCTGGTGACAAATATTCTAACCCAATTACTGCTAGCTTCATTGTTGACCGTACACATGACCCAGACTCATCATCTGGTTATACTCCTATTCCTGATACTTCAGAAGGAATTGAGGTACTTGACTATAATCATGGTTCTCCTGCTTCAACTTTAACAATGAACAATAAGGAATTATATTTAGTAACTCCTGTTGTACCAAGTGGGTTAACTTATGAAGAGGGTTCAACTTATGATGATGAGGCTCCTACTCCATTTGAAGAAGCTTATATAAAAGGTGACCTAATATTAAGACTTGAATGGGATGACCCTCAAGGGGTAGAAATTATTACTGTCTATGACCCAAAAATTATTCGTGGAGTTAACGATGGTATCGCTGCTGTAAGCAGTGTAGTTACTATGGGAGATGTTCTTGATAGGATGGATTACTTAGTAGCTCACTCTAATAAACCTAATGTAAAACCTTATTATATTAATGAACCTGAACAGAGTATTGCTATACAAGACCCTGACTTCAGTAATCCTAATATTTTCTGGGACAAGAATAACGTAGCTAACTTAGTTACTATTCCACAGATTATTATTCCGAGTGATAACATTGATATTATTAAATCAATGAAAGGTTACTCTTTAAAGGAAGAGGGTAAATAAAAATGATTGATGTCGTTAAACAAACCCCTGCTGAGTATAGCAAACAATCAAGAGATTATCAGGTTTTAGCTAGACTTTATACTGCCTTATATAACATGAATAAAATGTATATAGACAATATGCAAGTTTGAGATAATGACATTGATAATAAGCTTACTACTCTCAGGTCAAGAACCTTAAACTTTATTCCAAAGCACTCGTGGGACTTAGATGACCTTGATGCTGCTATCTCCTGTTTCAAATATATCATGAGAAAAAAGGGAACCATCACGGCCATCAAGTTCTGCTTAACAATCTTGCTTAGAATTAAAAAATTAACAGGTGAGATTAGTGAAGAATCTGGAACATTAATTATTAATAATGAAGACAATAAATTAGAAGTTAGAATACCAAGCCAGCTGGCTAGTGTTGGTGTAGTTGAAGACTTATTTGATTACTTACTTCCAGCTGGTATGGTTTATAGAGTAACTGAATACGGAAGAAGTGCTCCAAGCAATACTGTTACCGATGTTTACTTTACTTCTACTATTAATAGTGAAACTGTAAATGATGAAAACATCACTATTTACGGAAGTGTCTATAATGAAAGTGACCCGACCGATATTAAAAATACTGCAGGTAGCACAATTCATAAGAACTTAGTTGTTGACCCTGAAAGCGGAAGTGAGTCATCAAACTAAAAAATGAGGACAATGATTTATGGCTAAAGAAAAGAAAATTAAAGCAATAAGCTCATCTCAAATATATGAAGGAAATGTTCGCATAACTTTATTGAATGGGAAGAAACCATACAAAGTTATTAATAAACATAATTATGGAACTTCCGAGTTTTTCCAATATATTTGAAGAAGGGTTAGAGGTGAAAACTTAAATACACAAACTCCGTCATATATCTTTGCTATTGGAAGAGACGGGAATAGATTAACTAACTTTGGTGTAATTACTGAAGGACAACCAGTTTTAACTTATGATAATAACTCACAAGACCAAAATGATTCAGCTACCCTAACTTATACATTCTTAATACCAGGAACAATTGTGCAGGGTAAAGAAATTGCTGGCTTCCAATTAGTTAGCTTAGACCAAAATACAGTCTATGCTGTACTAGAGATTGAAGCCATAACGATTAATAATTCTAAGACTAATATCTTAGTTGACTGGTCATTGGTTTTGGCCAACGGAATTTAAAGGAGATAGATAATTATGAGCTCATATTTAAACTCAAATGCAGTTAAAGTTTTCCCATCATCATTGAGGTCAGCTCAGAATGGTGACCAGTCATCGGGAAAATATACTTCAGAAAAGAACTTAACTGGAATCATTAAAACTTTGGCCAATAAAGACAGTTTTATTATTAACTGAGGTGATTCATCAGCTGAATTAGTTATTGGTGGCTATTATTTCAAATTAACATCGCTTCCCACTACTATGCCAACTGTTGGTAATTATTATGCTGGTATCAGGCTTGACTCGGCTGATAGATTATGTTCATTATTTGATGGTGGAACTGACCTTGACCCAGAAGGTGGTAGTTCTTTCTATGGTTTAGGATTCAGTTCTTCATATACTGATTTTCCATCTGCCTATCTTCAAATATTGGAAGATGGACAATTATGTGAAAAGAGCTTCCACAAATTCAACGCCGAGACTATTTTCTTCGGAGAAGGAGAAGGTAAATCATTAGCGGAACTATTTAATGACAGTGACATATTAAAGATTGAAGCTGGTGGTACTGGTGCTTCATATATGTTAGGTGGATATGCTCTTGTGGCGGGTGGAGATGTAACTGACCCACCTACACACACAACTAGCCCAATTACTTTTAGACAGATAACAAACAAAACTTCTGCCTATTTACTAGACCCAAATAGTACTAATTTAGTTAATGAGAAAACTGTTTATAATGCTTTAGCTGTAATCAATAATACTCAGCAATCTGGCTCAACAAATATTTATGCCCCAGAGAGTGCTGGTAGTGTTAGTAATATTGGTGAAATTACTGAATCTAGGTCAATCTTAGTGGCACAGGGTAATAATGCTGCTCCGATGTGGCTTGACCCTAAATCTACGGCTAAAATACTTATTAATAACTTAACTGAGGGAACAGGTACTGTAACTAGTGGTGATGTCTACATTATTACTAGCCCAAATAATGGTACCAATTCAGGTGAATATTACAGAAGGAAAGTTAGTAATGTAAGAGTTGGTGGTTTAACTACCGGTAGGACTTTACAAGTTAACCTGGCTAGTACAAGTGCTTCAACAGCTTTTGATGGAACAGATAGTATTAATGATATTGGTGTTTCTGGTAAATTAGCTGTCGGTAATGGTGGTACTGGAGCTACAACTTTTACTAGTGGTAATCTATTAGTGGGAAATGGAACTAGTGCTGTTTCAACAATAGCGAAAGCTTCAACTAACACAGCAAACGCAGTAGTTGTAAGAGATTCAAGTGGTAACTTTAGTGCTGGGACAATCACGGCCTCACTAACTGGTCATGCATCTCTTGACTTACCGATAGCTGGTGGTACAATGACTGGTATTTTAACAGCTCAAAATAATACAAGTTATTCTACTAAGCAAGTTAGAAATATTTTCTTATCTACTAGTGATGCATCAGGTGGAGATAACGGTGATATTTGGATTACTTATGTTAACTAAGGCAGGTGAGTAATTTATGGCAAATGTAGTTAGCTCATGTCTTAAATGTACTTCAGAAAAATTATATTATGATGGCTCTGTTGTATTATCTAAAACTACTACAGCAAAGTCTAACCATAAAAGTACAGCCTACACAGCTGGCTCCGCTAGTGTTTACATTCCTTCTTATACTTATTCTTGAAATAATTCCGGTACTTTACCAACTAATATTTTTGGTTCAAGTTATACAGGTTCGGCTGTAAACAATAACTATGTTACTCATTATTATTATAAAGCTGACCGTACTACGGTTGGGTCAAGTAGTTCAAAATATCAAACTAGAAAACCAACATATACTCCACCATCTACTTGGAGTAATGGAACTGAGAGTTATAAATATGGTCCTTATAGTTTAACTTATGGGTCAGTTGGTGAAATTGAGTTAATTATCAGTTCTAGTAAAGTGTTGACGGCAACAGCTACTCGTACTTGGGGGAGTTATTCATTTTCTACAACTACTGCTGCAGCCTCAGCTGCAGGGACTAAGACTGGTTATACTTTTTATAGGTGGGCTTGTCAAAATTCTCCTTATAACTCTGGATTAAACACTGATGCTGAATTAATTTTACAAGAAAAGCCATCATCAGCTCCTAGTTATACCTATGCTGCTGAAGCTTCATGAACATCAACTTCAAGTAGTTTAGGTACTACCTATAAATTCTACCCAATGTGAGTAGCTAACCAATATACTATTACTTATAATGCTAATGGTGGTACTGGTACAATGGCTGCCCAAACAGTTACTTATAATAATAGTATTACTTTAAATGCAAATACTTTTACTAGAACTGGTTATACATTCTCGGGGTGGGTATCAGATACAAATGCTAGTCACCCTGATAAAGAAACCTTTACTTACCAAAGGGCCGCTAACACTATTATGTATGCCCAATGGACTCCTATCACTTATAGTATCAAATATAATGCCAATGGTGGTAGTGGCACGATGTCTAATACATCAGCTACCTATGATGTTAACGTAACTCTTAGTAATAACGCCTTTACTAGGACAGGTTATTCTTTTAGTGGATGAGGTACCTCGTCTGGAGCTACTTCTGCTACTTATTCAAATCAAGCTACCGTTATAAACTTAACGAGTACTCAAGATGCTGTTGTTAACTTATACGCGGTTTGGGTACCTGTAGTCTACACAATAACTCTTAACAAGAATAGTGGTACTGGTGGAACAGATACTATTTATGAAAAGTATAATACTGGTTGGTATAGTAATTCAACTGCGTCAACAAGCATTTCTTCAATCACTGTTCCTACTAGAACTGGTTATCAGTTTAAAGGTTATTATAATTCTACTTCAGGAACTACACAATATATTCCTTCGGGTGGAAGTTTATCTAATTTGAGTAATACAACATTCACTTCTAATTCTACTATTTACGCTCAATGGACAGCTAATACTTATACTGTATCATTTAACTCAAATGGTGGTAGTGGTACAATGAGTAATCAATCATTCACTTATGGTGTTGCTCAGAATTTAACTACTTGTTCATTTACAAAATCAGGCTATGCTTTCAGAGGTTGGAATACTAGTAGTGATGGAACTGGGACATCATATAATGATGGTCAATCAGTAAGTAACTTAACTACGACTAATGGTGGAACAGTTACTTTATATGCCCAGTGAGCTTTAACTAGCAAGGTTAACATTGGCGGTACATGGAAAACAGTTAAATCTATAAAAGTAAAGATAGATGGAAACTGAAAAACTGTTACTAGTGTTAAAGTTAAAATCGGTGGAAGTTGAAAGAATTTTACAGGCTGAGGTTCTTAGCGTATAAATACTGTGTGAGTATTTATTTAATATATATGGGTGAACATCTAGATAGGGTGTTCACTTTTTTTAGTTTGATTTTATTTTGTTTTAAGATATAATTATATTGTAAATAAAAGGAGAAAACTAAAATGAAGAAATTATTTAAGGTTATTATCATTACTGCTGTTCTGTTAGGACTTACTGGATGTGGAAATAAAGATTTTTGGGGAGTTGGCCATTTTACTTTTAGAAAAATTCATATTATTAACCCAGATGGTGAAGATATCTGTTTAACTGTTAAGCAGTGGACTGAAAGTGAAATTGGTATTGAAGTTGATACTGAAGAATATGGTCCATTATTCCTGAGTGAAGGAACTTATATTATGGTAAGTGATGTTTGCCCTATTTGTGAACACAATCATCAAGGAGTAGAGGTAAATGAGTAAAGTAGACGTAGCAAAAGAAGATTTATATAGACATACTCACTGTATTATTTGCGGTGAGTATAAAGATTTGAGTGATGGAACATCTTATCATAATTACATCTGTGATGAATGTATGAATAGTTTTCCCATCGATTATATTATGTTCAGAATAAAGTGCTGGAAAGATGGTATTTGGTTGAAACAGTTTAATAATCTTGAATGGAGATTATCTGGCCGTAGATTAGAAAAAGAAGATTTGTATGAAGATGAGTATACTTGGAATTGGGGTGATGAACCCGATACTGATGAGGAATAATTGTGGCAGCTATTGATTACGGAACATTAATAATTAAAGATGGAAAAGTTCTTAATAAAGAAGATGAATTATTTCCTGACCTTGTAATAGGTAATTATATTCTTTATTTTTATAAAAAAACTTTAACTATCTTTAGCAGAGACACAAAACAAAGTATTGAAAACTATTATTTTTATGATAATAAATACTCTTATCATCTTGATACCGTTGCAGGTCATATAGATATAAGAGCGTTAGATAGAGATAGCAAAGGCTGGGAAAGAGAACGTTTTATTGCAAAAATTGGTGATTATATAATTATTTTTGGCTATGGAATTGATAATAATAAAAACCATAGTTACCAAAAGAAAGTGATGAAAGACTACGGATTTTCTAATCGAGAGAAAAGAATCATTTCAAAATATTTGTGGAGTTAAGTATGAAGAAATATTTTATTGTAGCTGATGTTCATGGATTTTATGATGAAATGATGGAAGCGTTAAATAAAAAGGGATTTGATATAAACAATCCTGACCATATCTTTGTTTCTTTAGGAGACTTATTGGATAGAGGTGAACAGCCATTTGAATGTTTAGATTTTGTCTTAAGTTTACCTGAAGACAGGAAGATTTTAATTGTTGGTAACCATGAGTTATTAATGAAAGAGATGATTTCTCGCGGGGTACCTTTGATGCATGATATTCATAACGGTACTTATAGGACAGCTGAAATATTATCAGGTGGTGATTATGATGATACTGTGATGGGAGGCATGAAGAATTGTCAGGTGTGGAAAGACTACTTAGCGCAGTGTCAATTCTATTACGAATTAGGTGATAATATTTTTGTTCATGGTTGGATTCCATGTCATTCATATAGTAATTCATGGATGGACTACCATGACTACAATCCTCTTTGGAGAAACAGTTCTGCTAGAGACTGGAAAGAAGCTACTTGGTATAATGGTATGAAAGTATGGTCTGATGGGGTTAAAGAGCCAGGAAAAACTATATGGTGTGGACACTGGCACACTTCATGGGGACACAGTATTATCAACAAAGAGTGTAGCGAGTTTGGTGAAGATGCAATCTTTACCCCATTTAAAGCTGAGGGTATTTGTGCAATGGATGCTTGTACAGTTCATAGTCATTTTGTTAATTGTGAGGTGATAGAGTATGAGAATTAAACTTTATAAACCATTTGAACATTGGTATCATGGTGGAACTATTTGGGTTATTTCTGACACTCACTTCGATGACCCAGATTGTAAATTAATGGACGTAAACTGGGTATCACCTGAAGAACAGGTTAAATTAATCAACTCAAAAGTTGGAAAGAATGATACTCTAATTCATTTAGGAGATGTTGGAAACAAAGAGTGGGTTAAGAAGTTAAAGGGTTATAAAGTATTAATTAGAGGTAATCATGATTCTGGTTCTACTACCTATGAAGGTATATTTGATGAAGTCTATGGTGGACCACTTTTCATAAATGAGAAGATTTGTTTATCACATGAGCCACTTGGACACGCATTATCTTTTGGCCTGAATATTCATGGTCACGTTCACTCTCTTTCAAAAGAAATGACCAATATGTCAAACCTGATGATGGAAGCGGGTGATTATAAATTAATTAATATGGCTGCAAACATTTGTGGTTATACACCTGAAAGATTAGATAAACTTGTTGAGGGCTCAAAGACTAAAACTATTCATCGCGAACGCATCGATAGCGTTCTTGAGTCAAAGAAAAGAACTGAAGAAATGATATCTAAGATAGAAAAACTTAAAAGAAAGTATGGTTACTAATATGGACACAACTATTACTTCAATAACATTGCCGAGCGGAGAAACTCTGTCATCAGGAACAACGACATCAAGTACTTATACTGTTGGCTATACACCAACTACTTCAACTAATTTCACTTTCAAGATAAGTGGAATTAATCCACTTAAACCTGATTACTATGTAGTTGATTGTGATGGTGAATTACAGCCACGTTATAAATCTTATGATGTTGATAGTCTTTCTATCCCATACGATAGCCCGTGGGTAACTCTCGGCCAACCAGTTGTTACAACAACTACACCAGTTGTTACAACAACTACTGCTTATGGAACAGGCGGTACTTGGTCCCCGGCTAATATATATGTCAGAAATGATAGTACGGGAAATTGGGATAATATTGGACAAAACGGTGATATTATGGTAAGAGTAGGTAGCTAGTTTACCTACTCTTCTTTTTCTTTTATAATAATATTGTAAATAAAAGAAAAGGAGTGTATATTATATATGGAAAAGAAAATACATTTAAAGCCGTGGGTACAGAAAACATTAGAAGTAATTACTGCTTTCCAGTTTATCTTAGCGGCTAGTATAGATGATTTCGAATGGCGTGGCCTT
This sequence comes from Methanobrevibacter sp., assembly GCA_017434525.1. Classification (GTDB taxonomy): domain Archaea; phylum Methanobacteriota; class Methanobacteria; order Methanobacteriales; family Methanobacteriaceae; genus Methanocatella. Next base: position 42,904 of record JAFRFD010000012.1, read on the forward strand.
CCTTTCATCATTCTTCATTGGGTTATAATGTTATTTAATATTTATATTCTTGATGAATATGGTAGAGACGGAAATGGCTTTATGAGGTAGAAAATGTTAGATAAAAATATTCAAATTATTACTTGTCCCGTTTGTGGACATCAGTACTTACCATCAGAAATATTTTTTCCTGAAGATTTAGTAGGAAAGCCAACTGAGATTGTTAAAGATAATTTAGGTAAGATTGATTTCTATCTCGGTGAGGACCAAAATCTCGTAGAAGAATATGTCTGTGATGGTTGTGGAACACATTTGACTATTACAGCTCAGGTTATCTTTAAGCCAGAGGTTACGGAAAATAAGTTTGATGAGGAATATGTAAGTAAGTTTACTAAACCGAAAAAGTTAATATTAGAAGAGAGTTCACTGTTTGATTAATATTTTTGAAAACTACAGTAAAAAATCAGTAGGACAAACAAGTTTGTTTGTCTCTTTTGATTATGACCCTAAAGTAGTTGAAATAATAAAACAAGCAGAGAACGCTATTTATGACCAAAATACTCGGACTTGGGAATTACCACTAAATAAGTTATCATACTTGATTGATAACCTTACCTCTATTGATGATATTAATCTTGATTTAATTCCAGAAGATGCAGAAAAAGAAGTTTTAGATTTAACAATTGATTATAAAGTAAAACCATTTGACCATCAGCTGGAAGGAATTAAATGGTTAATAAACCATGAGAGTGGTTTATTGCTTGACGTCCCTGGCTTAGGTAAAACGGCCCAGGTTATATATGCAGCCGAAGAGTTAAAGAAACAAAAAGGTATTAAACATTGTTTAATTATTTGTGGTATTAATACTTTGAAAAATAACTGGAAAAGAGAAATACAATTGTTCTCTGACCTTGATTGTGTTATTATCGGTGAGAAAATAAACTCAAAAGGTAATATCACTTATACTTCCGTTAAAGAGAGAGCCGAGCAATTATATCAACCGATTTCAGAATTCTTTGTTATTGTTAACGTTGAAACCTTACGTGATTCCACAGTAGTTGACGCAATTAAAGATAGCAAGAATGATTTTGATATGATTGTTGTAGATGAGATACATAAGTTGAAAGGTGCTACTACATCTCAACAAAGTAAGAATCTTTTAAAGTTAGTAAAGGTAGGTAAGTATCATTATGGTCTTACAGGTACTTTATTAGTTAATTCACCACTTGACGCTTATATACCATTAAAGTTCATCAGGAAAGAAAGAGCTAATTTTACTAATTTTAAAAAGTTTTACTGTAACATTAATTTTGTATTTGGGCATCAGAATATTGTAGGTTACAAGAACGTAGATTTGTTAAAGGATGAAATATCTGAATTCTCACTTAGGAGAGATAAGAGCTTACTGAATCTTCCTGAGAAAATTATTGTACCTGAATTCTTAGATATGCCGTCCTCACAATTAGAGTTTTATGAAAACCTACAAAAAGGAATTGTTGAAGAAGCTGACCGTGTGAATATTAAAAACACATCACTGTTAGGTTTAATTACTAGACTTAGAGAGGCAACAAGTTGTCCATCAGTTTTATCATCAAAGAATATTACTAACGTCAAGATTGAACGTGCTTGTGAACTAGTTGATGAAATTACCTCTAATGGTGAGAAGGTTGTTATCTTTTCAGTATTCAAGGAACCTTTATATAAATTAAAAGAAATATTGGGAAACAAATCACTTTTATGTACAGGTGACCAAACTGAACAGGAACTATCAGATAATATCAACCTTTTCCAAAATGATGCTAAATATAATGTGATGTTATGTACTTCATCTAAGATGGGTACAGGTATCACTTTAACTGCTGCTAGCTACGAAATACACTTAGACACAAGCTGGACATACGCTGAGTTTGAACAGTGTTGTGATAGGTGTCATCGTATCGGTACCGAGAAAACTGTTATCATCTATGACCTTATCGCTAGGAAGACAATAGATGAAAGAGTTTATGAGTTGATAAATACCAAGAAGGAAATATCGGATTATATCATTGACAATAAGTTTAACGAATCTGAAGAATTGAGGTATTTATTAGGCCTATAGGGAGGTTACAAATGGCTGAAAAGAAATTATTTACACGTCAGACCTCAAGGCCAACAGCTAAGGATAAGGACGGGAAGTATTACACCAGAAAAGGTAAAGATGGTGGTATTTCTCCATGTATCGTTGGAAAGCCAGCTGTTTGGGCAAACAGTACTCTAGCTAACTGCGTTGGGTACGCGTGAGGTAGATTCGCTTCTCTTGAAGAGAATAAGAATTGCAGAGTTGGTTGTGCAAAAGGAAATACTTATCCGGGTAATGCTAGTTCTTGGATTACATACTCAAAAGCACAGGGGTATGAGGTTGGTAAGACACCAAAATTAGGTGCGGTTGCAGTATGGGCCAAGGCAGGAAGTGCAGGACACGTTGCTATTGTAGAACACGTGAATAAAGATAATTCATGAGAAAGTTCAGAAAGTGGTTACAACTGTACTGCTATTTGGTGGACTAGAAAATTCAAAGCAAATTCATTCAGAAGTGGTTATACTTTCCTTGGATTTGTATACCCGAAGTATGAATTTGTTGAGGAAATGCCTACTCCTACACCTACTCCTAAGTTTAAAGTTGGTGACGAAGTAATTGTCAATGGTTACTTATATAAGTCATCAAATGCTACTAAAGCTTCAGGTGTAGTTAAGGAAAAGAAGACTAAGATTACTAGGTATGCAGAGGGTGCTATTCATCCTTACAATACAACTGGTGATTTGGGTTGGATGAGTGAGGTAGACATCAGACTAGCTAATACACCACAGCCAGAACCAGAGTTAAAGGTTGGAGACCTCATCATGATTATGTCTCCTGGAAACTCAAGACCTTGGGGAACAGGGAAGACAAGTTATGGTATTAAGTATAAGAGGTACATCCTGAAGATTTGGAATGGTGAACCATTCCCATACCAAGTTGGAAACGCTAAAGGCGTAACTACTGGTTATTACAAAGCCGAAGCATTAAAGAAAATATAGGTGTTAGTTTACACCTATATTTTTTTCACCTATAATTATTTTGTATATATAAGAGTAGGTGATAATATTGCTTGAAGAGGTATACGATTCTTACCGTAGTCTAGCAGACGAAATAGAATGAACAAAGTATAATCAAAATGATTTATTCTTTGAGTATATCAACCATGAGGATGATGACTTAAAAGAAAAGTTTTATGCCGGAATTGTTTGTAGATATTGGGGTTATACCGGTAAGATGTATTTACAATGTAACAAACATGTACCGTTTGAACAGTGTTATGATGTACTTATTGATACTATTAATTATGTGTTAGATAAACGGGTATGGTTAAACCCCGAAAGTAGTTTGTATGGTGATAAGACAGCGCCAGATAAAGCTTTTCACATGGTGTTAAAAAGACAGAGGTCTATCTTATTATCTAATCTCACGGCTTTCAAGAGGAAAACTAATTTTAATACTCTGAGCATTGATGAAATACATGAGAAGTATTCAGATGCAGCAGAAGGTTTATTTGAGATATACAGTACAAGTGAACATGAATGGGAACTGGTTGATTTCATTAAAAATCACGACCCTTTAGAGATAATTATCTTAGATAGGATTTGTTTTGGTGAGTGGAGAACACTCAAAAATATTGTTAAGTTAATTAAAAATCTTGATGAAAGTTATAGCGAGTATTATAATATTAGTTATGGAATTTCACCTGAAAATTACACTAAAATTATCACAAAAATAGGAGAAGCAAAGGATTCTAGGTTATTATCTGAGATTAAAAAGTTGCTGTATATTTTAAGGAAAGATTATTATAAATAGGGAGGAGAAAATGGAAAATCGGATTAAATCAAAAAACTTTGTAGTAATACCTGGTTGAGCAGTAACCGAGCTCGGGTTAAAGGGCAATGCATTGATTATTTATTCAGTGATATATGGCTTTTCACAGGTAGAAGGCGTTGGCCATTGTTTTAAAGGTAGTATTGATTATCTGGCTGAGTGGACTAACTCAACTAGAACAGGTGTTGAGCGGGTATTAAAAGATTTAGTTGAAGAAGGTTTATTAGAAAAAACTATATCTTCACCAACTAACATTTATAAAGCCGTTGACCCTGATATTGTTATTAATAAAAGAAAAGCTGGGCTCCCAGAAAATCTTGGGGAAGGTCTTAGAAAATCTGAGGGTGATACCCAGAATATCTTAGACAATAATATAAATAATAAAAATAATAATAAAGATAGTTATACTAAAAAGAAAGAAATAAACGAAAAGACAGAAGAAATAATTAAATACTTTAATAAAGTATGTAAAACTACTTTCAAATCTAATACTACTGCAAATAGAGATTTAGTTAAGGGGCTGCTGAACCTCGGGTTCACTCTTGATGATATGAAAACGGTCATTGATTCAAAATATGATGAATGAGGAAAGAAGCCATACAAATTCCAGAATGGAATGGTAAGCACAATGAACTTAACTCCAGATACTTTATTTGGAAAAAGATTTGAGAGTTACCTGTATAAAGCTTTGGTTAAAGATAGTTCAGAAAACATGTTTGAATCTGATAGTATTTCGTCAGATGAGGTTGAAGTTGATAGTAAATATAGATTTTAGTTTACTTATCATTTTCGGTGATTTATAATTTAATAAATCGAGGTATTTATGTTAGAAGATACTTATTTGAAGAACGCGATGATACCAGAGAGGTATCAAGAGGAGATTGAACTGATTCCATCAGAAAGAGATGAGCAGACTTTCTTCGAATTAAATAATATCAGGAATAACATTAAAGACTTTGTTGACTCAGGGAAGAACTTATTAATTTGTTCTAACGGGGTTGGTAATGGTAAAACAACTTGGAGTGTTAAGTTGTTAAAAGCTTATATAAAATCTGTTGGTAAAGTCGGTTTTACCAATAGCACTCCAGGGTTATTTATCAATGTTAATAGTTTTCTAAATGAAAAGAAGCTAGCCATCACTGACCCAACAATAGCCGAAAAGATTAGACAAACTGAGAAGAATATTTTGTCAGCGAAGTTAGTAGTGTTTGATGATATTGCTGACAAATCTTTGTCAGAGTACGATATTAATATGATGTATTATTGGTTGGATTACAGGACAGCTAATCTAAAGAGTTGTATTTTCACAACTAATCAGTTACCTGAACAATTAAAGAAAAGTTTGAATGCTAAAGTTTATAGTCGTGTAGTTAACTATAGTATTGTTAAATATATAACGGGGAGAGACCATAGAGGAGAATCAGGATGTTAACTGAATTACAAATAATTAATTTAATATTAGCCACACGTGATTTCTCTTTCATTATTGATAACAATATTAGTTCAGACTATTTCTTGAACTTAAAGAAAGAGTTTATCTTTATTAATAAACATTATGTTCAGTATGGACAGGTACCAGACCAAGCAACATTCTTAAAATCATTTCCTGAGTTTGAGATTATTCAGGTAAACGAATCACCTGAATATTTACTAAATGAGTTATATCGACAGTATAATGAAAAGTTCTTAGTTGCAACCTTTAATAATATTAGAGGATTGTTAATGGATGGTAAGACTGATGAAGCCATGACTTTGTTGACTAACTCAGCGAACAATGCTTCCGGTAATAGGAAGATGGATGCCGTCGACATTTTAACTGATACTTCACGTTATGACTCATATATTGAAAAGTGCCATGACTTCAATAAGTTCTATGTTACCACAGGGTTTAGAGAATTAGATTTAACTCTGGGTGGAGGAATAGACAGGCAGAATTCATACTTCGTTATTTCAGCGAGAGCTGGTATCGGTAAAACTTTAATCATGGTTAAGTTCGCAGCAGCGGCTGTTGAGGCTGGGTTAAAGGTTGGTATGTATGAAGGTGAGATGACTGTTGATAAGATTGCTGGGAGATATGATACATTAGTATCACATATTTCTAACTCGGCAATTACTCATGGTAATATCAGGGTATCTAATGCGTATAAAAATTATTTAGATAACTTAGGTAATAAAAAGAAGCAGGGTAAGTTTTATATTCTCACTAGAGATATGGTAGCTGACAATAAAGTTACTGTAACAACATTACGAAACTTTGTTGAGAAATATGACCTTGATATTTTATTCGTTGACCAGTTAAGTTTATTAGACACAGAAGGACACTATAGACAATCATTCGAACAAATGGCTGATATTAGTAAGTCGTTAAAGAACTTACAGGTTCAAAAAAGGATTCCAATTGTAGTAGCTTCTCAGCAGAATAGGTCATCATTAGAGTCGGGTGAATTAGCGGGTACACAGAACTTGAGTTTATCTGATAGAATTGGACAGGATGCAACAGAAGTAATTTTCTTATCAAAAGATGACAGCTTAATGAAAATAAATATTGCTAAGGCAAGAGATGGTTATATTAAGAATGTTTTAACTTATGAAGTTGATTTTGATAAAGGAACTTTTAATTATATTCCTGATGAAGATGAGCCTGACCTTGAACGAAAGAGTGAGGAAGAACCAGTTAATCTGGGTGAAGGAGAAAATATATTCTAATGTCATCTATACAAGTTAGAGATAGAGTTATTGAATTAGATATTTTTGATACACTCAAAAAGATTAAAAGTGAAATAACTAATGGTAAATTAAATAACATTAGAGTAATGGGTGATAGCATTTCAGTACCATGTCCGTTTCATAAAGATGGTATGGAGAGGCACAACTCATGCACAATCTATTGTGGTGATGGTGATTTACCAGCGGGTTCATTTCATTGCTTCACTTGTTCAGAGTCAGGTAACTTTCCTAAGTTTGTTGGAGCATGCTTTGATAAAGATAAAACATTTGGAGAAGATTGGCTACTAGAAAACTATTCATATAATTTTGTAAAGAAAGAACTTGACTTACCTTTAATTGATTTGACACCTGTTGTTGAAGAGAAACATTATTTAGATGAGTCAGTATTAGAACAGTTTTCTGATTATCATCCTTATATGGCCAAGCGTAAGCTTACTGATGATATTATCAAGCAGTTTGATATTAAATATGACCCACTTACTAGAAGTATAGTGTTTCCTGTTAGGGATGTGAACGGAAAGATTTCTTTCTTAACAAGGCGAAGTATTGATGGATTACTTCCTAATGGTGCTAGATACTTACTAGATAAAGGCGCTGATAAGAATGTAATTTATTTATTGTATAATATTCTTAAGGAAGATATAAAAGAAGTAGTTGTCTGTGAAGGACAGATTAATGCTCTAACAAGTTGGTCGTATGGACATCCAGCGATAGCGTTGTTGGGTGCAGGAACTTCTGAAAGTCAAATGAAGGTACTGAATAGTACTGGAATTAAACATTATATCTTATGTTATGATAACGACCTGGCTGGAAGAAAAGGTGCTTCAAGGTTTAAAAAGTTTATTAGAAAAGATGTATTTGTAGATGACATTATAATGCCAGAGGGAAAAGATATTAATGATTTAAGTAAAGAAGAATTTGATAATTTAGTTTACAAACCACTTAATTAAGTGGTATAATTTATATAGATAAAGGGTTAGAGTTGCCCGAAAAGTTAAACTCACATACATAACAAGGAGATTTATATTATGTACATTTCAAGAGAAGAATTTTTAAAGAGACAGAAAGAAAGACAAGAAAGAGCATCTAATTTTCAGAATCAGGGACCTAGAGTCAGTTACTTTTCATTAAAGGAAGATGGCGATGAAGCCGTAGTAAGATTTGCTTACAATAATCAGGAAGAACTGTATTCTGACATTTTCCCGACTCATCAGGTAACAATTGATGGTAAGTTTAGAAGAGTAAAGTGTTTAAGAGAAAATTATAACTCACCATTAAGTGATTGCCCATTATGTGTTTCAGGTACACCTGTTAGTGAACGTTTCTATATTAAGTTAATTGAATACACTAGAAACGAAGCAGGTGAGATTGAAATTACACCAAAGGTTTGAGAAAGACCTACAAGCTATATTTCAACCCTTAGTGATTTCTTTGATGAATACGGAAACATTTCTGAAGTGGTATTCAAGGTAAAGAGGTCTGGTGAACGCGGTTCATTACAGACAACTTACTCAATTCTTCCTGCTAATCAGAAGATTTATAATGAAGAATTATACCCAGCTGATTTCACAGCATTCAAGGATTATAACATTGTTGGTGGTGCTTTGGCTAGTAAGACAGCCGACGAAATGTTAACTGAGATTCTTGGAACAAAGGCTGCTCAAGCTGAGACTCCTTCTATTCAGCAGTCAGAACCTAGAAAAGTCACATATTAAAAGAAAGAGCTACGGCTCTTTTTTTTAGTTTACTTTATGTATATATTATGTTAATATTTATATACAAAGAGGTATGTAAATTGGAAAAAATAATTCAACAAAGCTTATTTGGTCCAGAGATGGACATAGTATTAAATGATGAGAAGACTGATAAGATTATTAAGAAGTTAAAGAAGAAACCAAAAGAAGTTGGTGAACTACCTCTTGATAAGTTTTTGAAGTCTAAGAATATCTCGTTCAGTGATAAGTTAGGAAGAGTTAAGGCCGAGGTGGAAAGAATTCTCGGTGGTTATAATGAGAACACTGTTTGTATTTATGACCGAAATGAATTTCATGACTATATATCAGCGGCGATAAAAAATGGTATTATTGCCATAGATACTGAAACACTTGGAACACGAGATGATATTGAAAAACCAGCAACTGATTCATTCACTTGTAGGTTAGCTGGTTTGTGTATTTATACTCCAGGACAGAAGAATGCTTACATTCCGATTAATCATGTAGACTATGAAACAGGTGAAAGATTTGAAAATCAGTTAACCGAAGAAGATGTATATGAAGAGTTAAAGAGAGTAGTCGATGCCAAGACAATTAACCTTTTCCAGAATGGTAAGTTCGACTACATGGTTTTATATTATACATGTGGTATCAAGGTACCAATCACTTGGGACACAATGATTGGCTCCCAGATTTTAGATGAAAATGAATTAGCTGGTTTGAAATTCCAATATAGAGATAAGATTAACCCAGAACAGGAAAAGTACGACATTGACAAACTGTTCGACTTGGATAACTTAGATAAATATCCACCTGAGCTCTTTGCATTATATGCTGCGACTGATGCTTTCATGACTTATGAATTATATAAGTATCAGAAGAAAGAATTTGAAAAACGTGGTAATGAAAAACTTTACAGTTTGTTCTTAGATATTGAAATGCCAGTTGTAACCGTAACATCTGAAATGCAAATGAGGGGTGTTGGTATTGATAAAGAGTTTGCCCAGAGATTAAGTGATAAGTACCACAAAAAGTTAGAACCTGTAGAAGAGGGAATAGCTAGAGAGCTAGAAAGTTATAAAGATATTATCAATGAGTGGAAATTAACTCCTGAAGCAAATAATCATCCAATAGCTCCTAATGGTAAAAAACAAAAATCAATGGTTGAACAATTATCTGACCCGATTGATGTTAACTCATCTAAACAATTAGGTATTTTATTATATCATATTCTTAAAGTTTTAAAACCTAAGGTAGAAGAACATAAGTTTGAGCGCACAAAAGTTAAGGAGTCAGTTGATGAAGATACCTTATTGACAATAAAAGATAAGTTACCTTTGATTCCGTTAATCTTAAAGAAGAGGGAATATGATAAGTATTTAGGTACTTATATTGATGCTTTACCTAAGATGGTTAGTCCAAGAGATGATAGACTTCATCCAAAGTTTAATCAGTTAGGACGAGAAGAGGGTAACGTTGTTACAGGTAGATTTAGTTCAAGTGACCCGAACTTTCAGAACATCCCGGCTAGAGGTAATATCACCTCAGTCAGATGTATGATTGTACCAACAACTGATTATTTCACTCGTTATAGTATGGATGAAATAGATGCTTCAGAAGAATTATTAATTAATGATAATTGGGTATGGAAGAATGAATTTAGAGGAACATTGGTATTCCCAGTAAAGACACGTAAACGTTATCAGTTATGTGGTGCTGACTTTAGTGCTCAGGAAGTTAAAGTATTTGCCCAGACTTGTGGTGATAAGATACTGTTGAATTCATTGATGAATGGTAAGGACTTATATTCAGAAGTTGCTTCAAAGGTTTATAATATGCCGTATGAAGAATGTTGTGAGTTCAGGCCAGATGGAACATTTAACCTTGAAGGAAAGGCCAGAAGAACTAAGTCAAAGAGTATTGTTCTTGGTTTGATGTATGGCCGTGGTAATACTTCAATTGCTGAGCAGATTAAATCACATCCAGGCCCAGTAACTAAAGAAGATAGACAAGAAGCAAAAGAGATTGTAGACACCTTCTTTAATAGTTACCCTGGTGCTAAAGAGTGGGTTGAAAGAATGCATAAACAGGCGAGAGAGATTGGTTATGTTGAAGACTTATGGGGAAGACGTAGAAGATTACCAGATGCTTCACTTCCAAAATATGAATTCTCACCATTAAAAGAAGAAGAAATGTTTAACCCGCTTTTGGGTACAACTTCTCGTAAAGTAGAACTTGACCCGTCGATGATTACTAAGTATACTGAGATGTTAGACAAGTGTAGGTCACAGACTGACAGAGAAGCAATCATCAAAAGAGCTGAATATGATAACATTAAGATACAGAGTAATACTGGTTATATTGCTACTGCTGAGAGACAGAGTCAGAATAGCCCTATTCAGGGTGGTGCTGCAACAATGACCAAGATTGCGATGAGGAACATTCATTTTGATAAGGAATTAAATGAGTTAGATTTCCATTTATTAATTCCGGTTCACGATGAATTAATCGGTGAAGCTCCGTTGTATTATATAGAGGAAGCTAAAAAGAGAATGTTCTATCTGATGTGTAATGCTGGTAAGCCAGAGTTTAAGTTACCAATGAAGTGTGATGGTGATGACTGGTGCAGGTGGTATTTGGACGTAACTGGTCAGCATATTCGTGATGAATATGAAGAAGCTATCAAAGAAGGTAAGTCAGCTGATGAGGCATTTAATGAAGTTTGGAGTAATAACTGCGAGTTTACTAAAGAGCAGATAAACTTAATCTTAGCCAATAATAATACAGATGTTTAGTTTACTATACCTTTAATATGATTTATAATTAAAGTGAAGAATAAGAGGAGTTTTAATATATGAATATTGTTGTATTTGGTTGTGATAACAGTGGTAAAACAACATTATGTAACCAGATAGTTAGTCAGTTTAATGAAGATGCTGACTTCACAGCTGAGGCTGTCCACAGTCTTGGACCGAATAAAACTCTTGATGAAATGATTGATTTCATGGACAAGAACTTAACTCCAAAGGGCTCAACACATACTAAAGTGTTTGACCGTTTTCCGATTATTGAAGAATTAGTTTATGGACCTTTATTAAGGGGTGAAAATAAGTTTGCTCCAGTTCAGGTACATGAGTGGTTAGATAAAGTGGACTTATTTATCTACTGCTACCCAGGGTTATTCACTATTCTTAATTGGGGTGAAAGGGAACAGATGGAAGGTGTTAAAGATAATGTCTTCGAAATTATCAACGCCTACAACAAGTTAGCTGTACTCCTGAAGCAGAGTGGTTATAACGTTAAGGAATATAACTTTAGATGTGATGACTACAGGAAGGTGGTAGACTAATGGAACCGAATAAAGTAAATGATGATTTAATTATTTATCATAGTCTTCTGTTGTATCGTGACCACCTTCATAAGTTAAGGGTTTATGGAAGTGAGACAATGGAATATTCAGAAATATTAGATTTATTGGCCAGGGTTTTCATCTTGATTAAAGAGTATGGTGATAGATTAAATGAACACTAGTGATGTAAAGTTTAATAATGAAATAAAAAACTTTAATGAACTTTATCAGGCAGCCAGAGACCAATTCATTATGTATGAGAAGTTAGAGGGAATTGATAATTGGGAAGATTATGATTTCTCTATTGACTGTTCATGTGACCAAATGAAGTTTAAGGACATGCTGCAGATTAGGTTTATTGAGGAGTTAACAGAAGCTTCAATAGCTATGCTTGAACCGAGTGAACATTTCTGGGAAGAAATAGGGGATGCCTTAAACTTCTTCTTATCTTCTTATGTAATGTTAGGAATAGATTTCAATTCACTCACTTCACCTGAAGAGATACTAGTTGATTACACTAAGGCTTATCAGAAAACCAAAACTATTTATAAAGAGGAGTATTCAACTCATGTTTACCCCGTTATTGAAAAGGTTGGTTATCTGTGTAATTTATTAAAGAATAGGCCATGGACACAATCGAACTTCTTAGTATCTATAACTGATTTTAACGAAAGGTTAAATGAATTGTGGGTAGAGTTCTGGTCCTTCTTAAATTATATGAAGGTAAGTCCAACAGATGTGTTTGAAATGTTTTGGAAGAAATATCAGGTGAATATTCATAGAATAGAAACGGGGTACTAAAATGGCGAGAATATATAAAACTATTTATGATGCAATGGATGAAACAGCGAGAGATTTAAAGGTCCGTGGTATCTCAGTTGAATGTGATTCTTATCAAGATAAGAAGTTAACAGGTGAAGATAGGTTCGTTAAAGAATTAGTCGGTGTTAACTTTGTAATTGATAAACCTTTAATCGATAGAGAAAAGGCAATCAAATATATCTTCAGAAGTGATGAGGAAACTCAGAAGATTGTTGAATATTGTAAACAGGAAATTAAAGACAGATGTTCTGGCGAGCCATTGAACCCTGGTAATTCTTATAAGATTAGAGCTGATATGTGGAACCAATTCTTGGAAGATAGTGGTAAGTTTAGTTATCAATATGCTGAGAGATTGTGGACAAATGACCAGTTTAGAGCCGTTATTAATTGTTTGAAGAATGACTCAGGTACAAGACAGGCTGTATTATCTGTTTGGAACCCAGATTTAGATATGGACCCAAAGAAACTTGGTGGTGGAAACCGTATTCCGTGTTCATTAAATTATCAGTTCTTAATTAGGAATAATCACCTGCATTGTATTTATCACATGAGGTCAAATGACTTCTTGGGACATTGTGTCATTGACTTAGTAGTGGCTTCAGGTTTAATGGAATATGTTGTTAATGAACTAAAAGATACATACCCTGACTTAAAGGTTGGAAGTTTAACTTACTTAGCGGGAAGCTTACATGCATTCCACTGGAACTTAAAGGATTGGGTTTTATTCTAGAATGATTTACTTGGAGTATAAAGATTTTACAGAGTTGTACCATGAATTATCAAGATTCCCGATTCATCACGAGGATGACTTCGGTGATTTCGGAAATGATTATTTTAACATCGGCGCTTCTCAGTATATAAATAATCTGATAGTTAAAACTTCAAGTCACTCATTAGAAGGACCACAAGCAGACCTAAGTAATTTTAATTATACGATTGCCAAGTGGACTACATTAATTAATAAGTATATTGATAAAGAAGATTATTTTCTTCTGAAGGAAAGGTTAGCTACTTCAACAGCGAAGACGTTAACCTTTAATTTCAAAATACATGTGGGGTTGAATACGGATAAAGACCAAACAAAGAACAGAGATTCCTGTATCATTGCTTTGGTGTTTAGTAGGAATGGAAACAAAGGACCGTGGACAATTGTTAATATATTCTACCGAGTATGTGAGATTTATAAGAAGTTTGCTTGTGATTTAATGTTATTGAATAGAATGTTTGAGGATTTACCGAACTTAGACTTACAAGAGTACTTGTTTCATATTCCTCAACCATTCTTTTCAACTTTCATTATGTGTGAACTTATCGACAGTCCACTTTTTACGATAGAAGAGTTTAGGGACAGTGATAGTTTTGTATGCCGAAAGTTATATGCACATTATCTCAGGTATTATGGGCCTGACGCTAAAGATTCCAACTATCATGCTATAGCTAGGAAACAAAAGATGAAAAAAGAAGGAGTCAAACGAGACCCGATACCTCTCGAAAGTCTAAAGTTATTTGATGATATTTATATAGAGCAAACTTTATGGTAGTTTACTTTATTATGATAAATGATATAAAATAAATATAGGAGTATTATGAAAGTTAAAGTAATTAAGTTTGATAATTATAAGGGCCCGAGACGTGAGCATTATAATGATAGTGGAGCTGATGTTTTCGCGGCTGAAGATGTATTAATTAATCCACATTGTGTTTATGCAGTTCCAACTGGTGTAGGTTTAGAGTTACCTGATGGCTATGATGCAGTTATCCATTGTAAGAGTGGTTTAAGCAAAAAGGGTATTTGGGCGAGCAACGCTCCTATTGATGCTGGTTATAGAGGAGAAATTCATGCTATCCTTCAGAATACTACTGATACACCTTATTTAGTTTTATCTGGAGAAAAGGTTGGTCAGTTAGTTGTGAGACCAGTTATTTATACCGAGTTTGTAGAAGACCTTGGTGAAGAAAGAGGAACAAACGGATTTGGTAGTACTAAAATGGTTTAACAGTTAACTTTTGCTAAATTAAATATATAATTTAGGAGAGAAAAAGTATGACTTATAATGATTTTATTCAACATATCATTGATACCAGAGGACAATGAAATATTCCTGAGGGTGAATACTATGAAGTACACCATATTATCCCTAAATGCATGGGTGGGTTACCAAAAACTTCTCCAAGGAAGAAAAAACACGATAACTTAATTTGGTTAACTGCTCAGGAGCATTATGAGGCTCATAGATTATTGTTTATAGAAAACCCTGACAATGTTGGCCTAGCTATTTGCTGACGTAATTTCCATCAACGTAAAGCCTCACCCAATACTCCAGAAATTAGATTTATTTCTGGTGAAGAATATGCTTTGTTACAGAAACAATATCATTATTTACAACATAAGAGATTATCAGGGGTAAACAGCCCTAGTTATGGAAAAAAGGCTTCACCTGAAACAATTGAAAAAATAAAAAAGGCTAAAAAATTACAAGATACAGTTTCCCCACCACACAAAGGAATTTCTCATTCAGCAGAAACTAGATTACACCTTAGTGAATTGGCTAAAAAACAATTTAGTAACCCCCAAAATAGAGAAAAGGTGTCTTTGGGGCTAAGAAGTTATTATAAAAATAATAGGCCAGTTAATTGTAAAAAAGTTAAATGTGTTGAAACAGGGTTAATTTTTAATTCTATTTCAGAAGCTAGAAAATGGTTAGGTAAAAATAAAGCTCATATAAGTGAGTGTTGTAATTCTAAAGTTAAGATGTCTGGCGGATATCATTGGGAGTATTTTAATGACTAGAAAAGAATTATATTACATGGAGCTGGCTAAGACAGCAGCTCAGCAAAGCAAGGACCCTTCTACAAAAGTTGGTTCATGTATAGTTAAGGATGGAAAAGTTCTGTCATTGGGATGGAATGGACCACCCAGAGCTATTGATGACTCTTTAGTACCATTTACTTGCAGAGACACTACAAAACCGTTAAAAGAACAGAAATACCCTTACATTGTTCACGCTGAGATGAATGCTGTTTTAAATTATGGTGGCTCATTGTTAGATTTGGTTGATTCAACTTTATATGTAACGGTATCACCTTGTCATGATTGTGCTAAAATGTTATGCCAACTAAAAATTAAAGAAGTAGTATACTTAGAAGAATATCAGCGTTCTGAAATGTGGGAAATGTCAAAATATTTATTTGATTGCTGTGGTATAAGTTACCGTAAATTGGAGGAGTAATTATGATTGTAAAAACAGAAGAATTCAAAGAGGCTTGCCAAACGATTCTTTTAGCTTTAGATACAAAGGAAGTAACATTGTATAATGAAGCATTAGAATTATCAGCCAATGGTTCAGTTCTTGATTTGAATGTCACTAATCGCCAGTATTACGTAACGGTAAAGTTTAACCTTAGTTCTCCAACCCAGTTTAAGGCCACTGTTAAAGCAAAAACTTTCCTGTCATTAATTAGTAAAATCACCACAGAGTTTATTGAGTTGATTGTTACTGAAAAGACATTAAAAGTAAAAGCTAATGGTGAGTACACTTTCCCGATTATCTTTAATAATTCAACTATGTTAGAGTTACCAAAGATTAACCCTGGAGTTGTAACAAATAGTTTTGCCATTAATAGTGATATTCTTTTGAGTATATTATTTAATAATAGTAAAGAGTTATCACGTGGTGCCGAAGTAATTAAGAACAGTAGTTCACGTTCTGCTCAACCTTATTATTATATTGATGAGCAGGGTGCTATTACTTATACTACAGGTGCTTGTGTTAATACTTTCTCATTACCGACTCAAATTAAGATGCTCCTTGATGATAAGTCGGTAAAATTATTTAAGTTATTCAAGGGAAATACAGCAGTTGATTTCAAGATGAGTCAGGTAGCAATCACTGATACTTTAATTCAAACTGTCTTACAGTTTAGTACTGATAAGGTAATTTTGAATACTATTATGCCTGAATCATCACTGATTTCATCAGTACCAGCCATCACCATTAGGGAAATGGCTAATAAGAGCTACCCATACAATGTAGTGTTAAGTAAAGATGATTTACTTGAGGCATTAAACAGGTTAAACATTTTCAATACTGACTCTAAATTATTAATCAAGGTAAGTGTAGAAAATGATACACTAACTCTCAGAAGTTTAACCGATGACTTTGTAGAGGAAGTTAAGATTTCGGGTGGAAGTACTTTAACTGATGAGTATTCATTCTACTTAATTCTTAAGAACTTAAAACTCATTCTTGATGGTTATACTGAAGATTATATCACTATGGGTTTTGGTGATAATAAGGCCATTGTATTTAAGAAACAAGCTGTTGTAGATATTATCCCTGAGCCAAAGGTGGTAGGTTAATTTGGAAGAAAACAGGAATAAAGAAGAAGTCATACCCGCCGTCGTAAAACATGGTTGGTTTTATTGTCAAGTATGTGGTCAGATAGTGGGTGATGACAATTACTGCAAGAATTGCGGTCAGAGGTTAAAAGATGGACCTTGGGAAAAAGTTCGAGACCCATTTGAAGGCAAACTGAGCTAGTTCAGTACCCGATGCTTTTCTGTATCGATTAGATGACCAGATGTCTGGTTATCAGGGTTCTTCAAATATTTGTGATTTCATCGGTTACAAGTACCCTAACATTTACTTAATTGAATGTAAAGAACACAAGAAAAATACTTTCCCTTTCTCGGCTTTTAGACAGTATGATGACTTGGCTAAGTGTACTGGGATTAAGGGTTTACATGCAGGAGTAGTGTTATGATTTTCTGACCACGACCTAGTTTTATGAATACCAATAGAAACGTTTATTAAATTAAAAGAAGAAGATAAAAAATCATTTAATGTAAAGATGGTTGATGACCCTGAATACGAATGCCTAGTATTACCATCTCGAAAATTGATACGGTATATGGACACTGACTATTCAGCGTTAATAGAATATTACAGGAGTGAAGATGATTAAAATAGATAAATCAAAACTTGGAGTTGAGTACAATAAAATTAAATCTTATCTTGAGTATTATGAAGAATATGGTGCCCCATTAGTTGAGGAATATTCAAGGGACTTGGATGAGAAGGTTAATAGTATCACTTCTTACTTAAATCAGTGCCGTACATATAACCTTGATTTCGATGTTGTATCACTCCAGAGAATTGTAATTGATTTATCATCAACTATCTACTATACTTCTTCTAGGTTAGAGCAAGTTGAGATTTTAGCTGATATGGCTAAGATTTCATATAAGGACAGATATAATGAGGCGTATACTTCAAAGCAAGGTGCAAGCAGACAGGAAGAGAGAAGATATACTTCTGACCAGTTAAAGGCGTTAGCTGACCAAGAAGCTATTGAAGAGGAATTAGTACATTTCATTTATCAGCATTGTGCTTCAATCTTGCAGGCTAAGGTAGATGCGGCAAATGAATTACTTAAGAGTTGTTCAAAATCATTATCAGCATGTATTGAGAGCATGAAGTCAATGAGTTATACTTCTAACAAGGCGGGTATATAATGAAGGTATCATATAGTAAAGTTGACACTTATAACACCTGCCCATTTCTTTACAAGCTGAAATACATAGAACACCTTGAGCCTAAAGATGATTTGTCGCCATCTAACCCATTATTTATTGGTACTGCCTGTCATGAAGGAATTGAAACTCGTGATGTAGAAAAGGCAGTTGAAAGTTATAAATCTCACTTTGATGAAATAACTTCTGAACATGAAGTAGAGATAGAGAAGATAAAATCAATAGTACCTAAAGCCATTGAACAAATACCTGACTGTGAGTTTTACGAATATAAACTTGATGTACCTGATGAATTTGTTGGTTACATAGATGGTTTGGTTAAGGTGGATGAAGGCTTATATGATTTACTTGATTTTAAGACTAGCAATAATATATCAGGTTATAAAACTTCTCCACAAGTACATATTTACAAATATTACTTTGAGAGGCTTACTGAAAACAAAGTTAGGGATTTGTATTATGTATTTATCCCTAAGTCAGCTATAAAATTAAATGAAGACCTTTCAAATGTTAAGGAGATAACTGATGAGTTAAAGAGCCGAGATATTCACTTTGAAAAAATTGATTTTGATAAACAACAGGTGAATTACTTCTTTGCTCGAAAAAGCTTATTGGAGAAAGAAACAAACTTCCAGAAACGGTATTCATCAAAATGTAATTGGTGCCAACTTAGGAAGTTCTGTAAAACAAACGGTGCAGATAGAAGTGAATTAAAATAGTTTACTTCTATCTTTTTTAGCCTTATAATAATAATGTAAATATATAAGGAGGAAAATATATGGTAAATCATGAATATTGGATTGACATCTACCCTACCTCAAAGTTAAATATTCCGTGGAGAGTAGAAGTTACTGAAACTCGTACTTACAAAACTATCGAGAATGTTGAATTCAGAACTCCTGAAGAGGTTATCGAAAAGGTTAAGTCATATTGGAGAAGATATGGTAAGAATCAGGCTAGATTAGCTGAACATGTTTATTATATCGCCCCAAACAAGAGTTTTGAAAAATTAGCCATAGAATATGAAGATGAGGTAGCTAATGACGAAAGCGGAAGAAATGATTAGAGACTATAATTTGAAATATAATTATAGGAAAAATGATTATGAATTATCAGAAGTAAAAGTTCTTAAGGTTAAAAAGCCTATTGAGCTTTTATTTCCTTTGGGTATTATATTAGTTGGAGTATTATATGGAAGATACAAAGTTCGAAATAAAAAAGACACAAGTTCTAAGTAATGTTAGATATGAGGGTAGATTGACCTCTGGTGTTGATACCGTTTGCATTTGTAAGGTTAACGTTTATGTTCCTGATAACGCATGGAGTATCTCTGGGTGGTATACTGCTGATGGCTATAAAAATAAAGGTTATGGTAAAATAGCCATGAGTGATACTTTAAAAGAAATATATAAAGAACATGGTAAACCCGATAGAATTGAATATGTCTGGAATGGTTTAAATGATTATGTTTATAATTGGATGACGAAACACTTCGGTGCTAGACAGAAGACAGCTTCAGTTGGACCCGAAGATGATTGGGACTCTCATATTTATTATTTAAATGTTGATAAAGTATTAGATTATTTTGAGGTAAGATAAATGATTGAAGAAAATAAGAACAGGTTTATTGATGAATTAAGTAAAGTAGACAGAAACGGGATTGAAGGTTTAATTGAATATCTTGTTGTATCTGATTTCTTCACGGCCCCAGCTAGTACTAAATATCATTGTGATTTTGCTGGTGGGTTATGTCAGCATAGTTTAAATGTTTTTGATAATATTATGAAGTTAAAAGATTTATATAATCTTGATATAAGTGATGAATCACTTAGGCTTGTTTCATTATTACATGATGTTTCAAAAACTAACTTTTATGAAGAGTATTTTCAGAATAAGAAGTTATACTCAAGCGGTGGAAGCAAGGTTGATGAGGGTGGTCGGTATGACTGGGTAAGTGTTAAGTCATATAAGATTAAAGAACCTGAATTAAGAATGGTATCAGGTGAACACGGCTTCAACTCATATATGATTATTAAAGATTATGTTAAGTTGACTGACGAAGAGATTACAGCCATTGTTAACCATCATTTAGGAATGGACAATGGTTACTGCTTCAAAGACATGAACGAGGTCTGTGATAGATACCAGTTAGTACCATTACTACACTTAGCAGATATGTGTAGTGTTTACTTTACTGAAAATAAATATCATGAACAAAATAATTAAGAATGAGTTAAATAGAGTTACTGCTACAAAGGTTGAATATTCAGACAATGATACTCATATCTTTATTCCACGTTCAATAAAGATTTTGAACTCATCACTCAAAGTTGGTTCAGTATATAAAATAAGGTTGAATGATTTCATTACTAACCCGTATGATGGTTCGACTTTAGCTGCTAACTGGAACGGTGGTGTGATTCCAAAGTATAAAGAATATTTAGTAGAAGTATTAGATTTTATGGCTAATATGATTTCAGTAAACGGTGTAGCGGTAGAAAACAACTCAAGCCAATTTATTGGTTGGTTACCATTAGATGGATTTGAAACAATCTCAAAGGAGTAGATTATGAAATATTATGTAACTGCAAACGATGATACTGTAAAGTTTGATACACGTGAAGCTGCTGAGTTATTTGCATATACAATGTTAGATGATGACAATGTAGTTTACCTTGAGTACGGAGTAATTGATTATGACGGGTGGCAAGGAAACTCAACATTAGCTATATTAAAACCAACAGAAGGAGGTACTTGCAGTGAGTGTCTCATTAGCGGTTAAATATAGGCCAACTGACTTTAAGTCGGTATGTAGCCAAGAGGCTATTATTAAAATATTAGAAAGACAGTTGGAGACTGGTCAGTTTGTTAATTGTTATCTATTCAGTGGGCCTAGTGGAACAGGTAAAACAACTATTGCTAGAATATTAGCTGACAAGATTAATTGTGGACATGGAAGTCCAATTGAAATTGACGCAGCTAGTAATAACGGTGTTGATAACGTTAGGTTATTAATTGAACAGGCAGGACAAAGGTCAATTGATTCTGAATACAAGATTTACATTATTGATGAATGTCACATGTTGACTAATCAGTCATGGAATGCCTTATTAAAGTTGATTGAAGAACCGCCGAAGTATACCATTTTTATGTTTTGTACAACTGAGTTACAAAAAGTACCTGAGACAATACAGAATAGATGTCAGCAATATAGGTTATCTAGAGTAGATAATAAGTTAATTGAATCAAGATTGAAAGAGATAGCCGACACCGAGAAGTATACTTATACAGTTGAGGGTTTGCGTCAAATCTCTAAGATGGCATTAGGAAGTATGAGACAGGCTATCTCATACCTTGATAAGTGTAAAGACTATGGTGATGTTACACCAGAGAACATTTGTACAGTATTGGGTAACTTTAGTTATGATGTTTTCTTTGATTTAACTAATGCGATAATTGATAAAAATGGTGAGAAGGTAATTGAGATAATTGAAGATTTATACAGTAAAGGCGATGACTTAAAGTTATTTACTGAAATGTTCTTTGATTTCTTACTGGATTTGACTAAATATATCATCTTCAAATCTTTTGAAATTATCAAGATTCCTGAAAGTTATTTAGAAAAAATAGTGTATACTATTAATGTAGAAAATCCAGAGAAATATTATAATCACCTGATTGATAAGGTTTTGGAGTTAAAGCAATTAATCAAAGGTGATAGCATGATTAAAAACACAATAGAAGTATTCTTATTATCAAAAATCTAGGAGGAGAAGATGGAATATAAAACTTGTGAGCAGTATGTTTTAGCTGAATTAGAAAATGTAAAGAATGAGCTTGAAACCGTTAAGGATGCTTATGCTGGTGTGTTAAACCAGTTTGTCACTGTAAAAGATAAATTTGAGAAGTTATGTGATTTGCTTCGTGAGATTACTACTGTATATCACTTAGAAAATAACTATGACTACATTTCATTTAATTATCTCTGGGATAATACACCTCAGTTCGATGATTTTGTTGAAATAGTTAAGTCACTTAAAGTAGAAAACAAGTAATTTTCACATATAGATAACCTGCTAAACTAATTATACGGAGGTTATCTATATGACAATTGGAAAATTATATAAGTACGTTTGAAACTTGCCAAGTATGATTAACTTAATTAGGAGTGATGATAGCCATCCTTGAATAGGTGATATTTCAGATACCCCAGAGTGGGTATTAGATACTGAGTTCAATAGTGCTTATGTTTATTCTAGCGGTGATAAACCACAGGTAGTTTTTCATATTTAGTTTACATATATCTGAAAAAAGTGTATAGTATATTTGTTGGTACTACTGGTAGACTGCCCAACTAAAATAAACAGGACCTGGCTTGGTGGATAAGTCATCCATGTGTGGAATAGGAACACGAAAGGCTGTGATGTCCGTGCAGGGCTCGGGCATCCATACCAGTTAGGGCTCTGATTTAACAAAAGCCCACATAGGAGTGTTTCGCCGTTGGGAACGGAATCAGTCTTCAAAACTGCGAGCCTGGGGTCCAACTTAGGTTATGAGGGTTCGAGTCCTTCCACTCCTGCCATTAGAGGGTTATATGCCGTTCCAGAAATGGGTAAAGCCTTGGGTAAGACACTCAGAAAACGGCATTTACATGACTTCATAGTTTAACGGTAAAACAGGTGTAGGTTCAAGTCTTACCATACAGAATTGTATGTAGCATAATTGGTAGTGCTGCAACCGGCGGGTGAAGGATGTTGGTTCGAATCCAACTGGAGTCATACTAATGAGGGTAATACCCTCTATCTGGACCCTTGGCGCAATGGTCAGCGCTACCGGCTCATAACCGGTTGGTTAAAGGTTCGAGTCCTTTAGGGTCCACCAATATTCACAGTGGCGGAATAGGTAGACGCCGATAACGAGAGGAATAGCGACAACGGAGTTCGTATTGAGCTATGTGTTCATAAACTGTTCTAGGGCGACTCGCCGGGCCCAATAGGTGATAGACCGCTTAAATCTTGACCCCCTCTGAGGTGCGGTGTTGGGGAGTGTACTAAAGATTATTTATCTTTCTCTTATAGAGTAACGAGGGGAAAACGCTATTTATGTAAGGTGCAAATCCTTACCTGTGAAGATTAGAGAAGGAAAACTCAATAAACCCGGTCTTCGGGAGTAGTAAGAAGCGTGTGTTGGTATAAGAACCCACGTATAGCCACACGACATAGGGCAGATAAGGTCGTCCAGTGGACATTATCAACCCCAGGCTATGAATGAAGTTAACTGCTATGTGTCTTACTTGCTCTTAAGCATTGATGACATAGAAATGCCAAGATAAAACTTGAGACGGCAGTCTTGGTCTTCAGATGGCCTATGAGGTAACAAATAAACAGAGCAGTAGTGGCTATACTGCGGCGGAGAAGTTCTTCGCCTACCGAGTGGCTCAACTCCACCTTAGGCCAAAGTGATGGTAAGACACCATCTGGGGCTTGCCTTGTGCGAGCGAGGGTATCCAAATATCGAAGCAAGATTCTTAACAGCCCTCTTCGAGGCATACCCTACGTTTGGCAGAGTTCGGAAATAACTGCCTCTACTTATTTCTCGGTAGTGCAATGGTAGAACATCAGACTTTGACTCTGACGATACACGTTCAACTCGTGTCCGAGAAGCCAGAAAATCTTTGAATTAAATGTGCTAAATTATTGTAGGAGATAAAAATAAATGGTGTATACTATTAATATCAACGGATTAAAGAGAGATTTACCTATTTGTAAAGTAAATGACGACTTGTATATTGGAGCATTTATTCTTTTTGGTGACGTTGAATTAACTGAACATTGTGCAAGTGAATTATTGAAGCTGGCCCCAGAGTTTGATTATATCATCACACCAGAAGCTAAATCGATTCCTCTTGCCTATGAGATGTCACGACAGAGTGGTAAACCGTATATTGTAGCTAGAAAGTCAGCTAAGGCCTATATGGATGGTACATTTACAGTTAATGTAAAATCCATCACAACCATGAATGTACAGACATTAGTATTAGACCATGCAGAAGCAGTAAAGATTGAAGGGAAGAAAATCTTAATTGTTGATGATGTTATCTCTACAGGAGAATCACTTAGAGCAGTTGAAGAGCTAGTTAATGCCGCTCATGGTCAGATTGTTTCAAAGATGGCCCCATTAGCTGAAGGCGACGCCTGCAATCGTGATGATATTATATATTTATCTAAATTACCTTTATTTGATAAGGATGGAAACATTCTTTAGTTTAGAATTATCAAATACTATGTTATAATAAAGGTAACTTAGAAATAAGTTACCTTTTCTTTTTCGGGATTTAGCTCAGTTTGGTAGAGCACCTGGTTTGGGACCAGGGGGTCGCAGGTTCGAGTTCTGTAATCCCGACCATAACAAATTAAGACACTTACAACATTGTTATCTTCTTTTATTACCTCCCAAGAGAGCTAATCTAGAATTAACTTTGCTGGGAGGCAATAAGGAGAGTGTCTTGAAATATATCTGGGTAGCTAAACTGGCCAAAGCATTCGGTTCATACCCGAAAGATTGTGAGTTCGAGTCTCACCTCAGATACCATATATGGTGAATGAACGCAAACGGCTCGCGGCTTGATTGTGGCTCAAGTGTTAGTGGGTTCGACCCCCATCGTTCACACCAGGAGAATTCTATGTCATACCAAAGAAAAATGATTGAAAATAGAAGACTTAAAAAGTTATATCAGGCTACTAAAAACTGGTATGGAGCTGGAGCTTATTATGATGAACGGAAGAAAAGAATCATTAAGTATACCTGCAACAGTAAAGAAGTTAGAAAGTTAAGTAGTAAAATTATCAGAAGAAAACTTAACAGGACAGAAGACAGATATAACGGTAGTAAGTATAAAAGGTTATTTGATTATTGGTGGACAATAACTTAAATGGGCTAGTGGCGGAATAGGCAGACGCAGGGGACTTAAAATCCCCCGAGGTAACTCATGAGGGTTCAAGTCCCTCCTTGCTCACCAATGGAGGCTTAGCTCAGTTGGGATGAGCAATTGCCTTACAAGCAATGGGTCACAGGTTCGAGCCCTGTAGCCTCCACCATCTCCCATTAGTTCAATGGATAGAATAGAGCTCTCCTAAAGCTCAGGTCTATGTTCAACTCATAGATGGGAGGCCAAAATTAGTTTACAGGTTTAGTTATTGTGATATAATTAAATCTGTCATCTGGGGCCGTAGCTCAACCGGGAGAGCGCCTGCCTTGCAAGCAGGAGGCAGTGGGTTCGACACCCATCGGTTCCACCAACATGCTCCGTGGGACGGCTGGTGTGGTCAGATGGCTTTCAACCATCTCAGAGGGGTTCAAATCCCCTACGGAGTACCACAAGTTATAGTTCTTTGATAAATATGAGTTCAATTTTCTCGAGAAATTCATGGGTTCAATTGCTAAATTAAATATAAGGAGTACAATTATGGAACCATTATATTATTGTGAAAAATGCGGAAAACCTGTGTATAAAAAGTTCGGTTCTGGTAGATTTTGCTCAAGAGCTTGTGCTAATAGTAGAAACCATTCTGATTTAACCAAAGAAAAAATTAGTTTAGGAATAAAGAAGAAAACAGAATGTGAGTGTCAATTTTGTGGAAAACAATTTGATACCTTGACAGCTAAAGCTAGTCATGAAAGATTATGTAAAAATAATCCTGATAACTTGAGATATAAAAATAGGAATATTAAAATATCTCTAGATAAGAATAGACCATATCTTATGAGAGGCGGAATAAAACTTGATGTATCGGTTAACTATATTGAAGATTATCTTAAAACTCATACCAAATGTGAAATCTGTGGGAGAACCATAGAAGAAACTAATCAATTTAATGATACTTCAAATAAGTTTAGGGCTAAAAGGTTGTGTATAGACCATGACCATAATACCTTGAGATTTAGGGGATTGCTATGTCAAAGATGTAATCGCTCGCTTGAATGGTATATAGTTAATAAAGAGGAAATAGAAAAATATTTATCTAAGTAAGTATATTTTAGTACCTTACTGGTACCAATGATTCCGTATCCAAGTGGCTTAAGGAGCGGAGCTGCAACCTCCGTATTCGTGGGTTCGAATCCCACCGGAACCTCCAATGTGGGTGTAGTTCAATGGTAGAACGTAACCTTGCCAAGGTTAATACACGGGTTCAATTCCCGTTACTCACTCCAATGTGGTATTCGTACATCGGTAGTACCTCAGCCTTCCAAGCTGAAGAGGAGGGTTCGATTCCCTTATACCACTCCAATATCTCCATAGCACAATGGCTAATGCATCTGACTCTTAATCAGGGGATTCTGGGTTCGAGTCCCAGTGGAGGTACCAAGAAATAAACTATAAGACACATACAGCAAAGATTTTGTTCATTAGACTGTAACTCTAAAGCGGAAGAAATAGTGTCTAGAGGTAGTTTATATAAATTGCCGGTGTGGCGCAACAGGCAGCGCAACTCACTTGTAATGAGAAGGTTACGGGTTCAATTCCTGTCACCGGCACCAGATGGCTTCTTAGTTCATCGGTAGAACTCGCGGCTGTTAACCGCAGAAGGAGTGTTCAACTCACTCAGAAGCCGCCAATGGGTTATTGGTGTAGAGGCCTAACATGCTTCCCTGTCACGGAAGAGACCACGGGTTCAAATCCCGTATAGCCCGCCAAAATAGGAGTGTAGCTTAGCTGGTTAAAGCACTCGGCTGATAACCGGGAGACCGACAGTTCGAGCCTGTCCATTCCTACCAAAATGACTTGTTAGCTCAGCCGGCAGAGCACGTGACTTTTAATCACGGGGTCCTGGATTCGAGTTCCAGACAGGTCACCAAGAAGAGTACAAGATTATGTTTACAGTAAATCGCAACAGTTATTTCCGTAATGCGGAACAGGAAAAAATCAAGTTTGATGACCTGATAAAACGGGTAATCGATTATATTGAAAACGACCCTCTTCAAGAGTATAAGTTGTCAATAGGTACAGATTCTATGACCTACAAGGACACAAGGTTCGTATTGGCAATTGTACTACACAGAGTTGGAAAAGGTGGAATATATTTCTACAAGAAGTTTGACCACTCTGAAATCAGGGACTTACGTACTAAGTTGTATGCTGAAACTCAACTATCAATTGAAACAGCTAACTTATTAGTATCAACTTTATTAGAAGACCGTGAAGATATTATCGATAAGATGAACTTATCAATTCACTTAGACATTGGTACTTCAGGTCCTACTAAAGACCTTATTAAAGAACTTGAAGGTTGGGTAACTGCTGTGGGCTATGATTATGAAATTAAGCCAAACTCTTATGCCGCTTCATTCATAGCTGATAGATACTCTAAATAAGTTCTTGTGTATATAAATGGCTTCGGCCACTTCTCTCCATAGTTCAACGGACAGAACATGGGTCTTCTAAACCCATAATCAAGGTTCGATTCCTTGTGGGGAGGCCAATAAGGGAGTGGTGTAATGGTAGCATATCGGTCTCCAAAACCGCTGGCCAGGGTTCGAGCCCCTGCTCTCTTGCCAATGCGCCTTTAGCTCAACTGGACAGAGCACTTGGCTACGAACCAAAAGGTTAGGGGTTCAACTCCTCTAAGGCGCGCCAATTAGTTTATGACCCATCTTTTTTACTTTATAATAATAATGTAAAAGGAGAGGATGTAAATGAAAAAGATATTAGTTGTAGTTGATATGCAGAATGACTTCATCGACCCTGTTTTAGGTTCTCTTGGAACTCAGGAAGCTTGTGAAGCTGTCCATGGTGTAGTGGAAGTTATTAACAAAGAACCGTATGAAAGAGTTTATGCTACAATGGACACTCACTATGACCATTACTTAGAAACTCAGGAAGGTAAATATTTACCTGTTAAACACTGCATCAAAGGAACTTACGGCTGGGACCTTAACTCAAAGGTTGAATCTGCATTGAGAAGTGTTGGTTATACTAAAGTAGAAAAGAACACTTTTGGTTCAATTGATTTGGCTTTAGAAATTGATGCCATCACTAGAAACGAAGATATTCATGACTTTGAAGTTGTAATGTGTGGTGTCTGCACTGATATTTGTGTTATCTCCAACGCGTTATTACTTAAAGCGTGGAAACCTGAACTCAAAATTACCGTAGTTGAAAAAGCTTGTGCAGGAGTTACTTCTCTGAAGCATGAAGAAGCTATTGATGTAATGAAGAGCTGTCAGATTGAAATTATTTAAAAAACTAACTATAGACAAATGATAGGTTGAAAAACAAAATCCTGGCTACTTAGAACCTATTGCTGGCGAAAGCTAGAGGAAGTTCAGGACACACATTACCTGTGATGGTAATTAAACAGTGTAGCGACAACAGAGACTACAACTCAATAGAGGGTGAAAAGGGTGACTGCTTACTGGTGTGCAAGACAAATTATGGTAGTTGCATTCAGTGATTAGGAAATGAACAAAAACTGAAATAGTTAGTTAATACGCCGACATAAGCATAATTAGGTACTGCAGCGGTTTGCTAAACCGTTCATCGTAACTGATGTGTAGGTTCAAGTCCTGCTGTCGGCGCCATATATCGCAGAGTAACTGGAAAGGTTCCAGCCGGGGCTCATAACCCCGTCATGTGAGTTCGAGTCTCACCTCTGCAACCAATGGAGAGTTGTGATAACTGGTAGTCGGGCGGTCTTGAAAACCGTTGTGCGTAACTGCATTTAGGGTTCGAGTCCCTAACTCTCCGCCAATGGGGTGATATACCGTAAGTAGCAGCGGGGCAGACTGTAAATCTGTTGGGAAACCTCGGGTGGTGCAACCCCATCTCACCCCACCATTCGGCTAATGTTGGAATCAGAAGACAAGATAGTCTCAAAAACTATTGCGAAAGCGTGTAGGTGCAAATCCTACTTAGCCGACCAATTTGGGCAAGTACGCGAATTGGCATAGCATGCTGCCTTAGAAGCAGTAGTTTGTGGGTTCGAGTCCCACCTTGCTCACCATTGCTCCATCGTCTAATGGCAGGATTCTTGACTCTGACTCAAGCGATAGTTGTTCAAATCAACTTGGAGCAGCCAATGGACTCGTAGCTCAGTTGGTAGAGCGCAAGCCTGAAGAGCTTGGCGTGGGCAGTTCAAATCTGTCCGAGTCCACCAAAGAAAATTACTAATTTTAGTTTACACTAATTAATTAGTATATTATAATTAATCTGTAATTAAAGATACGGTAAGGATTTAGTTCCGATAAAGACCGATACAGACGTACGGCTACCTTATCTAATTACAATTAAGGCACTCACAGCAAATAAACTTTTACGTTATAGTAGTAATGGCGCAGCAAAAAGTGCCTAGTGTTATTTGAAAATAATTAAAGTCGCATACAGCAAAATAAGTGGTTAATAAATATTTTTGAAAGAAATGTTTTAAATGGTTCGAATCCATCATTATTTAGCGACTTGAATTAATTAAGTAAAAAGAAAGACACATACAGCAATTGTTAATCTAACAGCAAATTAGGACTTGTAATCCCGTGGTTGTCGGTTCGATTCCGATTAAAAGCACATAGCTTTTATAGCTCAATTAGGTAGAGCACGAAAATTAAGTGTCTTGGTAATTAAGTAAAAAATAGAGGCGCATGCAGCAAAAATGATTTGTACTCTAAGCCATTTTTTTAGGAAGCAAAGGCGTCTCGGAAAGGAAAAAATATATGTCAACATTTTTAAATCAGTTAAAAGAGACAGCTAATTACACTGAAACTGAAAACGGTGCAGTAGCTCTCTCATCAACTTTGAATGCAGTCTTAGATGCTTTCGGTTCTTTAGCTGCTATGAAGGACAGACCTGAAGACCAGATTCTTCAGACCTGGAAAGCTGCATATCAGGAAAACCCAGAATTAGCAATGAGACTGTTATTCTATGTCCGTGACATCCGTGGCGGACAGGGAATGCGTAGAGTGTTCAGAGTCATTGTAAAGAACATTGCACTGACTAATCCACAGCTTATGGTCAAGAACTTAGATAACTTCTTATTCTTCGGCCGTGGTGATGACGTATTATGCTTACTGGAAACTCCAGCTAAGACTGATGTCCTAAAGTGGATTGATAGGACTCTCGAAGAAGACTTAAAGGAAGTCGGAGCAGGAAGATATCCTACTTTACTTGCTAAGTGGTTACCATCAATTAACGCTTCTTCACCTAAGACTAAGGCCTTGGGTAAGATGGTCTGCAAGGGTTTAATGTTAACCGAAAAGGAATACAGGACAATCCTTTCAACCTTAAGAAAGAAAATTGGAATCATCGAAACTCTGATGTCTCAGAACAAGTGGGACCAGATTGATTTTGAAAAGGTACCAGCTAAGGCGTCAATGATTTACTCAGATGCTTTCATGAACCACGTGAAAGAACACTACATCGAATACCTGAAGAGATTAGCTAATGGCGATGCCAAGGTTAATTCAGCTTCATTATTCCCAGTTGATATTATTCACAAGGTAGCTAATAGCAGAGTAACTCTAAAAGATAAGTATCTGTTAACTGCTATGTGGAATGCTTTACCTGACTACTTCAAGGGTAAGGAAGAAACTGGTTTATGTGTTGTCGACACTTCTGGTTCAATGTGGGGTACTCCACTTGAAGTAGCTGTATCACTTGGAATGTACTGTGCTGATAAGGCCAGAGGCCCATTCCACGGTCACTTCATTACTTTCTCAGGTGAACCAAAGCTTCAGCAGATTATCGGTGATACCATCGATGAGAAGTATAACTTCTTAAAGAGAGCTGAATGGGGACAGAACACTAACCTTGAAGCCGTATTTGACTTATTGCTAAAAACTGCAATTAAGAACAATACAGCCCCAGAAGATATGCCTTCAAAACTTTACATCATTTCAGATATGCAGTTCGATGATGCTACAAGTAACGGTTACATCTTCGACTGGTATGGAAGAAGAGTTAGGTCTGAAAAGGCTGAGAAGCCTTTCATGGCTACAATGAAGGAAAAGTATGCAAAGGCTGGCTACATCATGCCATCAATTGTATACTGGAACGTAGATGCCAGAGGAACTGGAATGTATCAGGACACCTACCAGGGTGAAAACTGCTGCATGGTATCTGGCTACTCACCTTCATTATTCAAGTCAGTAATTGAAGGTACTGAATATGTAGAGGAAGTAATCACTACTTCTACAGGTGAAAAGAAGGTTGTTGTAAAACAGGTTCTTGACCCACTTGAAGTAATGAGGAAGACCTTAATGAATGAAAGATATGATAGAGTACTACTTTAGTACTCTATCTAACTTCATTTATTCGGAGGTTAAGCTTATTAGCGACGACAAGATTAAGGTGACAGGCAAGGTAGTTGATATTTTGCCAGGAGAAAAGTTTAAGATTTCTATATCAGAAAATAGAGAAGTGATGGGTTATTTATCTGGGAGAATGAAAAAGAACCACATAAAAATCCTGTTAGATGATGTAGTTGATGTAGAGCTTTCAATTTATGACCTTTCAAAAGGAAGAATAATTTATAGATATGCCTAATATTAATATAACATCAATAGTAACAATGCTTCATGATTTTATTGATAATTCAGATGATGAAGAAGCTGTTGAACTTGTATCAACTCTTTATTTAATGGTCTTAGAGTTATCAGGTGAAGTCGGGAGACTTTCTCTACAAAACAGACTACTTTTAAGGGAACTAGATGATGAATTAGATGACGAGGATGATTTTTCTCAGGACACCAAAAATGATTATGTAGCTTAGTTATGGTAGAAGATTTTATCAAGAAACGTTTCTCAGCAGATAATCGGTGGTTATCAGGAAACTGTTTATGGTTTTCGTTAATCCTGAAGAAAAGATTTCCCGGTGGTAGAATATATTACCTCCCAGTATCTGGCCATTTTGTTTACAAGTATAGAGGTAAATATTATGACTGGACTGGAGAGGTATACCCTACCGAAAAGAAGGTACTGCTTTCTTATATTAAGAGAACAGATACTAATTGATATGACAGATTAATTGATAACTGCCTGAAGTAACTTAGTTTACTTCTTTTTATTATCGTATATAATATTTTTGATGGACAAGATATATCATATAAAATCTAGAGATAAATTAGGAATAGTTCAATTCCCATCGAAGGCTATTGATATTTTTGGACACATGGGCTTAAATAACGTGTTATTAGAAGATGGTACGATAGTGATGGTACCCGACAGTGATTTGGAGGAAATAAATGATAGGCCAAAAGAAATTGAAGAATAAGATAGATTCGTATACCTTATCAACACTTCCACACTCAATTTTATTAGTAGGTGAGTTGGGGTCAGAGGTGAACGAAATTGAGGAGTATATTTCTGATAAGTTTGGTTTACCAATTTATGACCTAACTGAATTAATCTCAGAGGAGTATATTGAAGAAGTTTATTCAATGCCAAGCCTGGGATTATATGTTATTGATGGTTCTAAAATCACTGAGAAGGAACAAAATATTCTCTTGAAGTTTTATGAAGAACCTAGTGAATATATGTATATTATCTTCACCTGTGAAAATAAATATAATATCTTAGAGACCATTAATACTCGTAGTTATGAGTTGGTTATGGACCTTTATTCTATAGATGAGTTAGAGCCTTTATGTAATTCTGAAATGAAGGAATCTATTTTGAAGATTGCTAACACTCCAGGGACAGTAGAGGAGCTTAATCATATTGATATTAAAGGTTTAGAAAGATTATGTACAACTGTGTTGGACAGTATGGCCATAGCTAATTATCAAAATGCTTTGACCATTGCTAATAAAATAAACTTCAAAGACGAGTATGATAAATATCCATTGTGGGCTTTTATTCGTATGCTGAGTAATACCATCTTGGAATATATCAAGAAAGGGAACTTGAGCTCATCAAATCTTTATTGGCTTGTAGATAAGTTCAATAAAAATTATAGCCCTCTCCTTGATAAGAAAAGATATTTTGAAAACTTGATAACCAACATGTGGATGGAGGTAAGGCGTGGAAATTAAAGAACTAAAGAAATTAATTGAAGAACATGCGGCTTTACCATATATGGTTTGGGAAATGACTGATGAGTCAAGCTGGTTTATCGGTAAACAGTATATCAGTACATTATCAAGTGTTTTTGGTTTACCTGTTAAGTATGTTGACTCATTAGAAGATGTACCAATTGATGAAGGTTTTGGTGAAAAGTATTTATATATTTATAAAACAACTGAGTTTAAGGGATATGATAAAACTCCTGATAGAGTAATTGTTGTTTGTGATAAATCTTATGATAAACAGGCATGCAAGTTCCCCGTTTTAGAAAAATGGCAATTTGTTGACTATCTAAAAACATTAGTCCCTGGAATTAATCCTGATGACTTAGAGTGGTTAATCACTCAGTATGAATTCACTTATTCAAGGAAGACTTGGGTTAGATATTTTATGTTCTATAATGATATGTTAAAAATCTCTATCTTCCCGAAAGAAGAACAACAGGAAGTGTTTGATAGTCTTTATCAGGCGGGAGAATATAAGACAATATCTAATCTAACTATATTTGATTTATCAAACGCAATAATGAGAAAAGACAAGAAGCTAGCTTTGGAAGTATTAAAGGTCTTTCCTTATATTGATTCGAAGCCTGAAATATGGTTACTCAGTATTTTGCTAACTAATTTTAGAAGAGTTATTGACATTCAGTTGAATCCATATAATACAGCTGAAGATTTAGGGATGAGCAGTAAACAATTCTATGCGATAAAAAAGAATAATGTTGGTGTATATTCTAATAAAGAACTAATTGACATATACGAAAAATTAACTGATATGGAATATCAATATAAGTTTAAGGAATTGCCAACTAGTCTTTTGGTAGATTATTTAATCTGTAAGGTTTTAGGGAAGTAAGGATGAAGAAGTATTTAATATATTCAGATTGCCATTTTTCTCAATACTCAAGTATATTGAGGTCAATGGGTGATAGATATTCAAAGAGACTTCACAACTTAATTAACTCTATCTCTTGGGCTGAACATTTAGCGGATGAGAATAATTGTGATGGAGTAATTAATTTGGGTGACTTTTTTGATAGACCAGATTTGACACCTATGGAAATAACAGCTTTACAGGATGTTTATTTTAGTAAGATACCACATATTATTCTTACAGGAAACCACGATGCCAATATCTCTAATTTAGAGTTTTCATCTGTTCAGATATTTAAGTCTATGAAGGCAAGAATAATCACTGAGCCTGTATGCGAGAACATCGATGATAATGTAGTATTTTGTTATATTCCATATTTGACAGAAGATAAATTGAAACCGCTTAAAACTTTTGTTTCAAGTGATAAAAAGAAAGTAATCCTTAGTCATAATGAAATATCAGGTATTCAATACGGTAAGTTTACTTCACAAACAGGATTTGATGTCAATGATATATTGAGCAGTTGTACATTATTCTTAAATGGACATCTTCATAATAGTTGTGTCTTAAACGATAGAATAGTTTTAGTTGGTAATTTAACTGGCCAGAACTTTAATGAAGACTCAACTAGATATGAGCATTATGCTTATATATTAACGGTTGATGATGATGGTTCTATTACATTAGACCCGCATATAAATCCGTATGCTTTTAACTTCTATAAGTTATATATAAATAAACCTGAAGACCTAAAGGTGTTTGACACCTTAAAGAATAATGCAGTTCTTTCAATCTCATGTAACAACAAGCTGATACCTCAGATTGATAAGAAAATAAAACACAGTAACAAGATAGTTGAATACAGGCTTGTTACTCTGTATAATAATAACAATAATACTGATGAAGAAGTAGTGGACTTCAAGGTTGAGGACCACCTTCAGCAATTTATAAATTATGTACAAACAAAAATACCACCTTCAGATATATTGTCAGAAGAATTGGTAAAGCTTAGTAGCATGTAAGGGGTGAGCGATTATTAACTTAGTTTTTTCAAAAATAAAATTACATAACTTTTTCTCTTTCAGTGACGCTGAGCTTAGTTTGTCAGATATGGGCTTTACTTTAGTTGAAGGAAGAAATTATTGTAAACTTGATAATGCGTATTCAAACGGTTCAGGTAAGTCTAGTATCTTCAATGGTATTTGTTTCGCTTTAACTGGTGAAACAGCACAGGGTATTTCTACTGGAATAGAAAATATCTTTTCTGACCCAGACGACTGTTGGGTAGAATTAACTTTCATGGCTGATGGAAATGAGTTTATTCTAAGGAGATATAAAACTCCAAAGCCTGATTTGAAAGTTTGAATAAATGGAGACGATTATTCAGGTAAAGGAATTAGGGAGTCCTCAAAACTCTTATCAACATATTTACCTGATTTAACGTCAACTCTTATAAACAGTATTATCATTTTAGGCCAGGGATTGCCGAGTAGGTTTACTAATAATAAACCATCACACCGAAAAGAAATACTCGAAAACTTAACTAAGTCAGACTTCATGATTCAATCAATCAAAGATAGATTAGAGAGAAGGCAGGAAGACCTGAAAGCTATGTTAAGGACAAAAGAAGATAAGTTATTGGCTAATGATTCTAAATTAACAGTTTACCGTACACAGCTTGATTCATTTAAAGATGAGTTAAAGGGGTATGAGGAATTTGATAGTTCAGAAGATAATATTGAATACCAATTAACTTTAAACAAAGAGGAGCTTGATAAAGTAAATAATAAGATTAATTCACTGAGTGATGAAATCTATGTGGCTAACTTGAATTTTGATGATATTTCAAAGGAGCTTCGTGAATTATCAGCAAATAATCAAAAAATGTTATCTGAAGCTTTAGTTGATGTTGAAGCAGACATAGAAGAACTGAAATCTAAAATAGCTGAAATCAAGGTTGAGAAAAAAGTCTTAAGTGCTGAAATTGAAAAGCTTGAAAGTATAACTGACACTTGTCCAACTTGTGGCCAGAAAATCCCTGGAGCCGTAAAACCCGATACAAACGAAAAGAAAAATCAGCTTCATTCAGTATCGAATAATCTTTATGTAACTGAAAACTATCTTGACACAGCCCTTGAAGAAAAGAAATCTATCACTGACAGGTGCAACAAAGAATATAGGGCAAACGTTGAGGAATTAGAACGTGAGCTTGGTGTTATCAAAGATAGACTAGAGACATTCAAAACTGAAAAAGATTCTTATATACAACAACAGCTAGAACTAAATCAGAAGGTAGCTAAATTAAATAACCTCAAAGAAAACTACAATAAACTCATCTCAAATATTTCATCAACTGAGAAATCAATTGTTGATATCGAACAAGATTCGAGTGAGGTATCAGGTGAAATACTTGATGTTAAGGCTCACATGGAAATAGTTCAACAAATGGTAACCTTAGCTAAGAGAGAGTTTAGAGGAATACTTTTAATCAATATTATTGACTATATTAACAAAAGAGTTAAACAGTATTCAAGGAAGGTCTTTGACACTGAGGAACTTGACTTCTCACTAAATGAGAATGCTGTTGACATAACCTACTGTAATAAACCATACGAAAATCTTTCAGGAGGAGAAAAACAAAAAATTGATGTAATCATCCAGTTAGCTTTAAGAGACATATTAAGTAAGCAGTTAAACATCAAGAGTAACCTGTTAGTATGTGATGAAATCTTTGATAATATGGACCTTATTGGTTGTAATAAAATCATTGACCTAATCTCAGGATTATCAGACATTGATAGTATATTTATTATATCACATCATGCTCAGGACCTAGAATTAACGAAGGACAACTCACTGGTTGTAGAAAAGACTGAAGATGGAATAAGTCAAATAAAGTTTGTATAGTATATTATGAACCCATTGTTTAAGAAGCCAAAAGATGTTAGATTCGTAGATATGGCTATATGAATAGACAACAATATTTATAACGAAGATTGTGATTGAGATAAAGCTTTCACTTATATGTATTTGTTGGCTTATATGCTAGCTAGTAAAGCTAAGTATTTCAAGAATATAGTCGACTACGATGGATTCGCTTACTTCTTGGCTTATTCTACTTACAGTAGATATAAGGATGAAACTAAACCGAAAGTTAAGTCTGTGTTGAATTATATGAAATCAATCATGTACTTTAGGAAACTAACATACGACCGAGAAAACTTCTGTGAGGTAATCAATCCTGAATACAATACTAACTGAGATGAACATAAATACAAAAATGACCAGATTAATTCTTTAGAATCTCAGAACAGGACTAACATAATTCAGAATCACGTTAACGAAATATTCAATGGTATTCCAAAGATAATCAGAGTCAATATACCAAAAGTTTATTCTAATAATAAAATAATTAAAAATAACATTTATAAATCGGTAATGCTATCACTGATATGTAGTTATACTTTACCGACTGAAAATCAATTAAAATTACAGGAAAAACTAGATGATAAGGTAACCTTTGATGAAACCTCATTCTACCGAAAACATCTATGTAAGGAAATAATCTTGTGACATCTACCAGATAGCTTAGCTGACGTAGTTCAACTAGTTATCAACAAAACGAATAATGAACTAATAGAATTAATAAAGGATTTATCAAATGATATAAAGGTAACAGAATATGATTTGGAATTAGTGTTTAGGTCAGCGTATGAGAACTGAAACGAAGAAGAATATTAACTTCCTAAAAGAAGATGACCTTTATAATTTAATCCTTTATGCAATATTTAAGTTCACAGGTGACCCGAAGTATTCAACGGCGTCAGAACTGATATATACTTTAGATAAAGATAATTTACTAAACTTATGTTCTACATTTGGTGGATGTACAATTAAAATACCAACTATTCTTGAATTAAAGACATTTATAAACGCATTATTGATTTACTATACTACGGTATCAGAACATAAAACATTTAATGAAGTATTTAATAAATTAGAATTAGACACAAGCCTGAAGAAAGATATACTGAATATTTACAAAACTGTTGTTGAGGTAATGGATGAGTACACTAAGTAATATAATGAAAATCATAGCCGACCTTGACCAAGTCAGTGATAAGAAAGATTATTATCTGAACATTGAGGAGAGACTAGATAAAGTGTTAAACAATTACTTAAAAAATCTTGACTACCAATACAACAGAATCATAGACACCAATAATCTAAGTGGTGTTATGAAGGAGTTGATAAAATAGTGGTTTTCAATATAAAAGATGATTTAAGCAAACTAACTACTATTGATGTCTTGTATATTAACAGGATTTTCGATAAGATAATTTGGTGTTTGTCAGATTATGTTGAAGAAGCTATTGATAGTGGTGAAGATTCAGTAGAAGTCAATTTTGGGTTTGGTTCAATTATTATAAACATAGAAGAAGATGCAATTAAGTACAAGTTCAAACCAAGTAAAACTTTAGATGAGTCAATCATCGGTACGGTAATTGATGGCAAGAACTGTTTTACATTAACACTTGAAAAGAACTTGGTGCAAAAAATCACAAATATTTATAAGGACATGTTCTAATGGACGAAGAAAAAGAAATAGAAGAAAAGGTAGAAGAAACCGCCTTAACCGTACCAGAAAATCACCTGTATGTAGAATCAGGTGATATTGTTAATCAAATAATTAATGAGAAAGATACCGAGAAGTTAGAAGAGCTAACTAAATTATTTACCTTAAATCAAAGGAAGAAAGACATAGCTCGAATTGATAAGTTATCAAAACTATTAAACCTTGTAGATGACGAAGTCTCTAATAGATTGATTGATACACCTGAAAGCTTTAATAATGACCAACTTATTAAGTATATGGGTACTACTCAACAGACTCTGACTTCTTTAGAAAATAATTTAACTGATAAGCCAATAATTCAAATCAATAATCAGAGAAATGAAATTAATATTACTGACAGTGGATTGAACCGTGAATCAAGACAGAAGGTGTTTGATACAGTTATGGCCATATTAAACAAAGCAGCTGATGGTGATGTTATTGACATCGACGTGGAGGAGAATGAGTAATGAAAAGAGATTTAGAAGAATATTTAATTGCTTTACAAAAACAACGTGATGAAATGGCGAAAGCAGCTGACGAAGCTAACTCTCTATTATTGGAAGGAAAGATTGACTCAGAACAGGCTAACGCCATTCAAACATATTTTAATACAATTGAAGTTAACTATCAACGAGTATTATATTGTAGGTATTTATACAAACTTCCACCAAAGTTTATCCAGAAAATTCAACAGAAGAAGATACATAAAGAATTAATGGCTTACATGGAAAAGAACGCTGATAAAGAATCAGTTATAAAAGAAAATGAAGAATGCCTTAAGAAAGTAGGTGAGATAACTAATGACTAAGGAAGAATTTGTTGCAACCTTAGATTTACCATTTAATGGTGAAATGTGAAATAATGACTATGTTATTAAAGTAGACACTAGTGATGATTTTTCATATTTATATAATCTTATTTCAAATGACTCAGGTTTAACACTTGATGATAAGTCAGTAACTACTTCTGACAATGCATTATTCACTTTCTATAATGATGAATATGAAGTTAGATTAACAGCTGACTTTAGCAAAGATATTTATAGATTGACGGTGAGTGATAGATAATGGTAAAAGAAATAGATTTAACGTCAGAACTTCTAAATGAAAGAGCTATGGAGTGAAATGTGTTGGGTGACCAACAATTAGCCATTGAAATAGTTCAAGCCTTATGTGATACTGTTGATGAATGCAAAGACAGGCTCTATCTTTGCACAAATGAAATCGGCTATAAAGAAAGAGCTTTTGTTATTAAGTTCAGTGATGAACACAAAGTTTATATGAATCCGATTTTCCAACATCGAGATAAATTAAGGCTTGTAAGAGAATATGACCCGTTAACAAAAAAGCAGTATATTATTCCAAGGTATACCGACGTAACAATTTGTTATCAAAACTCTTTGGGAAAGATTGAAGCAGTTAAGTTCAACGAAGAAGCTTCTGCTTTAGTATCTCAGGCTATGGATTGTCTGGATGGTGTTCATTCAGCTGATTATGGTTTAGAAGTTGATGATGAATTTGACAACGCTACACCCGAAGAAAAAGAAGAACTATTAAGTGCTTATTTAGAATCATTGAATAACTTAAAATCAAGCTTAGAGGATGACCTTAATAGTAATGAAGAAACTAAGAAGGAATATGATGCTTTCAGGTTTATGAAAGCAAAAGCAAATGGGGAAATTAATTCTGGTGACGAAGAACCAAAATTAAATAGAAAACAAAGAAGATTTTTTGAAAGATTAGCTAAGAAACTTAGAGGGAGAAAGAAATAATGAAACTAGTTAAAGCTACTAACCAAAGCCGCTTAAGAGGCCTTAGAATTAAAGAACTCGGTCGTATTGCCAATGAAGGTGATACCTTTGAAGTTACCGACGAGAGATTTGAAGTCTTAGCAAGGAACAACCGTTATAGAGTACCATTCGTTACTTTAGTTAAAGATTTAAGTAATGATTTAGGTCCTAGACAGACCTTCGAAAAAGGAATTAATCCAATTAAACTTGACCCACCAATTAAAGACCAACCACAGACAGTAGAAGAAACCCCTGAAATCTTTGTCATTGAACCTAACAAAGAACCAGTACAGGTTGATGAAAATCTTGAGCCATTAAAGGTAGAGGAACCTGTAGTTGAAGAAGCTCCAAAGAAAAAGTCTACTAAGAAGAAGAAAGTGAAGGTAGAGGAATAATATGGACTTCTTAAAGTTTTATTCACCTGATGACTTTGGTTCTGCTGTATCACTTTTAGTAAGGAATGGTTATCAAATGATGACCTGGGCTGAGCTTGACCAGAATAATAATATTGTTTATTTAGTTAGATTTATTCAGACATCAGCTGGGCCTGAAACCGTCGAACCAGAAAAACCAGAACGACAAATCTTGAACGAAGAACTAAATGAGAACGGAAGTCAGGAATAACAAAAACATCATAATTGGATGGTGCACTGATTACCCAGATTCCATCCAAGCAATACATATTAAAAAGGGCTATGTTGGGAGGTACGTTAAATCTTCCAACATAACCTTCGACAAACAAGGTAAGATTTATTGTTTTGGTGACGGCACACAAAGTTTGATACGAGACCAAGACCGATAGATTTTAATATAAATCACGATAGGAGACATACTTATGTTAAAAGTATATAGCACAAATTGTCCGAAATGTATAATGCTTGAAAAAAAGCTAAGGGGTTTAGACAAAGAGTTTGAATTAATAAATGACATGTCAGAGGTGTATGAGGCTTCAGAGAAATACGGAGTTAAAGAAGCTCCGTTCGTAGTAACTGATGATGGAAAAGTGTATAATTTTTTAGATATCATCAAGGCTTTAGCTGCGGGAGAAGTTTAATATGCAAATTGAATTGAAATTAAATAAAGATTTTGAAAGAACGTTAGAAGCACTTAGAGATAAGTATGGTGAGGATTTTGAATATTTTTCGGGTATTCATCCTTCACAGTTAGACTATTCAGAGTTCTTAGCCAATTTCGTTAAGAATGACACTTTAGCTGACACAACAGTTGACCCAAACGCCAATGCTTCACATAGAGACATTAGGTCTTATATGACAGAAAAAGGTAAGGCTTCAGATAAACTATTTGGCCTCAATAAGATATTCTTAGAAATTAAAAAGAAGTGGGGCCTAAAGACAGCTAAACAATGGTTGGAACAGGAATATTCAAAAGGATTTTATCTAAATGATTCAACCTCAGCAAGTTATATTCCATACTGCTGGGCCAATGACTTAACTAGATTATCAACAGAAGGATTATTTTTCTTACCGAACTATAACCACCAGCCACCTAAACATTTGACTACTTACTTCGATGATGTAATTGAATTTACTTCATTCCTGAGTAATCGACAGTCAGGTGCAGTTGGTTTACCTAATGTTATTGTTTGGGCTTACTATTTCTGGAAGAATGATTGCTTGAAAGGCTACTACTTAAAAGACCCTGAAACTTATTTAAGACAGAACTTCCAGAAGTTCATTTATAGATTGAATCAACCATTCATGAGGATTGACCAGTGTGCATTCACAAATGTCTCCATTTTTGATAGACCATATTTAATTGAATTGTTTGGTGGGCTTGAATTCCCTGATGGAACATTTGCTTTGGACCAGATTGAAGACTTAATTAAAGCCGAGAAAATCTTCATGGAAGTAGTATCAGATATTAGGAAAGAGAATATGTTTACCTTCCCAGTATTAACTTATTCACTACTTTATAAAGATGGCGAGTTTGTTGACCAGGAGTTTGCAAAATGGGCTAGCAAACATAATATTGAGTGGTCAGATGCTAACTTCTTCTGTTCAAGTGATGTTGGTGTTTTAAGTAATTGCTGCAGACTTTTAAGTGATACTACAAAGCTTGATGCTTTCATTAACTCAATTGGTGGAACGGCCTTATCTGTTGGTTCATGCCGTGTAAGTACTATTAACTTAGTTAGAATTGCTTATGAAGCCTTTGAATACAACAAGCCAGGAGAAGTACCATTAAAGAAAGCTAAATCCAAGTACCTGAAGATTTTAAAAGATAGGGTAGAACTTGACTGCAAAGCTTTATTATCAATGAGACATGTTATTAAACGTAACATTGAAAAGGGACTTTTACCTAACTACCAAGAAGGGGCTCTTGAATTAGATAAACAGTTCTGTACTATTGGTGGTATTGGAATGTATGAAGTAATGGACATGTTTGGTTTAATTCAAACTGATGAGTTTGGTAATAAATCATATTCAGATGAAGCTGTTGAGTTCACTACTGAAATCCTTGACTTAATGAATGAAGTGAAGGACACATTCTTTGAAAGAAACGGAATTGAAAAAGAAGAACAATTCTCATTCAATATTGAGTTCATTCCTGCAGAAAATGCAGCTGGTGTTATTTGTTCAGCTGATAACCTGTTATATGAACAGAATAAATATTTTATCTACTCAAATCAGTGGATTCCATTAATGGAGAAGTGCACTATTCAGGAAAAGTGTAGATTAGGAAGTTTATTCGACAAGAAGTGTGGTGGTGGTTGTATTGCCCACATCAACATTGAGGGCAGATTCCCATCAGAAGAAATGGCGTGGGACATGCTGAATTACGTTGCTAAGCAAGGCGTCATCTACTTTGCCTTCAACACAAAAATTAATGTATGTGAAGATAAACATTCATCAATTGGTACCGATGTTTGTCCGATTTGTGGAAAACCAATTGTTGATAAGTACACTCGAGTGGTTGGGTTCTACACTCCTACTTCTGCTTACCAGAAGATACGAAAAAGAGAATTCAACGCCAGGAAATGGTACAACATCAACGAAAAAGAAGGAATCTTTAGTTAAAGGAAGTACTAGTTTACTTCCTTTTTCTTTGTATGGTATAATTATATCGTAATAAAGGAAGGAGAATAAAATATGTATATTGTTTATACTGAAATCCACGAAAACGGTAAGGTTGAAAGATGGTACTATGGTGCTTATGAAACGGCTAACAGAGCTAACGAAGTAGCTATTCAGTTAGGAGCTGAATACCCGATTTTCCATTGTGTCTGCAAGGCAGAAGATGCTGATAAGTTACATATTCAGAATATGTATCGTGATTGAAGCGGGAGGAGATAAAATGACTAGATTAGAAAGATTAAAGAGATTTTTACATAATGAAGAAATCTGTGGAATGCAGTCCTTCGACTGCAGGAACTGGGTCGGTGACCTGATGGATAACATTTACAATGAAGATGGTATTCAAGTTGATATTTGCTATGGCTATGAGTATCTTGAAATCTTCGGTCTTACTCATGATGAATGGCTGGAATTGGCTAAAGAAGGTTATGTCGACCCGAAGTGGAGCCCGGTAAGAAAAGAGTTAGGTTACT
The DNA here is from genome assembly GCA_017434525.1 of Methanobrevibacter sp. GTDB lineage: Archaea > Methanobacteriota > Methanobacteria > Methanobacteriales > Methanobacteriaceae > Methanocatella. The sequence goes on from JAFRFD010000012.1 coordinate 86,815, forward strand.
AATGGAAAAAGAATATAATTCAATGTATTTTACCAAGGAAGATGTAGAAGCTGGCTTCATGCATGAGCTTCTAACTTTCCTTTGTCGTTATTCATATCATTCAGGTCCAAGAGACTTTTCTCATTATAATGATATTCACGTATACCCGGCTGACTGTGAAGCCTTCGTAGTTGAATGGGTACAGTTACCTTGGTCACATACTTATGGCGGGGGATTCCAATATGTTGGTGAAGAACAAGAGGTTTGTGATACCAATTATTCTTATGATACTCAAGAAACATGTCACGTAGAATAGGGTTAAATATGGAATTCATACAAAGTCAAGATAAAAATACTTTTATTAGTACTGACCAGATTGAGTCAATTTATAAAATTGACGAACAGTGGTATGTTACCACAACTAAAAATATTTCTTATAAGATTTCCGACTACACTTTGTCATGGTTAGTAGAATGGCCACATAGCTTTATTTATTGGTCAGACAAGAGTTGTAAAGAGGAGTTTGAAAAGAAGTATAACCGACTAGGAGAAACAAAGTGAAATTAAAAGGTTTAATAGAAGAAGATTTCTTGCAGTATAAAGAACCCTCAATGTTCCTGATTTTCCCGTTCTGTACTTTCAAATGTGATAAGGAAAATGGAACGCAGGTATGTCAAAACTGGTCGTTGAACGATGCTCCAATTATAGAAACTACACCTGAAAGGGTAGTCAAGAAATACTTATCTAATGATATTACTCGAGCTATCGTATGTGGTGGCTTAGAACCATTTGAAAGTTTTGATGATTTATATGAATTAATAAAAGAAGCAAGAAAATATACTGATGACTTGATAATTATTTATACAGGGTTCAGAAATGATGAGATTGATGGAGAAGTTGAAAAACTTCGTGAATTCAATAATATCATTATCAAGTTTGGTAGATATATTCCAGGGCAGGAAGGTCATGTTGACCCGTGGCTTGGTGTAACTTTATCAAGTCTAAATCAGTATGCAGTAAAAATAAGTTAGGAGAAAGATATGTTAACAAAAGATGAATTTAGAAACTATGTCAAGGGATGGATTAAGTTTAATAAATATCTAGATGCTTTATATGATTTAGATATTACTGTTGCTGAAGCTCCATCCGTTGAGAATCTTAATAATAATTATGTGAACTTGTTATGTAAAACAATGGAATTAAAAAATGATAATTTACCTTGGGCAAATATTTTAGAAGACTTCCTTTGGAATTATGATGAAAATTATTCTGATGAAGAAATTGATAATCTGTATAGGAAAATTGCTTCAAGCAAGTTCTATTCAGTAGAAGATAAAAGTGATTTGATTAAAGAAAAACCTGAACAGAAGAAAGAGTCTAACGAAGTTGATAATGCCAGGATTGATTATCTATTATCTCGTTTAGGTGGAGTTAGAGGAAAGGTTAGAGAAGAACCTAAGTCAATATACGAATTATGGATGGATTATTTATTACCTTAGAAGGTGGAGAGGGTTCAGGAAAGACAACTGTAGCTAAGTATTTAGTTGAGCGATTAACCAAAGAAGGCTACGATGTCTTACTGACTAGAGAGCCAGGTGGTGTTAAGATAGCTGAACAAATTAGAGCGGTAATTCTTGATACTAATAACACTGACATGGACCCGAGAACAGAAGCAATCCTTTATGCAGCCAGCAGGAGACAACATTTAGTTGAGAAAGTTATTCCTGCTTTGAAAGAGGGGAAAATAGTTATCTGCGATAGATATATCGACTCCTCATTTGCTTATCAAGGGTTTGCTAGGGGAATCGGGATGTCAGCCATTAAGGATTTGAATAATTTTGCCATCACTGATGGTGGCAAAATATATTACCCTGACCTATCATTGTATTTCGATGTAGACCCAGAAATTGGCTTACAAAGAGTAAGTCAACGTGGCGATGAACTGACTAGACTTGACAAAGAAAAACTTGAATTTCATGACAAAGTTAGGAAAGGCTATTTAACTGTTTACAGTTTAAATGAATACATGAAAATGATAGATGCTTCAAAGTCTTTAGAAGAAGTTGAACAGGAAGCTTATGATAGAGTAAGAGCTGCTATTAATAAGAGAGAGGAACTTCTTAGTTATGACAAAAACTAATTGGAAATTATTTGTTTTAGTTACATTAAAACTTATCTTTTCATTATTAGCCGGGTTATTTGGTTTTATTACTGGTGCTGCCCTAGCTGTATATTTTGTCTATAAGGAATATTCATCACTTTATGCCTTCTTTGGGTTTTTAATAGCAGAAATATTCGTTATTTATAATTTAAAAAAGATAAAATTAGAGGGAAGAATATGGGACTAGATTTTACTGTTTATAAAAAGAGAAAAGATAAAACCTGTGAAGAGACCTGGGAGGAAATAAATAACCATCGTCGTGATTATTTAGAAGACCATCTCGGTGACTTTGAAAGTCCACTAGAATTAGCTTATGGACGAAAAAGCTGGGAATTAGTTGATGTATTAGTACCTGGTTTTCAAACCTATGAAAAGATGGAAGGTTGGGTAGACCCGCCTGTAGAAAAAGAATCATGGGATAGGCTAATGAAAATGATTGAGCCTATTGGTGATAAGCTTGATGATATTATTGATGCTTTTGACCGAGAAGAATATATGCCCGAGGATTATTCAGATTTTGTCTTTACTGATGAGCATAAGAAATTAATAGCTGAGTATGAGTATTGGTATAATAAAACTTTTGATACAGGTCCTACTTTGGGTTATTCATTTTCAGCTTATTATATGAGGACTTTCTGGAAGGCCAATGATAAAGTACAAGAAGTATATAAAGACCCTGAGTTTGAAGTGAGGGCAAGTGTTAGTTATTAGGAGTTTAATATGTATACAAGGTATTTAGGTAGAGAGCTTTATGACAAAGTCGATAGTGTAGTAAATAAAGCATTTCATAAGTATTACACTTATTCTGAAGATAATTGGTATTCAGTTGATAAGATTGAGCTCGATTATTGTACATGTGAAAGTGAAGAAGACCTTCCTTATACAGAAGTATCGGTAAGGTTTGGAACAAAATGTGATAATAACTTTAGTATCACTTTTCATTATTTCTTAGAAGAAAATGATGACTTTAATATGGGTTATCTTTGCCGAGAACTTGATAATATTTAATGAAAACAATTACGTGAGGAGATGCTTGGGCGTGGTATCTCAGAGAAGATTATGACTTAGTTATGCCCTTTCAGTCTAAGTTTGAAGATGATTTTATTTCCTATTTAAGGAAACTAGGTTTGGAGGTAGTACCTGATGGGTCAGAGCGAGATTGAGAAGAATAAATTATTAGTTGAAAGATACCCGTTTTTGGCACCGAGAAATGAGAATACTGGTGAAATAGATGAGAATTATGACTATAGTTTTACTGAACTAGATGCCTTGGAGGATGGCTGGAGAATTAGGTTTGGTATACCTTTGTTAGAAGATTTACGTGAATTATTAGTTGAGCTTGGGTGTTTGGATGATTATCGAATTATTCAAATAAAGGAAAAGTATGGTCAACTGCGGTGGTATGATAATTCTCCAGATGAGTGGAGTGACCACATGGATGCCTGGAGTTATATTTCAGAACATACATGTAAGAATTGTGGTGCTTTTCCGGTTCCGATGAGAGATGACGGTTGGATAAGTCCGTGGTGTGATGACTGTTTTGGTTTTTATCGAGGAAAGACTTATAACGATGAAGAAAGAGAAAAATATACTTTCAAAGAGTTTGGTACTGACCGAATACTTGAATTTCTTGAAGTAACTGAATATTATGATGGTGAGTATAAAACTCATTACATAGATATGAAACCTTACTATAAGAAAATCGGTTATACTGATTTCGATAATCTTATTACTAAAGAAGAAATGGAAGATTACAAGTTGTACAAAGAGACTTTAGATAAATGGACTAAAATCAGTAAGGAAATGAATGACCCAACAATTATACCATACGAAGTTCAGGAGATGAACCCTTTCAAAGATAGGTAAAAACCTATCTTTTATTTAGTTTATTTTCTTTGCTATATTTATTATAATTAATATGTAGATAAAGGAGTATTGTATGGCGAAAAAGAAAGACAAGACACTTTATACCGATGATAGTATTGTCACTCTGAACCCACGAGATTTTACTCGTTTAAGGCCTAGTACTTATTTAGGTTCAAATGAATATTCTACTCAGTTGGTAAGAGAAGTTTTCTCTAACTCACTTGATGAGGTATTAATTGGTCACGGAAATAATATCACTGTAGAGATTAACACTCATCAGAATATTTACAGAGTCGATGACTTGGGCCAAGGATTCCCTATCAATGTTGTAAAGGATGGAAAGACCGTTTTACAGGCAGCCTTTGATACTATTAATACAAGTGGTAAGTATACTAATGATGGTGTCTATGGTGGAGTATCACTGGGAACAAATGGAATTGGTTCAAAGCTTACCAACTTCTTATCTAAGTGGTTAGAAGTTGTTTCATACAATGCAGATGGTGAATATGAACATATTCGTTTTGAAGATGGTATCTTCAAATGGAGACAAACTGGTAAAGCTAGCCGTGGCTCAGGTACTATTGTTACTTGGGAACCTGACCCACAGTTCTTCCAGAATCCGTCTGCTAACATGAATGACCTTAGAAAGTTATTCCAAGATATTGCAGGCTTATGTCCTGAGTTAACTATTAACTTTAAGGTAGATGGAAAAGATGAGGTATTCCACTCAGCTAATGGCCTGAATGATTTACTTGATGTAAAGGTAAAGAATAAAGAACTTTTACAGAACAGGTTCTCATGCCACAAAGTAGATGGTGCCCAGTCATTTGATTTAGTTTTAACTTATACTTCTGATTATTCAGAAAACATAACAGCATACGTTAACTACGGTTTAACTGACTCTGGTATTCATATTAGTACCTTAAAATCATTGTTTACTAAACTAATTAATAGGTATGTAACCGATGTGGGGTTAATCAAGAAAGAAGCCGATGAATTCTCATCAGCTGAATTAGCGGAAGGTTTTACTGTTATCTTCAACCTGAAGACAACTGATGTAAGTTATGATAGCCAGACCAAGTCAAGAGTAGTAGACCTTAATCGTAGTTTATTAACGTCTACTTTAAGAAGTGAATTACCGGCTTGGTTATTAAATAATACTAAAGAAGCTAAACTTATTATTGACCGTGCTCTTAATGCTCGCAAAGCAAAAGAAGCGGCACAGAATGCTAAGGAGAGAATTAGGAATGCTTCAGGTAAAGGAAAGAAGTTCATTTCACTTCCGACAAAACTAGTTGATGCCTGGAGTAAAGATAGGTCAGAATGTGAACTGTTTATCACCGAGGGAGACAGTGCTGCTAATGGTTTGATTGCTAAGAGAAATGGAAAGACGCAAGCGGTGTTCCCAATTAGAGGTAAGATACTTTCTTGCCGTAAAGCTTCAATGGATAAAATCTATGCAAACCAAGAAATCTCAAACATTGTAAAGGCTCTCGGCCTTGATATTAATAAAGAGAATGGTAAACTGATTTATAATCAAAAGAAGTTGAGATATGGTAAAATTATCTTTGCCTGTGATGCCGACCCAGATGGTTTAGCCATAAGATTACTGTTATTAAATGCTTTCTGGTGGTTATGCCCAGAATTAGTAGAAAATGGACACATTTACGTAGCCATTCCACCTCTGTATAGAATTACTGACAAGAATAACAACTATATCTATTTAACTGATGACGCTGAGCTGTCTGATTATAAAAAGAAGCATAAGACTGGTTACCTGATTAACCGTAACAAAGGTTTAGGTGAACAAAGCCCAGATGAATTATCTGAATGCTTATTGAAGGAAGCAACAAGAAATGTTCAGCAGATTGTATCTACTAGTTTTAAGGACACTGATGATATGCTCGAATGTTTCATGGGTCAGGATGTAAAAATCAGAAGAGATTATCTTCTTGGCCACTATAATGAAGTAGATGTTACTATTGAGTAGTTTAACACTACTTCATTTTATGATAAAATTAATATGTACAAGGAGGTACTGATATGGCCATAAACAGCTTAACTGAAATGCATAATGACTTTATGGTTTATGCGGCCGAAGTAAATAATAACCGAGCATTCCCTGATTCAAGAGATGGTTTGAAGCCTGGAATGAGGGCTGCTCTTTATACAATGTTCAGGAAAGGTTTTAACTCGTCTAAACCTCACGTAAAGAGTGCTAAGATTACTGGTGCGGTAATTGGGGAGTTATGGCCTCATGGTGATGCCTCAGTTTATGAATCAATCGTAAGAATGTCACAGCCTTGGGTTAATAATATTCCTGAAATAGAATGGCACGGTGCTAACGGTTCACTTTTAGGTGGGCCTGAAGCTGCGTCAAGTAGATACACTGAATGCCGTTTAAGCAAAGCTAGTGAAGACGGATTCTTTGCCAACATTAAAAAGAATACGGTTGATATGATACCAAACTTTAGTGAGGATGATGAGTGGCCAACCGTATTCCCAGCTATCTTTCCGAGATTGTTTGTTAATGGTTCTCAGGGTATTGGTTATACCATTGCTCAGGAATGGGAGCCAGGGAATCTAACTGAGTTTGTTAGTAAAGTAAAACAGTATCTTAAAAAGAAGAAAATCACCTGTGATGATATTTACCCAGACTACCCAACTGCAGGTGTCATTATTAATAAAAAGGACATCAAATCAATTTATGAAACAGGTAAAGGTTCCGTCATCCTTCGTGGTAAAGCTGAAATTGATGGTAATATAATTAAAATCACTTCTCTTCCTTATCAGGTATATGTTGAGCCATTTATCTCAACAATTAAAGAGTTAGTGAATGCCAACAAGTTAAACGGGTTAACTGGGATTGAAGATATTTATAATAAGTCTGATGATTCAGGTATGTTAATTGAGATTGAATGTTCAGGTGACCCCACACAAGTATTAAACACTTTATATAAGTATACTGACTTACAATGTACATTCAGTGCAAACCAGATGGCGTTAGTTAACGGGAAACCTGAAATGTTAACATTGATTGACTATATTAAATATTATGTAGAACATAATGTCAATTGTATCAAAAGAGAATATCAGCATGACTTAGATGAAGCTGCAGCTGAACTAGAAATCTTAAATGGTTTATTAGTGGCTATAGCTCATATTGATGATGTCATCAAGATTATTAAGAAATCAAAAAGTTCACCTGACGCAAAGAATAATTTAATGAATACTTACAATTTGACTGAAAGCCAGGCGCAAGCAATTGTAGATATGAGACTTGGTAGGTTAGCCCAGTTAGAAAGTGTCAAGATTAATAATAATATCTCTGAATTAGATATTAAGGTGAAAGATTTGACACTAAAATTAAACTCAGAACCATTATTGGAGAAAGAGTTTGTAAAGAGACTTGACGAGTTTACCAAGAACTATTCATGGGTACGTAAAACTGAAGTAATCGATGTAGATATTAAAGAAGAAAAGAAGGCTGCTAAGAAAGTAAAGAAGGCCACCGAACAATACATCATTACTCTGAATGAGAGCCCAGTATTAACTTCTACTTCACGTGAATTAAAGAAGATGGCTTTATCTGAATATCGTGTACCAAAAGGAAATGAAGTAGCTAAGGAAGTAAAGGCTATCAAGGTAGGAGCTAAAGACAAGTTCATCTTAATTTCTAACAAGGGTAGGATGTACAAACTTCAGGCTAATAAGTTATCACTGAGTACAATGAAGTCTTCAGGGGCTGATATTAGTTCACTGTTAGAATTACAGGCCGATGAAAGAATCATCAACATCTTCTCAGGTAATGAGGAAGAACAGTACTTCTTCTTAATCACTACCAGAGGAAACGTTAAGAAGATGGAAAGAGATGAAGTCTTTGGTATCTCAAAGAAAGCTGGTACTCCAATTATGAAGTTAAAAGATGAAGTAGTAGTAGATGTTTACTTAGTGAATGATGATGCTGTCATTGAAGCCATCACCTCAAAACCTAAAGAGGTTAACATCAAGGTAGCTGACTTCAAACCAAGAGGTAGAAAAGCTTCAGGCGTTAGAGGATTAAAACTTAAAACATATTCGATATTAGTAACTAACTTGCTAAATTAAATATATAAATGATGGTATGTAGCTATGAAATATGAACATAGAGAAAAGTTAAAAGAGTATATCGAAAACAACCCAGAAACAAGGTTACTGATTGCAGGTGATTATTTCGATGAACTTTGGGAATATGTTTTTGAGGAAGATTCTTATTATGACTGGACTCGTGACGGAAAATTAATAAGGTGGTTGATGATTCAGGGATTAACTGAGGCTGGTATCGATATTAGGTTAAAAGAAATACCTGATTATGCTTTCAGTTACACAGCTGGATTACCTGAAAGAGTAGTTATCCCTACCGGCGTTAAAAAAATTGGTAGATTAGCTTTTTGTAATACCTTTGGCGTAAAAGATATAATTGTCCCAAATTCTGTTGATGAAATTGATGATGCGGCTTTTGCTCAGGTATATGACCTACAGTCAATTACTCTTCCCAAAAAGTTTAAAGGTCAGGCAGTTAGACTTGGTCTCAGAGGAAAATCAAAATCAATTAAATGGGTATAAATATGGAATCAAATTACAAAGAAAAATTAAAAATGATAATGGGCAAGTACCCAAAACTTAGAGAGTGTATTAAAAATAATGACTGGGAAACTTTCTGGAGCGGCTTGATGTCGACTGAGCCTACAACTTTATTAAGTGATACTAGATTACAATGGAATCCTTTTTGGGCTTGTTTATTTATGACGGCTTTTGCTCAATCTGGAATAGACTGTCAATTAAAAGAGATTCCTTCATTCTTTGCAAGTAACCCAGAAACTGCTAGAGAACTTACTGAAATTGTTATACCAGAGGGTGTGACAACGATAAGACAATCTGCCTTTGAGGATTGTGATAATTTATCTCAGATATCTATACCTAAAAGTATTCAACAAATTGGAATTGATGCTTTTCTTAGAAGTGAAGGAGTAAACTACAGAAGATATATTACTATTCCTGAAGCCTATAATGACCCAGATGTTTTAGCCCAAATAGGGATTGAAGATACGGATAGCGTAACATTTATTTAGAGGTGATATTTATGCCATTTGTTAAAAGAGCAAATACACATCAGACTCATTTTGAAGACCTTGTTCTCTTGGGGCCTGATGGTTTAGAAGAATTAAATGATAAGATAGAAGGTACAATTGATACTTTAGAAAATAATTCAGGTAGGATGAACCTTACTACAAAGATTGATGGTGCTCCTGCCATGATTTGTTGGTCAAGTTACCCAGGATATCCAGATAACTCCATTGCTTTAAAAGGATTCGTAAATGGACCACAGACTGCTATTTCATCACCTGAGCAAGTTGACCAGAAATACCCAGATGAAGACCGAGCTGATATGAGAGAGATGCTTAAATACGGTCTGGAGATTGCTAAACACATTCCAGCTGGACAAGCTTGGCAGGGTGACTGTTTATTCACTAGGGGTAGTAAGAGAGAAGAAGAAATCAATGGAAAGGACTATATAACTTTCCAACCAAACAAGATTATCTATGCTTTCTCTGAAGATAACCCTGGTTATGAACAAATCAAGAATGCTGACTTCGGTATTGCCTTCCATACTATTTATAGCGGAGAAGACAAACATCAATCATTCAAAGTTGATGCCTCACAACTTGATGTTCCTTCAAACATTTATATTATGTCTCCTGCACTGAATAGACCGAAAGATACAAAGACTTTCAGTTTAGATAAAGTGAGAAGTCAGTTTAATAAGTTAGAATCACTTGAGCAGAAGTTATTGTCTAACTTTGATTATGAAGATTTAGTCAACAACCGTGTGTTCATGGGTTATTGGAATACCTTCGAAAATGCCAACTTAGCTGACAAGAAGGCTGTAACAATTAACGAAAACACTTTTATTGATGACTTAAAAGAATATATCAAGAACAAGAGAACTAAAGAGTTTGAAACCCAAGTTGGTAAGTTAAAGACTGATTCTGGAAAAGAAAAAGCTAAAACAAAGTATGAACAGGACCTAGTTGATTTACAGGAATTAGTTGATACCAATAAAGAATTATTAACTACATTAGTACAAACACTTAACTGTGCTGCTACAATTAAAATGCTATTATGGCAAGGCTTCAAACAGACACAATTTGATTATAGTACCTTCTATAGGTCAAGGACAAAAGGATTCCTTCCAGGCGAAATGGAAGGAGTAGCCATGAGTGACCAAGACGGAAACATTGTTAAGATAGTTGATAGAAGTACTTTCAGTTCTTACAACAGAGACCCAGATATTATGTCTGGCTTTGAACATCCTGAAAATAAGAATGAAGAATTAGAATCATTTAAGGAATGTTTCAACGAGGAATTAGTAGAAAGTAAACCTTCATGGAATAAGTTCTCAAAGTTATTAGAAGGTAATGGACAAACTGCTGTCATAGCCTTCGGCCGAATGAACCCGCCTACAATTGGTCACCAGAAGTTAGTTGACACAATGGCTTCATTGGCCCAAGGTGAGAAGGCAAAGTTATTCTTAAGTCATACGCAAGACAAGAAGAAGAACCCTTTAAGCTATGAAGATAAAATCTATTTTGCTAAGAAGGCCTTTGAACCTAAAGTTGAAGTAGTTGAGACTCCGTCTAGAACAGTTATTGAAGTATTAACTGAATTATATTCTCAGGGATATACAGATATAATTTATGTTGGTGGTGAAGACAGAATTGGCGGAGCCGAAGATATTTCAAGTTTAATTTCACAATACAATGGACAACCTGACAAAAAGGGTAATATTCTTTATGACTTTAACTCAATTGATTTTAAATCAGCTGGTGCTCGTTCTGATGATTCAGCCGACTTAGTAGAGAAGGCTTCTGCTTCACTGGCAAGAAAATATGCTACTGAAAATGATTTTGATTCATTTAGGGAAATAGTACCATTTGATGGAAACACAGCACAAGAATTATTTAATAAAGTAAAAAGTGGATTAGGAATAAACGAAGAAATGAAAATATTAAAAGAAGATAATTTTAAAGCCTCTACTATACAGGCTGGAGATAAATCACTTGAAGATGTCTATAATAGATTAATTGGAGCCTTAACGGATAATCCTCAGATTAAAACCGTTATAGACAGAATACATGAATTAACAAATACTATTGATGCTGATGTATTAAATAGTACTCCGCAGATAAAGGAGATATTAAAAGATTTTGGAAATATTGATATTTTAAGTTTAATTCAGAAAATGTCTAAAGAAGATATCCAGAAAATATTTGAATATAGAAGAAGACCTTTTGATTTAGAATCACATTCTGATTTTAAAGCTAGCAATTTATCTCCGGGACTTATTACTGCAGCTTTTAATTTAACCCCTAACCGAGTAGGTAAGGGTGAAGTATTACTAACTTTACTCGGTGGAAGAAAAGCTTCTGCTGGTGATATTAGGATGGGTGATTCTCAATATGAGGTTAAAGAAGTAAGCAAGGGTGCTGTATATAATCAGGCCGACGACAAGTTTAATACTTCAGTAGACAGATTATTTACTTCCTTAACTGGTGATACTAAGAAAACGAACTATGGATATCAAAGTACTCTTAGAGGAAATGAATTATCTCATTTATCTAAGGATGATATTATGAAAGTAGTAGAAGAAACCGGAAACGTTGAAGTTAAACCTTATCTTGATAAAATTACCTTTAGTAATGGAAAAGAAATGTTTGATGGATTAGCTATCCTAGCTGCTAAAAATGCCTGTGAACGTGGAGAATTAAAAGGTAAATTCTTATTAATTAATGGACTTGATTATAAAGTAATAGAGCCTGAAGATATTATAAAAAATGATGTTGTCTTTACTAGTAAACCTGGCAACAGTTCTAATAGGTGTTTCAAAGTATTTAAAGGACCAGCAAAATAACTTAATTAAAGCCTAGTTTACTAACTAGGCTTTTTCTTTTATAATTTTTATATAGGAGAATAATATGGAAATTAGAGAAGCTTTAACTATTATTAAAAATGCTTTAGGGAGTAAGGGCAAAGATAAGAGAACTAAGGAATATCAGGCACTAAAAGCTATTGAAGAAAAGTTATTCCCGCCTGATGAAATTACGGCTGATGATATTGAACGAATCATAAATGAAGTCATGCTAGAGTTTGAGCCTCAGCCTGAAGAAAATATAAAGATTTGCTAAATTAAGTGTATAATATATTGCAGGTATATTTCAAAGTTAGAGAGGACTAACTTATTTCATTTAACCATAGGGAGGGTTTAAAAATGAAGAAATTATTTTACAGTGAGATTTTAGGAAAGTATTACAATACGGAAGAAGAATGTCTTAAGGCTGAAGAAGAGTACAATGAGAAGCATAAGGCAGAGCTCTTAGCTAAGGAAGAAAAGACAGCTAAGGCAAAAGAAGTAGAAGAAGCCTATAAAAAGTATATTGAGTTAAGGTCTGAATTCATTAAGAAGTATGGTTCTTATCACATGACCTTGACCAACAAGGACCTTCCAACAGGTTCGGTATTCGATATTTTCGACAGATTCTGGTTTTAGTCATTAGTCTACCTGCACATTAATATATTTAGAGGTTTATTTCTGTATATATTAAATCACACAGTATTTGACCGAAAATAGCTTCTAAAAAAGTAAACAGATTCTCCTCCTTTCTATATGTTTACTTAACATAGGACCCTGAATAAAGGGTCCTTTTAGTTTAGATTATTTCACTTATTTATTATAATATTATTGTAAAAGGAGAATATGTATGAACAGAACCAAGGAACAATACAATCTTGAATACAGGCAAATCGAAGATAAATGGTTCGATGAATGGTCAGCCATGGGTGGTTCAGAAAGTGGAAAGAGACCTGACTGGTACTATCGTGATGAACAGGAAAAGCTCCGTAAAGACTGGTACAAATCATTAGAAGTTGGTGACCGCGTACACATTAATCACTACACCGATGTTGACCCTGCAACCATTATCAAGAGAACTGAAAAGATGATTATCGTAAGAGTTGACAAAGCTGAACTGGATGGCCAGTGGAAACCGGAATTTATACCTGGAGGATTTTCTGCTCACTGCACTAATGATAGTGAACAAATTAATCACTGGGTAATTGAAGAAGATGAAACAGGAAGTACAGAAAGATTTAATTGGTCTGAGAAGTACGGTGTTTGGAAAAACAAGTCAAATGAAACCGTTTCTCCTGGCTGGTTAAAATATTATGATTATAATTTTTAGGAGGAAGAAAAATGGAAAGATATATTAGAATTTGTCCTAGATGTGGTAAGAAATATTCTGAATACCCAGCATTAAGCCGTAGAGATAATAAGACGGCTATTTGTCCAGAGTGTGGCACAATGGAAGCTTTCGAAGATTACTTCGGAACTGAATATGATGGAGAAAAATACTGGGAAGATGAAGATGAACTTAGTAGATAGAAACAAAATAAGGTATATTGATATTAGTGATGGTCAGGTGCCTGATGGAGTATGGATTTCATTCAGAGATAGAATAAATGAGATGCCGACTGTAGATGCCGTCCCTGTGGTACGGTGCAAGGACTGCAAGTATTTGAACATCATAAATAAAGCGCCTTTATATGCTTATTGTGGCAAATCTAATTACATCTTCCACCTATGGGAAGAGGACACAAGAGAGCATTTCTGTTCTTGGGGAGAAAGGAGATAAGATGAGTGATTTAATCAGTAGACAGGCGTTGTGTGAGTATGCATTGAATCAAAAGGATAAGAGCATTACACCGAATGATATTATGCGATTTCCATCCGCACAGCCAGAAACATATAAAGAGGAACTTAATGAAATAGCAAGTGCTTTATCTGAGAAGTTTGCTTATATGAATACTTGTCTTAACGAAAGAGACATTATACTTGGCTATTTAGGGGTTAAGCGGAGTTGTGAAATTCATTGCAATACTGACTGTAAAAATACTAAATGTGAAAGTCACCCCTTATCATCTGCACAGTCAGAGCAGAAGAAAGAGAAGTGGGTAAATGGAGTCTGTAATCAATGTGGAAGTCACGCCCCGTATTGGCCGATGGCTTCAACATATTACGAAAGTAATTTCTGCCCGAACTGTGGTGCAGATATGAGAGGAGAAGGAAAAATGACAGATAAAGAAAAAGCAATCGTCATGGCCTATACTGGCATAGCAATGTTAGTCGGTGACAAGTTTGATATATTTCACCAGTATATTGAAGAAAAAATGGGCAGGCCTATTTGGTCTCATGAATTAGCCTCTAAAGAAGTGTGGGAAGAAATTAAAGAAGCGACAAAAGAGGACTTTAACAGATTATGTCGAGAAACATCACTTGAAGCAATTCCGGTTGAGTGGATTAAAGCGAAGGCTTGTAGATTTGATTCACCTGAGGCGAAAGATTTAGTTGAGACATTATGTTTTAGATATGTATTAAATACCTGGAGAGAAGAAAATGAAACACGGTAAGTGGCTTGATTGTTCTAATGGATGGATGTGTTCTGTCTGTAAAAATGATTCTAGTAAGGACTCTAATTATTGTCCTCATTGTGGAGCAAAGATGGATTTTAAAATAGAGTTTATAGAACCTATACCTGTTGAGTGGTTGTGTAATTACGCTATTAAAACTGATAATACTGATATATTTTTACCTATGTTTATGGAATGGTTCAGGGAAAAAGAAGATGAGCAAGAAGAAGCATAAAAGATATGGAGATGGGTTAAGACACCTAAGTATAAAGACATTAGAATCGTGGCAGAAAGAACCTGTTGATGGTCCAGGTGATTACTACCTGCAGTGCGAGGTTGAAAAAGTTCTTATACGAAAGAGTCGTAAGTGGAGGAAAAGGTTAGGTAAATACTATTCAACTCAACCGTGGAAAAGGGAACGTAATTTCCAAAAGAAAGTAAGTGAGCAGAAAAAGAAAAACAGCGAGAAAAGCTTAGAAGTAAATTACAAATTAAGAACTGTTCAAGTAGAGGTTGAACATGATGCTCGTTTTGGTTCAATGTATGAATACAGAGATGAGTGGTATCCTACCTGTCGTAACTGTGGTACCAGTATATCAAAAGGTTATCAATACTGTCCTACTTGCGGTTGTGGGTTAATTTGGGTTAAAGCACCACCTCTACCACGTGAAACTCCTGAGTATGAAGAATACAGAAAAGAACAAGAAAGAAAAAGAGTTGAAGCTTTTAATCAATTCAAACTTTTAATAAAAGAACTAAATGCTTTGCATGAGGATGGGGGTAATAACAATGAATGAAATTAAACCTTTTTCACTTAAACCGTGCCCTTTCTGTGGAAGTGAGGTAGCACTTACTATAACTCCTTTATGGGATGGTGGTCATGGTTATCAGGGATGTTTTGAATATAGTATTTTCTGCAAGAATTGTGGTTGTAGTGTAGGTGGTGCTACTTGTGATAGTGTTTATTTACCTGAACAGGAGGCCATTGAAAAAGTAGTTAAGGCCTGGAATAAGAGAAAAGAAGATGACCGATAAAGATTTATTAGACCGTGGTTATCATAGATATGACCCGACTGGATTACATCACACCGGTATTACTGATTGCTTTCAGAAACGATTTGATGATGAAAAGGGGAAGAAGTACTTCATCGATGTAAATAAGTGGGAAGGTTGGTATCACCCAGCTACTAATGGATTCTTTGCTCCGGCTTATGAATATGAGATTACTTTTACTAAGAATGGTGCCCCAATTAGAATGCTATTCTATGCTGATTGGACTATTGAAGATGTAGAGTTAGAAGCCGAGAAACTCTGGACTACCATGAGTTATGATTATTATGAGGAGGAAGAAAACGAGAAATAAAATGAATGATTTAATTAAGTTTATTCTATTTATAATTTCATTGGTACTATTCATTGCCGGAATAATTATAAATAATGAGACAATGGTTAATTATGGTTACTTATTATCTTTATTAACACTTTTATTCCTTAATGAAAATCAAATAGAAAAGATTGTGGATTCTCATAAAGGTATTCCATTTATAATTGTAATGATTATATTTTTTATCGGTTGTGTTTTACATGATAGTAGAATTGTTTGTGCCGCAGGCTCAGCAATTATATTTTTAAACCTGAGATTGGAGAAAGAAAATGAAAGATAAACTGATTAGCGCAAATAGCTTATTAGCTACAATTTCTAGTGAGGAAAGGTGGAATGTACCAGATTTTGTGTATGATTCTATTAATAGAGCACTTGAAATAAAGGCTATTCCAATTGTTTGGTTGGAGAAATATAGGGACAGTCGTATCAATAGATACGGGCCACTATTTGAAGAGTTTGATACTATGCTTAAACATTGGGAGGAAGAAAATGAAATTAGTAGACTTAGACAGGAAACCGAATAAACAATATTACGTTGTGGCTCAAAAAGCTACTCAAGACGGTGTTTATGGTGCTTTTGTAGTTGATGATAGATATTTTTACTCTAGGACAGAGGCTGATAGGTTTGCTTACCCGTTAAACAATATTCTTCCGCGTGACTATACTTATGTAGTTAGTGAACGAGATGAGCCTGTTGAGAATTACCCTGAAGTAAAAGCTATTCCACGTAAATGGATTGATGATTATTTACAAAAGTATTTAGATATGGCTGGAGAGACAGATGACCCCGACGTATTTACTTATTGTATTAATAAAATAAACATCATTGGTAATATGTTAGACGACTGGGAACATCCTGAAGGGTTTGAACCGTTGCCAATTGATTTATCATGGAGGAATGCTCATAAACATGAAAAATAAAGGAAGAAAAAATGAAAGTAATTTTTAGAATAACAAAAGATATGCCAACAAAGGATAGGCTTGTTTATGCTGAAAGAATAAGAGATGCTTGGAATAACACTAAAGACCTTAATTGTCTAGTCTGTTTTGGCCGTGATGTTGAAGTATTTGTAGTAGATGATGATAGTGAACCAATAATTGAGGTAGTTGATGAAGGCTAAATTAGAAGATTATACTGGAAAGAAAATTGAAAAACCGTTAGAAGCCATTAAAGAAAAATGTTTAGACTGTTCAGTGTATGATGAAAAAGAAGTTAAGCTATGCTCATGCACTGGCTGTCCTTTGTGGCCTTTTAGATTTGGGACAAACCCATATCATCGTAAACGTGAGTTAACAGAAGAACAACGTAAGGCTGCAGCCGAGAGGATTAGCAATGTCAGGAAAAAAGGATAGAGTAAAAGATAGTGATAGAACTTCAATCCTAGTACCTGATTTTAAGCATTGCTATGTTTGTGGTACTGACAGAGATATTCACCTACATGAAGTTTTCTACGGCTCAGCTAATAGGAAGAAATCAAAAGAGGATGGTTGTGTAGTACCTTTATGCGGAATACATCACAACCTATCAAGTCAAGGAATACATTATAATAAAACTTTAGATGAAAATGTAAAAAAGCAAACAGAAAAGATTTGGATTAAAACGTATTGTGACGACAGTTTGTCCAATGAAGAAAAGATAGAACAGTTCATCAGGAGATACGGAATCAACTATTTAGAGGAGGACGAATTAAATGAAAGACGAACTGTATAAATTAAAACAGAAGAAGAAGAGAGCTGAGCAACAGCGTAGAAGGAGAAAGAATTACCGAGAGTCATTGAAGACCGATGATTATGTAGTATTAATTACAGGTGAAGATTCTAAGTACCCTTGTGCCTACTGTACTCATTATTGTGGCTTTTTAACTCTTAATCTAGCAAGGCTTCATAAATGTGAATGTAAAAATAAAGGCCAATGTTGCCCGCATTATCACAAAGATGTACAGAAATATTTGGTGCAGGATGAAGCTGTATAATATAATGTTGAAGGAGAAATAGTGCTATGAAAGTTTACTTAGCCGGCTCAATTTTCTATTACGGTGATGAATTACGTAATAAAGAATGGGCTACAAAAATCAGGAATCAATTTCCAGGGATTGATTTGTACTCACCTATCGAGAACACAGAAATAAATGGTGTTGAAGGGAAGAAGAAGTTTGCTGGTTCAAAACTCATCGCTAATGGTGATAATCAGAGACTTGATAACACTGATATTTTAGTTGCTTGTATTGATGGTGATGTTTTACCTAGTGGAACCTGTGCTGAAATTGGTGTCATGCGTGAAAAGATTCGCAGAGGTGACCATAAGTATATTGTTGGTATCTGTACTGATAACCGTGAATGTTCTAGAACTCATAGCTTAGAAAAGGACCAGGGTGCAGCTGCCGATATTTGCGAACAGCAGTATTCTTACCAGAACTTATATGTCGTAGGTTTGATTAAGGAATCAGGTGTACTAGTTAGTAACATTGATGACGCAATTAAGTTTATGAAGAAAGTTGCTCCTGAGTTCATGCAGGAATATGTTGATGACCCTGTAGAATCAGTTTGAAAAAATGAAGAAGTTTGGCAACATCTTGCCGAAGATGAAGAGTTCTGGAACGCGAAAGAATATGTTGAAAGTTTAAGAAGAGAGGAAATAAATGGATAACCTAATTTATCGAATTGAGGATTCTCCAAAGAGTTTGAAAGAATATCTGTTATACGGTGCTCAGCAGTGTCTTTCAATTCTTACAGCCACAATTCTTATTTCCACTATTTGTGGAACTAACGTTGCTGCAGGATTTGTTGGTGCTGGTGTAGCAACATTAACATTCTTAGTATTAACAGGGTTCAAGGCCCCATTATTCTTTAGTAATAGTGGGTCAACATGTGCTGCTGTTATTACTGCTTTAATTATTGGCCATGACTATACAGGTGTTATTCTTGGTGGTATTACTATTTGTGTCATGAATACAATAGCTGCATTAATTACCAAGAAGGTTGGAAGTTCATGAGTTAACCGACTATTACCGCCTGTTGTATCAGGAACTATTGTTACAATTATTGGCTTGAATTTAGCTGGCTTCTGTGCTACTTATGTGGGCATGGGGATTACAGGTGAATTAGTTAGGGTTATTGTGGCCTTTATTACAATGTTTGCTACAATCGTAACAATGCATTACGCAAAGGGAATGATGAAAACATTACCATTCTTGGTAGGTGCTTTAGTTGGTTACGTAACTTCATTATTGTTTGGTATTGTGGAGTTTGATACAATCAGTGAGTTTAAGCTATTTATGCTACCTGACTTTGCATTCTTCCACGTAAACTTTAAGGAGTTTGATTGGGCTACATTACCTACTATTCTTATTACGTTTGGTGCTGTTAACCTAGCCAACTTAGGTGAACATATTTCTGACGTTTTAGCAGTTAGTACAGTTGCTGGAGAAGATTTAACTAAGAAGGTTGGTTTACATAAAACATTCTTCGGTGATGGTGTCGCTGACTTAATTGGTACGGTTATCGGTGGTCAGCCTACAACTACTTATTCAGAATCACTATCAACCATTGCAGTATCAAGAGTAGCATCAACTAAAGTAATTGCTGTTGCTGCTGTCATGACAATTCTATTAGGCTTCTTTGGTCCTTTACAGTATTTCATTATCAGTATTCCGGATTGTGTATTTGGTGGCATTGCTTTAGTAGCTTATGGTATGATTGCTTCTAGCGGGGTAAAGATTTTAACTACTGTTGACTATTCAAGACAGAAGAATGTTATTATTACTGCTACAATGTTAACCGTTGGTGTTTCAGGTGTAGCATTCCATATTGACCAGTTTGCTTTAGGTAGTATCGCTTTGGCTATGGTTACTGGTTTAATTATAAACTTAGTGTTAAAAGATAATTAATGTATATTATTTTTTCAGGAAGGAAATACTTAAATGAGTCTCTTAAAAAAATTATTTAAGCTCGATGAGAATGGTACGACCGTTCTTAAAGAGGTCCTTGCTGGTGTTACAACTTTCTCAACGATGTGTTATATCATCGTAGTTAACCCAGCAACGTTAGCCGGCTTTGGTGAAGCTGGAGCTATGTTTATCGCTACTATCTTAGCGTCAGCCGTTAGTACACTACTTATTGGTTTGATTGCTAACATTCCGTATGCTGCAGCTCCTGGCTTAGGATTAAACAACACTGCCGCTAACATTCTAGCCGGTTATACCGCTTACTTAGTTGGTCTAAGTCCACAGGGGATTATCGCTGTTGTCTTACTTTCAGGTTTAATTAACGTACTCATTACAGTTACAAACATTAGAAAGTATATTATCAAGTCAATCCCTGAATATTTACAGAACGCTATTGCTGGTGGTATCGGAATGTTCATTATCTATATTTCATTATGTAATATTGGATTAGTACATTTCAATTTTGGTATTCCGGCAATTAATACATCCATCCCCTGGCAGACATTGGTCGTATTCCTGGTTGGTTTATTATTAACCGTATTCTTATTGCTCAAGAAGGTTAATGGTGCTATTATTATCGGTATTATCGTTGCTACACTTTTAGGTTTACCTCTTGGTGTTACCAACTTCTCAACAAGTTATAATTTGGCTGAAGCTTTTACTGCTTATAAGAATTGGTTTGGTACTCCTATTACACAGGGTTTCCCTGAATTATTTAGTGATGTAAAGAACATTATTCCTACTTTAATTGGTATCTTATCATTCTCACTGTCTGATATTTTTGATACTATTGGTACTTTCGTTGGTACAGGTAAGGTAAGTGGTATCTTTACACAGGAAGATATTGATAATATGGGTACTGGTCACGGCTTCAATTCAAAAATGGACAAGGCATTATTTGCCGATGCTATCGCTACTCCTATCGGTGCTCTGTTAGGAACATCATCAACTACAACCTATGTTGAATCAGCTGCAGGTATCGGTGCTGGTGGTAAAACTGGTTTAGTATCAGTAGTTGTATCACTTTGCTTTTTGCTAAGTTTACCGCTAGCTTCATTTGTTAGTGGTATTCCATCAGCTGCAACAGCCCCAGCATTATTCATTGTTGGTGTTATGATGATGGCTTCACTCAGGGAAATCCGTTGGGATGATTTAGAAGAAGCTATTCCGGCTATGTGTGCTAGTGTGCCTATGGCTTTGACCTATGGTATTACAAACGGTATTATGCTTGGGTTCTGGGCATATACATTCGTTAAGTTATGTCGTGGTAAATTGAGGGAAGTTCACCCAATCATTCTAGTGAGTGACCTACTGTTTATCATTAACTACTTAATCTAAAGGTTAGTTTACATACTAACCTTTTTTATTTATAATAATAATGTAGATAAGGAAGGTATTAAATATGGTTATAGCTAGAGAACATCGTGGTGGATTAAAGGAAAGTATGGAAACAGCCAGAACCTTTGAAACAAAAGAAGATATGATTAAATACTATACTGACATGTGGTCTGAGTGGGAAGGTAAAAAGGTAAAGATTACTGTAAGTGATGTTATTACCTATGATAACCGTATTGGTTGGAATACTAGATATATTTTATGCGACGGAAGTGCTGTCGGAATGTGCGATTTAGATTATAAAGGAAATTAATAAAAAAAAAAATGTTAAATGAGTAAAACTCATTTTTCTATGTATATTTTAATAAAGAGAAAAAGAGGACGTTAATGAGTAATTTAGAAAAAGCATTAAGTGAAATTAATAAGAGATTTGGAAAGAACTCAGTTATTGTTTTGGGAGACCAAAACCCTAACAAGGTTAACTGTATATCAACAGGTTCACTACAATTAGATAAAGCTCTAGGTGGTGGAATAGCCAAGGGACGTATCACTGAGATTTATGGTGTTGAAGGTGCAGGAAAAACATCACTATGTTTACAGGTAGTATCACAATCACAGTTTGCCAATGATGCTGTTGCCTATGTAGATGTTGAGAATGCTGTTGACTTAAACTATGCCAAAACTTTAGGTGTTAATGTTTCTACTTTAATCTTCTCTCAGCCAAGTTCAGCTGAACAGGCTTTAGATATTGTAGAAGCATTGGTTAAATCAAATGAAGTTGGATTAATTATTATTGACTCCGTTGCTGCCCTCGCTCCACAAGCAGAACTTGATGGTGAGATGGGAGATGCAACAATTGGTTTGACGGCTAGACTTATGGGTAAGGCCCTTCGAAAAATCACGGCTGCTGTAAATCAAACAAATTGTGCGGTAGTATTCATTAATCAGCTACGTTCTAATATTGGTGGTTATGGTAACCCTGATACAACTCCTGGTGGTAGAGCTCTTAAGTATGCTGCTTCCCAGCGTATTGAGATGAGAAAGACTACTGCCATTAAAGAAGGACCAGATGTTGTCGGTAATATGGTTAAGATTAAAGTTACTAAAAACAAAATTGCTCCGCCTATGCAGGTAGTTGAATTACCTTTAATCTTTGGAAAAGGATTTAGCCCTGAAAATGAAGTTATTGATTTAGCCATTGATTTTGATATTATTCAGAAATCAGGTGCATGGTTCAATACACATGATGGTACAAGGCTTCAGGGAAAGGCCGCAGTTAAGAGTTATTACGAAGCTAATCCTAATTTAATGGAAGCTTTAACTAAGATGGTTAAAGATAGATTAGCTGGTGAAGAAATCAAACAGGATTATGAAATTGACCCTGATACTGGAGAGGTAATTTTAGAGTAATGACAACAGGATTCTATGCCGGGAAGTTTTTCCCTATGCATAAAGGTCATCTTTACTGCATTGACACCGCCGCTAAACAATGTGATGAAGTAACCGTCATCTTGTTTATAAATGGTGATGATGAATTAAAATACTTTAGAGAAAATGGGCATGATGACCCAATGTTGGAAGTTGAGCCAAGAATAAAAAAGGCTCAAGAAATATGTAATTTATATCCTAACGTTAAGTTTGGTGTTATTGATTGTTTACCGCTTAAATTACCTGAGGGGACAGAGGACTGGGATGCTGAGACTCCAGAAGTGAGAAAGTTTGTACCTCACATGGACTATGTATATTCTAGTGAACCGAGCTATGATGATTATTTTCAACGAGCTTACCCAGAGGCAACACATATATTAGTAGACGTAGAAAGAAAAAATTACCCAATAAGTAGTACTCTTATTAGAGCTATGGAAATATTAGAGGAGAAAGAAAAATGGATGGTTTAGGAACAAAAATTATTAAGTCAATTAAGTCGTTAAAGTGGTATGAAACAGTAATGTGTGTAATCATGTTAGGTATTTCTGCTTACTACGCGATTATGCCGCAGGAGGGAATGCCTCAGTGGTTAGCTATTATTAATTTCATTTCTGGTTTATGCGGAGTAATTTGTGTATTCTTATGTGCTAAAGCTAACAGAATTAATTTCTTCTTCGCTCAGATTAATACTACTGTATTTATGATTTACCTTGCTTACTTTGGAATTTGGGCTACATTCTGGCTTGAAGCCTTAGTATATTTCCCAATGAATATTATCTCATGGGTACATTGGTATAAACATAAGGATGAAGATAATAAGTTATTGGCTAAATCAAAGAAATTGACCTTTGCTCAGAATCTATTAGTTGTAGCTATGATTGCTGCCATCACTGTTTTAGTTCACTACACCTTATCAATGTGGGCAGGAAATACCTGGATGAAGTTCGCTGCTAAGTTTGGGTGGAGTACAACTGTTATGAAATGGTTTGATGCTTCCATCTTTGCTATTGGTATCGTAGCAGTTGTCCTTGAAGCAATGAGATATTCAGAACAGTATGTATGGTGGTTTATCACCGATGTAATTGCTGTAGCTCAGTACGTCTTAAAGGGTGACCCAGTTTATACAGTAAAGAAAGCTATCTATTTAGTAGAAGCTGTTATTGGTTTAGACAACTGGTTCAAATTGGCCAAGAAGAATACTACAAATGAGTAAATTATTTGGAAAAGAAATCAAGCCCTTAACAAGGGCTTGTAATCTTGCTGCAGTACCTGATATAAGATATTATTTTAATAAGCCTAGAGCCAACTTATATGTGATGGTAAATAATGTCTGCCAGGCTAACTGTAGATTTTGTACTCAGCATGGAGATTATAGGAAATTTGATTTTGATAAATTCCAAAAAGTAATTGATGAGTTGAGAAGAACAACCGATGAAAATGAGCTATGCCTCTCAAAGATTAATTTCACCGGTGGAGAACCATTACTGTACTTTGAAAAGTTTGAAAAACTTTATAATATTATCTTTGAAAAATTTTCATTCAATGAATTAGGTAATGGTAATGTCGTCATTAATACAAATGGTATCGGGTTAAAGACTCTTACTGAACGTAATGATATTATGAAGAATATTGGATTTGTATCTGTTAGCAGACACCACTATGACGATAAATTAAATGAAGAAATATTTCAGACTAACACCTTACCTACAACAGAAGATATTAAAAACTTCAGTTTAAAAAATCAGGGTAAACTTTGGTTAAGATGTAATTGTATTAAAGGTTATATTGATTCTACTGATGAAGTAATCAAATATACCGACTGGGCAATTGATGTAGGTTGTAAGCATTGTGGATTTACTTCTTTAATGGAATTGAATGACTATTGTAAAGAAAATTATGTCTACGTAGATATACCTACAATTGAAACACTTAGTTTGGTAACTAGTAGTTTTAGGTATGATGACAATGATAAATTGTGTTGTAATTGTAACCGCTCTTATTATTTAAATGATAAAGATGACTGGTGTGATTTAGTAACTTGGAACCGTAATCTTGAGGCAGATAGTCCTAAAGATGGAATTTTAGTATTCGATGGTGAATATCTTAGGTATGGATTTTTTGGTGAAGTAATTTGCTAAATTAAATATATGGAGGTACCCGTATGTCAGATTATGCAAAGTTAATTAAGAAGATGCATGACATGGAGAATCAATATATTACTGAATCTTTTAAGTCAGGTAAGATTAAGTTAAATGAGGATGATAATTATGATTTTCCTTCAGATATAGATGATAGGACTTTACGAGGATTATTAGCTGAGATTAAGAAATTAAGAAAAGAAGTAGCAGATTTAAAAGATGAGTTAGATGAATACCGTGATGTTGGCTCGTCTACCTCTTCTGGTTGTCATTCAAGTAGCGCATCTTCTTCGTCATCACGTTCTCGTTGTTAGGAGATTGTTATGTCAGATTACTCTAAGTTATTAAAGAAAATGCATTCACTGGAAAACCAGTATATCACTGAATCATTTAAGACAGGAAAAGTTAAATTAACTGAAGATGAAGGCTATGATTTTAGTGATATAGACGACAGGACTTTAAGGGGTCTATTAGCTGAAATTAAAAAACTGAGAAAAGAAGTAGCCAGATTAACAAAAGAGACTGAGGAATTAAAGAAGAATTCAACAAGCAGTTACTCAAGCTCGGGTTATAGCTCAGGCTGTGGCGGTGGCCACGTTTCTTATGGTTCACATTGTTAAAAGAAGTTAGTTTACAAACTAACTTTTTTTATGATATTATTATATTGTAAATATAGCTACTAAATAATCTATACTAAAGTTATCAGAAAATTACTTATTAAGGCATTAACTAATAAAGTATTATTATAGGTTGAAAAACACTTTGAAATCGTGAGTAAATTAACAGAAAATTGAGGTATAAAATATGGAATTAAAAGAAGTTGTGAGTTCAAACATCACTAATGTGGGCTACGAAAATGACACATTATTTGTTAAGTACAAATCAGGTGCTACTTACAAATACAAAAACTTCCCGCAAGAATTATATGAATCTTTTCTAGAGGCCGAATCAAAAGGTAGATTCATGAACACCGAAGTTAAGGGAAAATACGAATATGAAAAAATCACTGAAGAGCTCTAGGGCTCTTTTTATTTGTACCCCAAGAAAATCTTGGACTAAGATAATCTTGGCCAATAATATATAGTATTTATAAATATAAACATATATAATATAGTCATAGAAAATCTGAGAGATAAGATTATCTTAGTAGACAAATTCAATATTAATTGATATACTTAATACTTCATTGCTAAATTAAATATATTAAGAGGGAGCTCTTTGCTATGGGAATCTTACTTGAAGCTGTCGCACAAGACGGAATCAACTATCGTGATATATACAATAGTGTCGGAAAAGCTACTGATAATTTTACTAAACCAAGTGGCTCTTTTAAGTACGAGACAAACTTTGAAGCTAATCTAGCTAAACAGATTCTCAGCGATAAATATTCAAGAGTTTATATTAAACCATTAAACATGAAGAATGAAAATGAGCTTCTTTATACTGTATTTTTCAATGGTGTAATTGAAGATGAACCTGAAGAAATGGCTGAGTCTCTTTTAGAAAGTTACCTTTTAAAAGAAGACGTAGAGGATGATAAAGAGTTTGTTAAACAGGCTCTTATTGACCACCATGAGTTAAGAGAATTAATCAGTAAAAATAAATGGGAAGACCTTTGGAAATCAATTCAAAAGATATACACTAGGGATTCTTCTCTTACTCCAGTTCAAGGTGGCACTTTAGCTATCGGTAAGTTTATAAAAGTATTTTCTAAGGCTGGAGTCAATTATACAATAGAAGTAATTCCTGAGTATTGTTTTATTGCTTCTACTGATTTAACTTCATTTAAAATACCAGATGGGACAAAAGTAATTGGCTTGGCAGCTTTTGAAAAATGTGTTAACTTAGAAACTGTTGAGATACCAGAATCGGTAACTGATATTCATAATTCTGCTTTTAGAGGTTGCCACAGTTTAAAAAATATAAAATTACCTAGTAAGTTAAGAATTGTAGCCCCTGATTTATTCAGGGCGTGTAAATCTTTACAAGAGATAATTATCCCTGAGAATTGTATTGCCATAATGGATAGTGCTTTCCGTGGATGTAGTTCGTTAAAAGAAGTTGTAGTACCAAAGTCTTGTACATCTATTGGTCCAGGAGCCTTTTATCATTGTAATCTTGAATCAATAACTTTACCAGATAAGAAATACTATTACATGGAAAATATGAAGAAAATAGGAATTGATAATATGAAAAAGAAAAATATACATTTCTCAGAATCATTGGTTGAGAAAATAGTTAAGAAAGGTTCTCAGTGGCAAGTTCAATCTGAAAAAGGAAAGAACATGGGAACTTACGATACAAAAGAAGAAGCCGAAAAGAGGTTAAAGCAAGTGGAATATTTTAAACACATAAATGAAGATGACTTTGAATTTATGCCTGATAAAAACCCGGCTGGTACCCCACTTGGTAATGGTACTGGCTTAGGTGAAGCATTTGATGATGAAGAAATCGAGTTCTGCCCTATTTGTGATAGGCAGATGGACTTCATTGGTTATCAGGGAAATCTAAGTGAATTCAAATGTAAGACATGTAACAAATATTTCTATTTCGATGAAAATGGAAATGAAGTTGACTTAGGTGAAGACTTAAATGAAAGGTTCTACAATAAAGAAAGAAAAGAAATTGAAGATACCTTATTAGACGGTGAGCCTACCTTTGGTGAGTGGCTAGGACAGGTTTACGGTATGACTGAAGATGAGGTCGAAGTTGAACCTGAGGTAGAAAAATACTATTTAGATAGCTACTCAGATTATCTAAACCATTTATATGATTTAGACCCAGTCGAGTATGAAAGTGATAGACCTGATGATAAACGTGACTTTGAATATGTAGCTTTATGCTCATTCGAAGACTGGGACAAAGAAGGTACTAGTACTGAATACTTCCATACAATTGAAGATGCAATTAACTGGTGCAATCAGGAAATGGCCGATAAAGGTTATGATTATGTAGATATCTTCGAGTGGGGCGGAGTACAGGGCTCTACTGTGGCTACTTTCTATAATGGTAAATGGAATACTGATTATGGTGAAGATGATGGTGAGTCATTAAATGAATCTCCTGAGGATAGTGACTATGGAAGTATTGCTCCAGAAGCAGAAGTAAGAGATTCTGTCTACCAAAAGCAATTCAATGAAATGCACGAAACTTTAGTGGTTAGTACAAAGGCCTTATTAACTTCTAATTCAGCATTAAGTAGACTTGAAAAATTACGTCGTAATATTGGTAATGTAATAAGCAACTTAGGTATTGATGTAAATACTCTCTGTAAGTTTGCTAAACCAAAATCAAATACTGGTTATAATGATATTGCAACAATTAAAATGGGCTCTATGTTAAAGCCAGTTGACTTCCATATTACAACTGGTCAAATAGGAGAAGATGGCACACCTTCAATACTTGAAATTAATGTTGATTTATTTGGTATGTTTACTGGCTGGGTCTCTGCTCCAAGTAATGAATACCAGTATGATGATAATTATCAAGACCCTAAGAAACTTTCGGCTGCAGTTAATTTCTGTGATGAACAATACTCAGAACAGATTATTGAAACATTATTCGAAAGAGCCTATGAAACATTGGATAGAGCAGTAGATAAATATGGTTATGCTTTCAAAAATGAATCATTAACTGAAGCTCTATCACCTGAGAAGTTTAGTAAAGCTTTATATAATATGGATGAACTTGGATTAACTTCAGATTTAAGTGAGGCCCAGTTTAGTTATGCTCTTAACGGTATATTTGGTGCTGAATTAAAAAGAATGAAATCACCTAACTATGATAAGTTTATGAATGGTTTTTATGGTGATTTTACAGAAGTTTACCCCTTGCTAGATGTCCAAGGAAAACAAGCAGCAACAGATTTTCTAGTAGCCCACATATTTCTTCCAAACTCAGAAGGTAGCGAAGGCCGTGAAAAAGCTTTTATTGAAGAATGGTGAGGTCAATTAGATGATATTGAGGACGATAAAAAAATCCTCAGAGACTGTGGCATCAGTATGCATAAATTAAAAGAGTTAATAGGTGAAACACTTTGGAGATTTGATGGTACCATAGCAAGCTTTGAGAAAGCTATTAATGCTGGTTATTTCTATTCTTTATTTGAAGCCCCTGAACAGATAGTAAACTTGTCTGATAATTTGAAGAAGAAATATGTAGTTAAGGAATCATTAACTGAAGATAAAAATTCTAAAAGTTATTTCCGTACAACTGAAGTAGCTAAAAGGATTAAAACTATCCTTGATAAATTAGGTTGGGAGCCACAACTTCTTACTCTTAATGGTGCTAATCCTACTCTTTACGTCAGGAGGCCTGAAGGGTTACTTCCTGATAGTCAAAGAGAAAGAAGTATAGTTACTAAACAATTTAATGATAAAGCCAAAGAACTTTTTGGTAACGAATTAGAAGTAAAAATTGGTAAATGTTGAGCTCCTCATAATATAGATAATATATGTGATTTTGCGTTTACAATACAGATATCTAACTACACTGGACCAACTTCTGAAATTGATTCTTCTTCCTTATTAAACATGTTTCATTCTAAAAAATATTTAAATGATTATTTTTCTAGGTATGGAGTAGAAAAAACATTAACTGAAGATAAGAATGAAACTTTAAATCAAAATCTTTGAGATGAGAATAAAGAATTAAGACCTGAGGTAAAAGAAGTACTCGAAAAGATAGTTGATAAATATAAAGATACTTTAAAAGATGATGACATCGACTTGGATGTAAAAGACGTAATTATCGTTGGTTCAAATGCTAATTATAATTATACTCCACATTCAGATATTGACCTTCATATTATAGCTGATTTATCAATTTATAAGGACAGAGAAGATTTAGCTGAGCTCCTATACAATGCTTACCGCAGAATCTTTAATGATAAATATACTCCTACAATCAGAGGAACTGATGTTGAGATTTACGTAGAACCGTATGAAGATGAGGATAAAGACCAGATTCCTGACTCTGTTGAAAACGTTGATGAATCATTAACTGAGTCATCAGCTAACTCAAATGGTGTATATTCTTTATATAACGGATGGTTGAAAGAACCTGTTAGAGATGAAATACCTGATGTTGATTTAGAACCTGAATTATCAGAATGGGTTGATAAATCAAAAGAATGTAATACAATAGATGAAGTTAATTCATTTATTGATGATATTTATAAATTAAGACAAGAATCTATTTTAAAAGACGGTGAATACGGAAAAGGTAATTTAATCTTTAAAGAGATTAGAAACCAAGGTATTCTACAGGCTTTAAAAGATAAGAAGACTAGTTTGGAGAATGATGAAATGAGTATTAAAGAAGAATATCATGAGATTGACCAAGAACTAGCAACTAATTTGTTTACTAAATATTGGCCTTGTGAGAAAAGAGAATTAGATGATATCTGGGATGAAATCATGGAAACCTATGATGATGCAGAGCTGGCTGAAGA
This sequence comes from Methanobrevibacter sp., assembly GCA_017434525.1. Classification (GTDB taxonomy): domain Archaea; phylum Methanobacteriota; class Methanobacteria; order Methanobacteriales; family Methanobacteriaceae; genus Methanocatella. The sequence goes on from JAFRFD010000012.1 coordinate 117,005, forward strand.
AGTCTGTGCATCATTAGAAGAAAGGATTGATGATATGTATGCTGAGGCATTAAAACCAGAAAAGATTGAAGAAGAAGTTATCGATGATGAATCAGAATACTTCAGACAAAAGAATGAAGCTTGTATCAAGGAATACCGCCAGTGGGCAGGACTTGGTGATGATGAGTTGATAACAGAAGACAAAATTAATGAGTGGGCTTTAAATCGTGTTAGCTGCAATAATAATTACGACTACAACGATTTGAAAGAAGTATTACTTTCAAGTAATAAATAAATATATATAACCCAAGGACGGAAAGGTAGAATATGAAATTAAAAGTTAAAAAATCTAGACAGATTTCCGAAGGAAAGAAGTTAACTGAAGCTTCATTAGATGATGAGGTTAAGAAAGCTGAAAACCAGATTGATAATGATAAAGTAGTTAGTGGAAATAAAGGCCAGATTGAAATGGCTCTTGATAGAGCTTTATCTACTGCTGAAAGACAGAAGAGAACAGGCGGAAGCAACTATACTAACATTATCTTAATCGGTGGTGCTGGTACTGGTAAGACCTCAGCTGTTAGAGACTGGGCTGCTGCTAATGGAATTAACTTAGTACTTCAGAATACTTCAACAATGGATGAAACAGATTTAACTGGTGTTGTTGCTAGAAGTGCAGAAGGTAACTCAACCGTTAAATTACGTTCTGATGTTTTAAGAGGATTAAATCAACCACGTTCAGTTTTATTCTTAGATGAGTATAACCGTGGACGTAGTTCAGTTCGTGGTACTCTGTTAACATTAATCAACGACCACTTAATTGATACTGGTACTGATGAAGAATCAAACGTTCCAGGCTTAACCGGTAAGTATGAGTTAAAGAACATGTTATTCACTGTTGCTGCTATTAACCCTGCTTCAGGTGAATATACAACTGATGAACTTGACCCAGCTGAAATCTCACGTTTCAGAAGAGTTGAAGTTAAGACCGATAAGAAACACTTATTAAATATCTTAACAAAGAAGTTTATGAAACAGGCTGAACAAGAAGGTGCTACTGATGAAGACCGTGATATTATCGCGGGACAAATTGGTTTATTAAAGAAATTATTATCTGATAAGCAATTCCAGTTTGATAATGAAGAAGATGAAAGAGCTGGTTATCAGAAGTTCGGTAGAGACTATACCCCACTCAGCCCAAGGTCATTGACTAACTTAATTGCTGCAACTGATGGAACTAAAGAAGACTTCTTAGACTTATACAATGACTATTGTAATCCAATGAAGAAGAACACTATGGACATGATTCTACAGGATTACGAAGACGTAGATGATAAGGCTAACTCAGTATTTAAAAAGAGAGAATTATCAAACGAAGAGAAATTGGACAACTTCTTAGGATAGGAGGTGCATAACCTATGGCAATGACTGAGCGTGAAAGATTAGGCCGCGAAATTATAATGAAGTCATTACGTAAACACGGTTATGTAACTTATAGTAACCTATTAAGTGATTTCCATTTGAATTTTACAAATGACCCAAGAGTTTTGGGTTACATGGAACCAAAGAAAGGCAGAATCGTTGTTAATTCTAGCCTTGATATGGACCAAGTAGAAGTAATTATTCGTCACGAAATATTACACTTCTATTTAAAACACGCACAAAGAACATTAAGAAAATTAGCTCAATTAAAAGGACTTGACCCTGATAGTATTGATGATATGACTGTTAAAGAGTTAGAGAGAGAAATATATGGTGACCCAGACCAGCTTGCTAACTGGGCAGCTGACTTTGATATTTCTAACCAAGGTTATACTGACAAAGATAAAGCAATTATTAGGTCATTACATGCCTTAGTTACTGAGGACCATTATTCTGACTGGACCGACTTAACTATGGAAGAGATGTATGAAAGATTATTAAAAGAGAGAGAAAATAAACAAAAGATTGTTTATGGTGCTTTTATGGACTCAACAACTTTTATTGGTGCTGACCCTAGAACAGGACAGGTAACTATGTATGGCCGTTAAACTAGTAGAAAAAAGAATTCATGGTAAGTTTGAAAATGGTGTTTTCGTAGACCACAGTGGCCAAGAGATTATCCCTGAGTTATCAAATGTTGGTGCCCAGAATTCACCTAATTCAAATACTGGTAGTGATAAAGGTTCACAAAACCCAAATGATTTAAGCAATTCTAATTATAACTATGACTTCGATAAGTTACCACAAGACATTAAAGATATCATTAATAAAGTTAATGATATGGCCGGGAAAATAAATGAAGGCCAGATGCCTTCACAGGAAGAAATTAATGATGTCCTTGATAAAATTCAAAAAGCTACTGAAAAATATGGTGGCCAAAAAGGTAAACAAGATGAACAGAATGCTCTAGACCAAGCTGAACAACAGGTTGAAGATATGCAAGAAAAGGCTGGCGAAGCTGGTGAAGAAGGTGAAGGTAAAAGGGGCGGTAGTGGACCGGAAGGCGAAAATCAAGAAGGCGAAGCTGGTGATGGTGGCGAAGGCCAAGAAGGTGAAAACTCTAAAGAGGGTGAAGACCAGAATGGTGGTGGACAATCTTCTGGTAAAGAAGGTGAACAAGACCAACATGATGGAAAACAATCAGGAGGTGGCCAATCTTCTAGTAACCAACAGGGTCAACAGAGTGGTAGCCAGAGTAGTCAACAAAGCCAACAGGGTTCACAAAGTTCTCAAGGCTCTCAAGGTTCTCAGGGACAGCAAGGACAGCAAGGTTCTCAAGGTCAACAGGGACAACAGGGACAGCAAGGTTCTCAGGGACAGCAAGACCAAGATAAACAAGAGCCTGACCCAAATGCTATTTACGTAGACCTTAATACGAATCTCCGTTACAAATGGAATGGGAAGGAGTTCGAGAAGCTAGATGACTAAAGAATTATTAGAAGAATTAAATGTATATATTGATGACGAAACAGGTGATGAGTACATCTGGGACGGTTCAAGATACATTAGAATAAAATCTGGGAAAAAAGAAATTGGCGAAAAAGGTGATGAAGACATCCAGGCCGAAGAGGAAGCTAAGAGAAATGCTGAGGCTGCTAACGGTGGTGTTGTTGAGACAGCTGAAGAGACTGAAGCCAGAATCAAAAAGCTAGAAGATGCTTTAGAAGACCCAGAAATGGCTGAAAAAATCACTGGTGAGGCCAATGAAAAAGTTGCTAAACAAAAAATTAAGAAAGAATTAGCTAAGAGTGAACGTGAACTTAGACAGTTTAGAAATGACCCAATAGTTCAGTTTGAAGGCTCCTTAAATCATTTTATTAAAAAACAAATTAAGCTCGCTTCTGAACAGACATTTACTAGATTGAATAAACGTTATGAAGGTACTGGTTTAATTATGAAAGGCGTCAAGAAGTTTGAAAGTCCTGAGGTACCAAGTGTTAACGTTTACTTCGACCGTTCGGGTTCATGGGGCGAAGAAAAAACAAGGGTAGGTAGACAGGCTTTAGCTACTCTTGATAAGTACGTTAGAATGAAGAAGTTAAAGGTAAATATCAAATACTTTAATACTGAAGTCTTTGATGAATATACACCTGATGGAAGTGGTGAAACTTGAGGTTCACCTATCTTGGCTAACGTTCAAGCTACCAAGCCAGATAATGTTATTGTTATGACTGATAGGGACATTACTGACTGCCGAGAATATGTTCAAGTGCCAGGAGTTGTTTGGTACTTATTCAAAGATGGAAAATCAGATAACATAGTTGAACACTTAACTGGTAAGACAGCTACTGAAGTCTTTGAATTAGAGTAAACACTGGTTTAGAGGTATAAATTATGAATGTAGAAATTGATAAGGATTTTGTAAAACAAGAAGTATTAACAATCCCTGGCATGAGAGAAGCTATTCGAGAAAACAACTTCGATAAAGCTTTTGAATTATGTAGGAGTGTTAAGAAAAGACAACAATTAGCTATGTCTTTATATATTGCTAAGGTTGACTTCATGCCTTACATAACAAAGATTCCTGATAGTTTATTTAGAGGATTCCAAAATCTTGATGAATTAACTATTCCTGGAAACATTAAAGAAATTGGTGATTTAGCTTTCTTTGGTACTCCTGTTTCAAAACTCGAGATTGCAGAAGGCGTTGAAAAAATTGGTGATGGTGCTTTTGCTCAAACAAAACTTAGAGAAGTTCATTTACCACAATCTGTTAAGGAATTAGGCCAGAACTCACTTGGTAGAGCCAAGGTATTCTGCTTCTTAACTCAGGAACAGATTGCTAGAGATAACGGCGGTAAAGGTTACAACTCAACATCAAATGACATCATTAACGTTGAAACTAATGAAGTCATCAAACCAAAATTCTAAGTTAAGCTAAATTAAATATAATTGAGAGGTAAAACAATGAATAAAAGTGTTTTAAAGATATTCCTAACCGAAGAAGTTAATGACCAAGAATTGGATGAAGCTTTACCTAAAGATTTAGCTCAAGCTTATAATAATTCAAATCTTGGTTTAGAGAACAGAAGGAATGGTTATAGGGCTAACCAGATTGACTGGCAAAATACTGACTATACAGCTATTACTCCTGAGGAAGGTAAAGAAGTTTGGAAGAATAACCCAAGAGGGTTAGTATTAATTATTAAAGACAGGTATGGCAATCCAAGGGCTGTTAAGTTTAGAGAAGATGGTAAAGTAGATATTGATGCCCGTTATGGTAATTATAGATTTGATTTACCACAAGATAAAGCTTATATCAAGAGAGACGGAACTAAAGTACGTGACGTTTTTAAGGTAAAGATTAATCACTTATTAAGTATTGCTGATAAGATTTATAAAACAAATGAAGGTTCTGTCCAGAAAGATACCAACCTTCAGGCAGCTAGAAGATTAAACCCTGAGTCTCCATACTCAAACGTTGAGGGTAGGTCTGATGTAATTAATAAATATAGAGGTGCTAATCAAAAATCTAGTGGTTTACTTCAGAAGGTAAAATGGTGGAACAAGAATAGAAACTATGACCAGGCCACAGCAGAAAGAGGTCTTCGAGACTATAGAATTACTTATGACCCAGCTACTAATCAGGTAACTGGAGGCTGGTCATATTCCTATGGTGGAACTGGTGATGTTAATTTCTGGTTTGAGAAGGTTAAGAAATACTGGGATAGCTTCTTAGCTTCAGACGGAGATACTTACGGAGCTTGGCTAGCATATTTATTAGCTGACGGAAAAGGAACCTTAAATTATAGAATACCTACTGAAAAAGAAATCAGTAAGTGGTTTGGTTTAAGTGATATCTGGAAGCAAGACATGAATGCTGAATTAAGATACTTAGATGTAGCTAATATCTTAAAAGAACCAAAGAAGAAAATTGAACAGTCAATCCAAGATGCAAAAGATTTAGAATATCAGCTTGAAAGACAGCAATCAAGAAAGACTGATTTTACTTCACCTGAGCAACGTGCTAGCAGGGAAAGTGATATTAACTACTATATTACAAGATATAAATCACAATTGAATAACATTTTACAGGAACTTGAAAAATATGAAGGAAGACTAGATGACCTTGATGCTAGTGACGCTAAGAAGATTCAGGAAATGGACAACGAAATTAGCAGAATCACTAAAGAATTAGCCGATGCTAAAAATGCTACTGCTAACATTATGTCTCAAGGTGCTTATACTAATTCAGCTTTCGGAAAGAAATTCCCTGAAAGCTTAGAAGAAGAAAAATCACTTGATGAATTAGTAGATATTCTCCAGGGCCGTAAAACAGAAAACTTAGATGAAGATTTTGATGGTGATGAAGATAGAATCATGGCTTTAGCTGAATTCTTAGACATTGACCCAAACGAAATTGAAGTTAGTGGTGATGAATACGTTACTCCAGAAGGTGATTATCTAGTATTAACTGAGGAAGAAGCTCATGACAGAGCAGTTGATGAAATCAGAATGACCTTCGATGATATGGGATTAGAAGCATTTACTCCTCAATTCCAGAAGCAGATAGTTAACGACTTTATGAGTGATAAAGTAATTGACGACTTCATTGACCAAGAAATCGAATACTTCCAAAACGAAGAAGACGATGCTGATATGTTATACTATTTACAAGGTTTAGAAACTAAAGAGGAAAAACTTAATTATATTAAGGAAGCCTTTGGAGATTTAGAAGATTTTGTAAAACCAGAAGATATTGATATTGAAGCTGTAGCTGAAGAAGCTATTAATCAAGATGGTATTGCTCACTTCATCGCTTATTACGATGGTGAAGAAGAAGAACTTGGAAACGGGTTCTTAGCTTATAGAATAAATTAAGGAGATAGAGATTTATGATTATTAATGGAATTGATATTACTCCAATCGTTACTGCTGTCATTGAAGTTTTAGTTGGTGTCTTAGCTACTGTAGTAGCTACTAAGGTTATTCCTTGGATTCACTCAAAGTTCGAGCAGGAACAGTTAGATTTTATTAAGAGTGTTGTTAAGGTTGCTGTATGGGCAGCTGAACAATTATTTGAAAAGGCCCAGGGCGCTGAAAAGTTAGAATATGCTATGCATTTCGTACTTGAAGCTTTAGCTGAAAAGGGAATCGTTATTAACGAAGAATTATTAAGAAGCTACATCGAGGCTGCTGTATTAGAACTCCATAGAGCTTTAGAAGGTGAATAAATGACTAGGCTGGTAGAAGTTAAATCAAAATCACCTGAAGATTTAGCAATGGAGCTTGAGTCTATTAAGGCTGACTATGAAGACTTCGGCCCAGAAGGTTTTTACGCAGTACCATTTTCTTCATTTGAAAGGGAATACCCTACATTCTCAAATGAGATTATTAAGACTTTCCTTAGAGACATGGAAATCTTAACTCCGGCTGAACTTAAAGACCCAGCTGTCTTTGCTGAATACTGGAAAGATGGTGACTTAATCACTCCCGAAGACTGGCCAGCTTTAATTGATGGTGCAGAAAGATTATTAACTTTCCGCAAGGATAAAGGTATTCAATGGGAAAAGATTTATAAGACTCACTATAAACCGGTTGATGAAGAACTTGGTGATGACATTGAAGTTGAAGATGCTGGGATGGACAAAGATAACCGTTTCCATGTATACAATGTTAAAAGAAAAGAAGCTGATGAATCATTAGGAGAAGACCTTCGCTCTGATGTTTACACTGCTTTATCAGATGTAGCTTTCGACCATGAAGTAATGAAGAATGACCCAAAAGATAGAGAAGATTTTGAGGACGCAGAAGATAATTTTAATGCTAAATTCTTTGTTGACGGTGAAGACTTAGATGATTCCTTACCTGAATCATTAAATGATGTTAAGAAATTAGACTCATTCTTAGGTATTGAAGATACTAATGAATCATTAAATGAAGATGCTGGGGGCGATACCTATATCTTCTCACGTAAGTGTCAGCTGGACCCCGACCTCCCAGATAGCGGGGGATACAAGGTAACACTGGAGGATAAGGAGCACGGTATCTCCTTTAACATATATTGGTACAAGCGCAGTAGCTATGCAGCTTCCAACGCTGATTACCTTAAACTGAAGTGTGACGACCCAAAGATTAGGGAGTTGCTGTTTGATGCTCTTTCAGACTTTGAAGCAAGCTCAAATTGCTTTACAGAGTTAAAGAAGGATATCAATAGTTGCTTGCCGGCCGGGTCAAAGGTCAAATATGGACCTACTGAGGTTGTTCAGAATCCGACGATTGTAAGGTATAGTAAGAGCGGCTATCGTTATGAGTACCCAAACCCTCATTACACAAAGAAGAATGAATCATTAAATGAATCTGACGGCCCTTCAACTGGTGGTTATTACTTAGTAAATAATAGTGTATGTAAATTAGATTTTAATGAAATGTATGATTATGGTTTAGAAAATAATTTACTAAATTCTAAGTATGGTATTAGGCAAGTAGTTGCTGATTTTACTGGTGCTTTTTCTGCTGACGATGTTAGCTCACAGATTTTAGGAGATTTTGAAAATTATTTAAAATTCAATAAAGGTGTTGACATCGGTGAATCATTAACTGAAGAATTAAAATGGCCTAATGGTGAAAAAGTTGACAATTTTGATTTATTCAAAGCTCTTCAATATATGTATGGAACAGATGTTGTTACAAAAGAGTCTGATGTAAAAGAATATACAGATGACCAGAAACAAAAAGCAGTAAATTATTATGCTAAAAAAGTTGATGAATCATTAAATGAAGAAGTTGTTGAATTAACTCCTGAGCAGGAAGCTGCTATTAAAGCTGCTTGTGATGAATTAATCGCTAATGCTGACAGAGAAGTTCTTGAATACATTATTGAAGACCCATATTCAGATGATGGCTTATTCGGAATGGATGCTCTATATGATGACCCGGTGATTGATGAACTAATGGATGAACATGAAGGCCTAGTGTTTAATTACATAATTAACTACTTAAAAGATTATTTAAATAAATAAGAACTGTAAAGTTTACAGTTCTTTTTATTTGGGTTATAATAACAATGTAAATAGGAGGTATCTTAGAATGATTATTACTATATTATCATATATCGCGGCAATTATGATTTTACTGGTTGTTATTATTGGCTGTGCTTATGGAATCTACTTGATGATTGTCAACTTAAAAGACGACATTGAATTAAACAAGATTTTTAGAGATGAAAATAAAGAAGTATAAGAATGGAGTAAGACAGTATAAACATCCAGAAAAGAACCATACTAGAGATATTTGGGTATTAGAAACTTGGAAATATAATGGTGGTGGCTATCACGTAGTCAAAAAGAAGTTAATTCCAAGGAAGCAGAAATATAAGAAACTTCCTGAAGAATAGTTTACATATATTAAGTAGTCTTATATAATTATATTGTAATAAAGGAGAACAAAAAATGAAGGAACTGTCCGAAAAACTTTATAGAAAAATCAAAATCTGTCTAATTTTAACTATTGTAAACTTTATTCTAGTTAACTTTGTATTACTGAGTGTCTTAGGTGTTATAACAATATTTGAATAAATATTGTTTAATATAGAAGGGGTAGTTTGAATAAATTGCATATTGCATATCCTCCTTTCTACTAACCTTTTAACCTTTTATTTACATAAAACTACCCCAGATAAACAACTAGAGCAAACTATTATGGTTTGCTTTTTTATATGAATTGTATACTATTTTGTAGCTAAATTAAATATAAAAATATGAGAATATGGGAGGCTTGTTTATGGCTAAAGATATATCGGTAGAAATGAAATTACCGTTAGAAGACGGTGAGGAATTATTACCAGAACTTGAAAAAGAAGCTGAGAAGGAAGATAAGGAAAGTAATAAGGTTTTAGCTGCAGCCGAAGATGCTGTTGATGATATTAACGCCCCTAAGGGAGTAGAAGTACCAAAAGAGATTCCTTTTAAGACTTTAACTGAGAAGCTTCACTTAAACGAAGATTTAGATGAAGACGAGTACTTTGATTTAGTTCATGAAATCTATAAGGCTATCGAAGCAGTCTGCAGAAAGTGGGCTAAATTCTCAGATGTTGATTATGAGGACTTCGAAAAAGCTATTAGTGAAGCAGCTGAAAAAGTAATTGACAGTGAACCTGATTTATGGGAATCATTAAAGGGAGAGGTTGAAGAGGAAGAAGTAGTTGAAGAAGCCTGTGAAGAAGAACCTATTAATGAAGAATTAAAGATTATCTCTTCACTTGCAACTTTTAAACCTTGGTCAGGAGCTGTCGATACTTGGGAAAAGATTGAAGAAGCTGGCCTTATTGATGAATTAGATTCCATCTTGGAAGATGTATACCCTGAAGGCTTAACCGAAACTGAACTTAACGATTTATTATGGTTCGAACCTGAATGAGTACTTGAATCATTAGGTTTATCTGAGGAGAACCCAGAGGAAGATGAAGACTAAGTTATTATTAAAAGAGGAAGACGAATTAGTAGCTGATACTCAGCCCGAAGAATTTAAGGAAGAGGAAGTTATGGATTTTAATGTAAGTTCATTTGCTACTGATTTAATCAAAAATAAATGGGAACAGGTTGATAACATGAACGGTATGCTTATGTCTTTGCCTAACCTTGACCCAGAAACAACAGAGATATTGAAAAACATTATTTCTGATGAATATGTACACATTGGACAATTAGAAAAAGTTATTCAAAGTGTAAATCCTGAAGCTGCGGCTTTAGATGTAGGGGCTAATGAGGAGATAATCAAATAAACTTAATTACCCCATAATGGAGAGGTAAACATTATGGATTTCAAACAAATAACACTCGGCGACATCGCCGTCCTTTTAGGGGTTATTGCTGCATTCTATGCATTCTATAAAATGATTAAGGAAGTGAAAAAGCCCCGTGAGGAAAAAGATAAGAAAATTGAATCTGAGTTAAAGGAACACAAGGAGACACTTGGTAAGCATGAAGTTATTTTAAATGAGCATACTGAAAAACTCAATAAGATAGATAACTCATTGGTAGAGATTTCAGGTGATATAAAAGAATCTTCTGAGTATACTAGAGAAAGCGATGAGCTAATTAAAACTGCATTGTGTTCAATGCAAAGACAGTCATTACTGAATGAGTGTGAAAAATATATTAAGAGAGGCTACGCTACAGTAGAACAGAAGGCTGCTATATCATCACAGTATTCATCATATCATGCTTTAGGCGGTAATGGTTTTATGACTACTTTATATGAACAGGTAATGAACCTTCCACTTGAAAAAGGAGAATAAATGGCAACATATATAGTTAGGAAAAATCATGTAATATCAATGGTCCGTGGAGACTATATTAATTTTGAAGTGGAAATTCCTGAAGAGTTGGCCAATTTAGAAAATAATATTTATTATTTTATTTTGATGTACCCCAATAAAACTCTAGAAGAAGCCATCCTGATTAAAGAGTATGAAGAGCTTAATAGTGATAATTCATTATCAATTGAGTTGTGACCAGAAGATACTGAATTATTAGTAGAGGGTACTTATTACTATTCGATTAAAGTAGATTCAAAAGAAACTTCTGAATCCCCAACTAAGACATTTACCGTTATACCGAATACAAAGTTTTTTATAGTTAATTAAAGGAGTAATAATCTATGGTAACAATTAAAAGCAATAAAATCACCATGACAAGAGGCGACTCCTTAAATGTTAAAGTAGCTATTGTTAGAAATAAATCAACCTCTGGGGCTAAGAGTAAATTACCATTACCCGATAGCCGAGAAATATTATACCCAAATGATTTACCTGCTGGTAGTGAGGTTTGGTTTGCTATGAGTAGATTTTTCCCTGGACAAGTTAAATATAAATTATTGCTTAGGAAGCCAATAGTAATATCATATCCAGTAAGTGATGATACAAAAGGTAGTTTTTCATTAGTGTTAGCTCCAAAAGATACAAGAGACATTCCTCTTGGCATTTATAATTATGATATAAAGTTATTAACTCCCAAGCCAATTTCTGAACAAGAAGACTCAGAAGATGTATGGAATATTGATACTTTTATTTCTGGTGAGATTCAGCTAGTCGGTGAATGTGAAGGCGAAGAAGGTATCGTTAATGATTATATTCATAAAGATGGTGAATATGAGTATGATGATTCTGAAGAAGAGGAGATACTAGAATAAGATGCCAATTTCAGATAGGATTAATAAAGCAGAATTATCTGGCTTTCTAGTACAAGATGAATTAATTACCACGGGTGATTTGGTTAGTGATAACTTAGGTACCGGTGGTCTTTTGACTATTGGTGAAAAAGGTGTTGATGGCTATTCACCTGTAGTTACTATTGAGGAAATAGTTACTAGTGAAGGCCGTGAAGGCTATATTATTAATATAACTGATGCTAACCATCCTTATGAAGGACAATCATTCACTGTCATGAACGGTGCTGGAATCTCAAATATTGTACTTAATGAAGATTATTCATTAACTATTTATTTGGACGACGGAACTGAATATACAACAGATTCAATTAGAGGTGAGACAGGAAATGGTATTGACCATATTGAAAAAACTGGCTCACACTATGAAGAAGATGGCCGACTAATTGAGGAATATACTATTACCTATACTGATGGAAATACTTTTACCTATTATATTTCCAACGGTATGGCTTCAACCAATTATAATATCTTAACCAATAAACCTTCTGTCAATGGTGTTGAACTAGTAGGTGATAAAACCTCAGGAGATTTAGGATTACAACCTGAACTTACTAATGAAAATGCTGGAGAGGGTATTTCCATTTATAAAGATTCTAGTGGAAAAGTTATTATTGAAAATACTAACGTTTCAGCTGAGTGGGGAAATATCACCGGTACTATTACTGACCAGACAGATTTAATTGAATACATTGGTGAGAATGGCGGAAAGATTGATTCTATTTCTGTTAATGGAGTTGTTCAGCCAATTGATTCATCAAAGAACGTTGATATTACTGTTCCTGAAGTAAATAATGCTGAAATTACTTTACAACAGAATGGTTCAACTTTAGATACATTTACTCTTAATCAAGCTATAGACCAGACAATAAACTTAGGAAGGTCAGGAGATTGGACAAAGTTAATAGCTATCCCCTTCGACCAGAATAATCAACCGTTAATTTCAAATGAAGTAGATTTAGCTGCAGTCAGTTATTATCAAATTACTTCAGAAGATAGAATTAATTGGAGTACAGGTACAATTGATTATTATTCGGGAATAGATTTATTCAATATAGTTAATTCACAAAATTGCTATATTTGGAGATTTGATGGTTTTTCGGTTGGTGCTAAGGCTGAATATGATTTCTCATTCTTCTTTGAAACCGACAGTAATGATGATTATTTTATTAATGGAAAAACCGTTGCAGATGCTCCAGACCCAGGTTATCAACAAGCTCTATTTATAAATTACAGTAATGATTATTTTAGAGTTAGGTTTACATGGCCCGGCGTTAGTCAAACAACCCCAGCCAAGGGATATATTGAACAATATCCTCAAGAAACCAAAAATCTTTTAGCCATCGGTATTGATTCTAACGGTGAAATTGCTTTCACCTGGAATGAAATTGACCATTATCAATTCATAATGTTAGAATGGTTTGATTTTGGTCCTCAACTACCATCATACGTTCACTTCTTATCAGCTACCGAAATAGTCGACATTATTAATAATAATGAAACTGTTTTACTGGCTGGTGGATGGGGCCCAGTTGGGGCTAGTGTTTATCAATATGAAGCTTCAAGTAATGTAGATTATACTTCATATAGGCCTGTAGTGTTATCAAATAATTTGGCCCATGCAGTCTTTATTAATATTGATAGGCACGGTGCAAAAATAAATGAAATCAGTATATCTCTAACTGATGACAGTGGTAATTTACTTAACCCAGCTATTGGTCACTTATTAGTAAAAGAATTACAACCAAAATTAACGGCCGGAAGTAATATTGATATAGATAATAATAATGTTATTTCAGCAACTGATACAATTTATACAGCCGGAAGTAATATTGACATAGATGATAATAATGTTATCTCTACTTCTACATATTCAGGTGGAGTAAGTATTGATGTTAAAGAAAGTAATTGGCATGATTTACCTGATGGCTATACTGAATTACAATCAATAACGAATAGCTCAAATACTAAGTTACAGATATTCTCTATTAGTAGTAGTTACAGTACTGTACCAATTAACATTGAATTATATATTAAGTTTAAATGTGGTACTACTAGCTCTAATTATCTTTTCCAAGCTAGAGATACGTCTAGCGGGATTATTTATGGAATATCAGGTTCAGGAACTGGCGGAACAATTATTGCTGGTTGAGGTGGTTCAAGTGTGGTATCATCTATTACTAGAACCGTTGGTAATACTTATGAAATAACAGCTACTTTTACTGTAGAAGGAACAATAACTTTAAACGTAAAAGAATTAGATACCGGTTTGGAAGACACTAAAACAGGTACGTATACATGGTCAATACCTAGTTCAGGTTTTTACTTATTTGGAAACTATGGAGGTAATTATCTTTCTCCTAGTGGTGCTGAAGTATATGAAATTAGATATACTCTCAATGGGTTATTACGAACATTAATACCAGCAATAAAAGATTCAAATTCTGTTATTGGATTTAGTAGAGACGGTGGATTCAGATATATAGGTGTTTCTGGTAGTGATTCTGGTGAATTGATAGCCGGGCCATTAGCTTTCAGGGGTAGAATTATAAATTATAACGGAGATTACTATTCTGGAACAAATGGTATTACTATTAATAAATCTGATACGAGCGCAACAATTGGTTTAGTAGCCAATTTAGTTCTAGATTGCGGTACAAGTACAATCAATGTATAATATAATGAGGTATAATGTATGGCCGTAAATACACGAATACAAATGAAAAGAGATACTACGGCTCACTGGAATGCGGCACAAGGCTTTATTCCTCTTGATGGCGAAGTAATTATCTATACAGACTACCAAACTATTACAGAAGTAGTCAATAACGAAAATGTAACAAAAAAGATTCCTGGTATTAAAATAGGAGATGGTCAAGCCTATGTACAGGATTTACCTTTCATTGACCAAGATTTAAGGGATGCTTTATTTGCTCATATTGCTAACTATGATGTTCACGTAACATTAAATGATAAAGCATTTTGAAATAATAAATTAAATTATGATAGTACACTTGAGGTTGATGATGAACTATTAAATGAAACCTTAGTGTTAAACAGGAATTAGGGAGGAATAATTAATGCCTGATATTAGTAAAATTACATTACCTTCTGGTAATACGTATGACATTAAGGATAGTACCGCTAGGCAATTAATTAGTGGTGGTATTTCATTTAATGTTGTGTGGTCAGCCGCTGACTATGCATCATCTACTGCTCCTACTTCTGGTAAATTGGCTTCCATTCCAAAAGGAGTAGTTGTTAAATATGATGATGGAGAAGGCAGTGGTACTGGAACTTTATCTCCAAGTTCAGATACTATTGCAAAGTTTTATCTAGTTTATTCAAAAGTAAATGAAACTTCATTAGATAAATATGATGAATATGTAACTATTGAAGGAACAGAAGACCAGTATTGGTTAACAACTGCACAACCATCTGACTGGTCAACAAATTATAAAAATTATTTCACTAAGAGTGGAAATACTTATATAGCAGTAACTGGTGATACTGCTCCTACTTGGGCATCTAACACTTATTATTCAAAATATGTTTGGGAACAAATAGGTGATACCACAGCAGATTACTCTTCATTCGTACAAGCTATCTATGCTGATAATGGAATTGATGGCGACACTGTTTACCCAGAAAACGGTGTGGCCGATATTACAGATTTAATCGAATACATAGCTGGATTAGAGATTTTATACTTAAATGATGACTACTCTGGGGCAGTTCATACTTATACTTTACAAAAGAATGGTGTAGATTTGTCTCCTACTCTTTTATCTTATATTACTTCAACTCATCCGGTTGTAATTACAGATTCTTCTGGAAATGTTTATGAAATATCTAACTTTAATACAACAGCTAGAACAATAGAAATATTTACTCTTGATTCAGATGGTAGCCAATTAGTTACTTATTCATTTTCAGCTATTTCAGATGATGACCCACTAACTACTAATGAGGCTATAGTTATCCCATTTAATTCATTAGATGTAACCGTTGATGGTAATTCAATTGTAGTAGACAATGTTGCTGCTTTTGATTCAGTTGAAGTAATTGGAAAGAATTCTACTTTCACAATCACTCAACCAACTGTAGCTTTGGCTACTGATTCATCATCTGGTACAGGAAGAGTACAGGTTGCAACAGGTATTACTTCAGCTTCTGCTTCAGGAACAGGTGTTGCTTGGAATTCAAAAGACCAGGTTACCGCAGTAACTGGTTTAACTAATTCAAATATTAAAGCTACCGCAAGCGGAGCAAATACTGCTTGGAATAGTAAGGACAGTGTGACTGTGGTTACTGGCTTATCTAATACTAATGTAAAAGCTACTGCTTCTGGAGCTAATACTGCATGGAACTCAAAAGATTCAGTTACGGCTGTTACTGGAGTTAGTGCTACAAAAAAGAAACTTACTACAACCTCAGTAACTGGAGTTACATCATCAACTACAACTGCTTCTAAGGCTACGGCTGCTACTAGCCAAACAACTGCTAGTGGTTCAGGTACAGCAAGCAATACTAATACTGACTGGTTAAAAGGCGTAAGTGTTTCAAATGAAACATTGGTTATTGGTGCTGCCACAATGAATACACAGACAACAACTCAGTTTACCTTCTCAGATGTAACTGTACCTATCAAGGCTAGTAGTTCTACAACTGTTGCTACCGGTGGTTTATCTGAGACATCAGCTACAACAAATGTTGGAGAAACAATAGCTGTTGATGCTGGTGCTTCTGGAACTGATACTTGTATTGGAACAGATTCTACATTTACTATCACTCAACCAACGGTTGCTCTTGCAACTGGTGCCACTGCTGGTACTGGTGTTGTTAGTTTAACTAATGCTTCAAGTGGAACTGATACAGTTATTGGTACAGATGCTACCTTCACCGTTACCCAACCTACCATTGCTCTTGCAACTGGTGCCACTGCTGGTACTGGAGTTATCAGTGTAACAACTGGTTCAAGTGGAACTGATACTGTCATTGGAACAGATTCAACATTTACAGTTACCGACCCAACAGTTAGTGTAACTCCTACAACAACTTACTTAAAGGCTTCTGCTAGTGGCGCTAATACTGCATGGAATGACCAAAAGATTCAATCTGTCCTTAAAGTACATGAAGAACAAGAGTAATAATAAATGATAATTTATAGATTAGAAATGCCTGATGGTGGCGGACCATTTTATACTTTTGACGGTGTACATCGACTAAGTGGAATACCAATGCCACCATCAGATTATCTATCTGGTTGTGGAAGTAAAGAAGATTTAGAGGAATACTTCCGTAAGGTTAATAATATACCAGATGGATGTAAAATAGTAGAAAGAGAAATACCTGACGAGTATGTTAAAATATCTATGCATGAATTACTCTTTCCAAAAAAGTTTGTTAAATAGAATGAAAGGTTAATCAGGTGATTTTATGCCAGATGCTGGAAATATTTCAAAAGTACAATTACCTGATGGTAATACTTATAATTTTAAAGATATTATAAGTGGCTACACTGATACCTTGATTGTTATGGATGAAAATTCAAATACACTGTACATAACTTCTTCAATAGTTAATGCAGATGAGGAGGAATTCTAATGACTATTAGTGCTCCTATTGTATTTACAAACCCAAAGAATTATTCAGACATAGCTGACGCTATCAGGGCAAAGAATGGTACTTCGACTACATATAGGCCGGAAGAAATGGCTAGTGCCATTATGGACATTACACCGGCCTTTTCGGGTACTATTACTCTTAGTCAAAATGGTACATTTAGTGTTGGTGGTTATGCTAGTGCTTCAGTAAGTGTACCTGACAATCCGTATGCTGCAAGATGAACAGATAATGCTAATTTTACAACTTTCACAGATGAAAGTGTAACAACAATTCCGTATGGAACTTTTGCTTATACTTTAAACTTGGCTAATGTAAGTTTTCCTTCTGCAACAACAATTGGTTCTTATGCTTTTGGTTATTGTTTCAAGCTGGCCAATGGTTCTTTCCCTGAAGTAGCTACAATAAGCCAATATGCTTTCCAATATTGTTCAAGTTTTAGGTCAGGCCAAGTTCTTAATTCAACAGTTTTCCCAAAGGTAAAGGGGACGTTAGGTGCTTATGCTTTTAGAGGTTGCCAATATTTAACTGGAGTTGATTTATCATTAGTTACTACTGTTGGTGCTCAGGCTTTTTCAGCCTGTTCTAGAATAACTAATGTAAATATGGCGGGTGTAACTTCTACTGGTGGTGGAGCTTTTAGCTATCTTACAACTTGTACAAGTTATAGTTTACCGAACTTACAGACTGTTGGTTCAAGTACATTTTATAGTAACTGAGCTCTCCAGACTTTAACTTTACCATCTTGTACAAAAATATCTGCTTATGCATTTAGATATTGTTCTAAGATGATGAGTTTATATTTGCCAGGAAGTTCAATACCGACACTGGCTTCCACAACTGTTTTTGCTAATATGCCGATGTCTGTATCAGTAAATAACGTGTATGGTTCTATTTATGTACCTTCTACTATGGTAGACTCATATAAAGCAGCAACAGTCTGGAAAACTTACGCGGCAAGAATAGTTGCTATACCAGAATAGGAGATAAGATATGCCAAACATTAAGATAGAACATGTAAACTTAAATGGCACAACTTATGACATTGGCGGTGGAGATGCCAACGACGGTGCGTTAAAGTTACAAAAAGATTCTGGTACAGCCGTTAGTATATTTACAGCTAACCAATCTACCAGTACAACATTAAAATATACGACTTCAACAGTTGGTTCAGCTAGTGGGTGGTCAGCTGGTACTTTACCTAGTTTAGGTACTGCTATCACTGCTCATGCTATCACAAGTTGGTCATCTAATACGCCAACAACAATAGACACATCAAAGTTCTCAGGTGGTTCATTTACTGGAGGTACTTTCAGTGGCGGTTCATTTACTCAGGGAACTGATTCCTTCACCGCTAATACTCCTACAGTAATTGATACTTCAAAGTTTAGCGGTGGAGCATTTACTTCTGCTACATACTCCTGGTCTACTAATACTCCAACCTCAATTGATACAACAAAGTTTAATGGTGGTTCGTTTACAAGAGGTACTTTCTCAGGAGGTTCATTTACCCAAGGAAGCGATACTTTTACTGCTAATACTTTACCAGTTTTAAGTTATAGCTTAGCTTCTAATAGTGCTACAGCTTCAACCCCAACAACTCTAATTCTTTCATGGAATGCTGGTTCTGTTGCTAGCTTTACACAAGGAACTGATAGTTTTACAGCTGCTACACATGCTGATGACTCTTTTACTTCTGCTTCACTTTTAAGTGGATTCTATACAGCTGGTTCAGCTGCTAGTTGGTCAGTTACTGCTTCAGCTTCATTTACTCCTGCTTCATTAGCAACAGGATTCTATTCAGCCGGAACAGCAGCTTCATTTACACAAGGTTCTGACTCATTTACTGCAGCTACTCATGCAGCAGATTCATTCACACCTGCTTCATTATTAACTGGATTCTATTCAGCAGGAAGTGCTGCTAGTTTATCATATTCAGACAAATCAATCCCGAATCTTACAAGCGTTGGTACTTTACCTGCACTCACAGTTACTTCAAATGTTACTGTGGTCACTGGACTATCAACAGTATAAGGAGTTATAAAATATGGCAAATGTAACAACATATATTGATAAAATAACAGTACCAAGTGGTTCTGATACAATCACTGCTAATTTAGTTGATAGTGTTAGTGGTTATACAACTCCTGAATTATTTGTAGTAAATGCTACAATTACATCTCTTGACCCTGATACGGGTTTACCTTCTGGTGGTACAACTGATAAAAGTGCTAGTGAAATATATACTGCTGCTTCAAATGGTTTATTACCTATCATATTAGTCACTTTACCAGCTGGAGACAATACCTTTAGGATGGTTGCTCCCCTAGCAGTTACTGGTACTGGAACGGATTTGGCTACTTATGCTGAGTTTGTCTATGAAAACCAAACTGATGTTTATACTCTACCTTATTGTACCCTAAGAGTTAGGAATTCTGCCTTTACCATGACCTATAAGTATGGTTATGTAGAAAATGATAAATGTATTATTACGGTATCATCACCTTTATCTCTCGGTAGTTCATCAGGAGAAATAGCTAATAATACTACGATTCCAATATCACTTAATGCTTTAGGTAATATTCAAACTGATGGAACATTACAGTCAACCGATATTACTATTTCGACAGGTGATAAATTAGTAGTTACTGATAGTTCAAATTCTGATGAAGTGGCTAGGGCTTCAATTGGTTTTGATACTTCTGATACTTCAAAATATTTAAGACACGACGGAACTTGGCAAACAGTTAGTGCTGGTGGTGGAGGAACCGTTACAAGTATTGGTTTATCTGATACCGGTGGATTATCAATAACTGGAAGCCCAATTACTTCTAGTGGAACAATTAGTATTGGCCACGCCAATTCAATCACTTCAAATACAACCTCTGGGTTAAAATACTTTACTTATGATAGTTATGGACACATATCTTCAGCAGTAAATAAGACTTTGGGTAGAGGACTTAGTGACACTTCTAACGTAATTGGACATGCTATGGCCTTAGCTTCATCTGCTACTACACAAGCAGTTTACCCAATTACAATAGATACTTATGGTCACATTGAATCATGGGGACCAGCCGTTACAATTCCAACCGGCGGAACAACAACTACTGCCGTAAGTACGACTTCATCTGCCGGTAGTTCTTCTGCCTTTGCCAAGGCAGACCACGTTCACAATATCACATCGACAACCATTACTAGCGCATTGGGTTATACTCCATACGATTTATCTAACCCTAATGGTTATACAAGTAATACTGGTACCGTTACTTCTGTAGGTTTAACTAATGTTTCAGGTGAAAGTGATTTTACAATAACTGGTAGTCCTGTTACAACTTCAGGTACTATTACTATCCAACATGCTAATTCTATTACTGCTTCTACTGTTGGAACTAGTAGTGCTACTTCTGGTAGCACATTAGCGGTGCCTTATGTAACTTATGATAAGCATGGTCATATTACAGCAACTGGTACTCATACCCATACAATATCTGGGTTTGCAACTGAAGATACAAAGGTTACTAACACACTAGCTACCACTACTAAATATTATGTAACTGGTACAACTACTTCAACAACAAATACTGGTACGCAATCATTTGATACAGGAATATATGCAACAACAACCGCTGGTCAATTAAATGCTACCACTTATAAAGTAAATGAACAGGTTACTTTACAGTGGAATTCAACTGACTCAAGCCTTGATTTCATTTTCTAGGAGATTAACTCATGTCATTAAAAGTATGGTTACCTTTATTAAAAAACTTTAATAATCAAGGTACTGAGATAGTAAACCCAACCAATTCAGGAGCTACTTTATCATCGGCTGGCCTTCTTGGAAATAGTTATTCTTTTGATGGCACTAATGACCAGATTACTACCTCATATATTTGTGCTGAAGATGAGTTTACGGTTTGTATGTGAGTAACATTTACAAAATTAAATGTTCACTTAGTAGATATGAGAAACTCAGATGGAACTGGCTATCAACCTTTCTATGTAGGAAGTTCAGGAATACAAGTAGGTGGAAGTAATAGTTCTTACATTTATATTAACTTTGTACCAACTTTAAATACTTGGTATCATTTATGTGTAAGGTCTAATTCATCAAGGACTCAATTATTTGTAAACGGTGAATATTATGGAGAAACTACATCTGCAAAAGCAACAAACTTTAATAAAAAGATTGATATTCACATTGGTTCACGATATTCTGGTTCTAACTGGTTTGGTGGCAATGTTGCTGATTTTAGGCTTTATAATGAGTATCTTTCAGACTACGAAATAAGAGATATATCTAAAGGTTTATTACTTCATTATGCTGGACCTACATCCTATGATAGTAGTTTGACAACTACCGGTAACTATATTACAGATTCGTCTGGGTACAATAGAGATAGCGTAATCACAAGTTCCAATTGAGGCGTATCAGTATCATTATCTAAGGATAAGCGATATGGTGGTATATGGTCAACAGCTTCAGGTGGTGGTTATACAACAAGAACAAGTCCATCATCAGGTACTAAAACTATTTGTTTCTGGTTAGGTACACCCAAGACTAGCTCAACAGTTTTCTTTGCTGATTATAAATCAAAATTGGCTTTTGGTTTTAATAGCTCTGGGTATATTATTCCTACTTGTGATTCGTTGACGGTTAATATGTATGATAGTTCAGCTATAGTATCAAACGGGTGTTATATAGCACTTCGTAAGAATGCTGCTGGGACAGATGTTGATTTATTTATAAATGGTGTTAAACAGACAACAAGAAGTTCTGGAAACTATTGGACACACTCAACTGATACATTAATGATAGGCCAAAGGTCAACAGGTACGCCAATGGCTAATGCTCAATTCTGTGATTTCAGAATGTATGCTACTATTTTATCCGATGATGACATTGTGGAGTTATATCACACAAACCTTAAGCAATTTAGTAGCGGTAAATCTAGTCCATTTATGTTGTATGAAAATACTATAAATAAAGTTCAAGTTACTAAAGGTGGTTTACTTATTGGTAATTCTATGGTGGAATCTAATGTTGGTAACAAATTTGAAGAAACACAGATTATATCTAATGAGTTTATGGAGAGGTAAATAAAATGTATTATTTAGCAATTATTCAAAATAAAACTACTTCTGCAATGTATTCTTATAATACTTATGATGAAGCCTTAGCTGCTTTCCATTCAGAGATGGCTTATCGTGCTGAAGGTAGAGATTCTACTACTTGTATTATTATTGATGAAAATGGAACTATTTTATATACTGAAAGTTGGGTAAGACCTCAGTAATTAAATCTAGTGGGAGGTGCAACTAAATGGCACAACTAAAAGATACAACCGTTACCGGTAACCTAGCTGTTAGTGGCACTACTAATATGACTAGTGGTGGCCAAGCTAACGCTGATATTACTTTATATGCAGCAAGTGGGGATTCACCTGCACTTGTTTTTCAACGCGGTACAACTTCTGATACTCTCAATGATTATAAGATTTACGATACTGGTGGTTTTATAAAGATAAAACAGGCAGGTAACTCGGGGACATCAGGCTTTACTCAAGTTTTAGAGTTAACCAATGCTGGTAAGTTAACCGTAAGCACACCTCCAGCAACAGATACAACCCCTAGTACTACTGCTTGGATTTCACCGACTGATTCTGCTATTAAAATAAGTAGTACTGCAATAACTCCAGCAGCAGGTGATTATATTCCTTTAACTGATTCATCTGCTGGCCATGTACTAGCAAGAGGTATTGCTATCAACACTACAAGCCCATCTAAGTTCTTACGTGAAGATGGTACTTGGCAATCAGTAGCAGCTGGTGGTAGTATTACTTATACATTAATTTCAGGTACTGACTATGAAATGACAATTTCTGTATAATATTTCATATATCGAGGAGAGTATATGAAATTACAAATCTTAGTACCACAATATAAAGAAACAGATGATATTGTAAAAAACTTATTAGATAGTATTCAGATTCAACAAAGTGTTGACTTAGAAAATGAAGTTGGAGTCATCATTGTTAATGATGGTACTGACGTAAAGTTATCAGACGAATTATTAAGTAAGTACACTTTTAAGATTGAATATTACCATAATGAACATGCTGGTGTTTCAGCAACAAGAAACGCTTGTTTGGACCACGCCGTCGCAGATTATGTAATGTTCTGTGATGCTGATGATATGTTCTTTAACGCTTGTGGACTGTATATTATTTTTAGAGAAATTGATGACCTTGGTGGATTTGATGCTCTGATGAGTTCATTCATTGAAGAATCAAGAGACCCAGAAACAAATAAACCACTTTATATAACAAGACAAACTGATAGTACTTTCGTTCATGGAAAATTCTATAAACGTCAATTCTTATTAGATAATAACATAAGATGGAATCCTGACCTTACCATCCATGAAGATAGCTACTTTAACTGTCTATGCCAAAGACTTGCAAAAGAATTTAAATTCTCACAATCTCCATTCTATTTATGGAAATGGAGAGATGATTCTGTCTGCAGGCATGACCCAAAATATATTTTAAAAACTTACAATAATATGCTTGACAGCAATACTGCTTTAGTCAAGGAATTTATTAAAAGAAATAGAATTATCGATGCTCAGTACTATATTACTTCAATGATTTATGATGCTTACTTCACAATGAATAAGGATGAATGAATAAATCAAGAAAACTTAGAATACAGAAAAAACACTGAGCGTAGATTTAAAGAATATTATTTATTGTTTAAAGAATATTATGAGACAATAGATAAAACAACGAAAGCCCAGATTATTATGGGAATCAAAAACAGAATGTTCCAGGAAGGTCTATTAATGGAAACAATAACCTTTGATAACTGGATTGACCATGTAATGAAGGAGTATTAATATGGCCGTTATAAGAGAAATTACTGAAGATTCAATTCATCATTATTCTGACCAGGGATTAAGGATACGTAAGGTTGGAACTGACGAAGAATATGATGAGGCCTTTGATGTACTTGACAGTAATTATGAATATGAAGAAACTGACGAAGTAATTTATGTTGATGATAACTGTAAAATAGATAATTATATAGAAGCTATGAAAATTATGTTAGGAGAAGAATAGTTTATGGCAATAAAGATTGATAATTATAAATTATCTTCAGGAGTAACTTTAAGGGAAGCTTACATCCTGGTTACTGGAGTTAATTTTTCTACTAAGGAAGGTATGCTGGCCTTCTGGGCTAACGTTTATACTAATGATGATATTACATCAGCTGATAATACCATTTTAGAACAAGGTACAATTCACGGTAATATTTCTGGTTTTGATTATACAGACCAAAATCTAATTGAAGAAGCTGAAGGTCTTATTGAAGATAAGATTGATGCCGTCAGAGGAAAAACTCAAGAAGAATGTGATGAACATAATATGAATCTTGAACCGGGAGCTACTTGGTTAGATATTTGGGATTATAAATATACTAAATACATCTCTGGTGAACCATCAGAAGATGATGATTATATTGAAGCAGGAAAGATTTTATTAGGAGTTGAGTAATATGACAATTATAGAAATGGCAAGATATTTAAGAGCTAAGATTGAAGCCTTAGCTGAAACAATGACTGACGAAGAAGGATTAGAATATATTCCTTTATTCAAGAGTTGGGAAACAAGTACTGCTTATTCTTTAGGTGACCGTGTAAAATATGACAGTCTTCTATACAAGTGTGTACAGGCCCATACTTCACAAGATGACTGGACTCCTGATTTAACTCCAGCTCTTTGGACAAGAGTTAGTGTAGATGAATGGCCAGAGTGGGTACAGCCTACTGGTGCTCAGGATGCTTACATGACAGGTGATAAGGTTACTTATGGGGGTCATCATTATATTTGTCTAATTGATAATAATACCTGGAGTCCATCAGATTATCCAGCTGGATGGGAATTCGTTGAATAATGCCTTATTGTGTTTATTGTCATACTTCTCCATCTAATAAGAAATATATTGGTATTAGCTGTGACCCAATAAAAAGGTGGAATGGTGGTAAGGGGTATTCAAAAAATTATTATTTTTATCGTGCTATATGTAAATACGGTTGAGATAATATAAAACATGAAATCCTATATGATAATTTAACTTATGAAGAAGCTTCATCAATTGAAAAATATTTAATAGAAAAATTAGATTTATTAGATGAAAATAAAGGATATAATTTAAGAGCAGGTGGAGATGGACCTCTTAGTGATGAATCAAGAAGGAAGATGTCTCTTAGTAGAATTGGTAATACTAACTCAGTGGGAAGAATACTAAGTGAAAATACTAAGAATAAGATATCTAGTAAATTAAAATCGTATTATTCTGATAAACCGGGTACTTGGACTGGGCGTAGACACTCAGAAGATACTATATTAAAATTAAAAAATAGAAAGTTTTCAGATGATACTAAGAAGTTAATGAGAGAAAACCATTCTGATGTATCAGGTGGTAAAAATCCTGCAGCCAAGAAAGTAAAACAATATTCCTTAGATGGTAGATTTATCAGAGAATACAGTTGTATAAAAGAAGCTTCAGATTGTATGAAGATTGGATATAAAACTATTACTAAGTGCTGTAAAGATACTAGTAAATCTGTCAAAGGATATTTTTGGAGATATATAGATGAGTAAGGAGAGGTAGTATAATGAGTGTAAAAGTTACTGATGAAGAAATAATGGAATATGTCATTACTCATGTAATGGAAGATTTTCCTATGGACCAAACTCTTGAAGATTTCTATAAGAAAGTAAGAGAGTGGTGTGATAAATATGGCAACAATAAGTAAAATTAATGGCTATGACTTAAAAGATAATGTAAGTGGCTATACTACTCCTGAGCTATTTATTATTAACGCTGAAGACCAGGGTCTTTCTTTCTCTGTTGATAAAACTTATGCTGAAATATTAGCTGCTTTCATATCAGGGAAAATACCAGTAATAAATAATAATAATACTTATATATCTCCACTGACTTCTTTCTATGCTGGGGGCCAAGACCTAGAACAAGAACCAGCCCATTTCAGGTTTGAGTCATTTACAGCTGATAATCATTTACTTATTTATGAAATTGATTCAGGTGATAATTGTACTTTTTCTTCTAGTGAGTTTGCTGCCGCCAATCATGACCACGGAAATATTACTAATGGTGGAGACATCACGGCAACTGCTACTATAGCTAATGGAGATAGATTAGTAATCAATGATGAAAGTGCTTCAAAAGTTACTAATTCATCAATCACTTTTGGTTCAAGTACAACTACCTTCTTAGCCAATGATGGTACTTGGCAAACTCCTGTGGGTACCACTTATCCGATAAGTATCTGGAACCTTTATGACCAAAATTATACTTATGATGTAGGACATCAAGATATCGAGACAGACCTTGCCCATGGGGTTACACCTATAATAAGAGACAATTATGGGAATGAACAAGACGGTGTTTTTTATTTCTATGCGGGATGCTATAATGACCCCGATGATGGTCCTTATTTTATTTTCATCAAACCATTAGTATATAATAGTCTTGTTTATAATAATACTGCAGATTTACAAACTTTAATTATTTGAGAAGATGATTCAATTGACATCGGTACCGAAACTGTCTTTATAACAGATACAAAAAATACAGCAGGAACAGTTAATTCAACGAGTAAATTATATTTAGTAGGTTCTACTTCTCAGGCGGCATCATCACTTGCAGATGGAAAAGTTACTTACAGTAATAATAAAGTTTATGCAACAGATGGTCAATTAGACGCTACAAAAATGAGAGTAGCCGAAACAGTTACGTTACAATATAATTCAACAACAAGGACACTAGATTTTGTATTCTAGTCTACTGTATAATATTCTATGGCACTAAAAGTTTGATTACCTTTAACTAGTTTAGATACAAATCAAAATCTGGGCGTTAGTACTACTGTCCCAGTATTTAATGGTTGTACAGTTGATGATAGTGGTAAAATAGGACAATGTGTAAGTTTAACTACAGGAAATTATATTGGGCTAGATGCAGCAAACGTAAATAATCATAAATACCCACGAATCTCCGTTGCTATCTGAGGTTATTGTACTCAAAATGATAGCACAGAAAGATATTTTATTGACTGCTATCAAGGTGGTGGAGCTGGTATTCATTGGACGAACCAGAAAGCTATTTGGCAAATATATGTTAGTGGTACTTACTATCAAGTAACATCTGATACTATTCCATTAAACGAATGACATCATTTCTGTGGTACGTACGACGGCGAAACTATGGAGTTTTATGTTGATGGTGTATCTGTTGGTACAACATCTGTATCAGGCTCTATTTCTTATAATGCTACCACCCCATGAGCTTTAGCTTCTAACCCGAGTTCAAGTTCTTTTGGTTCTGGTACTTGGGTTGGAAAATATAATGATTTAAGAATTTATGACGAGGCTATTTCAGCCAAACAGGTAAAAGAAATAAGTCAAGCTTTAATTCTTCACTATAAATTAGATGAGACAGTAAATAAGAATTTAGTAGTAAATGGGTTTGGTGAAGATGGTACTTTTAACTGGAATAAGACTACAACATCAGATTATTCAACTGATGTACCATCATCAGATACTTCGATTAAGTTAAGCTATAAAAATGATAATAGGACTGTTGAGTTAATTCCTGTTTTACCAAGCCATTCTTATTATATAAGTTGCTGGGTCAAAGCAGATTCAACTAGCTCATGTTACCCATCAATTGTCCCGTATGATATAGATGGTAAGTTTATTAGCAATCAAACTTGTGCTGATGGTTTTATGTCTGGTACAACTACTACGTTAGCTCAAGCCTTAAACCCTGGCGATACAGTGATTTATGCTACAGACTTAAGTGGTTGGAATACGGCCTCAGGCCAATATGGTAATTTCTGTGCAATCTTCGGGTATAAAGATAGTACTGGTTTTGTTTACCCCGATGGTCAATATACTCAAGACTTGGGTACTTTCGGCTCAGGGACAAACGAAAAAACAAATATAAACAAAACAAATAATACAATAACTTTGACTAGTGCTTATAGTGGAGCTGCCCATCCAGCCGGCACAAAAATATGTCAATCTAAACAAGGTTCAGGTTATTATTACCCTTGAGGAAGAATTTCTTATTCAACTATCACTGATTGGACAAAGAAAGAGACCACTATAGTACCAGCTAATATTGCTAGAATCAAATATTCTAAATATTGGAGATTTCACTGTTATACTGGTTCATTATATGCGGGAATAACTATAAAAGATAATTCAGAGCCGCATTGGATTGTTGATTCATCAGGTTATGGAAATCATGGTACAATAATAGGTGAGCCTCAAAGAATGGACACTACTTTCTTTAGTAGCAAAAATACTTCTATAATTACGAATAGATATAGATTTGCTACTTATTCTGACAGTGGAATAAATAGTAGAATAGTAACTCCTAAACTGTACTTAGCAGATAACGCTATAACAATGAGCGTCTGGTTTAAGAGTAGTAATGCTACTCCAACCGGAAACTATCACATGTTAGTAGACAGCGTGGCTAATCGTCAGTGGTATGAGATGTGTATTTATAAATCTGGTTATTTCAGGAGTGGCTTAGTAATTAATGGTACTAGGTCTGTTGCTAATGCTAATTCTGGAGTTACAACTGCCTTATTAGATGGTAACTGACACATGCTAACAACAGTGTATAACGGTAGTAGTGTATCTAGATTTGTAGATGGCGAACTAGGAAGTGCTTCATTAATAACTAGTGGTGGTAATACATCTGGTCCAACGGCTTTAGTTTTATTTAGAGATGGCCCAGATGGTTCGTATGCTGTCTCTGAAGGAAGTTTATGTGATTTTAGAGTTTATAAAACTGGCCTTACAAATGATGACGTAAAAGAGTTATACAGAACTTCAGCTAATATTGATAATCTAGCTGGTGTTCATAGCTTTGAATTTATAGAAGATGATAATAGTAGTGTTGGTGAAAATGGAATCTTTGAAAGTAAAGTTTATGATGAAATGGTAGAATTATCAGACGGAAGTCTGTGGCTACCTATCTGTTATCATTATATAAAAGGTGGAGCTAATTTATTTAAGACTACTGATGACTTTACTTACCCAGTATTTGATTCACCTGATGTCTGGGCTAATTTTCCGATTATCGATACAGTATCAAGACCTGAAAGTGGGTATTATGAATTTTTAGTTAAACAACAAATTAATATGAATGGCCCCTGGACAACTTATAGATTTAAACAAACGGTTAACCCGTTGACTGCAACTTATAGTACGGCTGGTCCATCTTCAGGAAATGTAACTTGGATTACAGGTGGCTCAAGCTCATACGGTGGTATGTATAAATTAAATAGCCCAACAGCTACAAGTAGTAACTATATGTGTTTCTCAAATGGAAGTAACGGTAACTGGTTTGGTTGTGGGGCTAAGCAAGCTTATAATGGTGGAATACCTAGTATTTGTAATACTGTACCAAAGGGTGTACAAGTTGTTTATATTAGAGTAAGTTCAACTATGGCACAAAAATATGAAATGGGTTTGACTAACTCTAGAGAATTGATTGAAAAATAAGGAGAGATTACTATGGCACAATTAAAAGATACTTTGGTAACTGGTGACCTACGAGTAACTGGTAATTATACTGGTGCGGTATATTACGTAGAGGGTACGGTTGGTTCAAATGCAGGAGACTGAATAGTTAACTTGTCAGAAGTACCAACTCCTTATACTGGTTTGAAAATTCTTTACAAAACTCCTGACGGCGGAAATAACTCATCAACAGCTAGAACATTGACCAATGATGACGGTACTACCGTCTCAGCTACTTATACATGATTTAAGTATAATGGTACATGATATAAAGGATATTGGAATACCGTAAATAATTTATCTAGCCATTTTGGTTCAGGAAGAACTGTTCTGTTTGTATTTGATGCTTCATTGAATAGTAATGCTGGTGGAATTACTAATTCCAGTACTTATTACAGTAGTACTGCTTCTTATGCTACAACAACAGCTGATACTTCAAACACTTTATATGTAGTAGGTGTTACTAGCGCAGCTACTACTACACTAAAAAGAGATACCTCAGTAACAATTGCAGGTGGAACTGTAACCGCAACATCATTTGTTGGCTCTTTAACAGGTAATGCTGATACTGCTACAAGTGCTACTTCGGCAACATCAGCAACATCGGCAACTTCAGCTACTAACTCTACTAATGTATATGTTACAAAAACAAACCCAACTTCAGGTACTACATATTATCTACCGTGGGCTACTGGTCAGGGTAGCGCAAACTATGGATTAAACGCCAATGATGGTTTAAGGTATAATTCTCTGGAGGGAACTACAAGTGCGGCTGGTTATGGAAGATTGATTTTAGGTAATGCAACGGCCACTGGAACTGCTGCTAATAAGACTGGTTGGCTTAGAATATATGGTGATACTGCTTACTATATGGACATTAAGGGTGGTTCAGTAACTGCCAATAGGACAGTATATCTTCCTACATTGACTGCTACTGGTTACTTGTTAGGTAAATCATCTACCAGTGCAATAGGTGCTTCTAACCAATTAGTTTATTTCAGTGCTGCAGGTGTAGCTACAGGTGGAGCTAAGTTTACTTCAGGAACAGGTACACCATCCGGTGGTTCATCAGGTGATATTTATATTCAATATTCAGCATAAACTGATTAATTGCTTTCTAGCAATTTAATATATAGACCGTCTAAACGAAGGAGAGATTAGATATGGAAAAAGTTTTTGTTCCGCGTAAATCAGCTCCTGAGAAAACCAACAAGTATTTTTTACGTACTGTAAAAGGTGGTTATTCTCAGTGTATTGCTGGTTCCCCGGAAAGCTTTGCAGGGTCTCCTCTCGCTAACTGTGTTGGCTATGCCTGGGGTAGAGCAGCAGAATTAGAAGGTGACCCTAATTGTAATATCGGAGTACCTAAGTCTAGAATTAACTCTGGTAAACACAATCCGACAAGCGCATGGGCTTGGATGAACTACGCCAATGGAAGAAAGACTGGTAAGACTCCTAAACTTGGAGCCATTGCTGTCTGGAAGAAAAAAGGTGAAGAATACGGACATGTTGCTGTCGTTTCTGAGATATACTCAGATGGTTCATGGTTAGCTGAAGAATCTGGCTATAAAAGTTATAATTTCAGGACAAAGAAATATAACAAGAATGGTTATAAAGCTTCGAACTGGAATTTCTTAGGATTTATTTATCTTAAGGTTGATTTAGTACCTGAGCCAACACTTAAAGTTGGTGATAAGGTAAAGATTTTAGCTAAGGGCAATTCAAGAAAAGATGGTAAGGGAAAGGCTAGTGGTGGCGTCGGTTGGACAAGATATATTTTATCTGTTAACCCTGGTCAGAAGTACCCATACCAAGTAGGAAGCAAATCTAGAATTACTACTGGTTATTATACAGCTAAGGCTTTAAAGAAAGTATAAGGTGATATAATATGAAAGTAAGATTAAGTTCAAGAGCTTATGATATTATTAAATTCTTATGTACTAGACTTTTACCCGCTTCTGGTACTTTATATTTCGCTTTAGCTAAAATCTGGGGCTTCCCGTTAGCTGAGGAAGTTGTAGCTACAATTACTGCTATCTGTACATTCTTAGGTGAGATTATGCACTTATCAAGTCAGACTTATTATGAAGAAGAACAGGAATTACAGGAAGAAGTAGTTGAAGAGGAAGAAGAAGAATTAGCAACATTAAATTCCGTTCCTGTAGTTTATGCTGTCGGTGATGAATATCTACCTGAAGCTTTAACTGAGGAAGAAATTCAATTGGAAAAAGATTTATTCAACGACTAATTCTTTAACCATTAATAATAGGAGTCTATCTTTGTTGCTAAATTAATTGAAAATAAAGGATAGACTCCTTTATTTTAGGAGGTTTTATGGAAAATATTAAAAGAGTAATGGGTGTCAAGCTAGATAAGGTTGACATCAGAGATTATAAGATAAATAAGGCGATGGCTAGGGCAGCATCATATCCAGAGTCATTCTCTCTTGATTGCGGTAAAGTAATAAAGGACCAAGGTTCTGTTGGTTCTTGTGTAGCTTTTGCAACATCAGAGATACTTGAATATTTCCATGAAAATCAGGTTAATCTATCTACTAATTTCATTTATGGAATTCATTATAAACTGTTCGGTTCAAAAGGTCCTGGCATGTTTTTAAGAGAAGCATGTAAAATCGTTAAGGACTACGGTGACCCACAGGAAGAATTCTGTGGGGGAAATACAGAAGTTGACAGGGTTTATGAGATAGCTGAAGCAGCTTATAACAATAAGTACACTATGAAAAATGCTAGGAAGTTTAGTATTAGTAGTTATGCTAAGCTTAGAGGCGATAGTGATATTAAATATTCACTAATGAATCATGGTCCTGTATTGGCTAGCATGGCTTGGTATTCAAGAAATGTTTGTAATAGGGCTACAGGACTTTTAACTAAAGCGGGTGATTTTGATGGTTACCATGCAATTATGATTTACGGTTGGAATGAGACTGGCTGGCTCGTTCAAAATTCTTGGGGTAGTTACTGGGGCAAGAAAGGAACCTTTATCTTACCATTTGAATATGGTTTAGTAGTTGCCTATTCATTAATAAATGGAAGCGGCTCAGAAGACATTGATGTTCCTACAAAAAACAAATTCTTAAATAACTTATACAAATTCATTAATATATTCATTAATGCAGGTATTTCAATTTATAATTTCTTCATGGAACATTTTGTTGGTAAAAAGAGATAATTCATGAATATTTGTGTAGGTATCATCAGTTATTTACCTGACGACCCTGAAGTCAGGCAGAAAAGATTAAATAAGTTAAATACCTTAGTTACTAAGTGTGATGAATTATTTAAACTACCCATCATTATAATAGCCCAGAACTGAAAAAACTTAGATAATATTTCTCATCTAAAAAATTCTACACTAATTATTTATAAGTATAATAACCCACTAGGTATTACTGGGGCTAGGCGTGCTTTAAGAAATAAGTTTATTGGTTCTCAATTCGATTACTTAATTATGCTTGATGATGATAGTGAACTTTCAGGTACTGAGCACGGGGCTAAAGATTATTTAGACCAGATTAGGAATCACCCTGGAATGTATGGTATCTTCAAAAGCATGTTATTAAAGTTGTTTGCTATCTCAAAAGAAATGTACCAGCTAATTGATTTCCCTGACCTTGAGGCGGGAAGAGGTGAATTCTTTGAAGATATGTATCTTATAATGGCTCTCAATAAAAAATATCCACAAAAAAAGTTTACTTTTAACAAAACTGGGCAAATTAATGAAAGCTCAAATTCATCAAGTGACCCGTTATCAACTTGATACCACAGACAATACACCAAAAGACAAATGGGTGATAGAACAAGGTCAATGATAAGAAGTTTATAATATGAATATTTGTATCGGTATTATTAGCTATTTACCAGATGAACAAAAGCTAAGGAACGAAAGGCTTAATAGGCTAACTAATTTATTAAAGCAATGTGATGAATTTTTTAAGTTGCCTATTTTATTAGTAGCTCAAAACTTTAAAAATGATTTCAATTTTATGCCTAGAAATTCTAAGTTATATGTTTATAATTATAAAAATAAATTAGGTATTACAGGTGCTCGAATTAGTTTAAGAAAATATTTTTTACTATCAAGTTTTGATAATATTATTTTATTAGATGATGATATGAAATTAACTAATGAAGATAATGCTATAAGATATCTTAGAGAAATTGATGGTAAACATGATTTCTATTACCTTAAATCTTGATTATTGAATTTCTCTTGTATTTCTAAAAATGGGATGGAGAAAATTATATTTGACCCAGAAATAGACCCCGAAAAAGGACTTGGATTTGAAGATTGAGTTTTTTATGAAAAATGTTTAAAA
>JAFRFD010000049.1 GCA_017434525.1 Methanobrevibacter sp.
ACCAGTAAAAGGAGTTGACTATTTCACAGCACAAGATATAGCAAGTTTAAATATTCCTACAAAAGTTAGTGATTTGCAAAACGATACAGGATTCATTACAAACACAGTAAATAACTTAACCAACTACTATACAAGTTCAAATACATATACAAAATCAGAAGTAGATAGTTTAATTGCTACAGTAAGTTCTTTAAATATAGAAGTAGTACAAACACTACCTACACAAGATATATCTACATCTACAATTTATTTAGTACCAAATAGCACACAAGGTACAAACAACTACTATGATGAATATATATATGTAAGTAATTCGTGGGAACTTATAGGCTCAACTCAAGTAGATTTAAGTAATTACTATACCAAAACACAAACAGATGGATTGTTAGATGATAAAGCAGATACATCTGATATTCCTACAAAGGTGTCAGACTTACAAAATGATACAGGATACATAACTGGTTATACAGAAACCGACCCAACAGTGCCTAGTCATGTTAAATCTATAACTCAAGCCAATATAACAGCATGGAATAATAAATCTGATTTTTCAGGAGATTACAACGATTTAGATAATAAACCTACAATTCCAAGTGTTGGTAATTCAAAAGTTTATTATGGAGTGTGTGATACATTTGCAGGTAATCAAGAAAAAATTGTTACAATAGATTCTGATTATTCTTTAGTTGCTGGAAATGTTATAAGAATTAAATTTACTAACGAAAACCGTGCAAATTCACCAACTTTAAACATAAACAACACTGGTGCAAAAAGTATAGTTGCTAAACCTATTACTGGATTATACTTAGGAAATACAGTGGTAGAGTTTGTTTATGATGGTACAAATTATGTCATTTCTGATTATGGTAGTGCGACAACAGAGCATTGGGGAATAACTATGTTAAGTAATGATATAAACGATTATGACGAGTGGACAGCAGTAACACCTAAAGCTGCAAAAACATTGGCAGATACAAAACAAGATGTGCTAGTTTCAGGAACAAGCATAAAAACTATAAATAACACCTCTTTATTAGGAAGTGGAAATATAACTGTTTCAACATTTGATGGTAATTATAATAATTTAACAAACAAACCAACTATACCAACAGAAATGAGCCATAATAATATAGTCGATATTATAGGTGATTTAGAATTAAAAGATTTATCTTATTTATATGCTGAAAGAGAAGATTTTGAAATAAATGTAGGAAACTTTGATACGACAAACACAACTAATATGACAGGTATGTTTGCAGATTGTGTAAATCTTGAAAACTTATTTATATTAGATTTTGATTTCACAAATGTAACATCTTATTCTAACATTTTTAGAAATTGTGGTGCAGATAATGATTATCCTACTTATGTATATGTAAAAGACCAAGCAGCACAAGATTGGATTTTAAATTTAAGTTCTAATGATAGACCAGCAGATTGGACAAGTGATAATGTTCTAATAGGTGGAATTGGTTAGGAGGTGCTTTATGAGTAAATTTTTAGATGAAGAAGGTTTAAAATATTATGAAACAACAGTAAAAGCGAGACTTCAAAATAAACAAGATAAATTACAAAGTGGAGAAAACATAAAAACTATCAACAACGAATCACTACTAGGTAGTGGAAATATAAATATATCAAGTGGTGGCACAGCAACAGATGTAAGAATCAATGGTACATCAATAACTTCAAACGATGTAGCAGATATTCAAACTCAGGGAACATACAACTCAAGCACAAACAAAATTGCTACAATGAGTGATATACCAACAGTACCTACAGTAGGAAATGCCAAAACATATTATGGTACATCAACTACTGGAGCAACAACAGCAGCAAAAACAGTAACTTGTAGTGGATTTACACTTGAAACTGGAGCAACAATATTTGTTAAATTTACTAATGCTAATACTTACAATGGAACTGCAACTTTAAATGTAAATAGTACAGGAGCAAAAACAATATGTAGTGTAGGAACTACTGAAACAACTAGATATTACTGGAAAGCAGGAGAAGTAGTAGGTTTTGTATATGATGGTACAAACTATGTAATGATAGAAAAAGCCCCAGCAACAACAACATATTATGGAATTACTAAATTAAGTTCATCAACAACAAGTACATCTGAAGCACTAGCAGCCACACCAAAAGCAGTAAAAACTGCTTATGACCTAGCAGATAGTAAACAAGATGAAATAACATCTACAAATAAGTTAGATTATTCATTGATAGATAATACGCCTACAATTCCTACCAAAGTATCAGACCTTACTAATGATACAGGATTTATAACAAACACAGTAAATAACTTAACAAATTACTATACTACTTCAAACACTTATACAAAGAGCGAAGTAGATACATTAATAGGTGCTATAAGTACATTAAATATACAAGTAGTTCAATCGTTGCCTTCAACAGGTTCAACAACAACTATTTACTTAGTACCAAAAACAGCATCTACAAACGATGCTTATGATGAGTATATTTATGTCAATAATAGTTGGGAACATATAGGTTCAACTGAAGTAGACTTATCTAACTATTACAATAAATCTCAAGTAGATACACTATTAAATGATAAAGCAGACACAAGCGATATACCTACTAAAGTATCAGACTTACAAAATGACTCAGGATATATCAGTTCTTATACTGAAACTGACCCTACAGTACCTAGTTATGTTAAGTCTATCACTCAAGCAAATATAACAAGTTGGAATAATAAATCAGACTTCTCAGGAAGTTATAACGACCTAACAAACAAACCAACTATTCCTGACTCTACTTCAGACTTAACAAACGATTCAGGATTTATAGATAATACCGTAAGTAACTTAACAAACTATACAACAACAACAGCATTACAAACGTTATTAGATGGAAAAATGGATTGGACTGAGTTATCTAGTTCAACAGTTAGAATTTGGGATTTAGAACCTGGTGCATATAAGACTACAACTGCTGCTACATTATATTACAACGGTGCTTCAGGAAGTGGTTCTGAAAGAATCGGAAATGGTGCTTTGATATTTGTGTCCGAATCAGGAACAACAACAAAAGCATTCTATGTTTTAGCATCATATAGAGATGCAACAACACAAGTTTTATATTTCAATAATTATGTGGGATATACAAGTTCAACAGAAGGTTATTGTTATGAAAATCTACATACAGGAGATGTGGTTGATAACTTAACTTCAACATTAGCATCTTCACCATTAAGTGCAAAACAAGGTAAAGCATTAAAAGATTTAATAGATGGACTTGCAACAGTTGCTTCTACAGGAGATTATGATGACTTAACTAATAAACCTACTATACCAACAGTACCAACAACAGTAAGTTCTTTCACAAATGATGCAGGTTATATAACAAGTTCTGCATTAAGTGGTTATGCAACAACAAGTGCTTTAGATGATGTTCAAGACCAAGTAGATGCAAATAGTGCGAATATAATATCAAACTCCAATAAAATTGGAACACTTGCTAACTTAACAACAACAGATAAAACAGACTTGGTAAGTGCTATAAACGAGGTAAATGGACCAATTATTGATATAGATGATGTTTTAGCAATAACAAGTCCATCAGACACATTATTTGTTCAATTAACAGACTTATTAATATTGCAGCAACCATTTTATATAGATGATGGTAATGGGGTTAATCATTGTTGTAAAGTAATTTATGAGCAAGAAGAAGTTGGTACTTATGGTGAGGAATTAAGTTTTGTCTATGGTGATAATTATGATTTTTATATAGTTACTTTAATAACAGGAAGTGGTAATACAGTAGCTGTAACAAAATCACCTTATTCAGTTACAAATGCAAAAATAAATGGTACAAGAGTATCAGATATATTAACAAACACAGCATACAATAGTTCATCTAATAAATTAGCAACTATGAGTGATGTCTATGAAAAAATAGTTGATTATACATTTGAATCAGATTTAACAACTGTTTCGTTTGATAATTTGAATATTTTGCCAGGCGAAAAATACAAATTTAAAATAGTTGGGGCTGCCGTATCAAGTGCAAGTGATGTATATATGAGATTTAATGATGATGAAAGCACACAATATTTTCAATGTGGAACTTATATAAATGGAACTTTGACGGCAAATGGCAATCTAACGGAATCAAATGTATATAGGCAAGGTGAAACTGCATTTAGAATTGGAAACTCATTAAGAACTCAATTAACAACGATAGAAGGTACTATTGAATTAAGATATAACATAACTAATAGTAGAAATTGTCCTTTCTTTACATGGCATGGTGAGTGTTTATGGAACGGACAACAATATGTTTCAGATATGGTAGGTATATACGGACAATCAAGTGTTGATTCGATTACAAAATTAACATTTTCTGGTCCAACATTTAAAACAGGAACTAAAATTCAATTAATTAAAGTAAAAAATGAATTTACAATATAGAAGGAGGCGATAACATGAATGAAATAATAGTAGCAGTAATATCAGGGCTATGTGTTGCAATACCTTCTATCTATACAACTTTAAAATCAAGCAAGGCAAATAACGAATTGTTTGAATATAAAATTGGAGAATTAAAAGAAGATGTGAAAATACTAAGCGATAAAGTACAAGCACATAATAACTTTGGTATAAGACTAACAAAAGTAGAAGAACATTTAAGTACATTAAAAGAAGAAATAAATGATTTGAAAAGGAAGTGATTCAATGAAAGAAAAACTTGCTAAATTGATTGATTTGAAGTCAATCGTAACATTATGTTTAACTGGACTGTTAATCTACGGATTGGTAGCAAATAAATTTGATGCAAATGACGTAATGACTATTATAGTAATGGTCTTTACGTTTTATTTTGCAAAGAAAGATAAGGAGGTAGATCAATGACAACCTTAACTGAAAAACAACTTAAAAAAGAGCAAAAAAAAGAAGAAACAGAAATAATGGAAGGCATCAACGAAGATGGAAAGGGTGAAGAATAATGGGATATTCTAAATTATGTTGTAAAAGAATACCTGCTTACACAGGTAATTACACAAAAGGAAGAAATACCAAAATTAAAAAAATAACTATCCATCACGTATCAGGAGTAGTTAGTGTAGAATCACTAGGTGCTATATGGAAAAGAGTAGGAAGAAAAGGTTCTTCTCACTATGGAATAGGAAATGACGGAAGAATAGCAAACTATGTAGATGAAAACGATACTGCTTGGACAGATTCAAATTGGAACTCTAATTGCCAATCAGTAACTATTGAAACATCAAACTCTAAAATGGGTGGTAAATGGCCTGTATCTGATGCAGCATTAAAGAGTTTAATAAGACTATGTGCAGATATTGCTAAAAGAAATAAACTAGGTAAGCTAGTAAAAGGTAAAAACCTAACTTGGCATAAGATGTATGCAAACACAGACTGTCCTGGGCCTTATCTATTAAGTAAAATGGATTATATAGTTAAAGAAGCAAACAAAATACTTGATGGAGAAAGTAAGGAAAAAGTAGACCAAATCTTACATAAAGGTTCAAAAGTTAAATTCAATGGAGTGTTCAGAGTAAATGAATTAAAAGGAATAAGCAAAAAATATAAAAATGGAGCAATAGGTTGCTATGCAACTTGCTATGGAAAACCAGTAGGAGAAAACGATTGGATTCCTTGTGGTCCGACTGCTAAATGTGATAAAAAAGGTAAAAATATCAATAACAACGCAATATTGAAAAAAGGAGATTATTGGTGTTGCACGAAAACCTTTACAGTTAAAAGTATTGAAGCACCATCTAAGTACACTAAAAATGGAGTTGCAGTATTGGAGGCAGATGGAGTAAAATTTAGAGTAGATTGTAGTGTTTTAAAAGAAGTTTAGGAGTGATTATATGAAAATAGGAATTGATAAAGATAGTATCGATTGCCCTAAAAAAAATGAAAATGAATATATCTATATATTTGATGACGAACCTCTAAAAGATTTATTAGAAACAAATTTGCATTGTATTCATTATAAACATTGTGAATATGTAGATATAAACTTAACTAAATATAAAATAAATTGTATGAAACAAACTACATTAGAAAACAAAGATTATGACAAATTGCCAGAAAAGAAAGATTTCAAAATAGGAATAATAATACCAAACTATAATTATGAAAACACATTAGAAAAATGTTTCAATAGTGTTTTTAGTCAAACATATAAAAATTTTGAAATTGTGTTTGTAGATGATGTTTCAACAGATGATTCTGTGAAAGTTGCAAAAAAATATTTAAAACCACCTCACAAAATAGTAGAGCTAAAACAAAAGCGATATAATGGTGGTGCAAGAAATGAAGCATACTTACATTTATCTGATGATGTTGACTATATTTTTTGTTTAGATAGTGATGATTGGTTTATAGATGAATATTGTTTAGAAGATATAAATAATAGACTGCAAACAGAACCAGATGTTCTTTTTACAGGTTTAGCTAAATATGAAAAAGGTAAAACAACAACTGAGTTTGTACCAGAGTATAATAATAAATATGATGCTTTAAAGGGGTGGAGTGGTTGTGGCAAAGTTATAAAAAAAGAACTAGCGACACAACAAAAATGCCTATATAAAGAAGGTACACTTAAAGAGGATAGAAACCAACATTGTAGAATTTGTATTTATATGAATAGTTTTGAAGTGTTAAAGAAACCTATATATGTATGGAATAGAGAAAATAATAAATCTGTAACAACAAAAAGAAACGATATAATGTGGCAAACATCTACAATAAGGCATCTAGCAGATGTTAAGCAATTATATTTAGAAGAAAGAGGAAAAGACCCTATGGTTGATTCTTATTTAGAAGAAAGATTAAGGATGTGTAATATAGAAGTTCAAACAGGAGGAAACGCACAATGGTAAAAAAGTATATTATAATATGTGGAGGAAACTATAGCACATATTTTGAAAAACCTAGACAATTAAGTATTGTTATGGGTGAAGTTCTAGTTGAAAGAACTATAAGATTATTAAAAGAAAACGGCATCAAAGATATATCAATAAGCACAAACTATAGAGATTTCGACTATTTAGGTGTTCCTATATTAGAACACGAAAATAACTATAGAACCGAAGGTTATGAAGTGAAAGGTTATTGGTGTGATGCTTTTTATCCTACAGAAGAACCTGTATGTTATATCTTTGGTGATGTTTATTTTAGTGAAGAAGCAATCAAAAAGATAGTAGAAACAGATACAGAAGATATAGAGTTTTTTGGTTCAAGACCACCATTTGCAGAAAAATATCCAAAAGACCACGAAGAACCATTTGCATTGAAAGTAGTAAACACAAAACATTTAAAAGAAGCAATAGAGAAAACAAAAAAATGGGAAGATGAAGGTAAGTTTTGGAGAAAACCTTTAATGTGGGAATTATGGGCAGTTATAAAAGACGTTCCATTACAAAAAGGACCTGGAGAATTTCCAGCAGATTACGTAGTTATAAACGACTATTCAAGTGATATAGATAGAAAATGGGATATACGAAATTTAGAAATAATGTTAGGAGGAGTAAAAATGGTTAAATTAGAAGCAGTTGAAGATTTTACTTTAGGTAAATTCAATGAACTAAAAGAATTAACAAGAAAGAATCCAGCAAAAAACGAAAAAGGTTTTGTGTATGAAGGAGATACTTTTGAGTGTGATGAGCAAATGAGAGATTATTTGTTAGGAGATAACAAATATAAAAGAGCATTTGCAAAAGTGATAGAAGTTATTCCTGAAAAGAAAGAAGAAATTAAAATTGAAGCAAAAGTAAAAACTGATGAACCAAAGCCAAAAAAGCAAGCAATAATCAAAAAATCTAAAAAATAGGAGTGATAATATGGAAGAAAAGGGTTTAGCTTTAGAATTACTATCAGATTATAAAAGGGCAAACAAAAGACAATTTATAATTATAATAGTAATTTTAGTAATGTGGTTTTTGACTATAGGGTATTTAGTTTATACCTTAAATGATATAGGTACAATAGAAACTACTGCACAAGAGATACAAGATGTTGATTCTATTGATAATTCAAATATAGCAAATGGAGATATAAATGGGTACGATAAAACAAACAAGGACAGTAACTAAATATAGAAAATCAAGATCAAAACCAAAACATTGTCCGACCTGTGGAGCATTTGTAGCAGGTAGAGGTAATAGAAGTGCTAAAGCTAGAGTTCACAAATGATGAACTAGATTATATAAAGTCAAAGATACATTTTACGCCTTTTCAAGAAAGAATAATAAAATATAGACAAAATGAATACTCTATAACAAAGATGTCTATGCTAGAAAATTGTAGTGAAAGTACAATAAGTAGAGAGATAAAGAAAGTTAAAAAGAAGATTATGAAAGTAATCTGACAAAAACAAGACAAGAAGTAGGTAATTCCTACTTCTTTTTTTGTGCAATAATTTAGTTAGAAAGGAGGAATACACCTAGATAATTGTTTAAAACGCAGTCTATAGGTTTTAAGTATTCCTCTTTTCTCATTTTAGGAGGAATTAATATGTTTGGAAATTATAATCCGCAAGGAAGTATAGACAGAATAAATAGTCATATTGCAGAACTTGAGAGAATGAAATCTCAATTAACGCAACAGCAACAACAAATGCCTAATCTAACACAAAACTTTCAAATCGCACCAAATCAAGGTGGTATGAAGTATGCAGAGAACTTAGAACAAGTAGAAAAAGAGTTAGTTTTATTAGATACTCCATACTTCAGTCGAGATATGTCAGTTTTATGGGTTAAAAAGGCATCAGGAGAAACGAAATCATACGAGTTAAGGGAAATAGTCAAGAAAGATGAAAAAGACCTTAAAATAGAGTTTTTGATGGCAAAAATCGAAGAGTTAGAAAAGGAGGTAAATAATGAATCAGGTAACATTAATGTTGATGAACCAGTTGAAAGCGAAAAATCCACAAAAGTTTCAAAGAGTGGAACAACTAATGCAAAATCAAAGTAATCCTGTAGAAGTATTTAAACAGGTAACAAGTGGTTATAGTCAAGGACAAATGGACAACTTCTTTAATCAAGTAAAAAATATGGGGTTTGGAGATGATTTAATAAATCAATTAAAAAATGGTGTCGACACAAAGTGATTATATAAAAAGAAAGGAGAATAGAGATGAACGGTAGTAATGGAATCGTACCAACTGTTGACCTAGCAACTAACGGTGTATACAACAGTGGCTTCGGTGGCTTCGGAGGAGATGGAATCTGGGCATTAGTGCTTTTAGCATTATTGTTTGGAGGAAACGGATTCGGAGGATATGGAAATGGTTGGAATAATGTAGCAACTACTGATTTTGTATCTAGTGAATTTACTCAAAGAGATGTAACTAATGGTACTCAATCAATCCTAACTTCATTATCAAATGGATTTAGTGATGCTGCTACTAACTTATGTAATGTAAGAAGTGATGTTTTAACTGGTAATATGGGATTACAAAATTCTATATTAGGAAGTTCAAACGATATTCAAAGAGATATTTTAACTCAAACTAACGAGTTAAATACTAACTTACTAACAACTGCATTACAAAACCAAGCAAAGATGGATGAGTGT
Source organism: Methanobrevibacter sp. (assembly GCA_017434525.1). Taxonomy (GTDB): domain Archaea; phylum Methanobacteriota; class Methanobacteria; order Methanobacteriales; family Methanobacteriaceae; genus Methanocatella. The sequence continues at coordinate 9,582 of JAFRFD010000049.1, forward strand.
TGCTGCACATTAAGAGCACAAGGAATTGAAAACACTCAAAAAATACTTGATGCTATGAGTCAAAATACTATTGATGATTTACGCTCACAAGTAAATGACTTAAAGAACACTATCACAGCAAATGGTATTGGTACTTCAATAGTAAATCAAGTAAGACCATATCCAATTCCAGCATATCCAGTTTCAAGTCCATATACAGGATTATTATATGGAAATGGATTCTATGGAAACACAATCGTATAGCATAATGTCTTAAAGACAATCTCTAATGAGAACTTGCTAATTATATGAGAATAGGCAAGTCCTATTCTTTTTTGAAGGGAGGAAAACAAATGATAGAAAGTGTACAAGAACAAGAATTAGTCTTAACATCTAATACTGCTCCTATTACTTTTTCTGATACAGACCTAAGAACAAATAGTGCAAATTGTCAATGGGGTTGGTTAAATCATAATGAAGGAAGTGCTACTTTCAATATAGTAAGTGGAGGTATATATGAAATCAATTTCAATGCAAATGTTACAAGCGGTACTGCAGGAAATGTTGGTTTTGCTATTTTTGCTGATGGTACTCAGTTAGCAGGAAGCGAAATGGATACTCCAGTTACTGTTGGTGTTTATACAAATATATCTAGCACAAAATATATAAGAGTTTGTGGTAGAGGTAGTGTATCAATAACTGTTAGAAGTATACCAACAATAACTTATGACGGAACAACAACTGATACTCAAATACCTATTGTAAAAAATGCTAACATTTCAATAAAGAGATATGCGTAGTGTAGATAATCTTTCTTTGATTTTACAGGCATTAAGTTTAGAAATATTATTCAGAGACTATAACAACTATGATCTGATGCAAGAATTACAAAATCAAGATACTAATTATTTACAAAAAATAATATCTCAAAATGAAGAGATATTAAATCTTTTGAAAGAAAGGAGTAATTCCGATGGAAGAAAAAATAATAAATAGTGTAAAAGAATACCTAGAGCAAGTAGGAAATGACGGAATTAATTCTACAGATATAGATTACTTGTTTAAAGCGGTAGATATATACAAAGATATGAAGGAGGTAGAGTGTATGAATTACGGAAATTATGGAAACTATGGAAGATATGACGGTTATGGAGAATATGGTCGTAGAGGATATGACACAAAATACCGTGGTGAAGAATATATGGATGGTATGAGAGGTAGTTATAGAAATTACGAATCAGCAAGAAATGAATATAATAATGGAAATTATGGGGCAAAAGAAGATGGATTAAAAGAATTAGACTATATGATGCACGCTGCTATGAAATTTATCAAAATGGTAAAACAAGAAGCAACTTCACCTGAAGAGCAAGAAATAGTAAGACGACACATTATGAAAATAAGTGAAATGTAATGTATAGGTTTTATAATGCGAACTCATTAGGGAACTTTGTAAACGATTGTACTATCCGTGCAATTTCTACAGCAGAAAATAAAACTTGGGATGAAACATATAATGAAATAAGCGATATAGCACAAAGAAACGGTACTATGATGGATGATAGAAACTTCATAAGGGGTTTACTAGATTACAGGTATAAACGTGTACCATACCTGCCTTATACAGTAGGAGAGGTAGCAGGAGAATATCCTGATAAAACTCTACTTATAACAATGGATGGACATATAACCTGTTCAATATATGGAGTAATCTATGATAGTTTTGATTGTAGAAAAAGAGTTGCAGAAGATGCTTGGATAGTAAAATAAGAGGCCTTATAGCCTCTTTTTGTATATTAATGAATCAATAGACCAATTAGGGTATAGTTGGCTTAAATAGGCTTCTATATTACGTTTAATATGCTCTTTTCGTTCTTTGCTTTTTCCGTTATCAAAACTATTATGACAATCTTGGCATAATGTTACAATATTTTCTTCGATTCCTAAACCACCGTGTGAACGTGCAATATAATGAGCATTAGGCATAGCAAAAGGACTGCCACAATTTATACAATGATGATGGTCTCGTTCCCAGACTTTTTCTTTTACAGCTTGGGAAATATCACAAGCTTTACTCCTTTTTGATTTCATAAAACCTCCTTTTTATTGACTAAATAAAGAAAATAGGGTAGAATACCACCTCACCGAAGGAGGTGGAGAAGAAGTGATGCAAATAACATACCAAAAACGTGATGGCAGCATAATGCAAAAATATAGAAATACGATGCTACCCTATGACATCGGTGATACAACGTCTATGGGTTGGAAAGTACTAAACATAGAATATGAATATAAGGATAAATGGTATTCAAAGGAAGAATACGACAAGTTGATACAAAAAAATAAAGAAAGATATATCAGGAAGAATCAAATCAAAGAATTATGTATTAAAGAAACCAAAACCTTATTATATTATTTTATAGTGATAACAATCCTTTATTATATAAGAATAAGGATAGGTATATAATTGCATCAGCTTCTCGATTTAATAAAAAATTAAATGAAAAATATTTTCAAAAAAAGTGTTGACTTCTTAAATATTAAGAGTATAATGTTAAGTGTAAGGGAAACATAAACAACTTAACAATTATGTCTTGGGAAGTTAACATAATATCAAAATCGAGAAGTTTAACTCAAGACAATTAGTCTTGGGTTTTTTTTGTTTCCAGAAAGGAGAAGATATGAAGAAAGTATTATTTCCAGGTCTTTTAGGAGAAATGGCAAAACGTGGAGAAACACAAAGAACTATAGCTAAATTACTAGAAAAATCGCCTCAATCAATAAGCAAAAAGTTCAATGGAAGAAGCCAATGGTCAATAAGTGAAGTAGATAAAATATGCGAACACTATAACAAAGACTATTACGAACTTTTTAAGAAAAAAGATTAATTAAATTATATCAAAAATTAATCCCTAAAGCAAAAAGTAAAGGAGGTAAATATGCAAACAAAAAAAGAGAAACCCATTGGAAAAGATTTCTCAACTACATTATATCACTTTAACACAAAAAACACAAATGTAGGTGATAAAAATTGAAGAGCTTTACTATCTATGAAGAATACTTTGATTTGATAACAATATTGCCTAAAGAAGAAGAGCAAAAAGATCTTTTATATAAGATAGCGGAATATATGTTTTACGATAAAGAACCAACATTAAATAAGAATCAAACTAAGATTTTTAACAATTTAAAACGACCTCTAAACAAAAGCAAAACTAAATCAAAAGCAACATCAAATCAAAATCAAAATGAAATCAAAATGGAATCAAAAACAAATCAAAACGAAAACACATCTAATGATGTTAATGTAAATGTTAATGGTAATGTATTTAAGAAACCTACATTAGAAGAAGTAGAAGAATATTGTAGAGAGAGAAATAACAATGTAGATGCAGAAACATTTATAAACTTTTATGAAAGCAAAGGTTGGTTCGTAGGTAAAAACAAAATGAAAGATTGGAAAGCTTGTGTAAGAACTTGGGAAAAGAAAAGTAAACATATAATTGCTAAAGAAGAAAAAACTGTTCCTGATTGGTTTGAACAACAATTAGAAAATCAAGAACCCACAAAAGAAGAACAACGAGAAATGGAAGAAGCATTAAATATATGAATCAAGATGGACCTGTAATTACAAAAGAATTTAAAGACAACAGAAATATTATTACATATTTAGATGAAAACGAATTTAAAAAACGAGAACGAGCAATTAAAAAATATCTTATGGGAGCTTACAAATATTGGATTTTTGAAGTAATACCAAAATTACAAAAAGAAAACAAGATAGATGGCAAATATGAATTAGAACTACCTGTAGATAAGTTATTTAAAAAAGTTTATGGGGAAGTTAAAGTTTTATTTACTGTGAAAAATGATGTAGTGATTCTCGAAAATATAGAACCTACCGAAATGTTATTAGATATGCACAAAAGAGATTTGCCATCATACAAAGGTGTTCCATATAGGAACGAAAAAGATAAATTTAAAATTGAGTTAATGAAGGAGTGAATTATGGAAAAAGAAGAATTATTAAGACAATTAGAATACATAAAAAGTGTATTAGAAGATTTAAAACAAAATGATGGCGAAAGGTCATTTTATTGCTATCAAAAAAATCAAATTGAGGAAGAATTAAAAGAATTAGAAAAGGGTGGTGATTTAATTGAAAGACAAGATCAAAGAGATTAGATACCAACAACAGATAAACAAACTAGAAAACGAAAACGAAACATTAAAAGCAATTATTAAAGAAGAATTGTATCAAGAGTTTATGGATTATGTAGATGTAAGGACTAGATGTGAAAAACTTGAAGAAACAAATAAAAGATTAAGAAGCAAGATTAAAGACTATCAATCAAAGACATATAAAGGGGGCAAAAAGTAATGGAAGAATTAAGATTCGGACAAAATCCTATGTTAGAGGCTCAAAAACTAGCTAATGAATCAGTAGATAAGCAAAAGAGATATATGCAAATAAAAGAAATTCTTAAAGGTAGAAAAATGACTGCAAAAGAGATAGCGGTAGAAATGTCAGATAGAGGATATATACCTTTTAGTGAAAGAAATTTTACATCACCAAGATTAACTGAATTATGTCAAAAAGGGGAAGTTGAGCCAATAGGTAAAAAGAAATGTGCCTATACAGGAAAATTAGTAACCGTATTTAGATTAAGGGAGGAAAATTGATATGAATATATACGAAAAACTAATGAACGTACAGCAAGAATTAAAAGCTCCTAAAGGAAAATGGAACTCATTTGGTAAATACAACTATAGAAGTTGCGAAGACATATTGGATGCAGTTAAACCAATATTAAAAAAGAATAAATTAGTATTACAACTTACTGATTTAGTAATACCAGCAAGTGAAACAAGATTTTATATTAAAGCAACCGCAAGACTTATTGATATTGAGGCAACTGAAAACAATGTAATTGAAAATACAGCATTTGCTAGAGAAGAAGAAGAAAAGAAAGGTATGGATGGTAGCCAAATTACTGGTACAGCATCCAGTTATGCAAGAAAATATGCTTTAAATGGACTTTTCTTAATAGACGATACAAAAGATGCTGATACTGATGAATATCATAACCAAAACGAACAAAAGAAACTTGTAACAAAAGCACAAATAAAAAAACTAGGAGAATTAGTTGACGATATACCTGCTATGCTAAATTACTACAAAGTTGATAAGATTGAGAATTTGAGTTATGAAGATGCTAAAAAGACAATAGAAAGAAAAGAAAATGCTGCTAAGCGAGAAGATGCGTAATGAAAGAAGTTTGGAAAGACATAAAAGGGTATGAAGGTAGATACCAAGTAAGTAATTTAGGTAGAGTTAGGAGTTTGGATTATACATACAAACAAAGCCATGGTTATAGAACAAGAGAAGGTAAAATTCTAAAACCTTCTCTAAAACCTAATGGTTATGTAAGAGTATCATTAACAAGAAATAAACAAGTTATGATTCATAGATTAGTAGCTGAAACATTTATACCAAATCCTGAAAATAAGCGAACAGTAAATCACAAAGACGGTAATAAAGCAAATAATAGAGTAGAGAACCTAGAGTGGAATACACACAAAGAAAATAACAATCATGCAACTAAAAACAACTTAAATAATTGTGCAAAAAAAGTTATTTGTTTAGAAACGAAAGAGATATTTAATTCCACTCATGAAGCTGATAGAAAATTCAAAGGAAACGTTTGGAATTGTTGCAAATATAGAAATAGAACAAGTGGTGGTTATCATTTCATGTTTTTAGAGGAATATAATGAAAATCTTATCTGAAAAACAGGTTCATACAGAAAATTTTGCTGGAACTGTGGATTTGATAACAGGTATAGATGATTTTGAAACACCTGAATTAGCTTATAACGAAACTTGGCACACTTATCGACTTAAAGGAAAGATAATTCCTAGTGTAACGAGATTATTAGATGACGGAACATACTTAAATGTAGACCCTAAAGTATTGGAATCAGCTCAAATGAGAGGAACTTTAATACACAAAGAGATAGAAGACTATCTAAAACATCAAATAAAAGGCTATACAGATGAGTTTTATGAGTTTTTAGATATTTATACTAACAACAAAGAAAAGTTTGAAGAAAAGGCTATTTTTGATATAAAAACGTATAGTCAAGCATCTCCAAAGAACAGAGAAAAATGTTTGAAGCAAGAAAAGATGTATGCTGAAGCAATTAAATACCTAACAGGTGAAGATATAGAACACTTTTATATGATACATCTACCTAGAGGTAAAAAAGGAAAATTAATAGAATTGGAGTGATTATATGTTAGATTTTATCTTTGATTACTTTGAAGTAATTTTAGTTATAGTAATGATTATACTTCTTATTATAGCAACAAACTATCAATTTAAAGAACAAATAAAATGTGAACAAGATGGTGGAGTAGCAATAGAAAGATTTATGAGTTATCAATGTTTAACTAAAGAAGATTTGGAAAAGTTGAGAGGAGGAAAATGATGAATCAAGTAGTATTAACAGGAAGATTGACTAAAGATGTTGAATTAAAACACACTCAAAGTGATAAAGCAGTAGCTAGTTTTACACTAGCAGTTGATAAATACGGAGAAGGAGCTGACTTTATAAATTGTATTGTATGGGGAAAACAAGCAGAAAACCTATGCAAATACCAAGAAAAAGGAAGCCAAATAGGATTATCAGGAAGAATATCAACAAGAAGTTATGAGGATGATAAAGGGAATAAAAGAAACATAACTGAAGTTGTAGCTGATACTATCGAATATTTAGGTACAAAGAAAAAAGATGCACCTGAATATGATGCAGTAAACAACACAAGAAAAGAAGAAACAACACCTTACGATATTAAAGGTGAAGGCAACGGAATAGAGATTAGTGATTCAGACTTGCCATTCTGATAGGTGATAGTTATGGAAGTAACAGGAAAGATAGTAGACCTAGAACTAGATTATGCTTTACATAGATCAAAAGTAACTTTACAATTCGACAATCAAAGAGTTATTGCTACTGACGAGTGGACTAAACTATCAAATGCAGAAAAGATAACCATTACATTAGAAGAACAAATAGAAAAAAGAGGTACAAATGCAAATTCAGCTTTATGGGTATTGTGTAATAAGATAGCAAATAAGCTAGGAACAACAAAAGAAGAAATGTATATCATGGAACTAAAAAAATACGGGCAATCATTTTTAGTTCCTCTTGTACCCGGTATAAATCCTAAAGGATATTTTAAATACTATGATTTTAGAGAAAAAGGCGAAATAAATGGAAAACATTGTAATTGGTATGTAGTTTACAAAGGTTCTAGTGAATATAACAAAGAAGAAATGAGAATATTACTCGAAGGAGTAAATAGTGATTGTAAAGAACTAGGTTTAGAAACAATAGAAGACTTTAAAATGAAAAAGTTAATAGAGGAGTGGGAGTGATGACTGAATCCGATAAAATAAAAGAATTAAGTAGGAAAATAAGAGAATTAGAAAAGAAAATAGAAAAACAAAACATAGATTTAATACAAATGCGAAGTGTATATCAAGGAAATGTAGAATTACAAGACATAAATATAGACCTAGAAAGAAAGATAGAAAGATTACAAAAAAAAATCAAAAGATTAAAAGGAGAGAGCGAATGATAATAGGAATGATATTAGGATTAATAGTATATTCTCTTACAATGTTAGTAATAATAGGTTATGAGGAGTGATTAAATGATAGGTTGGTTATTAATAGTAATATTATTAGCAATAATAATGCTCTTTTTAGGGAGTGATAAAGAGTGAATATACAAGCAATAGATAAATGGTTAGATAATGAATATGGGGTATCTTATACAAAATTAGAAGAATTACACGACTTTGTAGTAGAACAAGATTTAAAACATAGAGAAGAAAAAGATAAAGAAATAGAAAGACTAAATTATATTATTAATGGAATTGATGAAATACTAAAAGAACATATTAACGAATGTAGAGTAGAACTTAATATGATTATGAAGAGTGATGATTTAGATTATGTAAATGAGTGTTCAAGAGAGTTTGATGTTATCAGAAAAAATATAGAGATGATAATAGAAAAAATTGAAGAACTAAAAGGAAGTGATAAAGAGTGAGAACTTATAGTCTTACATTAAAAGATAAAATATATTTATTTTTTCAAGAAAATAGCATAAAAAGAATTGCTTATTTATCTCCCAAAGTATATGAACATCAACTTAATTGGTTTAACGAACAGGGAATAAGAATACCAAAAGACTTTAATAGATATATTTCTAATTATGTAGATAGTTTAATATTTGAATATGATTTAAGGAAGTGATAAAGAGTGAATGATTTATTATTTGAATATAAAGTCAGAACAAAACATAGATTAGGTTTTAAAGAGTTTAGTTTTTATGCAACTACTGATATTGAAGAATTTTTAAATAGAAACAATATTGAATATGTAAGAAATGCTACCGATACAGTAGAAAGTAGATTATTCAAAGAAATAGAAAGACTAAATAATATAATAAATGAAATAGAAGCAATAATTTATAATAATCAAATAACAGGAATAGAAGCACGACTAGAAATACAAGAAAGATTAGATAAATTACAAGAACTCAAAGGAGTTGATAAAGAGTGAATATAGGCAAATGGGAAAGGAAACCATTAAAAAAAGAACTTAACGATATAATCAAACTTCAAGAAGAAAGAATAAGTGAATTAAATAAAGAAATGATGAAACTAAATGTAGTTATCAGAAACCAAAAACCTATACGAATAGACACACGAGGTTTAGATTATATGGTTGATTTAGAACAAAAATATTTTGTATTACAAGACATAATAAAAGAAGTAAGAGAAATCAACAAATATATTTATAGTAATTTAGAAAATATAGACTATGGAGAAGTAAAATGTAAAATTAATAGAACTTTAGAAATGTTAGATAAAGGAGGTAATAGTAATGAGTGATATTTACAAAGAAAAAGAATGGGAAGTTAGAAAAAAAATAGAAGAAACTCCAAATATTCCTAGTGTCTTTGAAAATTATGTCAAAGAGGTGGACAAGTTTATAGATTATCAAATAAAAGATGTTATAAAAGAAAGAGATGAAAATTATTTATTAAAACAAAAACTAGAAGCAGTAAAAAACGAAATAAAAAAAATAATCAACGAAATAGAAGATAATCCGAGAACAAATGCAGAATTAAGAGATAAATATAACATACAAAAATTAAAAGGTATTTTAGAAATATTAGATAAAGGAGAATAAATAATGAAAAGGCCTGACTTTATAGATTTTATTTTAAAAGATGTCAATAGTGTCAAATTAAAAGAGTATATAAATACTCTTGAAGATACAATCGAAAGAATAGATGAGTTAGTAAATAACGAAAAAATTACAGGTATAGAATCAAAACTAATAATTAAAGATTTATTAAAGGAGATTAACAATGATATTGATTGAGATTGGAGTAGTTTTAATATTTATAGCTTTGTTGTTAGAAATTATAACTTATTTAATTGATAATGAAGTTAAAAAGAAAAATATAAAAAGGAGAAAAAAATGAACGAATTAACAGAAACTCAAAAAAGAGTTTATTACATAATAAAAGATTTTATAGAGCAAAAAGGTTATAGTCCTTCATTTAGAGAATTAGCAAAGCTTAATGGTAATAATAGTGTAGCCACAATGCAATTTCATTTAAGAAATCTACGAGATAAAGGATACATAGATTACACAGATAAATTAAGCAGAACGATAATTATTTTAAAATAGGAGAGTGTATATGTTTGTTGTTGAATATAAGGGGAACGGAGATTATTTAACAAAAAGTTATTGGAAAGGAGTAAAAAATCATACAACTATGTTTTTATCAGAAGCACATTTATTTACTCTTTTTGAATTAAAATTAGCATTTAGAACTATTTTACATAATAGAGAAAACTATAAAGTTTATAAAATTGATGTAGGAGGTATAAATGACATTAGAAGCGATATATAAAGAATTAGAAAAATTAGAAAATGATTTAGAATATTATGAAAATCGTTTAGAATCTTTAAAATCATTAGTCCTTCCAAAAACTACACAATTTGATAAAGTTATGGTTGATGGTGGTAAACATATAGATAATTTATTCAAATATGTAGAATTAGAGAATAAGCAGCAGCTAGAAGTAACTATTTTATACATTAAATCCAAGATAAAGGATTTAAACACTCTAAAAGACAAGGAAATAGACCGACTAGCTAAGTTTGGAGAAACAACTAAAGCAGTAGTCTTCCTGAGAGAAAAGGACTTTATAATTGATAAAAACGGTAAAAAAAGACATCTCTATTGGCAAGAGATCGCCGACAAAGTCTATTGCAGCGAAAAATCAGCTAGAAACTGGTATAATTTAGCAATAGAAGAAAGAAAAAAGGGAATATAATCCCTTTTTTAGTTTAAATCCTTTATTTCAGATTCAATGTTTTTGTTTTTTTAGTTCTTCGTGAGCCCAACGTAAAAATTCGGCTTTATTCATACCATGTTCTTCTAATGTTTGCATTAATTCTTCATAATCTTTAGTTAAAATTCTTAAATTAAATTGTTTATATAGTTCTCTATTACGTTTTACATTATATGCTACTTTATTTTTACGAGCATATTCTGATAATCTAGGCATTTTTATATCACTCCTTCTATGGTATATATTATATAATATGACAACTTAGTTGTCAATTATTTATCTAATTTTACTATTTTACTAGTTAATCCTGTTAATTCTTGAAGGTATTTTATAAAATGTATAAAGTCTTTAGTTGTCCAATCTTCATATTCGTTTTCGTTATAAGATAAAATATCATGATGTACCCACTCTTTTTCAGTTACGGGATCTTCCATATATCTTCCTTCTTTTTCTAATTGCCTAATGATAATCTCATCAAATTCATTAATCTCATTTATAAATAATTCTCTTTTCATAATAATAACTCCTTTTCTATAATCTTATATTCAGATACAAGTTTTTTATTAGCTCGTTCTGATAATCTTTGTTCTTGTTTTTTACATAATTTTATATATCGTTCAGCCCCACGATAAGTAGGGGAGATTGATAATAATCGTCCGTTGCATCTTACTTCAAACAACTATATCATCTCCTTTACTTCTTTTATGTTTTCTTCAATTAATTCTATTAGTTTTTGTATACTTTTTGTATCTTCTTCAGTATAATCTCTACTTATTCCATTTACATACTCATTAAATAGTATTCTTGCGTTCTCAAATAAGTCAAATAATTCACGTTTAGTTAACATTGTGTCCCAATTATTCATTAAAATCACTCCTTACTAATTTATCTATTGTTATTCCGAATATATCGGCTAGTTTTATTAGGTCATCTAGGATAGGGGAGCGAATCCCTTTTTCCCACTTTCCTATAGTTGTATAGTTTTTATCTAGTCTTTTAGCTAGTTCTTCTTGTGTTAATCCTTTTTTTAATCTTAATTGTTTAAGATTATTTGAAAAATTATTCATGTTTATTCACTTCACTATTAATCTTATTTAATATTTCATTAAAAGCACCTATAAAGTAGTCTTTTTCAAAGTACTGTTTTAAATCTTCTAAATCTCTTTGAAAGTCTAGTAAATCGATTGTTTTATAACTATAACTTTCCAATAAATCAGTAATCCATTTTACATTAGTAAAATCTTCCTTCGCCATTTTTATTAATTCATCAGAACAATCTTTTACTATTTCATACTCTCCACTATTCATTAATAAGTCTTCTTGGATTGTCTCTATTAATAAGTTTTTCATTTCCTTATAATCCATTAGCTTTTTATAATCACTATTCAAATCTACTATAAAATATTGTTTAATCATCTTAATCACTCTCCTCATATAGTCTATAAACATAATATTTTATTAATTCTAATAATTCTTCTTTAACTTCTTTATTTCCATCAAAAAAAGACAATATACTTTTTATTAAATCGGTTCTATAATCATAATCTTCGTAAGAATCGTCCCATACTGTATTAATATCATAATCAATGTTTTGATATATTTGTAATAATTTATCTTTATTCTTCATTTTATACAATCTCCTTAATATTTTTTGATTGGTAATACCAATCCTTTTTCATTATCTTTATTGATTATTACAATAGGTTTATATTCATTTTTAGGTACGTATACATTAATATCAGTTCCTAGCACGTCTATTACATTTTTTAAGAAGATTATATTCACGTTCATATTGTTTATTTTATATGTCTCTACTTTTGCGTTCTTTTTATGTAGTTTATAAAATTGTTCCATGTCATTCAGATCAATTTTTACTTCTTCATAATCTTCTTCTATATTAGGGAAGATATTCTCAAAGTTCGGATAAGTTCCACATATACAATTCTCTTTTCCATGTTTTTTAGCAAGTTCATTATCAGAAGTTACTAATTTTAACGGCATATTATCTTCATGAATCATAATTGCATGATAACTATCAGTTACACATTTATAATCTCCTAAAATTCCGTATCCAGTTAATACTGGTCTTACTTCATCTTTTGCAGCAACTCTTTTTATTGCATTTATTCTTGTCTTTGAAGTTGTTTTATAGCAAGTTTCTTCTCTTATTTTTTGTTCTAATTTATCTTTTAATTTTAAGAACTTCATTACATTCATATCATCATTCATAGCATCTACCAAATCATTGTAGATTGTCTCTAATTTTATTGTTTTAATATCAGTTTTTACTTCCTTTTTAACTTCTTTTACTTCTTCTTTAGGTTGTCTTTTATACCAACACTTTTTAGTTGCGTGGTATTTATATTTATTCTCTTTTAGTTCTTCGCGTTCTTTTTTTGTAGGGATTGTAGCAAAGTATAATTCAATTCCCATGTGTTCATTATTATATTTTTCAGTATAACTTGTTATTAAGTTCATTCTATTCACTCTCCAATCTCTTCTATATAATCTAATATTTCTTGATTAATTATGCTTGATATATAATCACTTTCGATAAACTTATTGTATATCTCTTCAGTTGTTTCAATATCTCCTTCAGTAATATCTTCAATATCCATTTGATAATCTATAACTTCATTAAGAATTAAAGCTCCAATAAAGTTTTTATAATCTTCGTTTCTAAATTGATATAATAATCTTTTAATAGTTTCCTTATCCATTTTATTTTTCTCCTTTTTTGTGTTATAATGTTTTTGGGATACTCCTTATCCCGTGTTAAATCCTTTACTCTAAAGAGTAGAGAAAAGAGACTATTTTTTATAGTCTCTTTTTTTATTCACTTTTACTACTTAAAAATGTTACTTTTTCGGCGATTACATTAGTATCTTCAGAATCAAAGTTTTGTAGTCTTCCTTTAATTCCTACAATATCGCCTTTTTTGCAATATTCAGAAGTATTAGTTGCGATATTATCATATAATGTACATTTTATGAAGTCAGTATCATAAGTTCCATCGATATTTTTAAAACTTCTTGGTATTGCGATTGTTACGTTTGTAACTTTTTTATCTCCTTTTTCTTCTACTTTTGGGTCGCTTGTTAATCTTCCCACTAAAACTACTTGATTTAACATTTTATCACTCTCCTTTACTTTTTTTGTTAAATCCTTTTCTACTCTCTATTTTTCAAAACGGCTTGTAACGTTCTTTGGCTAGATTAAAAAGGGATTTAATCCCATAACTTACAATCTAAACACTCTTCTATATAATCAGTATCGAACCATAAAAAATCATTTAGTTGTGTATCAGTCCATTTAATATTGTCCATATTACAACTTAAAATCTCATTTATTAAGTCTAATAATTCTTGTTCTTTTCCTTTTTCTTCGATTGCTTCTAATGTTTGGATTGCTCCGCTCCAACTTTCACTTTTTAAATCATAATAGTTTTCTACATGATACGTTCAATTATTCCTTTATACTTGGCTTGACGCTCGGACTTCCAACCGAGATTATTCATTCTTGCACGTTATAGGCTAGTTATAAGTATTTATATACACAACGTAGTATAGATTAAGTTTTCAAAGAACACTAGATTGTCAATTCTTTGTTGTATAAAATCAGTCCTTTTCTAACTGACAACTTCATTATATCACAAGTACACTAGATTGTCAACTATTTTTTTTGGTTACTTCTATTAACTAATACCGAAGGGACTATATTATAGTATGTTGCGATATTAGAAGACATCAACCTTAACTGATACAATTAACCACCGGAGCAATTAACTATATAGTAGTTGTCTTTACGTGATAATCAATAGTTATAAATTGTACTTGTCAATTTGAAGTGATCTTCTCTCAACTGACACGTTCATTGTATCATATAGAACACTAGGTTGTCAATACTTTTTTAGAAAAAAATTAAAATCGATCGAATTATATATACTACGTATATATAAAAATTTTACTTTTTGCCGTCAATTACCGGCTTAAATATGATAAAATGATATTGTAAGAGATATTACCAAATAGGGAATATTTAAAGAACGGGAATACCTAACAAATAGACAACCATATCTATTAAAGGGGTGATATTATGGAAAAGACTAGTAAGCAAGTAAAAGAAGTACAAACAACACAAACACTAGCAAGAACACACAAACAAACACACAAGTTAACGGAAGAAGATAAAAAAGACATATTACTTTATTACTACTTAGATAATACAAGAAGTACACTAAAAGAACTATTACAAAGATACAACATATCAGAGCAATATTATTATAGACTAGTTAAGAATAAAAACAATCTAAAATTGATTGAAGAAGACATAACTGAACGTAGGAAGTTGTTTAGTAAAAAATCCGAATTAATGATAGATAAAATCCTTAACAAAGTAAATAGTAAGATAGATAACGAAGATGCAAGTATTAAAGACTTGATTACATCTTTGGGTATTCTATACGATAAAACAAGACTTGAGAATAACTTGTCAACATCTAATAACTCAATATCAATAAATATAAAGGTAGAAAAGTAATAATACAAACAAACGTATTATGTCTTATTAACATAATGTATATTATAGGCACGAGACTGAACGGCTCACATACACGGAGTGAGGGACTAGGGATAGCATAGGTACATACTAGGTATAGGATACCATCCCCCCGGTGTAGTGGTATAGGCAAAAATTAACTTCAATTTTTTTCTACTATATATATATAAACACACACACAAAATTATCCTACAAAAGGGAACAAATTTTCTTACAAAAGGGCACTCCCCCGAGTCAAAAAGGGGTATGGGTGTTTTTATTTTGCAAAACCAAAGGGAGTGGTTAAACTGAATTTAGATTTAAGTATAACGGAGAAGCAAGAACTATTCATGGATTCAGAAGCATTTGAAACGCTATTCGGAGGAGCAGCAGGAGGAGGAAAATCATACGGACAATTAGTAGATGCTTTAGTATATGCTTTGAGATATGAGAAGAGTAAGCAGATAATCTTCCGTAGGACATTTCCTGATTTAGAGAGATCAATCATAAGGACTTCGCTAGAGTTTTATCCTCGTAAGATAGCAAGTTATAATAACTCAAAACACGTATGGACATTTGATAATGGGTCTATCATTGATTTCGGATACATAGATAATGAAAATGATGTGTATCAGTACCAAAGTGCAGAATATGATGTTATCCGTTTTGATGAGTTGACTCATTTTACTGAGTATATGTATACGTATATGATTTCACGTTGTCGTGGAGCAAACGATTATCCTAAAAGAATTAAGAGTTCTACCAATCCAGGTGGAGTAGGACACGTATGGGTAAAAGAGAGATTCGTAGACATTGGACCTGCTGGAAAGATGCACGAGTGCCGTCTGGAAACAGGAGAAACTACAACAAGACTTTTTATACCGTCTTTTGTAACAGATAATAAATTCTTAATGAAACGAGATCCTGATTATGTAAAACGACTTGATGCACTACCTGAAAAAGAACGTAAAGCCTTAAAAGAAGGTAATTGGGATATATTTGATGGACAATACTTCAAAGATTTCGACCGTTCAGTACACGTAATAGAACCTTTCGATATTCCTGATAATTGGGACCGTTATCGTACAATAGACTATGGACTAGATATGTTAGCGTGTTACTGGATAGCAATCGCCCCTGATGGAAGGGAATATTGCTATAGGGAACTCTACGAAAATGATTTAATCATCTCAGAAGCAGCTAAAAAGATAGTAGAAATGACTGGTGATGAGAAAATTCGTTATACATACGGACCACCAGACCTATGGAATAGGCGAAATGACACAGGAAAGAACGCATACGATATATTCCGTGAAAATGGTGTAATTATCACTAAGAGTTCAAACAATCGTATTTTAGGGTGGTATTCAGTACAAGAACATATAAAAATATACAAAATGAAAGATGAACAAACAGGCGAAGAGATGCGTATGAGCAAACTTCGCTTTTTTGATACTTGTAGGAACCTTATTCGTACACTACCAGTAATACAAAGAGATGAAAAAAATCCAAATGACTGTGCAAAACAACCTCACGAACTAACACACGCTCCTGATGCTATAAGAGGGTTCTGCATAGAACGTACAAAAGCAACTCGAATAATGAGCGAAGAAGAGCTTTTATATGAGCAATCTAAGCGTGATAGAAGAAGATTAGGCATCTTAGGTATAGCAGGAGCAACAGCGACAAGAGAATATATGAAATATGGAGGTTAGATATGGAAATATTTATAGCGATTCTACTAATAGCATTTATAGCAGTAGAAATTTTAAATAATAAACGTCTATGGGACTTAGAAAAGAAGATAAACGAAAAAGAAAAAATCAAACTTACACAAAAGCAAAAGAAGAAAATGGAAGAGTTAAAGAAAAATTTCGATAACTTAATGGAATATGATGAGAATATTGCGATGAAAAGGAAGTGAAATAGATGGAAATAACAAAAGATTGGGAACTATACGAAGCAGGAATAGAGTATAACCAACAAGTTTATGGTGCTGACCGTAACTATTATGAAGTTTTAGACACAAATATTGCTTTCGCAAGTGGCGACCAATGGAGAGGAGTTCAAGCAGATGGACTACCAAAACCTGTTTTTAACATCATAAAGCGTGTAAAACAGTTTAAAATCGCATCTTTAAAGGCAGATAACATCTCAATTCAACTAACTCCAATGGAATATAGACCACAATCTGAAGATATAACAATGCAACATAAGGTAAAACAAGCAGATTTAGCAAATGCTGAAATCAAAAACATCTTAGAGAACATAAATTTTGATGCTAAAAGTCGTACACTTTTATCTGATGGATTCGATACAGGAGATTGGTGTATGCACTTTTACTTTGATATGGATGAACAACCTTATAAGAGCTATATGCCAAGCGTAAAAGGTGTAATAAAAGCAGAAATAATCGACTCTACTAATGTAATGTTTGGAAATCCAAACACTCGTCAAGTAGATAAACAACCATACATCATAATTGTAGGTAGAAATTTAGTTAAAAATCTACAAGAAGAAGCAAAAAAGAATAAATCAAGCCAAATTGACCGTATTAAAGGTGATTCTGAAACAGATTATCAGATGGGAGATAACGGAAAAGTAGAAAATTCTGCTGATGGATATGAAAAAGCACTATATATAATCAAGTATTATAAGAAAAACGGTAAAATTTATGCTAATAAATCTACTAAAAACGCTTATATTTACAAAGAAAAAGACACAAAACTAAGTTATTATCCTATTGCGTTTAATAACTGGGAAGAAGTTAAAGGAACATATCACGGTAGAGCAGAAACTACTGGTATAATTCCTAACCAAATAGCGATAAATAAGATGTTTGCGATGGTTATTTATCATTTGATGCTAACAGCTTTTCCTACAGCAGTATATGATGCAGATCGTATAGAGGGTTGGACTAATGAAATAGGTGCACAAATACCTGTAACTAACCTACAAGGCGACTCAATTCACAATATTGCAGGTTATTTAGAACCAGCAACAATGAGTGGACAAATAATGAACGCTATTGAGTTAGCTATGCAATACACAAAAGAGACTTTAGGAGTAGGAGATGCTTCTTTAGGTAATGTAACAATGAATAATGCAACTGCAATCATAGCAATACAAAAGAGTGCAGCAGTACCATTAGAGAACGTAAAAGCTGCATTATATGAATTTGTAGAAGATTCAGGAAAAATCATTGTTGATATGATGGCATCTTACTACGGACCAAGACCAGTTGTAGTACAAGGACCAAATAATGAACGTACAGTAGAGATGTTTGACTTTGGACAACTAAAAGATATGTGGATGCACATAAAAACAGACATCGGAAACGCTTCATACTTCTCTGAAGTAGCAAGTATTCAAACATTAGATAATTTGTTAAACAACGGTATGATAGAATTTGTTGAATATCTAAGAAGAATACCTGATGAAATCATACCTCAAAAGCAAGAACTTATAAATTCTATCGAACAAAACGACATTTATAAACAAGCAATCTATAACTTGATGGGACAATTTATGGATACACTACCACCTGAAGTAAGAGCACAATTACTACAATTAAATCCAGAACAAATGGAACAACGTGTCCTAGAAATGATGGGAGCATTAGATAATGGAACTCAAGGTATGGCACAAATCTCTGATATGGAGAATCCACTACCAACTCCTGAAGATCTAGCAGGAACATTACAACAAGGAGAACCTGGATTTATGGAAATGATGCAACCACAAACTGAAGTTGGAAGAGATTCAGTAAAGAAAATGCAAGATTTAGAAGAAATAGGAGGATTACAGAGCTAATTAATTGGGATGTATATGGGAACAGGAAAGTATCATTTTAACTGTTGGAAGGGTTGGTAAGATACTTGATAAATCACTCCTGAAATGCTGCTTATAGGCAGCATAGGGTAGAAAGAAATAAAAAAATTTAAAAGAAAGAGCCAAAAAAAGTATCGGCGAACTGCTTTAATATAAGTTTGTATAAAAAATAACCAACCTATCTGACTTTCTATCCTATGGTGTCTATAAAGGCACTATTCTAGATTTTGTCAATTTTTTGGCATAAAACAGTGCTACCTTATTGGTAGCATAGAGTAGATATACCTAGTATTGCATTGTGAAGTTTAGAGACCTATTACGAGGGACATATAAGACAATACATATAGGGAGTGAAAGTTCATATTTGATAGGTCAAGAACGACTAACTCTATATCTATTCTATGGTGCTAATAAATAGCACTAAGACACATTATGTGTCTTTTTTAATGCCCAACCATAGGCAAAGGAGGAAATTAAATGGAAGATGAGAAAATTGTTGATGGTACACCAACAGAAACAATGGAATCAGACGATGACTTTTTTAATGATGTAGACGATGAAGTCTTAGGAGAAGAAAGTCAAGAATCATCAGAAGAAGAAACAAATGAGGATAGCGAACCAAGTGAAACTCAGGAAGATAATTCAGAAGATGAAAACGAAGTGGATTTTAAACCTTTGTTGGAAGAATTATCAAAGAAGGTAAAGTACAACAAAGAAAACGTAACTATTGAAAACTTAGAGGATTTAATCAATGGGTACCAAAAAGGATTGAATTACGATAAAAAAGTTCAAGAGTTAGAAAATCTACAAAATAGCAAGGCAGAGGTATATCTTAAAAAGAAAGCCGATGAATTAGGTATCTCAGTAGACGAGTATATGGACCAAGTTGAAGCTTATGAGAAACAACAAAAAGCCGAAAGGGACCAAGAAAGACTCGAAGAAATGATTGAAAGCGGAGTGCCTGAAGAACTTGCTAAAGAAGTAATTGCTACAGCAGAGTTACGTAGGCAATTACAATTAAAAGAAAACGAACTAAAGGAAAAGGAAAAACAAACAGAGGCGAAAGAAAAAGAAGAAAAAGAATACCAAGACTTTCTTAAAAACTTTCCCGATGTCAATCCTGAAGATATTCCTAAAGAAGTTTTCGAGGAAGCAGTAAATTCTGATTTAAGTTCTGCTTATATGAAATATAAAATGAAAGATTTAGAAAACCAATTAAAAATAGCAAAACAAAATGAAGAAAATTCTGCATCCACAGTCGGAGGAGTTACTAATACAGGAACTACCAAAGAAAACCATATAAGCGATCCGTTCTTAGAAGGATTTAGCGAAGAAGAATATTAAAAAAGAGAGGATGATAAATAATGGCAGAACAAATTCATTTAGCCGAGAAATATTCAAGCAAAGTTGCTGAAAGATTTAAAATGAAATCATTAGCAACAGGATTTACTAATAGAGATTATGATTGGGATGGAGTTAAAACAATTAAGATTTATTCAATTCCTACAGTACCTCTATATGATTACAATAGAAATGGAAAGGTATATCAAGTTGGTTCAAACGATACATATCCACCTTCAGGAAATGATGGAGTATCACGTTATGGACAATTAAATGATTTACAAGATAGCATTCAAACAGCAACTATCACTCAAGATAAATCATTTACTTTCATAATCGATAAAGGTGATAAGATGGATTCAATGAACGTAAGAGATGCAGGAAAAGCGTTAAGACGTGAAATTGATGAAGTTATTGTACCTACTCAAGATAAATATACATTTAGTGTTATTGAAAGTGCTGCAGTAGCAAATTCAATGACTGGTTCAGGTTCATTAAGCAAAGAAAATGTATATGCAGCTTTCTTAGCAGGACAAACTGCTTTAGATAATAAGTTAGTACCTGCTGGTGGAAGAGTTGCAGCAGTTAACGCTTCAACATTAGCATTACTAAAACAAGATGACTCTTTTGTTAAAGCTAGTGAAATCGGACAAAAGATGTTAATAAATGGACAAGTAGGAGAATTAGATGGAATTAAAATTGTTAAAGTTCCTGATAGTTATCTACCTGCTGGTTGTGCATTTATAATTACTCACCCATCTGTAACAGTTAAAGCTGAAAAATTAGCAGATTATAAGATTCATACTAATCCACCTTTCATAAGTGGAAACTTAGTTGAAGGTAGAATTTACTATGATGCTTTCGTATTAGATGCTAAGAAAGATGGAGTATATGCACATTTAGGAACAGCAAGTCTATAGTATAAATCAAGAGTTTATCTCTTGATATAAGCAAGGCGACCCCTCCTTGCTTATATGAGGGGATAAAGGAGGTAAATATGTTAGCAGAAGAAGTATTTAGAATAACAATGGCTATGATAGATGAAATGACAACAGCGGGAGAATTAAACGAAACTACAACTGCAGAATATCGTGCAAAAGCACCTTCGATTTTATCTATGTTACAAGCTGAGTTAATAGGCATAGAAAACAGATATAGAGATTCAAAAGAACAAATCTCACCAGTACCAATAGAGAGTTTAGACCAACCTTTACAAATAGATGTAATAAAAGCAACGACATTACTAACAAATGGTTTGGCTGCAAACTTAATGGTAGTTGAAGACAAAACATTAGCAAGTTTCTTTGAACAAAGATATGAAGAGATGAAAGGTTTATTCTTAAAACCAAAGCCAAGAAAACCAGAAACAAGACGAGATGTTTATGACTCTACACTAAATTATTAGGAGGTAGATTATGGCAGTAATAAAAGCAGACAAAGCAACAAAACCAACTACAATAGATAAATTCTTAGGTTTGAATTTATCAGATACAGGAGATACACAAATATCTTTAGGTGAATCAGGAAATATGACTAATTTTTATATAACTGATGATTTGAAACTAAGAAAAATATGTGGTTATCAAATATTTAAACAATTCGAAGAACCAATAAAAGGTATTTTTTCAGCTAAGATAGGAGATAATAAATATCTACTTGTTGCAAGTGGTAGCAAATTATATTATTTTGATGGAGATTTATTGAATAGCAACTTTGAAGTTGTACCTGAAAAATACCAAACATTTACTGGAGATGGAGATGAAACAACATTTCAATTATCAAAAACAAATGTAGACTCTATAGATAAAGTTTATATAAATGGTGAAGAACAAACTACGGGATGGAGTGGGGATACAGTAACAGGAGAAATAACTTTTGTAGAAGCCCCAGCAGATAAAGCATTTATAAGAGTCTTATATACTAAACCAATTACTTTTGTAGAAGCAGGAACCATTTCTGGTGGAGATGCTTCTTTTTTTGAGTTTGATAATTGTGTTTATATACTATGCGGAGAATATTATAAATTTTATAAAAATCAAAGTAACGAAATGGTTGTTTCACCAGTATATGGTTATACACCAACAGTATTTATAAATACCCCTGCTGGAGCAAACGGTGGTGGAACTATCTATGAAGAAATAAATATGTTATCACCATACAAAAGACAAACTTTCAACGGTGATGGTTCGACAAAACAATTTAAAATTGCACAAATACCTGATTCTATAACTTCGGTTAAAGTATGGGATGGTAGTGCTTGGAATAGTGCTGCATATACAGCGGCATCAGATGTTATAACAATTACAACTGCTCCTTCTCAAGGGCAGGATAATGTAGAAATAATATGGTCTAAAGATGATAATGATAGAAACATAATAGCAGGTATGAAATTCGGAACAGTCTTTGGTGGAGATGTAGATACAAGAGTATTCTTATACGGAAATCCAAGTTGTCAAAACAGAGTCTACTTTAGTGCTATTTCTTATGCAAATGATATAGCCGTACCTAGTGCAGAATATTTTCCTGCAACTGCACAAGTAGATATAGGACCTTTAAACTTTGCAGTAACAGATTTAACAAGACAATATGATCGCTTGTTAGCAACTACAAATAAACCAGAAGCATATTACTTAACAATATCGCTAGAACAGCTTCCTGTAACATTAGCAGATGATAGTACAGCTACTCGTTATGTACCAGCTGTAAGTACATTTCCTTTA
Source organism: Methanobrevibacter sp. (assembly GCA_017434525.1). GTDB lineage: Archaea > Methanobacteriota > Methanobacteria > Methanobacteriales > Methanobacteriaceae > Methanocatella. Next base: position 32,435 of record JAFRFD010000049.1, read on the forward strand.
AACGGAGCACACGGTAATATTGCTCCAGGTCAAGGACAGTTGTTAATGAATTATCCAGTAACATTTGAAGATGGTGCGATAATACAATGGAAAGCAACTAACGTAAGAGATGAAAAAAATGCCGAAGATATAGGGCAAAAAATAAAATTAGATTTAGACAAAATACAAATTCACAATATAAAAACATTAGATTTGCAAGAACATAATCAGTTATGGATAATATACGAAAATGAAGCTTGGATATATAACTACTACAATCAAACATATTCAAGACTTAAATTTCCTCAAAACGTAAATATGACGAATATATGTTCGTTAGATGGAAAAGTATATATGAGTACAAATGATAATGAAATTGTAAAATTTGATGAAATATTTACAACTTACGGTGGTGAAACAATAGAAGCATATTGGGAAATGAATTTTTCGGACTTTGGAGTACCATACTTGAGAAAAACAATGGGAAAATTATGGGTGTTAATGCAACCACAAAACTGGTCAAGTGCAGACATTAATTTCATATCAAATGTTGCTGAAAGCACAATTTCAAAACATATCGAATATAAGAAACAATGGTTTGATGATGTTCACTTTGGAGATTTCAGTTTTAAATCTTCAACAAATCCACAACCATTTAAACTAAAATTAAAAGCAAAAAAATTCACTAATTTAAAAATAACAATAAAAAATGAAGAAAACTCTACTTGCACAATACTATCATTAGTGTTACAAGTAGAAAGTTTCGGATATAGTAAATAGGAGGTAAAGAAATGAATACAAGTATTCCATCAGCAGATGACATTGTAACAAATGTAATACACAGTTTATCTGACAATCCAAATGAATCAGGTTTATCTGCTGAAGAGTTAAAAACAGCTTTTGATACTGGTTCAAGTAATATAAAAGCATATTTAAAAACTTTAAAAACAGCTTTGGAAACAAAGTTTGCTGGAATATATCCAGTAGGATCTATTTATATGAGCGTTAACGATGTAAATCCATCAACACTTTTTGGTGGTACTTGGGAAAGAATACAAGATAAATTCTTATTAAGTGCAGGTAACACATATACAGCAGGAGATACAGGTGGGTCAGCCACAGTAACACTAACAGAAAATCAAATGCCTTCACATAGACACAACATACATTATAGAACTAATGTTGCAGCATCAGGTAATAGTGGATTGTGGGTGCTAGGTGGTTCTACTTATAGTGGAAAAAGCACTTCAACTAATGATTCAGCAGGTGGTGGAGAAGCACATAACAATATGCCACCTTATTTAGTTGTATATATGTGGAAGAGAACAGGTTAGGAGGTAGAATATGGCGAGTTTAGATTATAGTTCACAATTAAAAAACTTAGTAAATGCTCAAAAGAAAGCACAAACTGCTGAACTTCAAAACACTAGAAACCAAGCACTAAGTAATTTACAAGCAGAACAACAACAAAATGCAGCAAATTATGCTACACAAAGAAGCACAGCAAATGCTCAAAATAGATTAAGTGCAAGAAACTTCCAAGAATACCTAGCAAGTACAGGTAGAGCAAATAGTGGTTTGGCAGCACAAGCAAGTATGCAAAATTCAAATAACTTAAATACAAGTTTAAATAACATATATAGTGCAGAGAACGCTGCAAATGCTGACATATTAAGACGTAGAACTGATGCTCAAAATGCTTATAACACAGGTTTAGCAGCAGCAAACGCTAATATTCAAGCAAATTATATTCAAGCATTACTAGATCAAAAAGCTAAGGCTTGGGAAAGAGCAATGCAAGAAAAAGAATATAAAGAAAATGTAAGACAATTCAATGAAAATTTAAAACTACAAAAACAACAATTACAACAACGTTTTAGTAGTGGTAGTGGAGGAGGCAGAACCTACAGAAGTGGAGGTTCAAAAAAACAAACTAAAGAGATTGATTTTAAAGATTCACCAGTACAAGGATATACTGCTGGTATAGGTTCATACTCAGGTTTAACAACAACAAAAAATAACAATAAAGGAAATAAAACAAAAAAAGGTTTTTCATTTAGTATCAATGATTCTAAATTCAAAAACAATAAGAAAAACAACCCAACAGGATTAAAAGCAAATAAACAACAATTAGCATTAGTGGACGCAAAGAAAAAGAAAAAGAAAAAGTAAAGGTGGTGTGTTAAATGGCAATAAAAGAACTTGCGTTGATTACTGAAAAGAATAGACGCAAGAAGAAAAAAGAAGAAACACCAACAATATCAAAACCAACAAAAGAAGTTGTTAAAAATAAAAAAGGTACAACTCATATAAATAGAAGTACAATAAGTACAAAACCAACAGTTGAAAAAAGTACTCAAAACCGTGTTTTAACAAATAAAGAACGTTTAACCAGTAAACCTACTATAAACAATGCAAACAGTAGTATAAAGACAGTAAAAAGTACTGTAAAAGCAAAATCAAAACCAAGGTATGAAACTAAAACGTTTGATATTTATGAACGTGGTGGCAGATACTACTATCAAGATGGTAAAAAAGAAAAAGAGATTGACCAAAATTTTGTACAAGATGCTATAAAAAATAAAAGAAAAGGAGTTATAGGTAGTTATGACTCAAAGGGCAATTTAAGAACTGCTAATGAAAAAGGAAATGTAAAAGCAAAAGAGAAAAACATATTAAAAAAAGCAGAACGTGTAGCAAAAGGTGCATGGGTAGGAACTCAAAAAGGATTTGCAAGTATAGCAGATGCAGCTATGCAAGAAACACGCAATGACTTGCAAAAAGGTGAAAAAATAGATAACTACAAAGATTTAACTAAAAATGAAATAAAAGCATTAGCACACTCATTAAATCCTTTTGCAAGTAGACAAGCAGCAAGTAAAGAAGCACAAAAAAACATCAAAAAAATATGGAAAGATGAAAACAAAAACATACTTCAAAAAATAACTGGAACAGGGCTTGAAGCTGTACAAGCAGGAACTATGGGTGATATTTATGGTTTAAAAGAATCTGTAAGAGGTTTAGGTGCAGTAGACCATAAAGCAGATGAAAAAGTCGAAAAAATACAAAAAAAGATAGATGAACCAATTAACAAAAGAATAGAGAAGCTAGAAAAAGAAGGCGAAAGATACGATAAATTAACAAACACTTTAACTAAATGGAATCAAATTGTAGGTAACATGGCTCCCGGTATAGCTGCAAGTGCAGTAACAAAAAATCCAAACCTTGCTATAGCAACAATGGCATTAGGTGCTAAAGGACAAGCAACAGAAAGAGCATTAGCACAAGGTGCTGATTTAGATACAGCAACAAAGATGGGAACTGCTGGAGCTTGGATAGAAGCAGGAACTGAAAAAATTACTGGAGGTGCAAAAATCTTTGGTGGTGGAGCTATAGATGATATTTTCGGAAACCTAATCAATTCTAAAGTTAAAAATAAAGGATTAAACTTCATTGCTAAACAAGGATATGGACTACTTGGAGAAACTTTTGAAGAAGTGCTTTCTGATTTAGCAGGAGTTATGATAGACAAAGGTACAATAAATCCTAAAGCAAAATATACTTTAGATGATTTCTTAGAAACTGCAAAAGACACTTTTGGTTCTACGTTCATACTTAATTTATTAACAGGTGGTTATGGTGGTAAAGCATATAACAACAATATTCAAGAAATGCAAAACTATGAAAACCAAATAAATGAAATAGAACAACAAAGACAGGCAGGTCAAATAGAACCTAAAGAAGCAAATGAACTTTTAGAAGAAGTAAAAGACGGTACATACCAACAAAACCGTAATTTAGAACAAATTGCTTCAGAACAATCTCAAGCAATAGAACAAGCTCTACAAAACGGACAAATAAGTCAAGCGGATGCAAATCAAGAGTATGAAGCATTAAATAACACATTAGTAAGTGAAAGAGAAAGAATAAACCAAAATCAAGTCGAAACACAGGCACAAAGCAACGAAACAGCACAAGGTAATGCAATTACACAAGAAACTCAAAATGAAGCTCAAAACGAGCAAAATAAAGGTACTCAAGAGAGTACTTTTAATAATGAGCAAAAACAAAAACAATTCGATATTATTCAAAATAACAATCCTATGCAAAATGATGTTAATACAGGCATAAGAAATGTAGAGGATATAAAAACACTTGAAGAAACATTACAAGATAGTGATTGGGCTGAATATGATGAATTTAATCCTGATTTAACTAAAAAAGATATACAAGATGCTATAGAAAAAGGAACTATAACAGTATATAGTTCTTATCCAATAGAACAAGGTATCTTTGTATCACCTTCTAAGATGGAAGCAGAAAGTTATTCGGGAGATGGAAAAATATATTCTAAAGAAGTTCCAATTCAAGATATAGCTTGGATAGATCCTACACAAGGGCAATATGCTAAAGTTGACAACATACCAGCAAAAACATCTGAAAATGTAATATCAGAACAAACTAAACCAACTGAGAACGTACAACAAACTGAAACACAAGAAGTTCAAAATGAACCTACTCAAGAAGAAACACAACAAGAATCAAAAGGCCCTGAAATTCTTGATAAGATGCCAAAAGAAAAAAATCCTACAATTAAATCAGTAAAGAAAGCAATAGATAGTTTCAGAAAAGAAATAACAGACATGTTTGCTCCTATATATGATTTAGCATACAAAAAGACAGGAAACAAAAATTTATATTATACAGCAGATAGAATATTAAGTTCAGATGGAAGAGCTCAAGTGGATTTGGGAACTAATCAGGTAGATTTAAACGGAAAACCATATACAAACTTTACTGATGAACAAGGTAATAAAGTTGCTATGGGATTTGAAACTGCTTATGATTTATATGGCAAAATACCTGATAAAGCGAAAAATGAGTTTTTAGTAAATCAACTTAACATGGATAGATTAAATCAAGGCGTAGAACAATTTGAAGGAATCACTTATCAAGATTCACAAAACACAATAAATGAATTAAAACAACAATATCCTGATATTGAAAAGTGGTCTGAAAATATTTATCAATACTATAGAAACTTACAACAAAAAATGGTTGATAATGGAAGAATACCTCAAGAACTTGCAGATGAGTGGCAAAAGACAACACCACATTATGTACATATTCAAAGACAAGTTAATAACCAAGGTAATACAGGAGTAAGTGTTAAAAACGGAAAAGTTGATTCTGATAATTTAATAAGAAAAGTTAAAGGTGGAGATTATGCAATTCTACCAATTAAAGATACAACAGCAAAATTCACTCAAAACGCATCAAGAGCATTTGCCTTTAATGATTTCGGTAAAGAATATGCAAGAACTATAGGAACAGATGCTAGAGGAGAAAATGTTGATAACAATACAAATATAGATGAAATTTTTGGATTTGAACCTGAATTTGTAAATACAGATGGCAAAGGCACTTATACATTGAAAATATATGAAAATGGTATGCCTGTAGAAATACCTATAAGTGAAGATGTTTACAATGCTTTAAGTCCAAAAACTATTCCAAGAGTAGGAGTTTTAGCAGAAGCAACAAATCTATATAAGGACTTACTAACTAACAAAAACCCATTCTTTGGATTTTTAAGAAACCCTATAAAAGATGCTGGGGATATGTTCTTATATTCTAAACACCCATTACGTAAATCTTTAGCAACTTATGGTAAATTGTTTACAGGAAGAACAGCATTAAAAGATAGAGTTATGACAAAAGATGGAGTAACAGCACAAGATATAGTTGATTTATATCATAATACAGGAAACGCAGTTCACTCTATCTATAAAAACGGACAATTTGAAAGTAATAAAGGTAATATTAGAAAAGGCATGGATAAAGCGTTATCACCCATTGAAAAAGGTAATGACTTTATGGAATCAATGCCTAGAATTACTGAATTTTGGAATACTATTCAAGCAGAAGGATACACAATAAAAGACGGTGAATTAGTAGCACAAAAAGGTAAAACACCTAAGAAAACACCATCACAAGTAATAGCAGAAGCAAGTTATAATGCAGCCGATGTAACTGTAAACTTCAAACGTGGTGGTAGAACTTCAAAAGCAATAAGTCAAAATGGTGGAATATTCTTCAATCCATCAGTACAAGGTGCTTCTAAATTTGTAAGAAACGTAACTGAAGCATATAGTGATGCAAAGTCAGGAGATTTAACAGCAGCTAAGAGATTAGTATTAAGAGCAGCAGGATTAGGAGTTGCTCCAGCATTATTAAGTGCAGCTATGTATGGAGATGACGATGACTACAAAGATATACAAGATTATCAAAAAGACCAATACTACTTAATAAAAGCAGGAGATGGCAAATGGATAAGAATACCGAAAGGACGTGCTATCAGTTTGTTTGAATCTGCAACAAGACGTGGTATAGATAAGGCACAAGGTGGAAAATTTGGTGCTAAAGATTACGGACAATTAGTATTAAATCAAATTGCTCCAAATAACCCATTAGATAATAACATTTTATCTCCAATAACATCAGCAATAACTAATAAATCATGGAGTGGAAATAAAATTGTTAGTGATTCTATGGCAAAAAGACCAGTAGAAGAGCAATTTAATGAGAAAACTGATGAACTTAGTAAAAAACTAGGAAAACAATTAGGTATTTCACCTATGAAAATCAACTATGTAATAGACCAATATTCAGGAGTATTAGGAGATTTGATATTACCACAAATAACACCAAGGTCATCTAACGGTTCTAGTAATCCAGTAATAAACATATTAAAAGACAACTATTCGTTTGATGCTGCTAATAGTAATAAGAGTGTAGGAAACTTTTATGAAACTAAAAACAAATTACAAACAAAGGCAAGAGGAACTAATGCAACTGATAAAGATAAGTTACAAAGCAAATATTTAGGAACAAAGGCACAAGACATGTATGCTTTATATACTAAAAAACAAGAAATTCAAATGGATAAAAACTTATCTAAAAAAGAAAAATATGAACAAGCGTTAGAAGTTCAAAAAGAAATTAATAAAATGGCAAAGAAAGCTACTGAAAATGCAAAAGACATAAAAATAGGTAAAAACACAGCAACAGTAGGAAATGCTCTTTATTATAAAGGTACTGACGGAGATTGGCATAAAGAAAGTGAAAAGACAACCGAAAAAAGAAAGGAATTAGGTTTATCTCCTGAAAAGTATTATTACTACAAAAATGAAGAATCATTTACAACACCTGATGGATATACAAAATCAATAGTAGGTGGTAAAAATGCTAAAAGAAATGTGGCTATAGTAGATGCTTTTAACTTTGATACTAGCGACTATTTAGAATATACATATAAACTAAGTCAAATAAAAGGTAAAAAGAACTCTAAAGGTTATACAATTAGGGGAACTAGACAACCAAAAGTTTTAAAATACATAAATAGTTTACCTATTTCAGCAGCACAAAAAGCATATTTATATAAAACACAATATAGTTCATATAAAGGTTATGATGGTCAATTTGTAAATACAATCGAAAAATCAAATTTAAGTAGTAAAGAAAAACAAGAAATATATTCTTACTTAAAGTTAGGAAGGTGATTAAATGATAAAATTTAATAATCAAACATTAGATGCAGAAATGGTACTAGGTGATACTGGTACCTTTTCTCTTACACCTAAGTTAGATGGTAATACTTATCTTACTACTGGAGATACAGTATATTTCACAGTTAAGCCAAGAAAAAAGGTAGTAGATCCAGCAACGGGAAACTTAGTTCCTGCTGAACCTATAACGCCTTTGTCAAAGTCAATAACCGAATTTGAAAATGGAACTGTAACTATACCTATAAATTCTAGCGATACATCTAATTTAGATGCAGGAACATATATCTATGATATACAAGTAGTAAGAGGAGATGGCACAGTAGATACACTTACTCCAAATGGACAAGCATATTTTACTTTGAAAAAAGGGGTGAAGTAGATGAACGTAGATTACAATACTGAAACTCAAGAGATAACAGTAGAACTTAATACTCCTACAATAGAGTTAGATACACCAACAGGTGGTAGAGGACTAAAAGGAGATACAGGTTCTACTGGACCACAAGGTCCAAAAGGAGATAAAGGTGATAAAGGCGATAAAGGTGATGCCTTTACTTACGAAGATTTTACTGAAGAACAGTTAGAAGCACTAACAGGTCCTCAAGGTCCTCAAGGTGAAACAGGTCCTCAAGGAGAACAAGGTATTCAAGGAATACAAGGAGAGCAAGGACCTAAAGGTGATACTGGAGATACAGGACCTAAAGGCGATAAAGGCGACAAAGGTGATAAAGGCGATACTGGAGAAAAAGGTGATGATGGTTATACACCAGTAAAAGGAGTTGACTATTTCACAGCACAAGATATAGCAAGTTTAAATATTCCTACAAAAGTTAGTGATTTGCAAAACGATACAGGATTCATTACAAACACAGTAAATAACTTAACCAACTACTATACAAGTTCAAA
>JAFRFD010000050.1 GCA_017434525.1 Methanobrevibacter sp.
ATAGACAATTCAGACATGAAGCACTTGTTAAGGAACAAAAAACATGGGATGGAAACCTTAAAGCAAAAAACTTGTGGATCTGGGGACCCCCTGGAACTGGAAAAAGCAGAATGGCAAGATATGGTTTAAAAAGTTACGAAATTTTCTCCAAGGCCTATAATAAATGGTGGAACGGCTATGTTCAGGAACAAACAAAAAGAATCATAATTGATGACTGGCCTTCTGAAGCTTGCGGAGGAAACGTTTTGGTACAACACTTGAAAATATGGGCAGACAGATATCCTTTCACAGCAGAAACTAAAGGTGGACACATCGCAGTTGAACCTGATTACCAGCTTATAATCACCAGTAACTACCCCATCGATGACTGTTTCACATCGGAGGAAGACAAGGAAGCAATCCGCAGACGGTTCAGTGAAATTAAGTGGACAGATAATAAAAGAACATTGGACCCTTACACCGTTTTATCGTTTAACCCTTAATAATCTCTTCAATAAACCAAAAATATTTTACAAACACTTTCGGTACCTTTATTTACGAGATATTTTTCCAATATTATCATGGGACAAATTTTTTGAATACGGGATAAAAAGTGAGAAATAAGGCCGAGTTATCGTCAAAAACACTCTGAAAAAGTGAAAAATTGAATACAGGACAAAAGGCTAACATTTCGCAGGTAATAATTGCTGAAGCAGGACGACCTGCGAAATATTTTACGTAAACCCTTATCGTCTATTGTAAACTTTTTTTACCGCACAAAATATCACCTTCTCTTTCTTAGGATCTTTTTTATATTTTTTGTTCATCCTCCTGAGCTTCGGCACAAGCCCATTCGGGACTCTTCGGGTTTCTTCGTGCGGAGAAAGAAAAAGAAAATATTTACTACGCTGCGCTGAAAGAAAAAGAAAGAGTCTCTGGTGATGGAATTGTGCTTTGTGATTTTTTTAAAAGGGGAACCAAAACTTTTGCAGGTAACCCATTCTGACAAAGACGTTTATTAATTCAAATGTGTCTGAGGACAGTGACGATAGCCAGAAGACGATAAATTCTATTGTTTACGAGGACGTTCATTTTCATTTCAATTGCTGATCGACTGCAGTGGCACTTTTGGAGATTATTGTTTGTAGATTGTTGTTTGTAGACTAGTAAATACGTTATGTAAAGTTACGTAAAGTACGATCAGGTGAAGTGACCATGTGAAGTGACCATTGAAAGTGAGGTGAAATACGATCAAGTGAAGTGACCAGGACAATGTGAACTGTTTATGGACAAAGTGAACTGTTTATAAATAAATTGAGAGAAGATCATGGACAAATGAAGTGATACATTGAATTATTTCAATAGATTCAGAATTGAGTTCATTTCAAATAATGAATTACGGTGAATTAAGAACACTCATCGAACATAAGAGACAGGCATTAGCAGCTCTTAAACAGATGATGCACATGGAAAAGATCAGAGTAAGATGCGGAGACCTTGGAAATCATTACGCAATATGGGTAATCTGGATGGATCAAAATGGAAAAGAACAAACAAGACAATTCAGCTGGAACAGGAATGAACCAGGACATGATGGTCTCAGAATGCAATGGATGTGGGATGCTTTCTGGGAATACTACACAGTTAAACAAGCAATAACAGAAACATATTGGAATAAATTAAAACAAGATATGGAATAAAAAACAACATTTATTTTTAAAAAAAGTTTCATTTACAATTAGTTTTTGGCCATTAAAAGAAGACACTGCGGATTAAGCTGGTAAACCTTTGATAAGAATAGCATCTTTCGAGATATAATAATTTTGAACAACATTATTATTGTTGGACAAAGAGCCGAATCCTTGATATTCTAATATTGATGTAGATCCTGACATTAAATAAAATATATCGTTCCATTGTTCATTACCATAAAATATTTGATATTTGTAACCTCTTGGAATCCAATAATATGGACTTGACCTTGGAAAAACAAGAACTATAAGTACTTGATAATATTTGGGATTGTCTGGAAATACTCTTAATCCTAAAATCTGACAAGATCTTTCAACTGATACACCTTCTGATATAGGTAATTCTTCTATGGGATAAAGAGTACTACGATCTTCTGACCAACTAATATTATCTACTATAGGAACTGTGTTTAAGGCATCAACCAAATGATTCTTTATAAGATAATTCTTATATGCTTCTATTTTGTCATTTTCAATACTAAATGGGGGGTTGACTTTCTTGGCTTGAATAATCTGCCCCTTTTTAGTGAAATAGCGACGGTCATTATAACGCGTACGATGTGGATCAAACATTAATAAAA
>JAFRFD010000051.1 GCA_017434525.1 Methanobrevibacter sp.
ATAAAAATTCCATATTTGCTCTTAAAACATCAGCAGGTCAAGAAAGAAATGTTGCAAGACTTTTAGCGATGAAAGCGGACAAGCCTGGAGTAGATATTAAATCAATCGTGGTGCCGGAATCATTAAAAGGTTATATTATAGTCGAATCTGCAACCAACCTTGACATGAAGAACCCTGATATGAAGGTTCGTCATTTAAGAGGTATTGTAGGTGCTAAAAAAGATGGGACTATAGATGCAAGCAGTCAAATAACCTTGGAAGAAGTTAAAAAATTCTTGAAACCACAACCTATCATTTCTTCAATACAAAAAGGAAGTATTGTCGAACTTGTTTCAGGTCCTTTCAAAGGTGAAAAATCTAAAGTTGTCCGTTTAGATGAATCTCGTGAAGAAGTAGTTCTCGAGTTAATTGAAGCAGCAGTTCCTATTCCTGTTACTGTTAAAGCTGATCAAATTAGAATTATTAAAAAGGAGGCTGACTAATGGCTAAAGATACAGTTGAAGTTCTTCTCGAAGGTGGAACAGCTACTCCTGGACCACCATTAGGCCCTGCAATTGGACCTTTCGGTGTTAATATGATGCAAGTAGTTGAAGAGATCAATAAAAAAAGTGCTGATTTCGCTGGTATGAAAGTACCTGTAATAATCACTATCGACAGCAGCACTAAAGAATTTGAAATTGAGATTGGTACTCCTCCAACAACTGCACTTATTATGGATGAACTTAGCATTGAAAAAGGTGCTCATGAACCTGGTGCTGAAGTTGCAGCAGATTTATCTGTAGAGCAAGCATTCAAAATTGCAAGAATGAAATTCGATTCATTACTCGCAAATGATTACAAAGCAGCAACCAAAGAAATTATGGGTACTTGTGTAAGTATGGGTATTACCGTAGACGGTAAAGATCCTAGAGATGCTCAAAAAGCAGTTGATGCTGGAGAGTACGATGACATTTTAGTAGAATAGATTTGTTATTCTATAAATGCTTACTAAAATGCTTAAAATTCAATTAAAATTTAATTCAAAATATTATACTTAATATATTATTTATTTAAGTGATTAATTTGCATGATTGAATTTAATTATAAATTAGATTATTAAAATTTATGTTTATAACTTTCTTAATCTATCTTCTTAATTTAATATCAACAGCTAATTATGATAAATAGATAATATTTATTCACTTAAATGTAAATGATATTGAAATTGTATTGTCTTACTTGTTCTAGGATAATGTGGTTTCAATTGATATATTAAAAGGAATCTAAAGATTTTATAAATGCTTTTTAAAGATTTTATTTAATTTGAAGATTTCTCGTAAAAATTCCAAATGAACAAAGTTCATGGAGGATATATATGACACAAGAGATTATTGATGCGGTGAAGGAGGCAAAAGAACAAGCTAAGCCGAGAAACTTCACTCAATCCATTGATGTTATCATTAACCTCAAGGATTTAGATGTCAGAAAACCAGAAAACAGATTTAGCGAAGAAGTAGCTCTTCCTAATGGCCGTGGCAAAGAGATCAAAATCGGAGTCATCGCTGATGGGGAATTAGCTCTTGCTGCTAAAAATGCTGGTGTAGATGTCGTGATTTCCAAAGAAGATTTACAAGAATTTGGTAAAGACATTAAAGCTGCTAAAAAAGTAGTTAATTCTGTCGATTCATTTATCGCACAAGCTGATATGATGCCACTTGTAGGTAGGTTCTTAGGTCGTATTTTAGGACCTCGTAACAAAATGCCTAAACCGGTACCAGCTAGTGCAAGAATTGAACCATTGCTTGAAAGAACTCAAGCTACCATTAAAGTAGGTGTAAAACAACAACCTTCTATTCAAATCTTAGTTGGAACTCAAGATATGGATGACGAGAAGTTAGCTGAAAATATTGAAGCTGTTCTTGCAGTATTAGACCGCAATTTAGAAAAAGGAAGAAACCAAATAAAATCCATGTATATTAAAGCGACAATGGGTTCAGTAGTGAGGGTGATTTAAGATGGCTCACGTTGCTGAATGGAAAAAAGAAGAAGTTAATGAACTTAAAGGTTTAATCGAATCTGCAGAAGTTGTAGGTATTGTTAACTTATTAAACATTCCTGCTAGACAATTACAAGAAATGAGAAAAACTCTCGCAGGAAAAGCAACTATCAGATTATCTAAAATTAACCTTATGAAATTAGCTTTAGAAGATTGTGATGCTGAGAAAGCTAACATTACTGGGCTTTCTGATTTTATGGAAGGTCAACCTGCACTTGTATGTACTGACATGAATCCTTTCAGATTGTACAAAATATTAGAAGACAGTAAAACATCTGCTCCTGCAAAAGCTGGCGCAACTGCTCCTGCTGATATTGTTGTACCTGCTGGAGATACTGGATTCCCACCAGGTCCGTTCCTTGGTGACTTACAACAAATAGGTGTACCTGCTAAAATCGACAAAGGAAAAATTGTAGTTTCTAAAGATACTGTTGTAGTAGAAGCTGGAGAAGAAGTTTCTAAACAAGTAGCAGCTGCTTTAACCAGAATGGATATCAAACCTATGGAAGTAGGTATGGATCTTAAAGCTGTATATGAAGACGGTTCTATCTTTAAAGCAGACGTATTAGCTATTGACGAAGAAGAAACTATTGCAGATATTCAAACTGCATTTACTAAAGCATTTAACTTATCTGTATTTAGTGCTTTCCCAACTAGCCAAACTATTTCAACTATTATCAGTACTGCTCATACCAAAGCATACAATGTTGCTATTGAAGCAGCTATTCCTACTGACAAGACTTCTGACATGTTAATCGCACTTGCAAACGCTAAGATGTTAGCATTAGCTGGCGAATTATCTTCTGATGCAATCGATGACGAAATTGCTAATAAATTAGCAAATGTTGCAGTAGCAGCTCCTGTCGTTGAAGAAGCTGAAGAGGAAGAAGAAGTTGAAGAAGAGGAAGAAGAAGATAAAAGTGAAGAAACTGCAGCACTTGGATTAGGTGCTTTGTTCGGTTAGATAAAATTTAAAATTTATACTTTTTAATTGTTAAAACGATTGTTTTAAAAACACACAAGATTCAATATAAAAAACTAATATGTATTGGATTTTTAAAAAATAAATTATTATAACAAAAAACGGTGATAACATGGAATATATTTATGCGGCAATGATTTTGCACACCACAGAACAAGATATTAATGAAGAAAATGTAACTAAAATCTTAGAAGCAGCTGGCGCTGATGTAGATGAATCCAGAGTAAAAGCTTTAATCGCAGCATTAGAAGATGTTGATATTGAAGAAGCTATGGAAACTACCGCTATGGCAGCAGCTCCTGCAGCAGCAGCTCCTGCAGCTGAAGCAGCA
>JAFRFD010000013.1 GCA_017434525.1 Methanobrevibacter sp.
AGTTAATGATGCGCCACAATATAACGGTGCTAAAATACTTTTAATAGCCGCCACATCAAAACCTATTGAGGCATATAATGCAAATACATCATTAGAACCCATATTAGAATAATTTACATAGTTATCAACATAATTAACAATAGCTTTTCTTCTTATTTTTACACCTTTTGGAACACCCGTAGTACCACTCGTATATAATATACATGCCAAATCATTAAAAATAACAGGGAGACTAGATAACGAACCAATATCCTCTTTAAAAATATCTGAAATATTTAAAAGAATAGTATCTTCACTAATTAAATTTTTGGCACGTTCATAAGTCTCATCACTAACAATAATGACTTTAGATTGAGTATCTTTCAAAATAAATTCTATACGTTCATCAGGATGAGCATCATCCAAAGGAACATAAACTCCTCCTGCAGACATTATGCCTAAAATAGAGAACAAATAATACTCTGAACGCTCAGTTAAAAATGAAACAAAATCATTTGGTTTAGTGCCCAACTCAATTAATTTTTTAGCAATTTTATCTGCCATAAAAGCTCCTTCAGCATAAGAATAAACTCTATCCTCCATAGATATAATGTTTTTATCAGAATATTTTGAAAGATTATCATTGAAAGCATCTAAAACATCCTCATATTCTAAAGGATAAGTCGTGCTATTATAACTATCTAAAATTTCAATATCCTCATTAGAAATATAATTAATATCTCTTAATTCTTTTTTATCTAAAAATTGAACCAATATTTCCTTAAACACATTAAGGAATCTTAAAACAGTATCCTGCCTAAATTTATCTGAATGATTAACCGAAACAACATAACCGTCATCCAAATCATTCACAACACATAAAAACTCAGTAACAGTATCTGCTTTATCACTAAAGACTATTTCATCACCGATATCAGATACATCGTTCAAATCATAATTATATTCAAAACCAACATTATTTTTTAAACCAAATTCACTTGCAACTAATCGGAATGGAAAAATACTATTGGACATTGATTCCAATATCAAATCAGAAACATCACTTATGAAATCATTAATAGAATTATTTTTACAGTCGACAATAAGCGGAATCGTACGGACAAACATGCCCACAGCATCTTGGGAATAATCCTCATGACGACCATGTTCTGTGAAATTATAATTAACCTTATCACTACCAGTAAAACGAGAATAAGTATATGCAAACACAGCATTAAGGAAATTGCTTACTGTAATACCTAAATTCTGAGCAAATATCTCAACGCGGTTACGAATACCCCTAACAGGAAGACTGATTTTTCCCATAAAACCATTAACATCCTCCAATAAATATTGAACATCGTCAATATCACTGAACATATCCTTGAAAAACTCATGTGCAGATTCATATTCTGGACCGAATTTAGATTCAAAAGAATCATAACTGGCCCGAATAAAAGCTAAATCAATATTATCATCCAAATCATCATTTAAAGCATGGGCTAAGTCATCTTCAATTATTCCACAGGTTATCGCATCACTAATTAAATGATGAATATTATAATATATGGAATTGCCTTCCTCATTATTGATTATGAAAAAGCGGGCTAAGGATTTGTCTAAATCAAAAGGCCTTATAAGTTTAGAATAATCATCAGTATCAGAAACTTTAATTAAAGGATCGCTATCGCAAATTAAAAGAGGCATATCGCCAGTGTCTAAAATACGGCTTTTCAAAAGAGGATGTTTATTAATTAATTTATTAATTGCACCTTTAATTTCATCAATGGAAGTATTTTTGCCACATTTAATAATACCTGAAGTCAAATAGGCATTTTCCTTTTCATTAACTTTTTCATCAAGATAAATTCCCATTTGCGGTTCGGATAAACAGCAAACAATACCGTCATCAAATTCATAATCAGCAATGAATTCCAACTCATATCTGATATTTTCAATAAATGCATCGAATTCATCCCCAATATAAGTGTTATTAGCATAATTTCCATCAATAAAGTAATAATCACCAAGACGTAAAATATTAAAAGTAATACCATAAGATTCATGCTCAAATCTGTCAGTGTCAATTTTATTACCCGCCAATAAATACTGGTTAACTGATTCAAATAGTTTATTTTTAAAGACAAATTCCTTGCTTAAAAAGTTGAATGTAACAGGACAATGCTTAAATTCCAATTCATTAGTAATGTAAATTAAAGAACCATAATTCAAACCTAAATTATTAACATTATTAAATGAATTTTTAATGCTATAAACATCCCGCATTAAAGAAACATTATCATTTCCGTTGCATACTTCCACAGGTACCGGATATTCACTAGTAAACCAACCGATGGTTCTGTTGAGATTTGCAATTGTATCATCACGACCATGGGATTCACGGCTAAATATAATATCTTTACCATATGTCTTTTTATATGCACGAGATATTGCCAAAGCAAGATATTCCTCTTCAGAAAGCATTAATAAATTATCAATATCATAATTTATTTCCATATTAATTGCAAAAATATTACCCGCACCTTTAATTTGGGAATCATCCAATAAATTATTTATTTCAATCCAATGCTGTTTTTCTTCATCAGATATATTATATACTAATTTTTTAACATCTTCAACCCAATATTTATATGGATACGGTCTTGAAAGTTTAATTTCTTCTCCAAAATATAATTTATAATAAATATAACTTAAATCCATAAGCAGAATATTCCAACTAACCCCATCCACAATTAAATGATGTAAAACGAAAGATACGTATGTTTCATCACAATAATGAATCAAATGGATATCCATCATTTTATTTTCCATATTTATAGAACCTAAGGAATCTAAGAATAACTTTTTCATGGTTTCCTCAAAATTATCTTCAATATAATGTTCCTTAATATCACAGACTCTTGTATTTACAGGTAAAACTTCCTGAATCACATCATCCCCATCAAATCTGTAAATTACACGCAACATATCATGATAATTTGTTAAAATATCAAAAGCTTCCTGTAACATATTAATATCTAGATTAAACTCAGATTTTACAATAAAACTATGTGAATAACGATTTATATTTATTTGATCAAAAAAGTAACTTTGAATCGGAAGCAAATCAACTTCACCTTCAACCACATCATAATCAACAGATTCTTTAGTATCTACATGCTGTGAAATTAAATAGGGAGTTTTATAAACCAATATATCTCTCGCAGTACAAGAAATATTATGTTTTTCAAGCAAGGCAATAAGTCGGATTGCTGATATGGAATCTCCACCAAGATTAACAAAATTATCAATTAAACTAACATTTTCTAAATCGAACACTTCTTCAAAGGATTCCATTATTATCTTTTCTGTTTCATTTGTAGCCGCAACATATTGAGCATGCAAACTATCCAGATCAACTTCCGGCAAAGCTCTTTTATCAACCTTACCATTAACAGTTAAAGGAATCTCATCCAATTCCATTACAAATGAAGGAACCATATACTCCGGTTTATATTTAATAACAAAATTAGAAATATCGCTTTTAAGAGTTTGATTATCTAAATCCTTGGATATTACTACATAAGCCACTAGTTCATTATTATCATGATTTTTAACTGTTTGCACCGTCACATCTTCAACATAATCCATTTCATGAATCACTGATTCAACTTCTGATAGTTCCACACGATTTCCACGAACCTTAACCTGTCCATCACGACGTCCAACAATTCCTAATGACCCATCAGGCAATTGTCTTACAACATCACCTGTACGATACATTACACTGTAATCTTCATCATCACTGAATGGATTGGTTAAAAATGATTTATTCGTTTCTTCATCACGATTTAAGTAACCGTCAGAAATTTGACAACCTGCCAGATACAGTTCACCAACAGCACCAACCGGAACTCTTCTAAATTCATCATCTAAAATATAAGATTTGACATTATCAAGCAAATAACCGACTGAGGAGTAATCAATTTTGTTTTCTACATCAATACTAGTTACATCTACACAAGCCTCAGTAGGACCATATGAATCGACAAAACGATAATCAACATCTATACCCAGATTACCCAATTTTTCTCCACCAGTAGTTAAAACTTTCAGTGAAGTATTATCTGTTTGACTAATGAATAACTTTGAAACCTGCGTGGAAATTTCTGTATGAGTAACATTATATTTAATAAAATACTCATTCAGTGCTTTCATATTTAGTTTAATTTCATTTGGAATGATATTTAAGCATGCCCCTGCAGTAATAGATGGGAATACAGCTTTCATTGCTACATCAAAACCGATTGAAGCAAATAATCCATAAACATCATCATTGGATAAATCATATCTTTTAATATAAAACTCAGACAGATTAAGAATAGATTTTCTAGTGATTTTAACACCTTTTGGAATACCAGTAGTTCCACTAGTATATAAAACACATGCTAAATCACCATAAACAACATGTAAACTGTTCAAACTTTCAATTTCATCCCCAAGAATATCTGAAATATTTAAAATAGCAATATCTTCACCAGTTAACTCTTTGGCACGTTCATAAGTCTCATCACTAACAATAATGACCTTGGATTGAGTATCTTTTAATATAAATTCTATACGTTCATCAGGATGGGCATCATCTAAAGGAACATAAGCTCCACCAACAGATAGAATAGCCAAAATAGAGAACATATAATACTCTGAACGCTCAGTTAAAAATGAAATAAAATCATTTGGTTTAACGCCCAATCCAATTAATTTTTTAGCAATCTTATCTGCTATAAAAGCTCCTTCAGCATAAGAATAATTGACATCATTCATTGACACAAGTTTATTATTCGGATATTTTGAAAGATTGCAGTTAAATGCGTCCAAAACATCACCATAAGCCAAAGAAGATTCCGTCTGATTAACATTATTTAAAAATTCCAAATCAGATTGTGAGATATAATTAATATCAGATAATTGGTCCGCAGTAAGAATTTCATGTAAAATTAATTCATAAGACTCAATGAAACGATTTACCATATCTTTAGAATATTTATCGGAATATACAATATTCAACCAATATTCTTTACCTTTTTGAATAACATCTACACCAAAATCGCTGATTAAGTCATCCGCATCTTCAAGCATACCCCCATATACTGATTCGGATTCATCCATTTCTTCTCCATCACCAATCCAATCAGGAATAAATTGGAATAAAATGCTTGAATCAATACCATATTCATTAGAAAGTAATCTGAATGGATAATAATTATATTTCATCACATCATAAATCACATTAGACATATAATCCATAAATGGATTTATTTCCTGATTTTTACAGTCAATTAAAAGAGGTAAAGTGTTAACATACATACCTATTGAGTTGAAATTGTTAAATCTGTCTCTACCATTTTCAATTATATTAAATAAGACATTATTATTGCCGACGAAACGAGATAAAGTGTAAGCGAATACACCTGTAAAGAATACATTTTCACTAATGCCACACTTATTTAAAAATGATTTTAATGATTTTAAATCCAAATCCAAAGTAGTTTTCATAAATCCGGGTCCATCAGACACTACACAATCCAACAAACTACCTGCTTCATCAGCATCTGCCAACATAGATTCATAAAATTTCTTTGCACTCAAATAATCTTCAGAGTCCTGTATTATACTATTAAATGCAGCCACTTTTAAAAATGAATCATCAAATTCAACAGAGTCACCTCTGAGTAAGGAGTTTAAATCTTCTTTAAACGCCTTTTCAGAAAGAGCATCAAATATAATATGGTGGAAAACAGAATATAATTCATATTCATCATTATTTTCAACTATTAAAAATCTGCATAAAGAATCTTTCAAATCAAATGATTGTGTCAAAAATTCATCATTAACATCTGATTCAATGAAAATAGGTGGTTTGGATCCTTTAATCAAATAAGGCACTTCAAATTCATCACTAACACACATACCCAAAATTGGATGAACATCAAACATTTTATCTAAAGCACCATATACCTCCCCAATAGTAAATTCCTTGGAAATCTTAGTGTTTACATGGATTAAATATGAATCACTTTTTTCATTAGCAACTATGTCTAAATAAATATTTAACTGAGGTTCATTTAAAGGACAACCACTTTCTAAAGAATAAATATCCAAATCGAAATTTTCTACTTTAACAGATTCAGCAATCGCTTTAGGAGTTCTCAAACTTAAAACATCAGCAACAGTAATATTAAACTCTTTAAGATAAGAAATTAATTTAATTGCATTTAAAGAATCACCACCAAGACGAATAAAATCATCATAAACACTGATTTTTTCCTGATCAAAAACTTTCTCAAAAGCTTCAACAATCAATTTTTCATTTTCATTTGACGGCTCAACATAATCAACCTGCAAACCACTAATATCCACTTCAGGCAAAGCCCGTTTATCAACTTTACCATTTACAGTCAAAGGAATAGCACCCAATTTTAATACAAAAGAAGGAACCATATATTCAGGTTTACGTTCACCAACATAATTGGAAATAGAATCTTTAAGAGCTTCATCATCCAAATCCTTTGTTAAAACAACATAAGCCACCAAATCATTACCAACAACCTGAACCGTCACATCATCAACATAATCAATTTCACGAATAACCAATTCAACTTCAGGCAGTTCAACACGATTACCACGAACCTTAACCTGACTATCCCTACGACCAACAATATTTATTGACCCATCAGGCAAGAAAGATGCACTGTCCCCAGTACGATACAAAGTAGCATAATTCTCATCATTAGTAAAAGGATTATCAATAAAAGCATTCTTTGTTTCCTCTTCACGATTTAAATATCCCTCAGCTATCTGATAACCCGCCAAATACAATTCACCAACAGCACCAAACGGAACACGATTAAAATTATCATCCAAAATATACGCTTTCAAATTATTAAGTAAATATCCTACTGATGATGAATCAACCTTATCTTTTTCATTTATACTTGTAACATACACACAGGCTTCCGTCGGCCCATAAGTATCAACAAAACAATAATCCCCTTGATAATCGATTTCACCTAATTTTTCACCACCAGTAACTAATTCAGTTAAAGAACTATCCTTAAAATTGTCAACGAACAATTTAGCAACCTGAGTAGTAATATGAGTATGAGTAACACCAAATTCCCAGAAATATTTATTTAATTTATCCATATCAAATTTAATATCATCAGGAATAACATTTAAACAAGCACCAGCATAAATTGATGAAAAAATACCCATAATAGCAACATCAAAACCAATGGAAGCAAATAAACCATAAACATCATCATTAGCCATACCAGATTCATTAACATAAAACTCTGTGAAATTAAGAATAGCCTTCCTAGTAATTTTTACACCTTTAGGAACACCAGTAGTACCACTAGTATAAAGAATACAAGCCAAATCACCATAATTAACCGGCAAATAAGACAAACATCCAACATCCCCTTTAACAATATCAGAAATATTCAATAAAACAGCATCATCAGTTAAATTATTAACGCGACCATAAGTTTCATCACTCACAATAACAACCCTAGAACCAACATCCTCCAACATAAATTTAACACGTTCATCAGGATATTTATCATCAATAGGAACATAAACCGCACCAATTGATAAAGTAGACAAAATACTGAATAAATAAAGTTCAGACCTCTCAACTAAAAATGCAACATTATCACAAGATCCAACTCCCAAATCAACCAATTTCTTAGCAATTTTTTCCGCAATGAATGCCGTTTCACCATAAGTATATGAAACATCCCTGGAAAAAACACACTTATTTTTAGGATACTTAGAAAGACTGTCATTAAATGCATCCAAAATATCATCATACAACAAAGGAGTTTCTGTACAATTAAAATCATCCAAAAGTTCCAAATCCCCTGATGCAGTATAATCAATATCTGATAACTCGCCAACATTAATTATTTCATCCAAAACAAGACTGAATGATTCAGCAAAATGCTCAATCAAATTCTTAGAAAACTTATCAGAAAATCTAAAACTTAACTTATAACTGTTACCGCTTTGAATAACATTTAAACTGAAATCAGTGATGACATCATCCATATCACGAATCATGTTTTC
>JAFRFD010000052.1 GCA_017434525.1 Methanobrevibacter sp.
GCCCAATTTGCCATACACATCACGACCGTGACCGGAATGCGGCCATTAACATCCTTAATAAAGGATTAGAAATCGTCGGGACGACGGTGCAGTAAAAATTTCCAAAAATAAATAAACTATATTATTTTGGTTTGCGAATCTCCGTCGTCAACACGACGGGGAAGTTCAATCGTGTGGATGGACAGCCAAATTTCGCTTCAGGTGTCATTATTGTTGCAAATATCCTTAATATAATTTTAGATTATGTGTTCCTGGGCGTTTTACACATGGGAATTGAAGGAGCATCACTTGCAATGCTTATAGGTTATTTGGTTGCGTTTATTTGCACTTTAAAATACCATTTCGATTCAAAAAGAACCTTCAGATTTGTCTTATCAAAATTGAAGGTCAAATCATGGATAACCTCTACCATTGAAATAATTAAAATTGGCCTTCCCGGTGCAAGTATGGGTCTTTTTAATGTAATATTGGTCTATATCATGAATCTGATTCTTGGTGGAGTTTTAGGAGAGTTGGGTTTGGATATATTCAACGTATGCTTAAACGCATTGCTGATAATAAGTATTTTTATCATGGGATTCGCCGAGACATTGTCTTCGATTGTCCCTATCTATTATGCGCAGAACGATTTTTATAACATTAATCATATTGTGCGAAAATCAGTTATTGCAACAACCATGTGTTCAATAGCATTCACTGCATTCCTATTGATGTATCCTGATGGGCTGTTGATGTTTTTCAACCTTGCCCAAATGCCTAATGACATGTTGGTGGAAAATGCGCTTAGGATATACTCATTGGCATTTATACCTATGGCCTTTTCGACCATGCTGCTGTTTTATTATGAAGGGATTGAAAGAACTCTGGAATCAGGAATCATTACTGCCATTTCAGAACTGCTTGGACCGTTGTTCTTTACATTCATATTATATCCATTTATAGGAATTACCAGCGTTTGGGTATCTTTCCCACTGGGTTTTGTTTTATCAATAGCTGTTGTCGCCGTTTATGTAAGGATAGTTGAAAGAAATGACAATGAATATGACGGTTTGTTTTTCATCAGAAAAGGATTGATTGAAAAGACTAGAAATTACACATTAGAAAGCAAAAATGATGATGCGAAAGCTGAAATGTTTAACCATTTAAGGAGTTTGAATGTGGATTCCTCATCTTTTGAAACATTGGATAAGATACTAGACACAATTTTTGATTCAAACGATGAAAAAGTGCATGTGGAGATATTACTGATTGATTATGATGATAAGATAACTGTCAATATGAAGGATGAAGGAAAAAGAGAAGTGCTGCAGCATATTGGAAAATCCTTTTCACAAGACAGCATAAAGGTTAGCGAGGTTCTGGGATTTAACAATATCGAGTATACCATCAAAAAAAGTTAAGGATTGATTCTAAACTTTTCTATTCTATATTTAGAATCTTATCAAAACCGGACATTACAAGGATTTCTTTAATGGTGTCATTAACTTTAATGACATAGGGAATATTTTGGGGTTTTAAATTTTTTCCGGTAGCAACTAAAACCCTTAATCCTGCACTTGAAATGTATTCTAAATCAGTAAAATCTATTATCAATGAATCAAATTTGCCCATTTCATCCAGTATTTCATTTTCAAAGTCAGGTGCAGTATTTGTATCAACCTTATCTTTGACGGTTATTGTCAATTCTTTTTCATTATATTCCTTTATTAAATCCATTTTAATCCCTTGATTTTATTGTATTATTATTTATTTAGATTTTACAATTTATATTTTTTTAATATATCTGATGATGCCAACCTAATATTTTCAAATAACCATGTTGCTATTGATTGTTCTTTGTTTAAATAGTCAGCACTGTTAATTATTTTGCATGTGTTAATGTTATATGTAATTTAATTTATGCATTTTTTATTTTGGTTGATGTTGATGAAAATATTAGATGGATAGAACGTAAGTATATGTATGAAACATTTAAAAATGATAGTTTTGAATATTTTAGCAAATTAGGTTCACATTAAGAACGTATCATTTCAAGATTAGTTCGTGAATTTTTCTAATCGACCAAATTATCTATTTTGTCAAAAAGTTCCCCATAGTCTTTAAAGAGATTCAGGAATTCATCATCATTTCTAGACATTAGAACCATCTTCAGCTGTTCATCATTTTTGGAGATTTTCACCAAATCGGTTTCATAATCGTTATCTAGAATCAATGATTTAATTTCATTATATGCATCTTCAGTTAAATTGTGCCTTCTGACATGATTTAGAATGTCCATTGCATGAATGACTCCATTTTCTGGCCTGTCAATGCAGGTGGACAGTCTGATTTTGGTAATCATATAATAAGGAGCTTCTATTTTGTCACGGCGAAGCAAAATTGAAACTTTTGATATCACATGGTCGTCATCGCAATTTTCATTTAGGAATTTGATCAATTGGAATTGTTTAATGTTTGCAGTGCTATTCATGAAAGTCATAGTAATATATTCTTTTCATGAAATATTTAAGCTATTGCCTAAAAGATTGGTTCAATTTACACTAAAATGAGAAAAAATAATGCCTAATTTGTCCGCTTATGGGGCAATAAGGCTCAATAGGCATTTAAATTATCAATTGTTCTAATCATGTCTATTGCGACTTGTGTTTTATTTTCTGGGCTGGCTTTTTGAGGAGTTTCGAATAGAATG
The DNA here is from genome assembly GCA_017434525.1 of Methanobrevibacter sp. Taxonomy (GTDB): domain Archaea; phylum Methanobacteriota; class Methanobacteria; order Methanobacteriales; family Methanobacteriaceae; genus Methanocatella. Next base: position 2,690 of record JAFRFD010000052.1, read on the forward strand.
GTGTCATGGCCATTTTTAGAGATTGGAACTGTCACCCATTGTGGTGAAGTGCCTGCATTGATTGTTAATATTGGATAATCCAAATTATCGCTTAGCCTGTAGGCATATTCCATTGATTCGCTTGACTTGTTGTCGAGAACCCCAACATATTCCTGATATTCCCAATAGCTTTCCATTTCATGAACGTCAACGACAATAAACGAATCATATCTCTCGATATCAGGGACAACGTATTTGTTGGCTAACAGTTCTCCCATATGTCTGTTGGTGTTATAATCGCTGGTGTTCATTCCGCTATCTTCAAAATTGAGTTTAACGAAGTATACGATATACTTTTTATTTAGGCTATTTTCCTTGGTAAAATTCATTATTGTCTTATATGTGGCATTATGAATGCCTCCTTCAAGGCTATGGACTCCCAAAATCAATACTGCAGTATCTGTTGATGAGTTGTTGCCGCATGTAATTTTATAGACTGTACCGTTGGAGTTGTTTCCTATTATTCTTGTATACTCGTCTAAAGGTATGTCGTTTTTTTCATGCCCTTCATGTAAAAAAGGTGTCAATGCTGCAAAAACAATAAGTAAAATCAATATAATTAGCAGAATCTTAATAATTCTTTTCATTGTAATCCATTTATATGTTAATTCATCAAGGTATATAAACTTTAAACTACTTTTTGTAAAGTTCACTATAAAATTATGATGAAAAATTGTAGGTTTGGTCAGTTTCTAAAATTTTTTTTCTAAAAGAAATTTGGTGTTTGAAAAATAATAATTGAAAACTCCATATCGGATATGGAGTTAAAAAAACGATTTTCGAGAATCACATTACTGCTCTTAAAGAGGTCGGGTAATCTTGTATATTCCACATGGCCTGATGGTTCCCACTTTAGTAGCATTATAGTCGGTTTCGTTGATTTTGCTTTTTGTAGCGCCTATGAAATACACGGTCTTGTTCTGTTTTAGCAGATTGTCAAATTCATCCGATCCGTTTTGAATTTCCTCAAGGCTGATGTTGGCATAGTTGTCAATCTTGTTCAAGTATTTGTTTAAACGGATGTACTTGTTTACCCCTTCATAAACTATGATTGAATCGTCGTTGTTTATCTTGTCTATGATGTCATAGCTTTTAAGGGTTTCCTTATAGTATTTATTTATCTTTTCAAACTCCAAATCAACATTCGCGCAGCCCACCAAAAGTATTGCACATATCAAAATCAAGACCAGCTTTTTGTTGTCCAGCTTGGATATGTAGATTGAAAGCGCAAACCAGAAAACGCCTATGCATGGAATGAAATACCTCTCAGAAAGAATTGGCCTGAACAGGATTGAAATGACAAAGGCTATGATTATTGTTCCAATCAACATGGCCATTCCGCATGATAAGTAGAAGTTTTCAGTATTTCTTTCGCTTATATAATCCTTAAATACCAATGCCATCGCCAGACACATCAGGACGGTGAAAATCCCTATCAGGAGATAGTCATTGGAAATCAGCATTCCGGACCTTATGATTTTCAACAGGAACATGAAACTCACTTCGCCCATTCCGGGATTGTTTGGCTTGGAAATCTGGCCCAATAAGACAATGAGCCAAGGAAGATAAGCAATCACACCTCCGATAACGGATGCGAAAAACTTCTTGGGGGATGATTTCTTGTTTTTAAACAGATAACCGAAGAGCGCCAAATACAATATGAGGCTTGAAAAGATTGAATAGTAATGTGTGTAGGCACCTAAAACGGTAAAAACCGAAAATAAGATCCATGATTTTTTATCATCCCTGTCCAACACGTCTTTAAAGTACAGGAAGCTTAAAAACAGGAATAGGAGATTCCATGTATACATTCTTGCAGTCAGGTATTGGATGAGAAATGTTGACATTGAAATCAGTGCGAATGAGAATATTCCGCTTGTCAGATATCCGTACTGCCTTTTGATTTTTGTAAATGATACTGCCAGTATAATCAGATACGGCACCAGTGACATGAACTTAAGGTAGAACAGCAAATCAATATGAATGTTTGCAGCGCTTAAGGGTTTCATTCCCGCCTTTAGGATGAGATAATATAGTGGAGGATGGACGTCAATGGAAACTGCGGCCATCAGCTCTTTTATTTTAAAGTAGACCAGTCCTTTTGTATACCATTCGTCCACGCTTATGAACGGGTATTTGAAGGCTATGAAAAACCAGAATGCCACAAGCAGAACGCTTAGGATCAATAGTCCTATTCCCAACATCTTTTGTGGTTTTTCGTCAAATTTCAAATTTTCACCTGTTAACGAATTAAATAAGGGGAGTTTAGACCACTCCCTCAATTTGCTTAAAAGACATTAGCTTGTGCTGCCGTCATATGTCAATTTCCAGAATTTGCAGTTTTCGATTTTGCCCAATTTCTCACGTGAAACTCCGTCAGGCAATTTGATGTCTGCGCCTTGACGGAAGGCAAGATACACTGTCTTGTTTTTATATTGGGTGAAATCATCAGGCATCAGGAACCTGTACTGCTTGTCGTCATAAAACTTAGTAAAGCCGCTTGCGTTTTTCCGCTCGCCGACAGAAAATCCGCTATATACTATCGAATCATTCAGCTGATTGTAGAAATGGACGTATTTTACCATTCCATCAATAATGACCACGGAATTGTTGCTGTCGATGCTTTCTAAAAGTTCCTGTGCTTCAACCAGTTTTTCATGATTCTTGGATATGTCCTCGATTTGATGGTATAGGTTAAATGCGCTGAATACCAATAAAACAATCACGACAGGTATGATTATCTTTTTAACGTCAAACTTGGATATGAATATTGAAATGCACAGCCACATCACTCCCATTGCCGGGGTGAGATACCTTACAATGAAGATAGGCCTCAGAAGGAATGATACGGTGACTCCGAAAAGGATTGTTCCGACGAACACCAATGATCCCAAAAGGACAATGTCGCTGTCTTCCTGTGATTTTTTATATTGAATCAGAATAAAGATGAAAAGCACCAAAAACACGATAGCCAATGCTGTATTGATGTAGAAATCATTGATGTCTGTAAATATTGATGCGAAAAATTGCACGAACTTCTCGACAGTAATGCTTTGAATCCAATAGTCTCCTTTCACATCTTTGATTTGCCTGTATAGGAAAATGAACCATGGGGAAAAACATACTATGCCGAATACTGTTGATATGGCCCAATTCTTAAGTTGGGACTTGTTTTTAAGAAGTACATATGCAAACAGCAATACATACAGTATAACTGATGAGACTGCAGTAAAGTAGTGTGTATACGCTCCGCACACTGAGAAAAAGGCAAGCAAGATCCAATTTTTCAATGTAGGATTTTTCAGGATTTCACGGGCATACAAGAAGCTTATTACTAGAAATACCATTCCCCAAGGATACATCCTTGCAATTGAAAATGTTGTCAGGAAATTGGACATTGCTATAAGCGCAAAGGCAAAAAGGCCTCCTGCAAACCAGCCGTAATCTTTTCTGATTTTGGTCAGGGACAATATTAAAAGCACCACATATGCCGCAACGGATACCATTTTCATTACAAAAATCATATCGTATGGAATGTGAAGCCAGTTCAGCAGATATACGGGTATCAGGGCAATTGCATAATAAAGCGGCGGATGTACGTCAATTGCGGTTAAATGAACCATTTCCTTAAATGAGATATACATTAATCCCTGTGTAAACCATTCGTCAATGTGTAAAAAAGGCTTTTGAATAATTAAAAATATCATTAAGCCCAGTACAATAAAACTCAATACAAACAGTGATTTTCCAATATAATCCTTATATTTATCACTTTGATTACTATTCAACTCTTTCACCTGTTAATTGTTATTATCATTAGATTATTATCAGTAATATTCGTCCTCTTCTTCCTCTTCAGGGGTGCGGTCAATTTTTTTAATCCTTCGAATTACCCTGTTTATCTCATCAATGCCCTCACCTTCAATTGCAGAGATGAATATTGATTTGTCTTCATCGTCAATGTATTCATTCAGGTATTCCCGGTCGTCAACAAGGTCCATCTTGTTGAACAGGTAATAGACAGGGATTTCTCCAAAGATCTTTTCGATTTGTTTTAAAAGGTTATATTGATTGTCCAAATGGAATCCGCAGGTTTCAGAAGCGTCAAAAATAAACAGTATTGCATCTGCCAGATGCTCCAAGGCAACGATAGCATTCATCTCAATATCATTCATCTCTAAAACAGGCCTGTCCAAAAGCCCAGGGGTGTCGATAATCTGAATGCTTCTCCAGTGCATTTCGGTGTGGCCGATTTGAATACCCTTGGTTGTGAAAGGGTAATTTGCAACCTGTGGGTCGGCTCCGGTAATCTGTCTTAAGAGGGTTGATTTACCCACATTCGGAAAGCCCGCAATTACGATTGTTGTTGCCTCAAAATCAATTGTCGGCATGTTTCTGAGGTTCTGCTTTGCAAAATCCAAAAAGTCCAGGTCTTTTTTAATCTTGTTTATGACTGAGGAAATTCTACCATATGCCTGTTTTTGGATAGCTGTTGCATTTTCAGAGGGATTTTTCCTGATTTTTGCACCATATTCCTTTTCAAGTTGGGTGATGATTCCATAAGCCCAATTGAGTGCACCAAGGGCCTGTTTCATGTCATCCACTCCAACGGTAATGTCGATGTAGTCTTGATAAAACGGATGCATGCTTTCGATTTCTGGAACGGCATCCAAAATTGATTTCAATTTATCCTTAATGACCTGACATGAGGTAACGACTCTTCTCTCCTCTATTCTTTTACCTTTCAGGTGCTTTGGTATTTTTTGGGTTCTCATTAAATCTGCTTGTTTTTTACCTCTGCTGAATCCCTTATCCAATATCTCTTCAGGCGTAGGTATTGTCGGTATCATCATAATATCACTATTTAAATATTTGTCCTTGGAATCTGTACACGTCACAGCTTTCATCCATCCAGCTGTCTGCACTGATTCCTGCTTTCATGCAGGTATGTTCTAAAAATTCCTCTACGGTAAATGCATTTTCTGTAGCTACTTGAGGAAGCAAAAGACCTCTTGAATATCCTTTTTGAATAATCAAACCGTCACGGCCTATCTCAATTTCATCCATGTATTGGTCCGGATGTGCTATTTCAATAAGCTCAGGCTGTGTCAGGACGGTCACCTCAAAGTCAAGAATCTGAAATTCGTCCTTTGTCACTGCACTGAATCTTGGATCGTTGAATGCAGCTGCAATTGCCACTTCGATTGTTGCCTTTATGGCAGGTTCAATCGGTTCGGCATATCCGATGCAGCCTCTTAATGCATTGTTCTTGTTTAATGTAACAAACACTCCTAATTTTTCATCTAATTCAATAGGGTAATCTTCAGGTATTTCCAATGTTTCTTTGGTTTCTATATAATGTTCAATGGCTTTTTTGGCAATATCAACTAAATAGTTTCCAGCTCTCTCACTTATCATCATCCCATTCCTCCAACTAATGCGTTCAGTATTCTTGTGTGCGGACCTCCATCGCCTACAGGGGCAGTTTGGCCGTCCTTTCCGCAAAATCCAACACTAAGCTTAAAGTCATCTCCTACAGCATCGATGTTTTTCAGGGTCTCCAGGATGTTTCCGGATAATGAAACGTCCCTTAGAGGGGTTTTTATCTCTCCATTTTCAATCAGATATCCTTCAGCAGCATTGAATTGGAAAATTCCTTTTCCTGTGTCAACTTGTCCTCCTCTGGAGCCTTTAAGGTATATTCCATCCTGAATGTCTTCAATCAGCTCTTCAAACGTGTTGTCTCCAGGCTGCAGGTAAGTGTTGCTCATTCTGACAATCGGCTTTTCGGAAATGATTGACCGTGCATTTCCCGAAGATTGCATATTGAGTTGTGATGCGGTCTCTCTAGAATTTAAAAGGGATATCAATTTTCCGTCTTTTACTAGTTGGTTAGGTTTGGTCTTAACCCCTTCAACGTCATACGGGTAATATCCGAATCCCTCTTTAAGGCTTGCATCATCAAAGATGTTTACGATATCTGATGCAATCATCTCACCCACCTTATCCTTTAAGATGGAATCGTTCTGTAAGATTAAATCTCCTTCAACGGCATGTCCCAGGGCCTCATGCACCAATACGCCCGTCAGTTCCGGATCGGCTATTACAGGGAATTTTCCGGACGGGGCAGGTTTTGCATCAAGCAAGCGTACTGCCTTTTCTCCAATTGTCCTTCCAAATTCTTCAATGTCTCTTTTGGCTATCACTTCAAATCCTTTAACTCCTCCCATGCTTCCATGGCCGAATTGGATTATTTCGCCATTTGTTGCAGAGGCATTCAAAGCCATTCTGACTCTGGAGGTTTTGACCTGGATTTGGGAGCCTTCACTGTTCATGAACAGTTCGTTTGTCTCGGTGTCCGCATAGCCTACGGTGGTACTGTTCACCTTATCGATTGTGGCGGCATCATTGGCTTCCTTCATGATTTCCTTTTTCTCTTCGATTGATATGTCCCTGAAGGGTATTTCAACATCAACGGCAATCTTGTCTTTTATGACTTCGCTTTCACTTAATTCAACGTCTCCTTTAAGTGATTTGGATAATTTTATTGCGGTTTCTGTTATTTCATTAATTTTTGATAAGTCTGTAGTGTATGCAAAACCCCAAGCTCCATTGTTTAATACTCTGATTCTTGCACCTAAACTCATTCCGGTGTTAATTTCCTCAACGTCTCCGTCTTTCATTATTATGGAAGTGCTGTTCCCGATTCCGGAGCGGATATCCATATAATCCACTTTTGGGGTTGTCTTTTCAATAACGCTTTCGAATAAATCAATATGTTCTTCCATATTATCACTCAACTATTACTATAATATCTATTTAGTCTTGCATATTTAATAAAAGTTTTTTTATATATGTATTATATATAAATAATATCAAAGGATAATGGTGGATGGATGTTATGATTGCCATTGTAGGAACAGGTGCAGGCGGAGGGCTTTTAGCCAGGGAGCTTGCAAAAAGCGGAGAAGAGGTCATAATTTTTGAAAAGGGGCCTTATATAGATTCTAAAGATGCTTATAAATATTATGATGAATATCCTAAGGACATGGATTTGCTTTCCACAACTTGTGTTGGAGGCTCAACAATCGTGGCCATGGGAAATATGGTGAGGGCGCTTGACAGCGAACTGCATGAATTCGGCATTGACTTGACCGAGGAATATGAATATGTGGAAGAGCTTGTCGGCGTTCATGAACTCGACGATTCACATATCGGCCGGGGAACCAGAATATTTTTAGACGCCGCCGAAGAATTGGGACTTGACGTATGCAAGATGCCAAAGGCAATCAGGGAAGAGGACTGCATTCAGTGCGGAAAGTGCGCATTCGGATGTCCCGTCGATGCGAAATGGTCTGCCAAGGACTTTGTCGATGAGGCGGTTGAAGCCGGAGCAACACTCATATCCGAGGCTGAAGTAATAGATGTCATTTTATGCAATATGCAGGCATGCGGCATCAGATACATTAAGGATGGCCAGGAAAAAATTCTAAAAACAGATAAGATAGTGTTATGTGCCGGAGCCATCCAATCCGCAGCAATATTAAAGAATATTGGCCTTACTGGCATTGGCCGTGAACTGTTCTTTGATCCGTTTGTCACTGTTGGAGGATATCTTAAGGACATCAATTTCAACACTGAAGTTCAGATGGCAGGCCTTGTAGTGGGCAAAAACTTTGTGCTGTCTCCTCATTTTTCATCATTCATCCGTGAAAACATACCATATGAAGGCACAGAGGACAAGGACATCCTATCCATAATGGTTAAGATACCTGATGAGGCTAAAGGATATGTGCACACCGACGGATTTGTGAATAAGACCAATACGATTACTGACATTCGCTACCTTGCAGAGGGAGTGGCCACTGCAGGATTTATTTTAAAAAAGGCCGGTGTTGACCCGAAAACAATAGGTTCGACAGTATTCAGGGGCGCGCATCCAGGCGGAACCGCACCTATCGGAAAAGTTGTTGATAGCAATCTGGAAACAGAAATAGATGATTTGTTTGTTTGTGATGCAAGCGTATTGCCAGTATCACCTGGAAAACCACCAATATTGACAATACTTGCACTGTCTAAAAGATTGGCCGATTATCTTAAAAAATGAATAAGAAGATTATTCGAATTGTTTTTCGATATCTTCTGTCTTGATTAATTTTTCACAGTAATGACACCTTACAACAGGAGGGTAATCCTGAATCACATTGAACTTAGGTGTGATAGGCTCATTTTCATAATTTGTAATGCATTTTGGATTTGTGCATTTAAGGATTGAAGTGATTTTTTCAGGAAGCACGCTTTTATATTTTTTGACAGGTTCGAAATTCCTGATAATGTTAATTGTAGCTTTAGGAGCGATTAAAGCGATTTGATTTAATTCCTGATAATCCAATTCCCTGTTTTCAATTTTTAAAATGTCCTTTCTTCCAAATTCAGCTGACGAAACATTCATAGCTATTGTAACGTTTTTTGTATCCTCATCCGGAAGGCCTAAAACCTTTAGGATATGCAGTGATTTGTTTGCAGTGATGTGGTCAATCACAGTACCGTTTTCAATAGCCTTGATTTTTAATTCAGATTTAACATTTTTAGCCATACTCTATCCTCTATACATTTTCAAATCTTTTATTTCAATAATAGCTTCAGTGTCATTGACTAATTGTTCAGGGTCTTTGTTTTTGGTTGCAAGGGTAAAGCTTTCGATAACTCTCGCACCACGCATTTTGACTTTCTCCTCAAGTCTTTCAATGTTTGAATCTCCACGGTTGCCGTCCATTGTAGCAAATAAAACCACATCCTTTCCCCTTAGATTGCATCTGTCAATGATTGTAAGGATTGCAGGTGTCGGATTTCCTGCCCATGTTGGTGTTCCAAAGTAGATTGTACCATACGGGCTCAAATCAACGTTTGCAGGAATGATGTCTGTTTTGGTTTCCCGAAACGCATTGATTGATGACAATAACTTATTCTTGAATCCCTCTCGATTTTTCAAATCGTGAATTCTAAGCAAATCTGTATGCAATTTTTTGGCCAGTGTCCTTGCCACGATATCGGTTGTTCCGCCCTGTGAATAATAAATGATTAATGTTTTCATTTTTCCCCCTTTTTTTTAAGGATGGAGACCGAAGTGAGTTAAACCTGCGGTTTCATCAATGCCAAGCAATATGTTCATGTTTTGAATGGCCTGGCCTGATGCTCCTTTAACAAGGTTGTCGATTGCTGAAAGCATCACCAATCTGCCGGTGTCATCTATTTCAAATCCTCCGATATGTACGAAGTTTGATCCTCTAACGGCACTTAGGTGAGGCACTTCCCCTTCATCCATGAGCTTGATGAAGAATTCTCCTCCATATTCCTTTTCGTATAGTTTTCTGATTTCATCTGGAGTGATGTCAATATTTTCATCATTTAGGAAGCTGTGGCTTGTGGTTTGGATTCCACGGTTGACAGGCACCAAATGAGGTGTGAATGACACTTTAACTCCATCAAATCCATGCAGTTCCTGTTGGATTTCAGACATGTGTCTGTGTGAGGAAATCTTGTATGGATTTACGTTGTCTGCAATGTTCGGATAATGTGTAGTTGCTGACGGATTTACGCCGGCTCCGCTTACTCCTGTTTTGGAATCGATGATGATTCTTTCCACCAAATCATTTTTGACAAGAGGGTATGAGGATAGGATTGCGCCTGTAGGGAAACATCCTGGGTTGGCAACAAGATTTGCCTTTTTGATTTCATCCCTGTACAGCTCAGGAAGTCCGAATGCTCCCTTGTTTTCGCTGTCCGTATGTTCCATTCCATACCATTTCTCATATACTGCAGTGTCCCTGTATCTGTAGTCTCCACTCAAGTCAACTACCTTTGCACCTGTCTCCAAGATTTCAGGAACGATTTTCATTGATGCTCCGTGGGGTGTTGCGGTAAACACAACATCCGCATCCAGTTCGGATGGGCTTTTGTTTTTGAATTCCAGTCCTGAATCTCTGATGTGTGGGTGGATTTTGTGTGCTGGAACGCCATCGTACTGTCTTGAAGTAATGTCGGTTACTTCAACTTCAGGATGGTTTAAAAGCATTCTCAAGAGTTCTCCACCGGTATAGCCACTTGCTCCTATAATAGCTACTTTAAACATATTTATAATCTCCTTAATCTTCACAGTTATCTAATATTTTTCCTTCAAAGTCAGTATTCTTTATTTTTTTAATGATTTTACAGCTGCTGTCAAGCTCATCCTTGTGGTAGACCTTAACCCTTTGCACTTTTGCTTTAAGCCCCCTTTCATCCACGGCTTTTTGCAGCTTTTCAACATTATGGGTTTGGTCAGGGCCGATAGCTATAATGTCGGGGTCAATTTCCCTAACGATTTTAAAGATATCTCCCTCTTCATTTCCAAGATAAGCTTCATCCACAGGCTTTAACATTTTGATTAATTCTAAACGCTGGTTTTCACCAACAATCGGCACTCTTTTTCTTTTCTCAACAGTAGAATCACGTGCCACCACCACATACAGCTTGGAATTGTATCCTCCAAGGTTCTTTGCTTCCTGAAGGTAAACTCCGTGGCCCGGATGCAGTAAATCGAATGTTCCACTCGCCATTACTTTTTTCATCTGATTACCTCTTTTGGTATTTTAAAGCTTCAGTCAAATCAATCTTATTAGTATAAAGTGCAGAACCGATCACTATTCCTTCCACACCGCTTTCATTTAATTTTTTGACATCGTCTATTGTTGTGATTCCGCCTGAATATACAATAGGCAAATCCACAGATTTCTTAAGCTCCTCTACAGGTTCTGTGTAAAAGCCTCCTAAAAGACCTTCAACGTCAACATTTGTAAATAAAATACTACCTGCCCCATGGTCTTTGAACTCCTGTGAGATTTCTGAAGGGCTTTTGTCGATTTTTTCCTGCCATCCCTTGATGACCACCCTGTTGTCCTTGCTGTCAAGTGAAATCATGATTCTCTCGGAGCCGTATTCGTCTGAAAGCTCTGTTATTGTTTCCGGATTTTGGATTCCCATTGTTCCGATTATCAACCTTTCAATATCCAAATCCAACAGTTGGCGGGCATATTCTGTGCTTCTTATCCCTCCGCCGAGCTGGATTGGAACGCTGACTTCATCAAGGATTTTTTTGATAACATCAAAGCTGGCCACTCCATTTATTGTTCCATCCAAGTCAATGATGTGGATATTTTTCGCTCCCAAATCCTCCCAGTGCTTTGCAACTAGCTCAGGATTTTCTATTTCTACCATTTCACTTCCGGGTTCGCCCTGAACCAGTTGGACACATTTTCCATTCTTGATGTCAACTGCAGGCATCACCAACATTTCATCTTTATCGAATGACATTTGCACTTTTCCTGTAATATTTTATTATATTATAATTTTTAGTTTTGAAATGTTTTATATGTTTCTTATGTGGGTGATGTTTTTGGCAAAAATCAAGTTTCAATACATGCCCATATTGGAACCGGTTTGGATAATATATTAACTATGAAGTGCAAATATCTAGTTGTAAGGAGAAATGATCATGAGTACAATCATCGAATTCAGGAATGTTGACAAGATTTATAAATCCGGAGACCACATCCTAAAAGCTATGGACAATGTCAATTTCACTATTGAAGAAGGTGAATTCGTTGTGATTTTAGGTCCGTCCGGAGCAGGCAAATCAACGCTTTTAAATCTTTTAGGGGGTCTGGACACTGTCACCTCTGGTGAGATTATCGTGAATGAAAATCATGTGGAAAAATTTTCCGATGACCAGCTTACAACCTACAGGGCCAAGAATGTGGGTTTCATTTTCCAGTTTTATAACCTGATTCCGAACCTGACCGCACTTGAAAATGTTGAGCTGATGAAGGACATTGTCGATGTGGACATAAACGGTTTGGATGTTCTCGATTCAGTGGGGCTTAAGAATCATGCAAACCAGTTTCCGGCACAGTTGTCCGGTGGGGAGCAGCAAAGGGTGTCCATTGCAAGGGCAGTTGCCAAACAGCCTACAATGCTTTTGTGTGATGAGCCGACAGGAGCGCTTGACTCAAATACAGGCGTTTTAATTCTTAACTTGCTTCAGGACATGAGCAACACCAAAGGAACAACTGTCATTATCGTAACTCACAATGCCATTTTGGCCGAAGCGGCAGATAAGATAATCAGAATCAAGAATGGTCAAATTGAAAGTGTTGTCGTTAATGAAAATCCGAAAAAGGTAACTGAGCTGGAGTGGTGATGATATGGTCGATGTGACCTCAAAATCAAAATACATGGATTTGCTGAATGAATATCCTCTGCTTAAGACAGACCTTGCACATGCAAATCCTAAATTTGAGTTTTTAGTAACCCAAATGGGCAAAATATCCCTTTGGGAAGCGGACCTTGAAGAGGTAAGTCAGCGCGCCGAAATGAGTGTTGATGAAACCGTCATGCTTTTTAGGGAGCTAATTTCCAAATACTGATTTTTCATTTTCTTATTTTATCTTAATAATGCAAGAATACCACGACTTCTGTAAAAGTCGTGGATGAATTGCAAGATGGGTGTACTTATATTAAATAGGATTTTTAATGGGTATTTTCTATTTTTATCAGATTTTAGTTTGTTATTTTTTTGTATTTTGTGTTGGGTGTACTTTAATTTTTTTTCTTTTGTTGATGGATATTACTTTTCAAATGCTCTCTGTAAATATTTATATGTTTTTTTACATTAGAAATATTAGTA
>JAFRFD010000053.1 GCA_017434525.1 Methanobrevibacter sp.
TCTGCAACTTGTTCTTCTTCTTGGTTTTCAACAACTACGTCAGTAGTTTCAACTACTTCAGTTTCTACAGCAACTTCTTTATCCACGTCAGCATCTCCTTCAGTGTTTTCAGAGTTTAAATTAATGATGACATTTAAAACGTCAGTTAAATCACGGGTTTCTACAATAATGTCTGCATTTTCCTTTAAAGCAGGTTTTGCATTAAAAGCAATTCCATATTTAGCAGATTCAATCATAGAGATATCATTTGCTCCATCTCCAACAGCAACACATTCATCTAAGGTATAACCTTTTTCTTCGATGAGCTTGGATAGAACATCTAATTTTGAACCAGATACTAATGGTCCAGTGACTTCACCAGTTAAGATCCCGTCTTCTTCAACTAATGAATTTGTGAATACATTATCCACATCAAGTTTTCCCTTAATAGTATCGGCGATTATATCAAAACTACCGCTAATAATAGCTACTTCAAAACCATTTTCCTTTAAGGTGGAAACGGTTTCGCGAGCTCCTTTCATTAGAGGCATTTCATTAGCTAATGTTTTAATATCGTCAGTAGCAACTCCTTTGAGAAGTCCTACTCTTTTCTTAATGGATGTTTCGAAGTCGATATCACCTTGCATAGCCTGCTCAGTGATTGCTGCAATTTGATCTTCAATATTAATTAATTTTCCAATCTCGTCTATGCCCTCACCATCAATAATAACATTATCTAAGTCAAATACTACAAGTTTAATCAATAATATCACCAATTATATTAAGTCCAATTCGCTAAGTCTAGCTTTTGCATTTTCTACACCTAACCTAGCGTCTTTTTTGGTTTTAGCTCCAGTACAAACAACTTTTCCGGAACCGAATAATAATAATACAACTTTAGGATCAGATAAACGGTATACTAAACCAGGGAATTGTTCTGGTTCGTATTCAGTGTTTTCCAATTCCAAAGCAACTGCTTCTAAATTTAAAGTAGATTGTAAATTTGCAGAAGCAACAATGTTTTGAATTTTAATATCAAACTCATGAGGAATTTCAGTATCAATAGTTCTCATAAGGTCGACAGTTTTTTTAATAGCTAATTTTGAATCATCGATTGATTTAGCACCAGTACATACAAGTTTACCGGAACTAAAAATTAAAGCAGCAGTTTTAGGATCTTGAAGTTTAAATACTAATCCTGGGAACTGTTCTCTGTTAAAATCGACACCTTCTAACGCTTTTGCCACTTCGGTAAGAACAATGTCTTTACCAATGCTTGCAGAAGCTACAATGTTTTCTATTTTTATATCAACATCGGTCAATTTATTACCTCCAAAATTATTTAAAAAAAGTAAGTAAATATTTTAAAAAATTAATATAATTTTAGTTTTGACAAATAAAGAAAATTGACAATAAAATCAGTTAAAATTAATAATTTTTTGATTAAAATTTTTACTAATAAAATATATCATTTATATAGTATATAAAGTTAATGTTTATAAAGCATATAAATGGTAATACTTTTTTATGTATAAAGTATTAATCAAGACTGAATAGGATTATTTATAAGGGTATTTGAAACAAATATAAAAATTGAATTAAAAATTAAAAAATGTTTAAAAGCAGTTTAGAAAATTGCTTAGAAAA
>JAFRFD010000054.1 GCA_017434525.1 Methanobrevibacter sp.
TGCAACTTTTTGGTATCCGACATAGTCAGAAGGTAATGCACCCATATCACAAGCACCTTGTACGTTGTTTTGTCCTCTTAATGGGTTTACTCCTCCACCGATTTTACCTAAGTTACCGGTTAACATTGCTAAGTTAGCAGTGGACATTACGTTATCTGCACCGTGAGAGTGTTCGGTAATACCTAAGGAGTATACAATAGCTGCGTTTTCAGCTTTAGCATATTCGATAGCTACACGTTTAATTTGTTCAGGGTCAGCTTCAGTAATATCAGCTACTCTTTCAAGGTCGTATTTCATTGCAACTTCTTTCATTTCTTCGTAACCTTTGGTTCTGTTAGCAATGAACTCATCATCTTGCAAGTTGTTTTCAATGATGATTTTGATCATACCGTTCATTAAAGCTACGTCAGTACCGGTTTTGAATTGCATGTATTCGTGTGCTAATTTTGCAGTAGGAGTGTATCTTGGGTCTGCTACTACTAATTTTGCACCGTTTTTGATAGCTCTGATAATTTTACGACCGAATAATGGGTGTGCTTCCATGTTGTTAGAACCAATACAGAAGATGAAATCAGCTTCTTCAATACTGTCATAACCGTTGGTGGATGCACCGGAACCGAAGGTGGTTGCAAGACCAGCTACAGTAGGACCGTGACAGATACGTGCACAGTGGTCTACGTTTTGAGTACCACATCCAGCTCTTGCTAATTTTTGGGTTATGTAAATGTTTTCGTTAGGAGATCTAGCACATGCATAGAAACCTAATTTGTTAGGGTCAGTGTCAGCATATTTTTTAAGGGTGCTAGCTACTAAGTCTAAAGCTTCATCCCAGGAAGCTTCTCTGAATTCACCATTTTCTTTGATTAACGGAGTAGTTAATCTGTCTGGGTGGTTAATGAATTGCCATCCAAAGTTACCTTTTGGACATACTTTTCCTTCATTAACAGGGTGTCTTTTCCATGGTTCGACACCAATGATTTTTCCATCTTTGACTACAAAGTTAATACCACAACCGGTACCACAGTAAGGACAAATAGATGGTACATATTTTATCTCAACCATTTTATAATCTCCATAATAAAATCAAGGTTTTATTTTTGTTTTTGTTTACATATTGGCAAATTCAATTATTGACTAACAACTGAAATTTTAAATAATTATATATTTATTAAAACTTCTTAGATATTGTGAATTGTGTCGAGTATTGTGAATTGTGTCTTATTTTAAACAATATAATAATTTATTAAAATCTTTTAGGATTATTGTGAATTGTGTCAAGTATTGTGAATTGTGTCTATTGTTATAATCCAATAAAAGAATTGACAATAATATTCGAAGTACATAAATAATATAATATTATATTATCATGAAATGTGAAATTTAGAACTTTAAAAAAAGATCTAAACGTGTTTTAGAAACATTTTATGTCTCTAAAAGAGTATTTGGAATTAAAATTCCTATAAGTATGATTTTCATTCAAATGAAATTTTTAAAAAAATTTCTAAAAACTTTAATAAATTATGTAAATACTTATTGATATTTGAATTAAATAGGTTTCGCTCAAATATTTCAATAAGTAAATACAAATTTAGGGATTTATAAAAATCCTTTGTGTTTGACTAATAGAATATTAGATCCAAACTGATTTTGTACATTTAGTCACGTAAGTATACGAACCAGTATGCACATGCTACAAA
>JAFRFD010000014.1 GCA_017434525.1 Methanobrevibacter sp.
GAAAACTAAGTTTATTCTCCTTTTTTTTAGATCCAAAAAAAATATAATTTGTAAATTCTCCCAAAAATCTGAAGATATATATTCCTTTTTTTACCTATCATTCTTTTTTTTTATTCTGTTAGGCCTCTTCTTAATTTTTTTTGTTTATCCTCTCTTTTTTTTTTTCATTATATTTTTGTATTAAAAATTTTTTTCCACCAAAAAAAAACTTTTTATGTATTTTTTTAACTCTAAAAAAGCATTGAAATAGATTCTTTAATAGTGTTTATATTTTGTAAAAAAAGAGAAAAATATTTGGAGAGATTTATTTTTGAGTGAATGGATGGGTTGACATATAGGCTCCTCAAAAAAAATGATTGAGTGGTGTAATGATCCAGAAGAACATTATTTTTTTTGAAAATTTATGCGTTATTTTTATTGATTGATTTGATATATAAAACTATTTTTAGGGAGTTTTATATTCTGTATGTTCCCTCGTGTTAATTAAATTACTTATATAGTGAAACAATTATGAAATTTTAGTATTGCTACTATTATTAGATCGAATTAATAGAAAAGAAGATTCTATGAAAGATTAAAACAAAAACATGCTCATTGATTGATGTAAGATACTTATTTAGAAAAGAAAAAAAAGCAAAAAAAGAACAAATAACTCTTTTATTTTTTTTGCTTGAAAAACATGTTCATCCACATCATGTACATGTATTGAGGAGCCTATATATCAACCCATCCAATCCGGAAAGACTATAATCCTCTTTAATGTTCTGATTTTTCTTCTTTTACATTACAAATTGAAAGAAAAGGAGAGTAATGAAAATAAAAAGATGAAGATTATACATGATTTTCTGTAATATATGTGATTTTTTTTATAGGATACTTTGAAAACAAATTTAGAACATACATTCAAAAATTAGGTGTTCTTCATCTTTTTACTTCTGTTTTTCCTCTTCTTCATTATACATAGTGTACAGTTAGAGAAGTAGTATATAAGTCTTACCCCCAGTTTTAGCTAATTAAATACTTCCTAAATATCATCAATTCTTTCATCGATTTGAGATATAATTTTTTTAAGATTATCCATTTCTTCAATTAATTCTTTAATAAACTCTTCATTTCCATCATGTGAGAAATTATTAAGAAAATGATATGCTAATTCTAATTCATGTTTTGAATTTAGTAAATATTTTCTATATTGGAAACTATTCAGGTCATGTCTTTTTATTCCAATATCCATATCTCTTAACATTTTATCAACCTCACTATTTCAGAATTTAATGCCTGCCAGTTGGAGCCCAGTCAGTCATATAGTGACATGCATCGCATACTATTCTTTCTTCATAGGTTCGGGTTTCAACATTGAACATTACCTCTAGACTTAAATCTTTGCTTCCGCATTTTTCACATTTTCTCATTTTTGAATTCCCCATCCTTTGTTTTTGCATATACTGGAACTTTACCATTGCTCTTTTTAACAATGAAAGTATTATTGTCAACCATTTCAAAGTTGACTGGTCCTTTTATTATAAAGTTGCCTTCATTCTGGTTGTACTCTAATGTGACACCTTTGGTTATTATTATGTTTAATCTGTTATCAACTTCTGTCTGCATCCTATTCATTCCTTATTTCATTTTACGTAAAGTCACTCTATAGGTTACCTGTATTTCTGATTTGCATTTGCTACAGGTACAGGTGAATGTATCACCGTTTAAATTGCCCATATATAATTCATCATAATTAGCTCCACAGTTCGGACATTTCAAGTTATAGATTATATTATGAAAATCCCTGATATTCATGTTCTTATGCCTCCAACGGTTAAATGTAAAGGGAAATGACTGGTGTGATTGCAAACATCACATACCAGATAATAATCATCACTAAAGACATGATAGATTAATAATAGGAAATATGGCCTTTTATGTATGCTTCCGCAGTTTTTGCAACGGAAAACCTGTTTCCTCATTTCGCTCCCCTTGGAATGTAATACTCGTTAAAATTATTATTGGATACTCTTTTACGGGTTTGTACACATTCGAGCATGTCGTTTGGTACTTTGGACCTTCGGTTGATAATGGCTGCCACCACGTTTGCACGTACTCCATTGTCAAATCCGAAATTGTTGTTGTTCATGTATTCGGCCAGTTCACGTGCGGTTGCAGCATCACCATTCAAACTTAACAATCTGGCCTTTACCAATACACTTATCTTGATACTGTGTGTTCTGCTAACCATCCTTGTCATCCTCCTTATTTATTCTTACGAGTTTCAACAAGTCCATAATGGTGTTGTTGATTATCTGTCTTAACAGTGATTCGTCAACCTGTGTGAGTCTGAAGTCAAGTATTCCTGTTCTTTGAGCTGCTGCACTTACCACGTCACATATGAACTCGACAAGATCTATCACATTAACATCATCCGGCACACCCTTTGGGTTGTTGAGGTGGTGTCTTTCAGTAGTCATATGTTCCTCGAATGTCAAGTGTTCATGTTTCAGCTTTGTGTAATCGTGGTAGGTTGCTCTGCATCTTATTTCACAACCGATTATGTTCATCAGTTGTTTTACTGCGTCCTGGTGCAGTTTCACCTCATCCAGGTTTTTGACTTCCTGATCATATATGTAAGCTGCATTGGGAGTGGGTTCCAGGTACACTTTTTCATGAGGATATCTCATTGTCATGTTCCCACTCCTTACGGTAATCCTCAGCTTCAATACTTTTCTTTAACCGGAGGATTATTCTTTTTGCATTTTTGAAGTTTATGCTTTTGGCATAGCTTACACTGGTTACGAATCTTGCATCGTTTCCTTCCCAATAGTATAATTCCCATCTTAGTTTTTCCTTATTCAGTTCGGTGTAATAGTCTCCTTCATAAGTTGGCATGTTCTTTCCTCTTGTCTTTCAATTTCAACCATCTCATTTCCCTTTGTATAGATTCGTATTCTCGTTCGGGATCTTCCAATGGATGGTGTCTGTGACTTGTTCCGTAACTGCCTAAACCGTACTTTTTCTGCTCTGGTAGAACAAGGTCTCCATTTTTTGCCATGAGTCTTCTTTTGGCCTGGCATTTGGAGTTACGTTCTCTTCGGGCATTGATAAAACATTCCTCGCTGCAATATATTTGGCGATTGTGTGTTTTTTCGAATAGTTTTCCGCAGTATTTGCAATGAATCTGTCTCATAAAAGGTCATCTAGTTCTTTTTCAAGTGTCCGGATTTCTTTTTTCAACTGCATTATCCTCTTGTTCGTCTCGTTGTTTCTCACTCCTTCAGATTCCAGTTCGTTCAGTTTTTTTCTGCGGATTTCCAATCCGTTCCTTATGCTTTGTAATGTTTGATTGTGCTGATTCATATGTACACTCTCGTTTTAAGTAATCTTCCAATGGACCATCAATAACCGGTTTGGGAAGTCTCATTAAATAACATTCAATTAATGTTTGATTCATATGTACACTCCCAGGTACTGTTTTCTTATTCGACGATGCAACAATTTAAGAAGGTATTTTGAGCCGGTGTAAACATCGACTGTGTCATTTTTGAATATGACGTATAACCTGTTCTTTGTCAATTGTAATGTGACATCGAATATTGGTTTTTTGGCCAGTTCTTTGAATATCTGTTCCATGTGGCCGTGTCCTTCTATAGTTATCATGGTTATGCATCCACCTGGAATTCCAGTAGGCTGGTGTATAGTTTCTCTTCACATAGCTTTGCGGTTGGTATTTCCTTGAGTATTCTGTTTGCAAGTCTTTTTGTTTTTGCAAAGCAGATTGTGACCTCGCTACCTCCCATGCTTTCGACGAATATACGGTAAACTGTCTCCACTTATATCACCATCTTTCTTTCCAATAGTTCAAAGACTATGTAATACAATAAGTTGGAGTCCTCCAGATAAGGGTAGTAGTTGAGAAGTTCATTTTTACTGAGGGATTCGTGCAAGTATCCTTCAGTCTTTGCTTTTTTCCTGTCAATTTCATCAAACCGTATACGTTGAACATGCTTTATACGCAATGTTCCATCTATATGTGAGAATTCATCAGCCAGGTACATTATGTCAAACTCATCACCAGGGCTTCCGGTGAACCTTTCACGGATGGTACTGGTTTTCACCTTATCCCTGATGGCTTCCTTCCATTTAATATCGAATTTAAGCTCGTTTACCTTTGAAATGTTCTGTGTTTCGGTTTTCATAATCCGGCCTCCATTCTTTGACGATCATACTCGTCGAAGAGGAATTGCACCTCTATCACTCTACAGATTTCATCCTCATCGGATTCAATAGCATTTCTTATCCTGCTTATCAGTTCATTCTCAGTCATTTATTCCACCCAATATTTATGTCTGTGTCCGTCAGTCTCGTATAACACATCCTTTAACAATCCGCGCTTATTGTAAACATCTTTTTTGATGAACTTGTTTACTTCGCGGGGAGTTAAATCACCGTTACGGCCGAGTAAACGGTTTTCAATAACAAAATTAACAATTTCCCTGCCGGTGTATTTAACTCCCTTGTTTGCGGTTAGGAATGTTATGATAATGATTTTAGCCTTTGTTTTCACGTTAATGGCCATGCCTAGCCTCCCAGTACTGGCAATCTGTAAGACCACCATCTTCCTTGAATTCCTTTACTCTGCCGAGTTCGCATGTTGTTACTTCAATGAAATCATTGAAGTTTTTGCATTGTCCGCAAAGGTAAAATGATTTAATTGTCATTTAATATCTCCTCAGGTAAGGTACCATCTAATATTTCCTCAGGTTCTACAGTGGGATACACTTCATGTTCCAGGAATTCAACTGATTCAACTTTTTTCCAATCTACCAAACCCACAGTTCCATTTCTAAAATGGAGTACAAGAGTACCATTAAAAAATAAGGATCCTCTTCTAGAGTATCAGGAATAATCAATATATCATCTGAAGTCAACCACAAACGGATAGTGTCACCATTATACTTCTTAAATTGTTTTAGAAAACATTCACGATTAATCATTTATTATTCACCTGAATATTGTGTTCTGTATAATCACCATTACGCCGATAAGTACGAATCCTATCCCAAATACAAGTAATCCGTTCATAGTGTATCTTTCCCCTTGTCTTTTAGGTATTCCTTTAATGCATATTCATTATGTGCATACTGATTATGCTCCTTGAAATCAATGAAATCCCTAAGGATTTCCTCTTTATTGTCCCATCTTCCAATAAGCAAGTTGTGATAATGAATATTAGTTACAATAGATAGGACCATTTTCATTAACTCCATTTCACCATAACCTCCAAGAGTGAAATCCTCATTAAATTCCTTAAAGAATTCAACATATTTCCTAATTTCCTCACGTACCATGTCATGAGTCAAAGCCTTTTCATGAGGTAAAGAGTTTACATCAAAATCAGTAGATTTTTCATTTTTATTTTTGAATTCCTGATATTTTTCTTCCTGGACTTCAAGAAATTTGTCATGAATAATCTCTTTGATTAAATCATCAGGTGTCAAATATTTATTATTCTCCCAAAGATATCTTATCTCATCCATTACTTCAGGAGTGAACAAATCAGAAGTGACAATAAATTCACCAATCATTTTTACTCATCTTCCTCAAGGATTACATGTTCATCAACCAGTTTCACAGTATTCCAATAAGCCCTTTCAAGTATGGATGGATCCTTAAGTATCAGGTAGGATGGTGTGACATGACCGCTGCGGCCTTTACCTGCCATCACACAATCAACTATCATCTCCAGGACATCAATCAGGTTTACATCAAGGGGGCAGTTGGCGTTCAGATGGTGTCTTTCCTCAAAAATATGTTTCTGATACCAATCAGCACTGATGAATTCCTCATTGGTGTGCTCTGATAATACATTCTCTGCAAATTCATCAAAATAGGCCATTTTTGTATAATCATGGTCGTATCCGGCTTGTTTTACCATGTCGCTTAAGAGTATCATACCGGATTGAACATCCCTAAGATGTTCCTGGGTATCTTCCAGTAATGCCTCATAGCCCAGGTTCTCATCTGCTGTTCTACTGTCTGCATTCTTTGTTCTTCTAATTTTAATTTTGGTTGTCATCGTTATCATTCCTCATTATCTCAACGGTTGGTATTTCATCATTGAACCCTTCAGGGTCATCTAAAAACATGTCAATAACTCTTAAACATATTTGAAATTCAAAAAGTTTCGGAGCTGCACTCATAGGCATTAATGGAAGATGTCTTAGGATGTCACGGTCAATTGCCCTGATCTTCCTATGCAGGTCTTCCTTGTATGATTTAATTATCATTTCGGTTAAATCATTCTCATTCATACTTTTTTCACCTCCCAGTACCTTCCAAATGAATGGTAAATTACTTTAACACGGCCTCCTATTTGGAATTTAGCATAATCATCTCTTCTTACTGGTATTTCACCACATGCACTGACTTTAAGATAATAATTATTTCCCATATTATACGTCGGAACTATTTTCTTATCGGTTATTATGCAATTATCATATACAATGGAATCATCTTCAGCTACCACATTACCATCAAAAAGAGAGCAAACAGTAGTCAAAAACAACCACATTGCAATTAAAATAACTATGAGTACAACAACTTTATCCACTAATTCCATATTTTTAATCCCCATACATGATTGTTCTGGCTTTTTCGTTTTCAACAACAGTCATCCTTTTAATCTGCACATTATTATCCTCCAGTAAGGTTTCAATGGCCTGTTGAACACCTATAGGTTTCGTAAATGAAGTGCAGGTGCATTCAATGAAAACTTTATAATCAGTAAATTCAGTCATCAATAACATCCTCCATTTGTATTGCTTTTAATTTATTTTCAGCAGCTTCACACCGGGACTTCCAATACTTCCTTGATTCAAAATTACTTTCAACATTCTCTTTCTGAAGCTTCAGATTCTTTTCCAACCTTTTATTTTCTTTTTTTAACTGTTCATTTTCTTCTGATAACTGATTAAGTTTCTTTTCAATATCTTCCCAAGTAAATAAACTTTCTCCTTGTTTATCCCTTATTTCTTGAATCTCCTCTTCATTTCCATAGCTTCTCAATTCAAATCTTTTTTCACTCATCATTCCACCTTTCATCTTTCTTTACATTATCCCACATTTCAGAAAAATTATCACTATCCATTTCATCTTTGAGGTAATCATTGAAATAATTGAATAATCTCTGTTGTTGTTGTCGCAACTCCTCATTCTCTTTTTGCAGTCGTTCAACCTTCTGTCGCAACTGCTCATTCTCATCAACAATTCCATTTATTATATCAACAAGTTCATATTCTCCCAGTAAACTAAATTCATATTCTTTATCTTGTATTCCATTTTCAGTAAGATAAAATCGTTTCTCACTCATCCATCTTCACACTCCAGTTCATTTCCAAATCCTCAATCAATCTTTCAAAATCTTCCTTATCCAATACTGCAAGACATTCACTCTTAAACCGTTCATGCATTCTTTTATGATAATCCAATTTCACTCGTAAACTTTTGTTTTCATTCTGTACTTCTTTAAGTTCTTTTCTAAGAGCATTATCACAATAATCAAGCACATGTATCTGATTTTTTAAATTTTCTAGGTGCATGGTCTGAAAATTAATGATTCCCATGTATAGGTTTAATTTATCAGTGATTTCCTTACCATCAAGACTATTTTCGTATAGGTATTGTTGGTAGTCTTCAGCAGCTATATCCTCAACATATTCCCTGGTATATTCTCCTTCCTGGATTTCATAACTGTACTTTTCAACGTATTCACTTGTGAACTGCTCTAAACTTTTCAAGTCCAGACGGTCATGACATGCATCCTCTATAATCATGTAGATTTTCCCATCCTTGGCATCCTGTTCAAATGCCTCCTTGAGATATTCTTCAGACTTTTTATGATCCTTCATGAAATCGCTGATGATATCATTGTAATGTTCTCTGCCAATCTGCGGAAGACATTCAGTTGTATCATCATCCAAATCAGGGGCAAAATAGACTGTTGAACAAAGATATTCCTTGTCATCCAACCATTCCAGAAACTGGAATAATACACTTTTTTCTCTCATCATTTTCACTATCCTAATCCGATTTATAAGCATACTTTTCAGCTGCATCAACAATATTTTCCAACATATCCTTTGAAACATTTATGCCACTACGCAATAATTTCTGTAAAGTAAAGAAATCCAGGTGATGGTCTGTGTTTCCTATTAGTATTACTGCATGGATGCCATCGTTACTTAATCTGACAGTCCACGGTTCCTTTTTTCTCATCATTTTACACCACTATATTAATTAAATAAATAATCATTGCTAAAACAGAGACTAAAGCCAATAAAATGAACAGAAAGATTAATACCTCCAATAAAAAGACTTTAAGATTGTATTTGCACAGGTATTTCCTTTTGAATCCGGTGCAGTAAACAAACTTTGTGAGAGTGTAACCTTCCTTACACTTGTAGGAGACAGCATCACCATTGGAACGTCTTTCCATCTTCAGGTTCCTGCATTCCCTACAGATTTCATTAACGTTCATACGAACCCCTCCAAAGTTGTTTGAGCTTTAGTTTCCAACCTTTTAATCCTATTTTCAATCCACTTTCTGCTGCTGTTTATTGCGAAAGTGAAATAATCACATTTTGTCTGGATTATAAGGTCATAATCCATGGTGTAATGGTCACATTCCTTTTTGTTACAGTTCCAACCGGATTCGTGGAGTCCGTCAAAACTGGAATACTTGCACATGGGGCATAATTCCATGTTCTTATCATGCATGTATAAGGAATCTTTAGTTGTCATTCTTCAAGATCCTCACATTTACAGTAGACTACACCCTGGTCCACATAGTCCAGTTCAAGTTCGTAACCCATACCTTCCACGACAAGTATGAATTCAAGGTCCTCAACACCGCACATGTCTTTTAAAACATCACTGAAATTCATTAGAACTTTCCCTCCTTAAGCTCCAATAACTCTTTTTCAAGTTCTTCAATCCGTTTATATTGCTGATTCAACAATCTTTCAACCTGCCTATTAGTCAAAGGTTTACCATCTTCAAAAAAATGGGAAACACTGGTGCCAGTAACAAATTCGGATAACTGAAACTTTTTCATATCTGATTCCACCTTACATTCCTAGCATTCAAATAATGGAATACAGAACTGACATTGGAATAACCCAACTCATCAGCTATAGCCTGCATATTCATACCCTTATTTTTCATTTCACTGATAAATTCCAGTCCACCAGCCTGATCTATACGACCTTTACACCAACGCGGATGTTTATCCTTCTGGAACTCCTGACTATGAATACTCTGATGTTCACTTTTACTTAGCAATACAAGATTGCTAAGTTCAAAATTAGACTTGTCCCCATCTACATGATGTACACAAAAACCATCAGGTATTGGACCGTAATGCTTTTCGTAGATTAACCGATGAAGTAAACGGCCATTATATTTTTTTGTGCTGATATAATAATACCCATCTTTGCGGAGACGTGCGGTTCCCCACTCAGTCTCAAATGAGATGGGTTTAATATTTATATTAGCAGTTGTATTTTCAGATAAAATCATACGAATCCTGTCCAGTCGTCTAATCATCACCATAAACACGAATCAATTGTTTAATCCTATTCACTTCTCTTTCTGCATCTTCAGCTTTCAAATAGCTGCATATTCCAATACGGAAATCTGAAGCTTGAATGTAGGGAGTCTTACGTGGGAAGTAGCCTTCAACAAAGTTACCTCCAATACCTATTAATTCTCCGTCCTGGGGATGGCGAGGACTAGACACATAGAGTACCACTTTACTTTCCCCATTTTTTAGCATGTAATCTATTAATTCCTCCCCATTTTCAAAATGGAGAGGAACTTTCCTGTTCAATTGTTTTTCTACAATATCCATAATTTTGCCTCCTTAATTTTACATACTATTTTCAACTATCTTCCTGACTTCAGGATCTAACAGATTGATTCGAGAAGCAACTCTCTCATCAAAAGTCAAATCATCATCATTGTTCTCATCCCAACAGCTGACAATGAAGTCAGTTGCTGCATCTACTTTCTTTTTGAATTCTTCGCTTACCATAATAACACCTA
>JAFRFD010000055.1 GCA_017434525.1 Methanobrevibacter sp.
CCAATATAGTACAATTTCATTGCATAAAATTTAATTGAAAACGAATTAAATTAGATCAAATTTTTTGATTTTTCTTAATTTTTGACTTTTTTTAACATTTTTGACTTATTTTATCCACAAACATTTGTTCGTGTTCTTAATTCAGCGATAACGTGTTTTTACAAATTATTTACAATTTATTTGATTTATTTTATTATTTTTGATTTATTTTATGATTTTTGTTAAAATAAATCAAAAAATAACAAAAATAATCAAGGATAATTTACAATTTATACATACATTGTTAACACTTTGTCCATAGACTTTCTATGTAATCTGTGATAAGATAGTACCATCAAATCAGGAGAACAGAATGTAGCACTTTCATATCTTATTAAGTGCGCAAATAAGCCGATTTTCGGTTTATTAAAGTTACCTATTTTTGGTTCACATCTTACTACCAGACTTCTAAATGGTTAGCTGAAAATGGTAAAAATGAAACACTATTGACTAATAAGATAGTCAAAAATGAAACAAAGTTCATGTTGAAACTTCTAACTGATTAGAAGGGAAAGGAAGAAAAAACAATGGCAAAGAACAACGAGATTAAAGCAAATGAGAGTACAGTAAACAATGAAGTGACAACAATCAATGCTTTTGCAACTGGAATTAGTTCAAGGCTTGCAAACATTCTTAACAGGGAAACTAAAGCGGTTACAACTGATAATAATGGAACAGAGATAACAACGTTATCTCTTAACCTTCAGCACAAATTAGCGAACGGCGCTGAAAAGCTGGAAATTAGCAATCCGCTTGTAATTGAAGCCGTTGAACGACTTCAAAAGCTGGGAGACATTGAAACACTTACTCCTAGCATTAAATGCGTTGAATTGGCAAGAATTGCCAATGACGTTGAAGCTGAATTGGGAATGAAAATTGATACATTCGCATATTCGGTTTTCAATATCCAAAAAAAGACTGCTTTACAATATGTTAGGATTGGAACGTATTTTTACGATTCAAATGGTAATATGAAAAGTGACAAGATTCCATTCTTGTCAACATCTCAAATTATCCCTCTGCTGGCAAGGCTGGGAGAGAATGGGAGTCTGGAAGAAATAGAAAGTTTCTTCACTCCCAACGAAGATGGACATAGTTTACTCCACGGTACAGACGGCGCTAATTATATCAAAAAGGCTCTGAAAAGATATGACTCAGGAGAACTTGACTGTCACGGCGAAGAGCTTTTAACAATCGCTCAAAAAGAAGCACGTCTTGCACAAGAACGTGCAGACCGTAAAGCCAAAAAGGAAGCGGAGAAAGGCTCAAACAATGAGACTAAAGGTGACGAGGAGTTGACGCCGATTGACTCCTTTAATGTAAGTCTTTCTCGCACTTTAGCAGGCATTGACTCTCTCATAGCGGCATATGAGGTAGTAATAGAGTCTAAGTCTATGAGCGAAAATACGATTAAAGCAATTGAAGAACCGTTGCACTCAATCGTAGAAGCAGTGAATATAATATCAGAGGCATTAAACAAGTAATTCCAGAATGGTAACAAATACAAGCTATACCCTCATATGAGGGTATAGCGCTATTAAGAAAGTGAGGTAAGAAAGATGGCAGTATTAGCATATGATAGCATTGATGGAAGCAACATATTTGATACTTTGGTTTATGAATGTGACATAACAGAACATGACGCAAAACTTGCAATTACTGATATAATAGCCAATGCAATTTCTAATCACATTGACAGTCTTAATATATGGTCATGGGAAGTACGCTTAATACCGCATACATATATGGAAATGCAAATTACATTAAATGTTGATATTACAAGCGATATGCTGAATAAAGCAGTATCATTTACTGAAGAATTAGAAGCAATTGGTTTTGAAGTGAATAAACTTCAGTGAATCCGAAAAGGGCTGGCACACAGCCCTTTATAAAAGCACCCTCACTTTAGCACGTTAAAGCGCTACACTTTAACGCGGTGAAGCGCTACACTTTAACGCTGTGAAGCACTAAAATCCTCACTTTCACGGCTAACCAGTTAGACATTTTAACATACAAATCATCTAACCAGTTAGCCAAAAACATACTATCAGCGTCTAACCAGTTAGACGCAAAACTCACAAAATCATCCAAAAAACTACCGGGGGAATAAAAAATACAAGTCAAATTTAATTTTCAATGGCTAACGAGTTAGCCGGAAAGGAGCAAAAATCTGATAGTAAAATACTATGAATATTTTAGGTTTGAGGATTATGATGATAACAAACTCATTTCAATAAGAATGAGAATTTCAACTCTTCTAAACAATAATATTTTTTCTGAATACGATAGTCTTAGGAAAAGAATCAAAATAATGAGTGCAGATTTAAGTATAGAGCAAAAAGAAATATTTAGAATACTTGCAATATATTTTTGGAAAAAATCTCGCAATAAGCTTTATAAGTTACATATTAAAACAAATGTAACAACATATGATTTCAAATCATCATATCCTACATATTTAGTAAAACACCCTCAAAACTAATTGGGGGAGTTAAAAATACAAATCAATTTTAATTTTCATTGGCTAACGAGTTAGCCAGAAAGGAGAACAAAAATGTCATTTAATTTCGCAAAACTCAACAAGTCGTCACGTTTCGAGTTCAAGCCAGACTATGATACTTCAGATGCAAGTGCATACAGAAAACTATCAGAAATGTATGAAGAGGATGGCGAAGGAGCAATCTACACTGTTCGTGCAATTTACATTAACTCAAAAACACAGTTTCGTAACAATGTAACAAAAAAGAAAGAAGCTCCGGTATTTCTTTTAGATGATTATGCAGTAAACATTCCGTCTTTCCAGATAGAAGAAGCACTGGAAATACTTGGTGACGAGGACGCAATAGAAGCCGTTAATAATGGCGAATGTGAGTTTCACATTGAACCTTACACCACTAAATACTCAGATGAGCAGTGTTATAAGGTTGTTTTCGAATAATATCCAGCTAACTAGTTAGTCATCAAACTATGAAATCTGTCTAACCAGTTAGCCATCTGGGGGAATAAAAATTCCCCCAGTTTTTAATAAAAGGAGCAAAAAATGACTGTATATGAGGAAAGGCGATTAAAGAGCAAAAAATGCAAAATATGTGGAAAGGAAATACTGGATAACTCTCAAAAGTGCATTATTAAAATACCCAATGGAAAAATCACGCAGTATGAGACATGCCATAAGACCTGTATCAATGAACTTTTTAAACTTTTCAACTTAATAAGAGAGGAGGTGTAAAATGATACTAAAAAACCTATTCTCTAGGAAAAATCCTAAAAAAGCGAAAAAATCAAAATCTTTAATGAAATCTCTTCGCAAAATCAAAAAACAGGAATTATTAGATTTTGCATCAGAATCATTCCAAATCGCAAATGAACGTATTCGCGATTTGGAGCAATTGGAACTATCTAACTATTCTAGAGCGGTAATAAACTTCAGAGCCGAATCAGGTCATCAATATTTTGGGGAAACGAATAAAAAACGTGTAACAAAATACGATATATTAAATGAGTTGTATGCGGCAAGAAACTTTATTTCTGATATAACTTCCACATATACGGGGGTTATGAAAGAGATAGCATTATTAAAAGCATCTGAAGTATTACCAGACCTTGGTTACAAACAAGTATATGGTACGCATCATAATCCATACAAAATATCACAAGATACTGCAAAATTAGCCTATGCAGTATATCGTAGGCTGGAACAATATGACCGAAATTTAATTTATGGTAAAGCAGGATATGGTTCTGAAACTACTATTGCAATTTCTTTCCAATTAGCAAGAGAAAACGCTATAGATTTTAGCGAACTATCAAGCAAAAGGAAAGATGTTATAATAGATGAAGCACTATTGGAGTTGGTTGATTACATCAACGCCAATGAAAGAACCAATGACCCATATTCAATACGAGACTTTAATACAGATTATACAAAAATAAACAACCTAATTACAAACATTAGGCGGGGTAAATTAGTCTAACCAGTTAGCCAGAAAGGAGCAAAATGATGCTTATATATCCATATGAAACTGCACCAATCGAGTATAATGAAGGAGAAATAATAGATGATATTACTGAAATTTTAGACGTGGAACAGGATAGAAACTATCTAAATCTCCCTGCCTCATTTGACATTGAAACTTCACGTTTTCATCTAGGAGGAAAAGAATATTTATCAACCATGTATATTTGGCAAATCTCACTAGGGGGTATTGTATTCACTGGGCGTACATGGAACACTTTTAGAACATTCTTACAAAAAGTATCTGAAGCATTTGAGCTATCAGACAAAAGGCGTCTGATACTCTATGTACACAATCTATCCTTTGAATTCTCATTCATAAAAAACCAACTTAACTTTGTAGACAACGTATTCGCAGACAGTCCTCGTGAAATTTTTTACTGTTACTGTCCAGATTATTCAATAGAATTCAGATGTTCCTTAAAACTTTCAGGCGGATATTCTTTGGAGAACGTTTCAAAGAAACTAATAAAAAAATATCCAGTAGAAAAATTAGTAGGCTTTCTTGACTACGAGCTATATCGCTCTTCTACCACTCCATTAACGTCTAACGAGTTAGCCTATTGCATAAATGATGTTCTAGTTGTAACCTCTTACATTCAGGAGAAAATAGAACAGGATGGGGGTATATCAAGAATACCACTAACAAATACAGGCTACGTACGCAAGTATATATCAAATAGTGTTTTCTCACAAGAACCGATTTACTATAGATTACTAATGAAATCATTAACAGTTGAAGAAAAGGAATACTCAATGCTCAAAGCAGCATTTCAAGGAGGTTTTGTACATGCAAACGCATTCTATTCATCAGAATTGTTAACAGATGTAGCCTCTTACGATTTCAAATCATCCTATCCAGCAGAAATGGTATTAAATGACCGTTTTCCTATGGAAAAAGTAGAATATCATGAGGTAATTCTATCTTTATCTGAACTAGAGAGACTATGTAACAAATATTGTTGTTTATTTGAAATTTACTTAAAAGATTTGCAAGCAACAGAACTATACGAAACACCATTAGCAGGTGCTAATGGAAAAGTCAAAATATCTGGGGCTAAATTAAACAACGGGAAAGTAGTCTATGCAAAAGAATACATAGCAGTAATAACAGATGTAGACTATGAAATAATAAAAAAATACTATACATTTTCAGAACTAAAAGTAACTCAAATGTATTGCTACAGAGCAGACCGTCTACCTACACCATTTGTAGAAGCAATTCTATATCTTTATGAACAAAAAACAACTTTGGACGGTATTCCAGAAAAAGCAGTTGAGTATATGGTATCGAAAAATATGCTTAATGCTTCATTTGGAGCAGCAGTTACCGATATAGTACGTGCGACTTTACTATACACGGACGGGGGATTCAAAAAAGAAATGGAACCAGTGGCTAACCAGTTAGCCAACTATAACAAAAAATACTATCGTTTTCTCTCATACGCCTGGGGCGTATGGATTACTGCTCATTCAAGATACAAACTGTTAAACTTCATTGAACAAGTAGGCATGGATTATATCTATTGCGACACAGATTCCATAAAACTATTAAACAGAACAGACTATGATGAAATCTTTACTAACTATAACAATGAAATATTTACGAAACAACTTATCTCCGCAGGTTATCATGAAATAAATATCAACAAATTTCGTCCAAAGAATCCAAAAGGAGTTACCAAATCTATTGGAACTTTTGAATATGAGGGAGAGTATTCCCTATTCAAAGCCATAAGAGCTAAAACCTACTGTTATGAAAAAGATAATTTCTTTAATATAACAATCTCAGGTCTTAACAAAAAGAAAGCAGTTCCATACTTAATATCAAAAGTCTACCAAGATATAGACAAAAGCTTACTATCTAAAGCATATAACGATGACAAAGAAGCCATAAAACAATTGAAACAAATGAAAATCGATTACATTCCAGTCTTTAACTTAATAAAAGATGGGCTATACATTCCAGCAAACTATACAGGTCGTCTTATTTCATCATACAAAGACGAACCATATGTAATCTGTAACGCTGACTACCAAGGAAAATTTTCAATCCAAAAAGAGAAATCCGGAGTATCTCTCATTCCTTCCGACTACAACATGTCATTAACAGCAGACTTTTTAAACTACATAGAAGGAATTAGAGGAAAATATGGACAAGCTGAGTTCTAACTAGTTAGGCGGTGAAACTTATTCACCGCCTAATTTTTATACTATTATACCATTCTACTCTCTCAACATACACCATTTCAAATAATTTCTAACAACTTCCCCAACTTCATTATCCTGATAAAAAACCTTATTTATATCAAACATCTTTTTAATCTTTCTAACCAATGGCCTACTATCTTTCAATAAATTTCTACAGTAATTAGGTTCCATCCTATATTCTTCAGTAAAAATCAAATCCCCTGGTTCTTCTTTCAATTCAGTAGTTTTTTCATGTATAAACAAAAACACACTACCATCCTTCTCTACTATCTCACCTTGAAGCAACTCATCTTCAAAGACCATCCAAAACTTATACACAATATCATTCTTACTCACTTCAGTAGGACAATGCGGATATAAATCAATTTCCCAAGCACCATTAGTTATCATATCCAGACTGGGGTTATCAAAAGTAAAATAAACATCACTGGGTTTTCCATTCTTCTTATTACCACCACATCTTTCAACTGCAACTCTTAATCCACTATTTCCATACTTATAAATATCAACTTTCCCTTCTTCCATATCGCCGACTCTTTTTAACCCCATCTCTCTAAAGTACGGACAATATTTATTAACAGTATTACCCAACATTACAATCTTTACATCATCTCTATGTCTTATTATCGTACTTAGTACATTACAAAACAGAACAAACTCATTATTCAAGTACATGCCCCGGGTTAAAAATTCATCAAAAATAATCAAAACAATCTCAGGATAGCTAGTACTCTTATCATGTTCCATATCACTCAACGAGAACCCATACATAAATGGTTTAACATCTTGTATATACTTATCCAACACTTTATCATACTTTGTCAAATACCATTTACCACTATAATATTTTATACCAGTCCATTCTCCTTCAAATATTTTAATCACTTCCTCATTATATAACAAAGCATCAAACAGAGTCTCACCTCTTTTACCTCTAAAATCTTCTTTCCATCTTCTTAAATAAGCACTCTGTTTACCACTTTCCTTATAAATTTCCAAACTCTTTTTCAAGCAAGCATAAGTCTTTCCATTACTTCTTTCTCCTATTATTAAATTATAGTGACAATCATACTTCAACAACTTATCCAAATTATAAAACTCTAAATTCTTTTCTTGTCTACCATCCATTTTACTACCACCCTATCCAATCTTTTCTCATCACCTATCTTTTTAACTTCAGCAGTCACCCTATCGTTCATTCCAAAATAATTTTTGCCGCTATTACATTCCAAAGCCCCCTTTTTGGACTTTTCAGACCCTTTTTTGCGGCTAGTCGTACTTTTTGCACTTTTTGAACCTTTTGCATCTTTTTTCTCTTTTATACTCTTTCCCTCTTTTGCACTCTTTGACCCTTTTTTCACCATCCAAATTACCCCCTCACCTGCTAACCAGTTAGCCGGGTTCAATTGTTTGATGGCTAACTGGTTAGCTTATTTTAATAGTTTAATAGCTAACTAGTTAGATAAAATTTAACTTCCTGCTACTGCTAAAACAAATTCTGTTGTATTAAAACCATTAGGAAATGGTCTTGTTATAACTTGAGGATTCTGATATGACTTAAATACTCCATCGTTTAGATATAAATTCCATTGATTTTCCTGTCGATATATAATTGCTTGGTTAGATTTAATTTGAGAAGCAAATGATGAAAGAACATCACAATGTAAGGATAATTCGATAATTCCATTTCGTAATGAACGTATATCTGTTATAAAGTATGAACGTCCAAATGATGAAATAGTACAATAATTTGCAGTTACTAAAGAAGATTCTGAAGCTTGTACTCGTATTACTGGGTCTATTATAGATGTATCTTCTCTAAGAGTTCCAGTTAATGTAGTTATTGTCGTTAATGATTTTGTTAATTTATGTTTTGGTGATGTATTTTGTTGAATAATAATTGTAAATGACATTATATTATTACCCCCTGTTTTAATAATTCTTCAATTTCAGCTAACTCGTTAGTCGTTGCTGGAACATTTTGTAAGTGAATTTCTTCTATAATAGTGAATCCACTTAAACTACCTAGAGAAACCGTCATAAATGAAGGATATCCCGTATATTGATTTTGTTTAAGAGGTAAAGCTTGCCTAGGACGTGTTATTATAATATATGGAGTTTGTATTCCTAAAATTCCTGATGCTGCTCCAATTGAACCAGATTTTTCTATTGTCGGCTTAAGATTGTTAATTGCATTTGAAGCCATTTTTTCTGCACCAGATGCTGCAACTGCAAAATTTCCACTCATTGCTCCGCCTATTGTTGTTGCAGCTCCACCTACTATTCCTAATATTCCGGTTACCATTTGTGACATATCTGTTCCTGATAATGGTATTTGCATTGAACAATGACCATTCCAACTATAGAGAATTGAATCTCCACATTTTAGATATGCGACACACGCACCAGATAAAATATCAATATGATATTTTAATGAAATAATTTTTGTCATTATATCATTTGCAGATATTTCTTTATATCCTATATATGGCAAAAATATTTCAAATTTTGTATATGGTTCATAATCAAGATAAGCAGCCCAAAATTCTTCTATAGATATTGAACCACAATCAAATTCTATAAACTGCTTAGATGCTACATTCATTGACAAACCAGTAGATATATTACCAACCTTAAGTACTTTTGATACAACAGATGGTACGTCTATTGGTACTATTGATAGTGTTATTATAGCATTCATCGGGTCAGCATATAATTTTTGCCATACTGATAAATCAAATAGTGAACTATTCCACATAAATGCAGCTAAATTCCTAATTTGTGTTAGTGTTGGATTAAATATTGAAATTAAACCTGAATCAGCAACTCCTTCACCCCCGCCAACATTTGGTAAAGTTGGAAAATCTATTGGAACATTAGTATCATCTGGATTACCATCCCCACCACCTGGTTCAGTATTGCCACCACCTGGGTTATATGGGTCTGTATCTACTTCGCTTGGAGTTTCATGTTGTATTACTGTATTCCAATTTGCTATTTCAGATGAACTAAGATTTTCTGGCCTTGTACCATCTTGTACCCAAAGAATCCGTGATGGCCAATCAACCATATTTATATAAGGATCCATTTGTCCGGGATATGCTATTCTTGATTGTAAAAGTGTACATCTTTTTCCTTCTGAAAAATCTCTTGAAATATATACTAAAGGATAAAACGGTGTTGATTGAGAACCCCCGTATCCTAAAGAACGTAATGAAGATGTTGTACCATTCTTAAATTTTACTGTTACATCTTGATAATTAGTTATTTCCGGTGCATATTTTTGACCGGGTAAAAAATTTAAGGATTCTAATACTGCAGCACCTGCTGTATATGAATTTAATAATACATTATCTTTTGTTTTATAAGGTCTATAATCATACCAACTACATAAACATGATAGCCTCTTTTGAAAGAAAATTTCAGATATAGCAATTATTTTCCCCTTAGAATCTTGACTACCTACATATTCCCTAATTTGATTAAATTCTGTTTCAGAATCGCAAATAGGAAGCCTTACACCAGATATAGGGCCGTTATATACTCCGCCTCCTGATAATTCTACTTCAAAAAATATCATATTATAAATCCTCCTTATTAAAAACTGGTTAGCCAAATGGCATAATTTGGCTAACCAGTTACTTGTTTACTTTAGCTTAATGAATTCATAGTGAGTTCCATATATGCTTTATTAGAAGAGACATAATATAGTCCAGATATGATTCCAAGGCTTTCATATGCATTTGTTGTGATGATAATTTCAATTCCTTCAGCAAATGGATTGCAAATAGCATATCCTGCATATACATGCCCTCCCATTATGAATTCTCCATAGCATATTCCAGATTGTAATATCATAGCTCTAAACTGTTCATATTGTTTAGGAGTTCCTGTTTCTTTTGCTGTTCCTGATGTAAAAGTTCCCAAATCTGTTACTACTGGGATGTTATATCCTCTTGTTGAAATTTTCATTTTAATATCTCCTTTCTTTGTCTAACTGGTTAGTTATTAATTGCTATCCGCAACATAGAACACTACAAAGTTTTCATTGGGGTCATTGAAATATCCTGCATCAAATTTATACCAGTTGTTATAAAATTCTGCTCTTCCATTCCACTGTGTAGTTACACGACGGTCAAGATTTGCTACTCCAACTGCCCAGCGGTCAAACATGACTCCGAGTATACCGGTTGCTTCAACTTCTTTTCCGCCTGCAGTCCCATCATTAGCCTGTACATGAATCTTTGATGTAGAAGAAAATCCATAATCTGTTCCTGAACCCTGCCAGAATGGTACTGTATCTCCTGTAGGAAGTTTTACAAACTGGTCATGATAAGTATCTGACTGTAGATACGCTTCAGCAGCTTTTGCAAATTCTGAAAGAAGAATCATATGCAATCTATCTTTTGGTGTAAATCTTTCCTTTTCTCCAATATTAAAGAGTTTAGAAAGAACTTGAATTCTGTCTGCATATAAACCCATGATGTAACTTGCATACCTAAGAAATCCTGGATTATGTATTGCATCTTCTGCAAGTATAGGTGTATCCACTGTGCCATTATAAAGAGTCAAAAGATTTATTGCCTGATTAGTGCTTGCATTATCAATTGCAAGTGCAATCATGTTGTTTAATGATGCCATTGCAAGCTTATCAATTTTTACAGTCATTGAGGTCTGTATCCATGTCTCAATCATTGAAAAGAATGCATTAAGCTCCTGTGGACTTCTAAATGCCATTTCTACCTGACGTTTTGCAAATGACATAGGAATATCATATGTATCCTTTTTTGAGAAAAATTTCGCTGAAGCTTTAGGAGCAGTAAAGATGTTAGGGTCATATGAACGTCCGTTAGAAAGATTCCATGTGTCATTTATTTCTGCTTCAGGAAGCTCATCCATTGTTATCTTTTCCATTATAGCACCATATTCCCAAGCTTCAACGTATAAAGATGGAACTTTACTTGAATATGGACGGTCTACAAATCTGATTACAGCAATCTGGTCAATCAAAGAACCAATATATTTGTCAAGATTATCAAGACCTATTACTGCATTTCCAATATCTACAACATTAGATAAGTCCTCTTTTACTACTATTGAGTCTCCAATAAACTCCTGTGTCATTGTGTTGACAATTTCATAAACCTGTTCTACTTTCATTTTTGTTCTCCTTTCGGTTAACTAGTTAGTCGAATATTGGTAAAGAAATAAATGACGCTACATCATATAACATATCTTCGATGAATAAATATTTACGTAACTCAATTTCTTTCTTAACCATATCCTGTGTGTAAATGTTTCCAATATTTCCGTATCTCTCTTTTATAACACTTCTTGAACTTGAATTTACTTCAGTATTTGTTGTAGTGACTGTTCCGGTATCATCTGTTACAATAGTTCCACTATCATCTACTGTAATTGTTCCTGTTTTACCTAGGGATTCTGTTCCTGTTTTTTTATCAGTGTCAGTGCCCGATAAAGCTTTAGTAAGAGTACCTGAATGTCCTTCAGTTTCAGTTCTATTAAGTGTGAGAGTTTCATTACTTGTTTGATTAGTGTCACCTGAAGCATTGGACGAATTAAATCCATATATTCCATTTTCATTTGTTCCATTTGTTGATTCAGTTCCTGTATTTGTAGTTGTAATTGTTCGGCTATCTGTATCAGTTTCTGATTTTCCATGAGTTATCTGATTGGTAGTATTAAATGTTGTTGTATCTAATGTGCTATTTGTTTGTGTTTTTGTTAAATCATTTGTTTGAGTTTTTGAAAGATTATTTTGTTTCGTCCCGTTTTCTTCAGATTCTCCGTTTATTACGGTTGTTTCTGAAAGATTATCAAGAAAGTTATGTATTGCATCATAGTTTAATAAAGTTACATCTAATGTTCTATCCCATTTTTCTTTATATACCCCCTTAATTAACGATGCTAATACTGTCAATTCTGTCTGAGTTAACATTGTTTCAGATTCAGTTTTATCCGTATGTAACATTCGTATCAATTCATTTGATAATCTATCAGAATATTTACTTAATAATAGTAAATCTAATTCTGAATACTCTATATCAAACTCTTCAGGTAGTGTATATTGCATGTGATAAAATATTCCATTAACTATCGGAATTGTTTCTTTCAGTTTTGGTATCCATGGAAGCATCTCCTTCTCCTTCATTTATAACATTAACTGTTATAATATTTTGTTGAATTGATTGTTCAGATTGTTCTGTTTCGTCTAACTCGTTAGACTGATTTTGGTCATTTTCATCTAACTCGTTAGATTCAGATTCCTCTGTTTCGTCTAACTCGTTAGACTGATTTTGGTCATTTTCATCTAACTCGTTAGATTCAGATTCCTCTGTTTCGTCTAACTCGTTAGTAATTTGAGAGTTTCTTTCTGCTTCATCTACTTGTGCTTTTAATAGTTTCAACTGATATTCTAACTCATCAATATTATTTTTCCATGATGAGTCAAAATCTACTGATATATCTGTCCCGTATTTTTCATTTACTCTCTCTATATCCTCTTTTCTACATTTTAGCATTATTTCACATAAAGGTAAAAGCATGTCCTCGTTTAAAGCAGATTCATTAGAACCTATAGCTTCTCTTTTCATATTATAATTAGCGTTAAGACCAACTTCATTGTAAAAAGAGGCAATAAGATACTGTTGCAATTCAATGAATTGTGTTAAATAACTACCATTGTTTGATGGTGGTGATTGCATCCTTATTCCATCAAGAAAATAATTCTCCGCTATTACTCCTAACTTTCCCTTTTCTAAAGATTTTAGATATATTTCTGCAGCAGTCTTTGTATTATTATCTGGAGCTGATAATAATGCTATTGCTCTTAGCATTACATCAACTAATCTTATTGTTACCAAATTTTCTGCTTCTAATGTAGAATAACGTGCTATAAGTGGATATAAACCCTCCCATAGACTATCATTTCTCATTAAAACACAATCTTCATTTATCTCATATGTTTTAGATAGATTCAACCATGGATTTGCTACAATATAAAATCTCGGTAAGTAATAAGCATTGCATTCTCCGCCAAAATTGCCTAATAAAGCATATAATTTCTTATCTACTTCCGTTATTATGCAAGAACCATTCGATAATAGATACATTTCTAACCAGTCTTGTGGTATAGTATCTGGTAGGTTTGTATACTTAAACATTTTCAACAACCTTAGATACTTATATCTTTCTATAGACATTCTCGATTTCCTTTTGTCTAATACAAAAGATTCTGCATTTTTGTCACCCATAGTTAAACCCCAAAATTGGTTTAACATTTTCTAATCCTCCATATATGGAAAAATTTTCAAAAGTAACTTTAGATATTTGGCTAACTAGTTAGCTGAGGACTTGGAGATTGAAGCTAACTAGTTAGCCGAGGGAAGAAGTTAGTTTATGGCTATCTAGTGATATTTGACCAAAAGGGAGTAAGGTATCCTATTACTAAATAGCAAAGTTGTCTAACTGGTTAGCCTACAACCCATGATAAATAGCAACCAGTTATATGAATTGTAAATAAATCTACATAGTACCTCCTTTCTTGGCTAACTCGTTAGCCACACGTTAGGGGAAGCGAGAGGAAATACTCCTCTCCTATAGTCGATTTTAGCACAATA
>JAFRFD010000056.1 GCA_017434525.1 Methanobrevibacter sp.
ATATCCATTTTCAGTCCATATCTTTTGCCAATATGTCCTAAATAAGCAAAATACATCTACTTTTCCAGTATCTTTAAAATTAGGATCGCCTTTTAAAGCAGTTATATGTCTTACACCATTTGAATCAACTTCGGCATTGCAATCTATACTTTCCCATGCTACACCATAATTATTTACTTCTCTAACTGTATCTGTTGCCGGTGTTATAGATTTACCAACATTATCATCAAGTTTTTCACCAGCACAAGTATTACTTGTAGCCCATAATGGGAATCTAACAGTATAAGTATTGTAATCTGGTGTTAATGCAAAGAAATTAGTAATTGCATCTTCAATTGTTTTAATATTATCTAGTTTTGTCTTTTCAGCAGTTGTAAAGTCATTTGTAGATAGTCCTTTTCCACTTTCTACACTAACTTTATTACTTAATAGCGAATCAACTTGAGCTTTACTATACATTTCATTAACAAAGCCCATTGATATATCACTACCATTTAAATTTATCTTAATTTCAGAAGAATTAACTAAATTTTTACTCATAGTACATCATCTCCTTTTAACAAATTATTATCTATGTATATATCTTCATTACTATATAAGACATTATCTCCATTATAGTATAGTAATTCATCTTCACTTGTTCTCTTATAAATGTAATAAGTATGTCCACCATTTACTAATGTATCTAGTAAAGACCATTCACCAGATAAAAATGATGGAAGATCTTGTGTTAATGACATGTATATAGAATTAACTGGCCATAAGATGTTTGCAACATGTTTTATGAAAGTTATTCCATATAGATTAAACTTACCATTTATATTGAAAAATTCTTCTTCCCAGTTTACTATTGGTACACCTTTTGTTATTGTGCCAATTACTGTATATGAAGCCAGTCTATCAGTAATAGTTATTTGAATATCCCAAGATTTCTCATAATTAAATATATCGCTACCTATTGTGATATCACTTTTACTACTACCGCTACCACTCCAGAAATTATTACCGCTTACTTTATAATCAGTATTTTGAACTAATGTTCCACCATCTATCCAATTGGCTGCTCCAGATTCTCTATATTTCCAAACTATACCAAGTATATTTGCAACTGCTCCAAATGATTGATTAAACCATGTACCTTGAAATGATAATTTAGCATTTCCAGATGTAGGATTTTCTCTTTCTAGAGTTGTTGCTAAACTTGGCCTAAAATAGTCTTTTAATGTAAATGCTGGATGATATGGATTTGAGGCATTTGTTTTACCTCTACTATCGGTTGCTATAATTGATATTTGAGTGTCATTTAGTACAAAATTATATGGGCTTGTTGATACATTAGTTCCATTTATTTTTACATTTGATAAACTCGCACCAGTTGTAGGACTAGCCGCCCATGTAACCCTAGCATTTGAATATCCTTTAACAAGAATATTACTGTTGCCAGTTAATGCTAATGTTGTAGCATTTGTATCAACTACCGAGCCGCTTACTGCTACATTTCCGCCTACTCTTGCATAAAATGTACATGAACTTTGGCCAATAATATCATCACCATTATAGGTTGTTATTGTTAGTGTGCATATTCCTTCAGCAGCATTTGGAATCTCATTATACCAATCTGCAGGTATTTGGAATCCGATTGATGTGGCATTTAATTTAGTAAGTGTTTGGCTAACCGAACCATCTTCTAAAATATAACCATTTAAACTACCAAAAGAAAATGCAATAGCATGCCTAAAACTATCACTATATCTAGTTACTGTTATTTGGCTTGTTTCTTCGATATTGGCACTTGTTGCTGTTATCTTACTTGCTCTAGGTATTGTAGGCAAGTCAGCTGTACCAGTAGCGGTATTACTCCATCCCCAGTTAGGGAAGTTCAAATATGCACTAGCGCTAATTGACATAGTACCATCATTATTATGTGATACCCATGCTTCAGTTGTTCCTAAAGTCGTTTCACCACTAGGATAACTTGAGCTTCTCGAATAGTTTACTTGGCTAGCACTTGTACCTTTAACATTACCAGATGATTGCTGGTCTAAAATATAACTATTACCGCTAAAATATGCTCTAGCCTGATATTGTACTTTAGTCCTATTATTTGTTATATCTTGTTCAGAATACTTAGCATAGATTCTTATGTATAAATTACCATAGGAATTACCTAAATATGCTTCGCCTAATTTTTGATATGATGTCGTTAATGTTGCCATACTTCACCTCCTACCTAACAAAAATACCGGAACCATTTCCATAGTCTTGTATTCTACTATGAGCTCCGATATTTAAATAATTTCTAACTATAATATTATCCGTACCAACTATTGTTTGATTAACATAATCAGCATAATCTGTGTTATTGTCATCAACATATCCGGCAAATAGTAAGGATTTATTATCGTTATCTTTGGTATTTATACCAACTTCATTTATTGTTGTTTTAGTAGGTGCCCCAGTTTTTTCATAAGTCATACCATCTATATCGAAAGTACCACTCTCACTTATTACAGCACTTACTTTTACACCATTTACACCAGTTCCATTAGCTATTTGTTGGATTTCGGTTTTAGTATAAGTATCGGTCTGTAATTCTATTACAGAATGTTTTATATCTTCAACATCAGTTAATGTTTCATCTA
>JAFRFD010000057.1 GCA_017434525.1 Methanobrevibacter sp.
ACATCATCTCTTGAATAGCTGAAGTAAATGTCCAAAGAGCAGGAAATATCAAATCCCATTTTCCATAAAACTTATCATTGCTCAAAAAGAAAAATTGTATTAGAGGTGAATTATTATGGATATTTTCGAAAGAGAACTTGCAGGCGAAATGATTTCAACAGACGACCCTGAATACGATAAAATACTGTCAATAATACTGGAAACAATGGATTTGTGCCGTGAGCTGAACTCCGGAGTCCATACCAAAGAGGAAAACCTCGAATACCTTGAAAAAATCATAGGAAAAGAAGTGGATGAATCAGTGTTTTTCATGCCGCCTTTTTATGTTGACTACGGCAAAAACATAACCATAGGAAAAGGCGTTGTAATCCAGCAGCTGTGCACATTCATGGACAGGGGAGGAATAACCCTGGAAGACGGTGTATTCATAGCTCCAAAAGTTAACCTGACAACCCTTAACCATGATTTCAATCCGGAAAACAGAAGCGCAACACAGGCAAAGCCAATACACATCAAGAAAAATGCATGGATCGGCATTGCAGCAACAATCCTTCCGGGAGTGACCGTCGGTGAAAATTCCATTGTAGGGGCAGGAAGCGTTGTGACAAAAGACGTTCCAGACAATTCAATCGTTGCAGGTAACCCTGCCAAATTCATTAAAAGAATTGATGAGTAAATCATCAATTCCACTTTTTTTATATTTCATCATCGCTTTCAGAAAATCCCCTAGCTCAGTTTCCGAAAAGTAACCACGTAACCCTGAAGTTACAAAAAGCATTTAAATACTTAAAACAAAGTAATAAACAACAAAATAATTAGGAGACATAAAAAATGAGTGACGTAATCGAATTTTTAAAAGAAAACTCTTTAGTGTACTTAGCAACAAGCGGACTTGACGGAAACGCAAAAGTAAGACCAATACTCTACTACTTCGAAGAGGACGGCAAACCTTACTTCTGTACTGCAAACAACAAACCGATGTACAAAGAACTGGATGCAAACCCTAACCTTGAAATCACCGTTGCAACACCGGAATTCCAATGGTTAAGAATAACAGGTAAAGCAGAATTCACCGACAGCGTAGAATTAAAACAAAAAGTGATTGACGCCAATGAACTTGTAAAAGCATTATACGAAACCGGCGACAACCCAGTATTTGAAGTCTACACCGTATCCG
Organism: Methanobrevibacter sp.; assembly: GCA_017434525.1. Classification (GTDB taxonomy): domain Archaea; phylum Methanobacteriota; class Methanobacteria; order Methanobacteriales; family Methanobacteriaceae; genus Methanocatella. Next base: position 1,178 of record JAFRFD010000057.1, read on the forward strand.
GAAAAGCAACAATAGCTGATTTCTCCGGTGAACCTCCAAAAACCTACGAAATCTAAGATTATTGAATAATCTTATTTCATCTTCTTTTTTTATATTTCATCACCGCTTTCAGACAAGCCATACCTTCTGCAGGATTTTTTGGCCAATGCCAATCCCCCGAATCTAATACCCTTTTCGCCAACAATTATCAAAATATTTAAATACTTCAAAACATTAACAATAATTAAACTTATCATGATAAGTTTTAAAATCATGAAATATAAAAATAATCATTTGAAAAGGTGAGGAAAATGAATGAAATATTGTGGGCCGCATGGCCATGGATAGGATTCGGAATGGGAATAGTTTTAATTATACAACTCTTATTTAGAGACAACCTGAGAAGCGACACTAATGTTTCAAGACTTAAAGACCCCACATGGCTTTCCTGGGCAATGGCGGCAGCATATCTGATTCACGTTGCTGAAGAATACGGAATATATTTTGCAAACGGACAGTACATTCTAATCCAGAACTTCATCGACACAGGCATAAGTGCAATGTTTGGCGGAATACCAATGCTTTTCTTCCCATTTGTCAATATCATGGCAACATGGATAGCATTTCCCACAGCAGCAATAATATCCAAAAAGCATCCAGTAATCGGACTTTCAACACTAGGATTTGTTTTAGTCAACGGACTCACACATCTTGGAGCATTAATCAATGGAGGCAACTTCATGGGTGGCATAACCGGAATATTAATATTTCTGCCACTGTTTATCTGGACAGTCTATGCATGCTCAAAATACAGTCTGCTCCCTAAAAGAGGGCTGATTATTGCAGTTTCAAGCGGTGTTGTCGGCCACATTGGACTCTTCGGACTCTACATAATTAACAAATTCTGCGGAAGCATGGTCTCAACAGCATGTGTTGTTGTCGTTGCATTCCTCTCAATGATAGTCGCATGGATTCTATGCAGGGTATTAAACGTGGATGACACAAAAAAGGTGAGCGCATGAAGCACAGGGAAATAATAAAAGATATTCCTAATCTTCCCATTTATCCGGCAATGTCTCTTATTGCCAAAGGACACAACAAGTTCTTTGATGAAAAGCTTGAGGGAACAGGTGTGAGCGCCGCAGAACTGCCGTACATCATAAGAATATATGCGGAAAACAACAAGCTGACACAAAGGGATCTGTGCGATTTGTTTTTCGTATCCGAACCCGTCGTTGCAAGGACAGTGAAAAATCTTGAAAGCAAGGGATTCATCATAAGAAACAAAGATCCGAAAAATAGGACAAGGAAATTATTGTCACTGACAGACAGGGGATTTGAAATCAGCAAAAGAATGTTTGACATCAACGACGAATGGGAAAAGGCCATCCTGAAGGACATGACATCAGAAGAGATTGAAAGCTTTAAAAAGGCGATGCGTAAAATCGCACTCAGCTCACTAAACCTATAGCAGAAGTCATTTAAAGTGGAGGAGGATAATCCTATACCTCCACTCCGCTTTCAGATAAAACTGTTTAACCCACATGCCGTGACCTTAAATCATCAGAAAAATATTCGATTTTGATGTAATCAGCAGTTCAGATGCACTTTAATATTGCTCTTTATCTTTTCACGATCATCCTGTTTAATTTCGGGACTGTTGTCAATTGCAAAAGCTGATATTTCATAAATCACCCTGTTCAGTCCTCTGCCCTTTTCTGTAAGGTAATATCTTGTCGAATTGCTTTCATCATCACTTACCTTTTTTACGATTCCGCTTTCCTGAAGTTCCTTAAGCAATCTTGAAAGGGTCTTGTTATCCAAACCAGGCTTGTTCTGCTTGAATTCGGCAAATCTTGTTCTGTTGAAAAACATTTCATGAATTATCTGCAGTGCCCACTTCCTGCTTATAAGTTTCATAGTCGATTCTATTATCTCTCCTGGACATTCATACTCTTCACTGTAACGTGAC
>JAFRFD010000058.1 GCA_017434525.1 Methanobrevibacter sp.
CTCTTACCACTTCATACATTTGAGTTCCTCTCATCCCATCTGCGACGATAACAGGACCTGCAATTTTAATAATATTTCCTTCATTAATCATTTAACCATCTCTACCCCGATAACTCTCTTAATAAGAGCTGCCATTTGATCGGCACCGCCTTCAGATGAACCAGATTTATCTGGTATCTCAATAACCATTGGTAACACATCAGAACCAAGACGTTTATGAATATGTTCTCTTATGTTATCAGCTATCTTTTGTGTAATTATAATAATTGAAATTTCATCGTTTAATAACTCATCAAGAGCATTTTTAGCTTCTTCATCATTATTTACAATAATACCTTTTTTAACTCCACCAAGTTTAAAACCAGTGACAGTATCGATATCTCCTATAATAGCGACATCACTCATACTAACATCTCCCTAATTTTAGATATTGGGAAGTCTTCTTCTCTTTTAGCTCTTGCAATAACTTTCAAGTTTTTAACTTCAACTTCTTTTTGTGACAAGAATCCTATTATAGGTCCAATACCTAATGGTTTTTTCATGGAATAGGATTTTGCAGAGTCAACTAAAAACTTGTCTAAAGCTTGTTCAAAGAGAGCTACAGATCCAGTTTCATTGTATTCAGGAAGCACATCAGTAAGTACATCAGAGTATTTTGTTCCTTCTAAAGAGGAGATTACTCCAGTGACATCTTCTGCTTCCATAAGATCTTTAAGCTTCCATTCTCTTAATTGATATCCACTATCAATCATGTATGGACTGATAGCATCATAATCTAATCCATCAACTTTTGCTCTCAATATTAATTTAATGTTAGCTACATCAACTTGATTTCCAACGTATGAATAGAGAATTTGTTTGTTTTCATCAGATGGTGTTTCTGAGGAAGCGAGCAATTTATCTAAATAATATTTATCTAATGCAGATTCCAAAGGAAGGACCATACCTGTTTTTTCATATTCAGGAAGCACTTCTTCTAAAATCGGTGCATACTCAGTTCCATCTAATCCTGCAACAACATCTGTTACAGTGTCAACATCAGTTAAACGTTGTAAATCTTCATATAAAGAACCAGTAGGAACTAAAAGTTCTTCAGTAGCTTCTTGGCTTAATCCTGCTTCTTTAGCAGTGAGTAAGCTTTTAATATTAGCAATGTCAGATTTCTTTGCCATTACTTTAAATGAAGATTGAATTTCTTTAGGAGCCATTCTTGAAACTAAATCGTAAGTTTCACCAAGTTGAATATCTAATGCCTTTTCAAGTGTATAATTATCTAAGTATTCAGCATAGTCAGGAGATCCTCTGAGATAGTTAGTAATTTCCTCAACATTGTTTGCTTCAACAAGTTCGGAAATTTGTTTGTCATCAAATAATCTTCCTTTTCTTGCTCTTACTCTCGCATTAGGATGAAGATATGGATAAACATCTAAAATTGGTCTAGTTGCAACAATTACAATAATTGCACCAATAACTACAAATGCTAAAAGAACTATTGCTAAAAATGCCTCATTAGAAAGTCCTAAGGAACTTATGATTGTAGCAATTTCATCAGCCATAATTCATCTCTCCTAATCAAATAAAGTTTTTGCAACTTCTGAACGTAATGATTTCTTAAATCTTAACATTCTAGATTCAATAGTGTTATTAACTTGAATTTCACCATTTCTTGTTCTTAATATAGCTCCACCAATAGTGTCGATAGGTTCGCCAATTTCTAAAGTAGTTTCAACATCAGTTTCTTGGGAAACTTCTGTAGCGATTGCACTAAGATCAGAAGGTTTTTCACGTTTAATTAAAGCTTTAATTAATCCGACAATAGTTTCCAATTTATCTTGGACTTTTGGAATGTCTTCTTCTTTTAATAAAACGATTAAATCTCCGCCACCAATTTCTACAGCTGCTTCTTTAATCATTTCAACTAAAGCATCCACATATTCTGAATCATTGGTATTTGCCATATTTGTTAAATCTTCAGTAGCTTTACTGAAAGCTTCTTCGATTACTTCTTCTTTTGCCCCTAATTCTGCCCTACGAGCATTCATTTTAGCTTCAGAAATAATTTGTTGATATCTCATTTCAGCTTGCTTTGCAGCATCTTCTGAGATTTTAACTTTGGTAGCTTCAGCTCTTTTTTCACCATCAGCTAAAATAGCATCAACTTTCACTTGAGCTTCACTTTTATTTACATCAGCTTTTGCTTGAGCATCAGACATTATGTTAGAGACAATTTTGTCTGCTCCAGAGCTCATACAACTGACCTCCTTAACCTAATATTCCACCGAATACCATAAGTAAGATAGCAATCAAGAAACCGTAAATAGCTTGAGTTTCTGGTAATGCAGAGAAGATAATACCTCTAGCAAACATGTCAGTATCTTCAACGATAGCACCAACAGAGGAAGCTGCTGCCATACCTTGTCCCATACCGGAACCTAAACCTGCAAATCCGATAGATGCACCTACACCAATAGCTACAATACCTGCAGTAGTGGAAAGACCTTCTCCTCCACCTAATAATCCTGAGAATACAAGTAATAAGATAGCAATCAAGAATCCGTAAATAGCCTGAGTTTCTGGTAATGCTGAGAAAATAATACCTCTAGCAAACATGTCGTTATCTTCTGCTACAGCTCCAACAGATCCAGCTGCTGCCATACCTTGTCCTAAACCGGAACCTAAACCAGCAAAACCAATTGCTACACCAGCACCAATTGCTGCTAAAGCAGTACCTAAAGCAATTTCTACCATATAATATATCTCCTTAAATTAAATTGTTTAAATAAATCGTTTAAATATAATTTTTCATTATATTCCAATAGAACGTAAAGTTCTTGATAAAAGAACGTCATTTTTATAAGAATTGTCATTTGACATTTCCATAAGCATAAGTTCTTGAATTTTTAATTATGAATTTTCATAATTGCCTTAAATATAAAATCACATTTCCAATAATTTCATCTTTAAGCGTTGAATTATAAAACTATAAATTTAAATTTTGTCTATTTTTTGATTTTAGTAAATTGTCTTTTAGCTTTAAAAGCTTCAAATGAATGTTTTCCACCCATATAGAATTGAGAGAAGAACTCTACATAGTTTAGACGCAAAGCGTTAACACCAGCACCTAATACTTGGAAAAGGAAGTTAGCAATATGTCCACCAATAAAGATGATAATAGCTAAAACAATACCTACAACTGGAATCATGTCATTTACCATATTGGTCAAGATGTTTACAGTCATTGCAATACCACCAGTAGCTAAACAAAGAGCTAAAAGACGAGCATATGAAAGGACATCTCCCATGAATCCAAATACATCCATAAGTCCGTAAGCACCGTTACCCCAGATAAGCATACCGAGAGCAGCAACAATTAATACTGCACCTAATGCCATACCGATCATTCCAATTGCTGGGAACAAGAATCCTAAAACCAATAAAATGATACCAAGTTCAAATACAAACCATACGATTTGAGAACCGATTGCCTCTTTTTTCTCGCCGTATCTTAAATTGTCAATTGCACCTAAGATGAAACCAAGGTTGGTGTAGATAATACCAATTACAATAGCAATAACTAAGATAGTAGCTGGATATTTGAACGCATTAATGGAATCAATAACTGTAGGGAGAGCAGGGCCCCAACCTAATATTCTAGTCCATAGGTCCCCAAGTAAACCATTGGTAACCAGACCTAAAATAATAGCCCATACACCACTTGCGATGATGATTAAACCACCATCATGCATGGTTCTATTGATTTTACCCATTCCTCTGTATAAAATGAATCCTATAATTGCAACTAAAAGACCATAACCTGCATCGGTTAAACAGAAACCGAAGAAGAAAGGATATGTAAGAGCTACAAATAAAGTAGGGTCAATTTCATTGTATTTCAATGGGGAATACATTTCAACTAACAATTCATAAGGTTTTGCATACGCATTGTTTTGCTGCAATACAGGAACGTCTTCTGCATTGTCTGGAACTTCCTCGACTTCCATGATTGCATGGCCTTCAGTTGCGGTCTCAATAATGCTTTGAGCTTTTTCCACATCTTTTTCAGGTACCCATGCCTCAAAGACATAAGTCTTGTCAGTTTCAGCAAAACCAGCGAAAACCTCATTCTTATCTTTCTCATTTTCTAATTGTTCTTTTAAAGCAAGAACTTCATCATCCCATTTTTCCGCTACAACTTTCAATTCAGCTTTAGCTTGGGATCTTTCACTTTCGATAGCTTGGAGTCTGGATTCAGAAGAGGAAATAAGACTATCCGGTCTTCCTTCTAAATCTTCAGTTTCAAACTTCTCGAATTCATTTTTCCTAAGTAAGGTATAGATATCATCCTTATACTCATTAGCAACGACGACAACCATGATATAATATTCTTTTTCCTCGTCTGGAACTAATTCATAGAAGAGATCATCTGTAATCTTACTGTATTCATCTTTGAATTTCTGAGCTGACTCAGCAGTGATCCTACCAACAATGGTAGAAGTGTACTTAGAATCGCTTAATAGACCTAAGTCCATGTCTAAAGGTTTTAGCTTTTCGGCCAAGTCCTTATTTGATTCAAGTTTACTCTCTTCACTGTCTAGTGCGGCTAACTTATTTTCAATACCTTTTGTTTCACCTTCAACCTGGCTTAATGTTGATTCTGCATAAGCTATCAAGCTTTCAGTATCAACATCCTCGACTTCTTTTGGAACTGGAAGGTCTGGACTGATAAATGACATTATCAGTTCCTTCATGCTTCGATCCTCAGACAAGGCATCTCCAAGCAAATCGGAAATACCGCTTGTCTTCATGAGAAGTGAAGATAGCTTACCGGTGTGGGGTGTAACTTTTGAAGGTTTCAAAAGTTCTGCTAGCTTAGGATCTTGCTGAATACGTTCAGAAATATCATTTATTTGAACAATACCCTCGTCGTGAAGTGCACTGACCGTAGGACTAGCGTATTTGTCCAAAGTTATAACATTAAGCTTACGCATTCTCGCAGTTCTAAACATTATCTCACACTATAAAATATTTTTAACAATAATTGAAGCAGCTTCATCTATATTTTTTCTTGCGTCATTTTTGATGCTTTCAACATCTTTTTCTGCTTGAGAAGTAATAGATTCAGCTTCTTTCTTTGCATTTTCTTCTGCATTAAAAACAGTAGATTGAGCTTCTTCGCTAGCTTCATTCTTAGCAAGTTCAATCATTTCATTAGCTTTAACAGTAGCCTCATCAATCATTGCTTTCGCATCGACTGTTGATTGTTCTACTAAGGAATCAGCATCGCTTTCAGCTTTTTTTATTTGGGTAATAGCTTCTGATATCCCTGCCATAATAAATCACCATGGTAATTTTATTTTTATTTTTGTTAATATATATATTTTATTAAAATATTGTAATATTATTATATAATAAAGAAATTATAACGACATTATAAAATTAAATTTATTTAAAAAATTTGAAATGAATTTCAATGAATATTTAGAGAAAATTGAAAAATATATTAAAAAAAAATTAAACTTATTAAAATTGATAAAAATCCGGATAAAACTTTTAAAACAAAG
>JAFRFD010000059.1 GCA_017434525.1 Methanobrevibacter sp.
AAAGGCTGGCAAGATAGTCAAATCTATTCCAAAAAGAGGAGTAGATGAAGAAAAGTATACTGATGCTTTCCGTTATGCAAAAAGAAATAAAATAGAGATAAAGAGAATATTATAATTAATATGGATATAAAGAAAAGGGGGAAAACATGGAAAACTGGATTAATAATAAAAAATTTGTTTTAACGGGATCAACCGATGAAACGAAGGAAAGATATGAGCAGATCATTTCTGAAAACGGAGGTACTGTTTACGGAAGAGTATCTGATAAAGTTGACTATGTCATCTGGAATCCGTATTTTGAGCATGAGACTGTAAAACTTAAGACTGCTCAGGAGTATAACGGCATGGGGAAAAACATTGTTATCTATACCGAGCAGGAATTCGAAGATCTTCTGGAAGGCAAAGAGGTTCACCCTGCAACAGAACAGGTTAAGAATACACATGAATACGTGCCTGAATTTTCGGCTGAACTTGAACCGGAGAAAGTTGAAGAATATATAGCCAGTCACGACATTGATGAGATAAACAGTCAGAGATATCTGCACGATCTTCTGGAAGCATATTGGAAACGCAGTGTGAGGGCTCCTTTGCAGTGGTGTGAGAAGATCGCTGCTGATGGGAAAACCTACAGTGTTGAAAACAGACTGTTTGCTGCTGAATACTTTTCACATATCGGTCAGTATGACCGGGCTGATGAATTGCTTGACAGCCTGATGAAAGACCTATATTCCGGAGAGATTGCCAATGTCAGCTGGCAGTATAAAAACTATGCAGCTAAACAGATTCAGAAACTGTTAGACAAAAACCAATACTACCGTAACGGAAATCCATACTGGCCTTTCAGAAAGGAAAGAAAAATAGAAATCAGCGAATTCTATGATGAGCTGGGCATTGCACATAAAAATCCTTATCCGGAAAAAGAAAGAAAACTACATGGACACGGGAAGTATAGCCTTGACTATGATGACAGACAGCAGAAAAAAGCCAGAGAAGTTGGAGAGAATTATAAAGGTGTTGATTATCAGACAAATACCGATAAAAAGTATAATCACTTTGTTTCTGACACTGGTTTAAGAATTGGTGGTCTTTCTGATGTTACAATCAACAAGTTCTTTGATTTGGGGTGGATCAGCAATTTTGGAGATGTCTTCAGACTCTGGCAACATAAGGACGAAATGCTTGAGCTGACGGGATTTAAGGAGAAATCTGTTAATAACATTCTTGAAGGAATAGAAAAAGCGAGAAACGTTGATGATATTGACTTCATAAGTTGCCTTTCAATTCCTAATATCGGGCAAGCTGCCGCCAGAAAGATTCTTGATGTATATGGCATGGAATCAGCGTTTGAAATTGCCAGAACAATAGATGATTATGCCTATTTTTGCGATATTGAAGGTATCGGCCCTGATACTTCAGGTTCTTTTGTTGCCTGGTGTAAGGACGAGAATAATTATGAAGTCTATGAGGATCTTCTTTCTGAAATAACGCTGGTTGAAAAGAGTAAGGCTGAGACTGGCAAGAAGTGCGAGGGCCTCACCTTTGTCTGCACGGGAAGCCTCAATACCTATAAGAACAGAAAGGAACTGTTTGACTATATAGAATCAGAAGGCGGAACCGTGTCCGATAAGATAAACAGTGCAACGAGTTTCCTGATCAACAACGATATGAACAGTCCATCCAGCAAGAACAAAAAAGCTAAGAGCCTGAGAATTGAAATCATTAGCGAAGATGATTTTAACAGCAGATTCAAATAAAACAGTATTGTGTCAGTTTGTCTGGTGATACATGTATTACTGAGTCATACTGGGAGCAAGGAGGAGATAAACATATCTGGTGTAGTCAAAGATATAACATCATCTTATTATCTAAAAAAGAATGGTAGGAAGGAAAAAGTAATAATACCTGAAAGAGATATCGAAATATGCTTTTTGCGATTGCGATAATCTAACCATTTATGGCATCAATGGATCTTATGCGGAAGAACACGCTAACGAGATATCTGTTTTAAGACTGTGTAAAAGAAACGAAGGGTGGAAGGAAAGGTATAAATTGTTGTATCAATAAATCTTAAAGCAGTAATGCTTTTGTAATCGCTGATAGCAATACACAGCAAAAATACCAGCAAAACGATTAAATCAAATCTCATCAAAACAACCCGCCTTTCGACGGGTCATTATAGCTTTGAAGCGAAACGAAATAATTGAAAATTATGTAGAGGCTGAAGCTGCTATTTGTCAATTAATAAATTCGAAAAAGGAATACTAACTCTAATCATCGAGTACTTGTTTTGGTAAAATAGTATTGAGGAATAAGCATGCTGGTATACGAAGGAATAAAAACAGAATTCATCAATGATGTTGATCTTAATCTGATCACAGATAAGATCAGCGAAAAGTATAAAGCGCATTTTGGCAGATCCGGGGATTCCCAGATCAATTCATGGACTGAGTCCATGTTAAGAATGCGCGGTGTTTTGGCTGACCCTGAGATACCAAACAATTGCGGTGTTGCGATTGAATATAATATTCCAACCACATCCAAAAGGATAGATTTTGTTCTGTCAGGTTTTAATAATGAGGAAAGGGAATCAATCGTTATCGTTGAGTTAAAACAATGGCAGCATTGCAAGGCTGTTGAGGGAAAGGACGGCCTGGTCAATACCTTTACCGGTCATGCCAACAGAGATGTTACTCATCCAAGTTATCAGGCCTGGACCTATGCATCTTTAATCGAAAGTTTTAATCAGACTGTACAGGATGAGAATATTGAACTTCATCCATGTGCTTTCCTGCATAACTACAACTTAAGACCCAATGATCCTATCAACAGCAGTCAGTATAAGATCTATATCGATGCTGCACCAATGTTTGGTTCAAATGGATTTGCAGATCTGAGGAAGTTCATTAAAACCTATATTACAAAAGGTGATAACAGAGAAGGATTATATAAGATTGAAAACGGCAAGATAAAACCTTCCAAGATGCTGCAGGATTCCTTTGCCTCTGTATTAAAAGGCAACAAGGAATTCAACATGATCGATGAACAGAAGGTCATCTATGAAGATATTATTTCTCTTGGTACTTCCTGTGTTTACAGAAACGATAAGGAAGTATATGTAGTTGAAGGCGGACCGGGGACCGGCAAATCAGTGCTGGCGATTCAGCTGCTTAATGCTTTTAACAAACAGGGATTTACCTCTTTCTATGTCACAAAGAACAGTGCACCTAGAAATGTCTTTGCCTCAAAACTGAAGATCAGCAAGATGAGTTATATGAATAACCTGTTTAAGGGATCAGGAAGTTTTACTGAGGCAGAGAAGAATACATGTAACATCCTTATCGTTGATGAAGCTCATCGTCTGAACGAAAAGAGCGGACTGTTCTCCAACATGGGCGAAAACCAGATCAAGGAAATCATCAATGCAGCAAACTTCAGTGTTTTCTTCATTGATGAGAGTCAGAAGGTAACCCTAAAGGATATAGGCTCTGTTGATGAGATTACCAGATTTGCCAAAGAAGCAGGGGCAACTATACATTATGCCAAGCTGGAAAGCCAGTTCAGATGTAACGGTTCTGACGGTTATCTTGCCTGGCTTGATCATATCCTTGAGATAAGAGATACCGCTAACTATTATCTGGATATCGATTATGATTTCAGAGTATTTGATGATCCTAATGAATTAAGAGACGCCATCATTGAAAAGAATAAGATCAATAACAAATCCAGAATAGTAGCTGGATACTGTTGGAACTGGATATCAGAGGGAAAGAATAACCCTGATGTATATGATATTGAGATACCTGAATATGACTTCAAGATGAGTTGGAATCTGGGCAATACCAGTACCTGGGCTATTGATGAGGATTCCGTTCAGGAAGCCGGATGCATCCATACCTGTCAGGGACTGGAGTTTGATTATGTTGGTGTCATCATCGGTAATGATATCAGATATGAAAACGGACATATCGTTACTGATTATACAAAGAGAGCTTCAACCGACCAGTCATTGAAAGGTATCAAGACACTGGCCAGGAAAGATAAAAAACAGGCAGAAGAACTTGCTGATGAGATTATAAAAAATACATACAGAACCCTTATGACCAGAGGTATGAAAGGCTGCTATGTGTATTGTGAGGATAAAGAATTAAGTAAATATCTAAAAAACATTATCAAGCAATAATTATTCACTATAGTAACAGTTAATAGTGGGACATAAATGAAACAAAAATGGTACTTACCTTGGATTATAAGGTGGGTACCATTTTGTTAGATTTCTTCAATGCCGAGACTCTTTAAGTATTCATATGTACCATCATAGTATTCTGGTAAACGAGTGCTGTCTTCCCAGAACCCTGTAGAGGTTTTATTAGGATTGCCTACAGGAACACAAATAATCATACCTGCTCTAGCGCGTGTAAGCAGGACACGGTAAGCATTAAGCATATATTTAATCTTTTCTTGATTGCTTTCAGTGTTCCCGGTCTGTTCTTTCCAATCGGTTTTTCCATTGAATGTATAGAAACGCCATTTGCCATTGTCATAACGCATATCGGCATCCCACAAAACACAGGTATAATCCAATTCCAAACCTTGAACCTGTATTTCTGTTGCGGCGTCTTCAAGATAGTTGGATGAACGTGTGTCATTTTTGTCTTCAAGGAACCAATGAACAGCGTTATCTTCATCAGAAGGCAAAATGTGAATAGCTAAAGGTTTAAACCTGGCAGCTTCTTTGGTAACAAGAACGCCAGTACGTTCAGAACCTCTGACTTTATCGTGTAGCCATTTTCTGGCTTTAGTCATATCTCTAGTTAAAACGATAGGATACTTATCTTTGATCTCTTTATAGATTTGTGTTGCTTCAGGATCAAATGTTAACAATGTATGAACAAAGGCAGATAGCTTCTCAGCTCTGTATGAACGTAGCGAAACAGCCAAATGAAGATCATCAGAATAAATAACATTGTTTTTATGAGCTAATAATTCATTCACTTTGCCTTCGGCATATTCTGCTTCAGTAAGCTTTGGAGAGATGTGCACTTCCCAATCAGGGAAATGTTCATTTAGCGCTTTGATCCATTCTGATATTCCGGATTCTCCTGTATTGATTTCCTGACCTCCACCGACAAGGCAAACTATAGTGGCCCAGTCTTCTCTTTGATCAAGTGACCAGATGAGGAACGCTGCTTCTGAAACAGGGAAGTTAGGGACTTTGAGTTTGTTGCCGTAAGTTCCGCCTCTTTTAAGGTACTCGGCTAATCTCTTGTGTGTCCAGGAACGTTGTGCTTCATCAAAGATGGCGACATGTTCTACCTCGCCATATCCGGCTTCTTCATTTCTGACGGCTTTCGTAGGATCAATTTCCAATATTCCATTTTCTACCGGATTCTTGATCTTCTTTAGCATATTATCACGGTAAGCATGAATCATCTGGATTGATTTCTTTACTTCTCTCTTAGCATCAGAGAGATTCTTTTTTTCACCGTTTTCGCGGGCTTTTTTAACATTGTCTCTGGCTAGTGCTTCTGATAATACCGCGACAAGCGGACCATTCCCGGATAAGTAAACAGCTTCTTCATCCTTTACCGGTTCATCATGGCCTTGATAGGTCTGCTTGATGGCGACATCAAGTCCAACCAGAGTTTTACCAGCTCCAGGAACTCCTGTAACAAAACAGATAGTTTTCTTTTTCTGCTCTTTGCTGTCTTTAATAACATTAAGAATGTATGCGATAGTTCTGTCAGTAGATACTTTATCAGCTTCATGTCTGGTTATGTCTTCTACCGAGTGATTCTCATAAAGGGATCTAGCGGCTTCAATGATGGTTGGGGTAGGGGCATATGGACTGATAATCCAATTCGGATCAACAGGAGTTTCATAAGGGAACTTGTTTAAAACCCTCATTAACAAATCAAATATACCATTCTTTCCGGTAACTAATGGGTTAACTACTTTATCATCGTAAACAGACATCTGTATTGATGAAGAAACCCTTGAGGAGTTTGTTGCGACAAGAATAGGGACAATTACTTTGTCCTCACTGAACTTATGGAAATTCTTCAGATCAAGGGCATAGTCCAAAACCTGATCAACATCTGACTCTAAAATGCTGGCTTCTCCAACTTTGAATTCTAAACAAAAGATGATGCCCTTATAGAGCAAAACCACATCAATGCGCTTGCAAAGGCGTGGAATGTCATACTCAAAAATGATTCGTCCGTTTTTGTTAGCAAATAGAGACAAAACATCTTTCATTATGATGATTTCGCCTTTCCAGGCTTCTCTTGATGTGGTAGGAGCTTCACCATGATAGTTGTCATTTATAGTGCCAAAGACGAATAAATCTGGCTCATTAATGAAACCAGAGAAACTATTGTTATATAAACAGCGAGGATTAGTTTTCATATTAGTACCTTTCTGTTAGCGTTAGTTTTCTTATATAAATTATAATGTTTTCACGTTTTCTTAGCTAGATCAGGAATTGATAACAGGAAAATATCTGTTGACCTAAAAGAAGAAAACTTGAATATTGCAATATTCGAGTTGGCAAAAAAGTGATAAAATATTATAAATAGCCACAAGTAGTTGATGGAGGTTTATATGTCTGAAGTTAGTTATGATAAGCTGTGGGAAAAACTCAAAGAGAATAACATGATGAGAACTGATTTGTACTCAAAAGTTCATATCAGTACGAATGCTGTTGCTAAGCTTGGCAAAAATGAGGATGTTAGAGTAAACATTCTCGTTAAGATATGCAAATACTTTGACTGTAAATTTGATGATATTGTAGAAATAATTAAATAGCGAAGCAATGTCCAATAAAACGGACACTATTATTTTGCGCATCTAATAAAATAATAGGGGTAATATGGTTTGCCAAAGAAATAGTAATGGGTAAAGTTAATGATTATATACAAGTGCGAAAATTGTAATCTTGAAGTAGAAACTAGTGAATGTCCAATATGTCATAACAGAACAGCGCTGTTAAGATCAGAAATTTATTGGAGCACGGTTTTTAATACGCCTAGTTTTTTCAAAACGGTTGGGGATGAAGAATGCAAGTATATATCAACTGATATAAGACCCGTTTTTCCTGAAGAAAGACTATTAATAGAAGTACTGCTTGGCAAGTCCATGGAATTTGCCGGAAAATCTGTTTGGAATCTTGGCGGAAGTTTATATATTATTGATGGAAAAAAGCTGACTTTAAAATATAAAGAACTAACAAAAAGAGATCCTAATGAAGTTATCGCAGAATTAGAAAAGTATAAAGATGCAAACCAACTGTATGTAGATTCGTTCTTTGAAGAAAAGTATATTAAGAGTTTCATTGAGATTAATAAGCCGCGTTTGAGCATAATAACTTATGAAGCGAAACAATACATAAAAGATGTAGCTGGAGATAAAGATCCGGCAGAAATGTTTGTCTCATTTAGTGGTGGTAAAGATTCAACTGTAACCAGTCATTTAGTAATGGAAGCTTTAGGAACGGAAAAAATAGTCCACATTTATGGAGATACAACTTTGGAATATCCAACCACGTATAATTATGTTAAGAGGTTTAGAAAGCAACATAACGAGACACCTGTCTTAGTAGCCAGAAATAACGAACAGAACTTTAATAATCTTTGTGAATTGATTGGCCCGCCGAGCAGAGTTTTGAGGTGGTGTTGCACAGTCTTTAAAACAGGTGCAATAACCAAGAAAATAGAGTCCACATTTAAAGATAAAAAACAAATCACAACGTTCTATGGCATTAGAAGATCTGAGTCAAAGTCTCGTAGTAAATATGACAGAGAGAGTGATAGCCCTAAAATCACAAAACAAAAGGTGGTTTCTCCGATTATTGACTGGATAGATTTCGATATTTGGTTATATCTTATTTCAAATAAGCTTGACTTTAACTATGCATATAGGCAAGGCTTTGCTAGAGTAGGGTGTTGGTGTTGTCCTAACAACAGTGGTTGGTCAGGCTATTTATCTGCAATATATATGAATAAGCAGTATAAAGAGTTTTACGACATTCTTTATAATTTTGCTAAACAAGTTGGTAAAGAAGACTGGAAAGAATATGTTGATGAAGGCAGTTGGAAAGCAAGACAGGGTGGCAACGGATTATCTTATGCTAATAACAGTGTAGTTGAATTCAAACCATGTGCTTTTGATGACGATTCCATTAATTTCGATCTTCTTAAACCAATTGATGAAATGCTTTATGAATTGTTTAAACCATTTGGCACTTTAAATTTTGAGATGGGGAATAAGAGATTAAACGAAGTATATGTTCTAGACAAAAAAACTAATCAGCCAATATTCAAATTGACCGGCAAGGTTGGCTCCACAGAATTAAAAGTGACAATATTGAAAAAGGATGGAAGATATAAACTCAGAAAAATTGTTGAATCATACATTAAGTGTCAGATTACAAAATTCCAAACATGTATAGCTTGTTCAGCATGTCAGAGCGTTTGCAGGTTTGATGCATTAACTGTAAGCAATCTAGATCCTGATGTAGTGCAGAACAGATCCATTTTGTACAATATTAATAGCAATAAGTGTGTTGGATGTTTAGAATGCGTTACCCACTTTGATAGTGGATGCTATATGAAGAAGGTACTTAGAAAGAGTTCAAGTAAGGAGTAATACTTTGGAAGCGATAAGATTTAAAAGACATGAAAGCTTCACATTAAGAGAAGGCTGGATTGAAAAAGCAATTAATGCACTGAAGGAAGAGAATAAAGTCTTTTCAGATGTTTTTAATGCAAAAAAAGGAATATCTATATTAGGGATTGGTAGTAATATGGTCAAATCGTTAAAGTATTGGCTCACAGCATGCAAGATTATTACTCCAGTGAGCATGACTGATCTTGGAACAGCAATACACACAAACGACAGATTCTTAGATGATTTAAATACTATTTATCTTATTCATTATTATCTCGTTGAGAATGAAACAGACGCATATGTAATTAACCATTTCTTTAATGATTTTCCTAAAACCAGCTTTACCAAGAAAGAATTAATGGATTGGTTTAAGGAAATGGTTGATAGAGATGATAGAATTAAAAACAAAAATTACGATTCGATTAATGCTGACATCGATGTAATGCTCAGAATGTATTCTTTTGCAGGGAACAACGACGATCCAGAAAACAACATGGATTCTCCATTCTCTAGACTTGGCTTGATTATTGATGAAGGAAAAGATAAGTATTCAAAGGCTAAGACAAAATACAACAATTTATCTGCATATATAGTTTATTGGGCAATATCCAGCATTTTTGAAGGAAAAGACCACTTTGTCATTGATGATATGTTAGAAAAAGACGGATCACCAGTTAAAGTGTTTAATTTGGATAGAAATCTAATTAATGAATATCTGAATGCACTACAGGCAAAGGGATACTTTGTCATTAACAGAACCGCTGGTCTTAATACCGTATATTTCACGGAAAACAAGATTTCATCACTAGATGAGCTATTTCAGCGTGTTTTGAAAGGAGAATTGTATGCTAAATAAGATTATTTCAGTAAACAAAAACTTTCAAACATCTGTAAATATTGAGTTTGATATTAATAATCACAAAAAGATAGACGAGTATATACCAACATCTGACATTTGTGATGTGTTAAAGAGATATGTTGATTGCGCTCTTGGTAGAGACAAAAACAGATCAACGACATTGGTTGGTCCATATGGCAAAGGCAAGTCTTTCTTGATCCTTGTCTTGATTTACATTCTTAATGATTATTCTGATGACGCTCATTTCTTAAACCTCACAGAAAAGATAGAAACAGTAGATGTTGATTTGGCAGCAAACATCAAAAAACTTAGGGAGAAGAGAATAAGATTATTGCCATTGGTTGTTAATAGTAATTATGACGATATTAACCAATCATTCTTAATTAGCCTCAAAGAAGCTTTGGAGAGAGATGGTCTTTCGGGCCTGATACCAAATACGACATACGATGAGTGCAGAAAGCTATTATTAGAATGGAAAAAGACCGAGGATAAGTATGCCAAGATTGATACGGTATGTAAGAAGCAGATCTCAACTTCTTTAAGTGATATTGAAAAAGGATTGAAAGAGTATAACAGGGAAGCATATCAACAATTTAAGAGATTATACGACTGTGTTACTGATGGGTTTGAATTACAACCGTTATTAAGTGATAACATTGTAAAAACATTTAAGAGCATTAACAACCAGTTGCCATCAAAGGGCTATTCGGGTCTCTTTATAGTGTTTGATGAATTTAGCAAATTTATCGAATCATCAATTGATGGAAACACAATAAAGATTATCCAAGATATAGCAGAGTTAGCTAATGGAAGTACAAATAATCAACAAGTCCATCTGTGCTGCATAATGCACAAGAGCTTGGATTCCTATTTTGGCGCGTCCAATACATCTTTTAAAACGATTGAGGGAAGATTCAAGGAAATTAGATTTAACCGCAGTTTAGAAGAAAACTATCAGATAATTTCTGCTGCAATCAGGAAAGAGCCGGGATTCGACAGTGCATATGATAGCTATCGAAATAAACATACAGAATTCTATGAGAATATAACTGCTTTAAAGATGTTTGATACACAAAATGTTGAAAAAGATCTATTCAAAGGGTGCTTCCCACTCAATCCGTTAACAACTTATTGTTTAATCAATTTATCAGAAATAGTTGCTCAGAATGAAAGAACTCTATTCACTTTCCTGGCAGATAATGATGACAACAGCTTGAATTTCTTTATTAATAACACAAAAGAAGTATCCCTGTTTGATGTCAGTATGGTTTATGACTATTTTGATCAGTTGTTCAGTAAAGAAAACGAACGTATAAGAAAAATCTGGTATCGAACAACGACTCTATGCAATTTGACAGATGATGACACAAAAAAGAAGATCATCAAAGTGATTGCGCTAATGAATATTATCGATAACGATAAGTTTATTCCTTCAGATAAACTGATTTCGTTGTGTTTAGGTGATTATGATATAGAGGAAAAGATTAATGAATTGCTTAATGAAAGAATCATAAAAAGGAACTATATTACCTCTTTGTTATCTTTTGCACCAACCTCTAACAAAGAAATTGATACTATGGTTGCAAGAATAAAAGGTACAGCCATTAAGTATGAAACAATTAGTACGATCCTGAATAACTTTAATTACAACAAGTATGTGGTGTCTCATAAATACAATACAGAAAAAAAGATGATAAGGTATTTCAGAAACTACTATTTTGAAGAAAAAGAGTTTATCAATCTAGCATCCTTCAGTAATGTGTTTAAGCATGAACAAGCAGATGGTTTAATTGTGAATGTAATTAGAGATTCTTCCTCTGTGAACACTATTAATAACATTTTTAGGATGATCGATGACAATAGAACTATATTAAATCAGTCAAAAACAGAAATCTCAAAAAGCGATATTGAAGAAATTAGAACATTCAGAGCATTTGAACAACTGTTGAGAACGGAAACTATTAATAGTGAAGTAGTAAAAGAAGAAGCCCAAATGTTATATGAGGAGCATTTCGAAAATGTAAAAAACATAATTCGAAATCTGTTTGGCCAAACAATTTCCTCTGAGAAATTGTATGAGACATTATCGGATGCATATTCAAATACAATAATCGTAAATAACGAAATGTTTAATAAACACAATGTCAATGCTTCATATCTAAAAGCCATAAGAAATGTCACAGATTGCATTCTCTCTGAACAGGATGTTTCAAAAGTATACACAAGTGAAACAAGTCCAGAAATGACAGTGTTTAATGCTTTCAACTTGGATGAAGAAGATCTTTCAGGAATAGTAAGATATGTAATTAATGTTATAGAAAACTCTAATGGTAGAAAAATTAGTATTAACAAATTAGTCAACGATCTAAAGAACAAACCTTATGGAATTAGAAAAGGCGTTATTCCTATGATTTTTGCATATGCAATAGCGTCCTTTAGAAAAGATCATGTCTTGGCATATTTGCAAAACAAGGAAATTGAATTGAGTGGATCAACACTCATTGAATTTACTAATGGCCAAAAAGATTATGGGTTAGTGTTAGAAAGAGGTTCCGCAGAACAACTTGATTATTTGAATGCTGTTATAAAAGTGTTCCATGGAAAACAGGGCAAGACTTTCCAAGAATCTGTATCAAATGCTGTTGCAGCTATTAGAAACTGGGTTTTATCACTACCTACAATAGTCAGGGATGCGCAGATCAAATCGAATTATGCTGGCTTTAAACCAGAAATAATCCAGTTTAAGAATTTATTCGTTAAATTTAATATCGACAACTATAAGGCAATTTTCAAGGATATAAAGAGCATTTTTAGTGAAGATAGTTATACATCTATTGTTGAACAGTTGGAGATATTTGATTCTGAGATAGATGGCACGATAGAAAAGTTTAAGGCTAAATGTATTGAGCAAATTAAAACAGATTTTTCTCAATATAATCAGGGCAGTCTTTCTTCCTGCCTTAAGGAATGGAAGAATACGATTGCTTCCAATAATAATGATCTGTTCCTTGAAGCAAAAGATAAAAAACTATACGAATTCATTATGGAAAACACTTCTTATGATGACATTTCAATTTACGATAAGTTTTCTGTATTAATTACAGGAACTTATGTTGAAGATTGGAGTAATGATAAGTCAAATGCGATTAGAGAATATCTGAGTGAATTTAGAAAAAGAATAGAAGAGAAAGATCAAAAAGAAGAAACTGTTAATGTCGCTAATGTTAAATCATTTATTAACGAGAACAATGAAACACAGGTGTCCTCTATTGGGAAGCTCTTACTAAATAATGTTAGGTCTGCGTTTGATGAATACAACGATTCAATTACTGCAGAAGAAAAATTGGCAATATTATCCAAGCTTGTTGATGAGCTTATAAAAGGTGAATAAAATGATTTATTTAGATAATGCTGCGACAACATATCCAAAACCAGAATGTGTATACGAAGCCCTTGATTTTGCTAATAGGAATCAAGCCTTTAACGCTGGCAGAGGTAGTTATAAATATAGTAAAGAAGCTTTTCAAAAAATCGAAGAAGTAAGAGAGAAGATTGGTAAAGTTGTTAAAGCTGAACCAAACCAAGTTGTTTTTACCGCTTCTGCAACAGATGCTATTAGCGATATTATTAATGGCATCGACCTAAAAGAAGGAGCAAACGTATACGTATCTCCTTTCGAACATAATGCAGTTGTGAGATCTTTATATCTTATCAAAGAGAATACAAATATTAACATTCATACTCTTGAATTTGATATAGATACATGGGAACCAGATTTGGATAATATAAAGAACAGTTTTGCGATACATAAACCAAGACTTGTGGTTTGCTCACATATAAGTAATGTAACTGGGTATGTACTGCCTTACTTGCCAATATTCCGTTTAGCAAAGCAATATGATGCAATAACATTATTGGATAGCGCTCAAAGTTTTGGGGCTTTAGAGATAAAAAAAGACTATGTTGACTTTATGATTTTTGATGGTCACAAAGCTTTGTATAGTTCATTTGGAATAGGTGGTTATGTGAATGCCGGAAATATATCTTTAGATATGGTAAAAGCTGGTGGAACTGGATCAGATTCTTTAAATGTTCATATGCCTGCTGGTCCAACAGGATATGAGCCAGGAACACATAATGTTGTAGCTTTTTATGGTTTAGGTCAGAGCCTGGAATGGCTTAAAACGGTAGATGTATATGAGAAAGTAAAAGAGTTAACAGAGTATTTAATATCAAGGTTAACAGAGATAGATGGCATTTCTGTATATATGCCGGAATCTGAGAATATATTTGGTGTGGTATCGTTCAATGTCTATGGTTATGAAGCTGATGAAGTAGGTTCTATACTTTTTGAAGAATATGATATCTGCTTAAGAACTGGATATCACTGTGCACCATTAATTCACGACTTTATAAGATCCCAACCATATAAAGGAACAGTCAGAGCTAGTGTTGGTTATTTTAACACTAAAAGTGATATTGATGAATTATATGACGCACTACGTAGTTTATAGGGGAGAACAACCATGAGCTTTAAAGATTATGTTATTAAAAATGAATACAGATCTCTTATAGACAATGTTGTCCAGGACTTTTATATACCGTTGTTAAATGAATCGGTATCATATAAACGAGCTGTTGGTTTTTTCTCTTCTTCTGCTTTGGTTGAATTATCTAAAGGAATAACAGGATTAATAAGGAATAACGGGAAGATTCAAATCGTTGCATCACCTTATTTGTCACCTGAAGATATAGAGGCTATAGAGAAGGGGTATGAAGCAAGAGATACAGTTATTGAAAATGCATTGTTAAGACAGATATCTGATGAGTATTTAGATCATTATTCATCACAACGATTGAGTCTATTGACTTATTTGATTTCAAACGGACTGCTTGATATTAAAATTGCCTTTACTAGTGATAAAAAAGGTATTGGAATGTATCACGAAAAAATGGGCATTATTGAGGATGCAGAAGGAAATAGGATCGCATTTTCTGGTTCTATGAACGAATCTAGAACTGCGATGGCTTTAAATTACGAAACTATAGATGTTTTCTGTGAATGGGACAACGATAAAGAGAGGGAACGCGTTGAGGAGAAATCTAGAGCATTTGAATCAATATGGGAAAACCGTGAACCAAACATTGAAGTCCTTGAATTTCCTAGAGTTTCTAAAGCGTTAATTGAGAAGTATAGTAAACAAGAAAACAACCTAGAAATTGATAAAGAACAATTTGGGCCAATTATAAAGAACAAAGCACGCAAACAGAACGCTACACCTTTAGGGGCAAGAATACCTGATAGTATTCAATTATTTGACTATCAGAAAGAAGCAATTAGTGCTTGGGTTGGAGAAAATTACCGAGGAATATTTGATATGGCAACTGGTACTGGTAAAACGTTTACTGGTTTAGGTGCGATAGCAAAAATATGTGAAGATCTTGAAGATGAATTAGCTGTACTAATTGTATGTCCGTTCCAACATCTTGTGGAACAATGGGTCGAGGATATTGTTAAATTTAATATAAAGCCAATTATTGGTTTTAGTTCATCTCCTCAAAAGAATTGGAAAGATAGGCTTAAGAAATCAACCAGAGACCAAAGAATTAGGAAAGACAAAAAATTTTTCTGCTTTGTATGTACGAATGACACTTTTTCAAGTGATTTTGTCCAAGGCGAAATTAATAAAGTTACTACGCCGTTGTTGATTGTTGTCGATGAAGCTCATAACTTTGGCGCAGAGAGTTTGTCTAAATTATTGGACGATCGATTCACCTATAGGCTGGCATTATCGGCAACATTAGAAAGACATCGTGACCCAGAAGGAACGAAGGCACTTTATGATTTCTTTGGAAAAAAATGTATTGAATACTCTCTGGAAAGGGCTATTGATGAAGATAAACTCACGAAATACAAGTATTATCCAGTTCTAGTTCATTTAAACAAAGATGAATTAAGCATTTATGAACAATTATCCTATGAAATGTCGAAACATTTGAGAATAAGCAAATCTGGAAAAAGAAAACTTGATTCCTATGGAGAAATACTTGCTATTAAAAGATCAAGAGTAATTGCGGCTGCAGAATTGAAACTAATTAAGCTAAAAGAAGTTATAGAGCCATATAAAAACGATCATTTCATTCTGGTGTATTGTGGAGCAACCACAGTACGAGGAAGTAATGGTGATAGAGATGATGAGATCGTTGAAGATATTAAACAGATAGAAGCTGTTTCATCAATTTTAGGGAATTCATTAGATATGAAAATAGCAAAATTTACTGCTGAAGAATCGATTGAAGTAAGAAACTCTATTAAAGAACATTTTAAAGACGGAGATGATTTGCAGGCGATAGTAGCTATTAAGTGTTTGGATGAAGGTGTTAACATTCCTGGTATTAAAACTGCGTTTATTTTAGCAAGTACAACAAACCCTAAAGAATATATTCAACGAAGGGGAAGGGTTTTAAGAAAAGCACCAAATAAAGAATATGCAGAGATTTATGATTTTGTTACTTTGCCAAGGCCACTAAATGAAGTCCCTGGACTAACATTTGATCAAATGAAAAGGGACTTATCATTAGTAAAAAACGAGTTGGTTCGTGTAAAGGAGTTTGGAAGGCTCTCAATGAATTCAATGAAAGCAAATACACTAATATGGGATATCGAAGAAGTCTATCACATAACCGATGAAGATATAAAGGAATGGGAGGATGCAGAATAATGGACAAGAATGAGATTGTGATTAATGAAGAAATTGTGGAAAGACTAAAAAGAGTAATCATTATGAAGGAGAGTCAGAATTTGAAGACCAGAAGCCTTACAGATGAGCAAATGGTATCTTGGATTAAGAAAAGAATCGAGGAGGAATTACAATGTTACTTAAATCAATAACACTGAAGAACTTCAGACAATTCATCTCTGAATCTATTGAGTTCGCATCCGGTGAGGACGGGAAAAATGTCACAATCATCATCGGCGAAAACGGAACAGGAAAAACAACGTTTGCACAAGCATTTTTCTGGTGCTTATATGGGGAAACAGAATTCTCCGATAAGATGATGCTCAACAAAATGATTGCATCAAAAATGAGACCTGGGCAAGAAGAAACTGTTATGGTTGAACTTGTACTAAAACATGGTGATGTCGAATATACATTAACAAGAGAACAAAAGTACAGAAAAGAGTACTCCGGGAACCCAAAACCAGATAATACTGTTTTTGATATAGCAAAGAAGGACTCATCAGGAATTACTGCATATGTCAAAAAATCTCAGTGCGAGGGCGAGGTGAAAACCATTCTTCCAAAAGAGTTGTCTAAATATTTCTTCTTTGATGGCGAAAGAATAGAAAATATGAGTAAAGACATTTCTTCCGGCAAAAAATCAAATGATTTTGCTGAAGCGGTTAAAGGCCTTCTTGGATTAAACTCTATGATTAGTGCAATTGGACATTTTAATCCGAGAAGCAACAGAAGTGTTATAGGAAGCTATGAAACAAGTTATGACACTTCAAGTAATAGCAAAATCGCTGAAAAGACAAGACAAATCAATGAATACAATACAAGAATAGATAATATCACAGCTAGATTAGAAGAGTTAGAAAACAATATTGCTGCGGCCACAGAAAGAAAAAAAGAGAAAGAAAAAGAGATTAAGCAGTATGAGGAAGGCGAAAAACTTCAACTGCAAAAAGAGAGTTTGGAAAGAGATATAAAGAATATTGAAAGGACTAAATCGAATTTATATAAGACGATTTGTAAAGATTTTAATAATTCGATGAGCCCAGTGTTTTCTTTATCGCTGATAAAAAGAGCTCTGGAAGTCTTGTCAGATGAGAAAATGAACAGTATAGATATTCCTTATATGCATACAAAAACAATTGAGTACTTATTACATCAAGGCACGTGTATTTGTGGTACCCATCTCGATGAAGGATCGACTCCTTATCGCAAATTGGTTGATTTAAAAGAATACCTTCCTCCACAGTCAATAAGCACTTATATTTCAGACTTTAAAAAGGAAGCAAAGCGAAGAACTGTAGCATATGAAGATGATTTAATGGAATCCGTTACAGAAAACATGGCTATTATCAGCCAACAGAATGATGACATTATTGATAAAGCAGATGATTTGAGAAGTATAGAAGGAAAACTAAGTGGTGATGATGTAAGGGAAAAAGTCAAACTAATTAATGCAGAAATACGTTCCTGCACAGAGTCAATTAATAAAGATACGAATGAAAAAAATCACAAAATTTTCGAGCAGGGACAATTAACCACCGAGAGAGATAGAGCAGATGCTGAGCGTAGAAACTTTACATTGCTCGACGACAGAAATAAAAAAATAGAATTATATAAGACATATGCTAACCGTATATATCAGGAGTTAAATGATGTATATAAAGACAGTGAAGCTAAAATCAGAAACAAACTTCAGGATACGATAAACGATATTTTCAAAAGTATATATGAAGGTGGGCTGTATTTAACAATTGATGAACGTTACCATATATCAGTCTATGCAAATGACTATGAAGGTGATGTTGAAACATCAACTGCACAGAGTATTTCCGTTATATTTGCATTTATTACAGGAATCATTAAGATGGCTAGAGAAAACCGAAATGCAACAGACGAAAATGCAAAGTTGCTTACTTCTGAGCCATACCCATTAGTTATGGACGCCCCGTTATCAGCTTTTGATAAACGTCGAATCAAAACAGTATGTAAAGCTTTACCTGAAACTGCAGAACAGGTTGTAATCTTTATTAAAGATACAGATGGCGAATTAGCAGAAGAATATATGGGTGATAGAATAGGAAAAAGACACAAGTTCGATAAGAAAAACGAATTTGAAACAATTCTTGTCTAGTAAGGAGGAGCATAAATGTTTGATAAACAATATAGATTTAAAGGATTACATGCACTTAAAGTTGATAAACTAAACAATGTTTTTGATGCGCAAAGTGGTGCAAAGCTATTTAATAGAAATGTTGATATTTATGCCAATGCTCCATTGATTGGATTCTTGTACAACAGAATTTCTGAAGAAGACAATACTAAAAACCCAGAAACAGGCGCTGTTTATGGTCAGAACGTTATGGGCGATAGAGTTATATATTCTCAAGAAGAATTATTATTTAATTTTAGGTTAATAATGTTGCTGGACGCCAATTATGAGTCCGATGTAAAAAAGCGTATCAATAAAGCATTTAAGCAAAATGACGAAAAAGATGAAGAGCGTTTTGAGGGTTATCTGCGTGGCGGGATTGATGTGTTGTATGAAAAACTAATAGAAGGAGCTAATAACCCTGAAGATTATATAAATAAACTCTATGATTTCCTAGATGAATTCGACGACAGGTTTAATTCTAGTGTAGATACTAATGATATTTTTACATTATGTTCGAATAACTAATCAAGAATGGGATAATGGAAAAAGACAATAGTTCTAGTGCATACCAAGCACTATGTAATTTAGCGATCAAACAAAGTTATATCACATTTGATGATATTCTTTCAGTTGCTGAACAAATGTCTCTTTCCATTGATGTTGTTGATTGGCTAACAGATAGCCTAATAACCCATGGATATCTTGTTTTAGATGAGAAGCCTGATTCTGTTGTGGACGAAGCAGACTCGGATGATTATGAAGACTTTGCACAAATAGACTACAATATTATTTTTAACAAGATAATCAAGCTTGATCCTTCGCTAAAGAGCTTTATTGAAGAAGTATCTAAGATTAAACCTTCTCAAAGAGGTGAAATGGATCGTTTAAAATATCTAGCTGTAGAAGGAAACACATATGCTAGAGAAAGAATGATTGAAATGCATATCCGAGCCGCTCTGAGAATTGCGCTGCAGCGAGCAGAGCAGTACGATCTTGATATATCTGAAACAATAAGTGATGCATTATTCGGGTTAACTTTAGCAATCGATAAATATGATCCGGATACAAACGATAAGTTCAGTGGATACAGCTTTTTTTGGATACTTCAAACCTTAGGAAGGAATCATCCTACAAAAAGGCCGTTAGTGTATTATCCAGTTCACAAAAAAGAAGAATTTATAAAATGTTACCCATTCTTAAAAGAAGAAGGATGTAGCGATTGTCCGAGGCTTGCTAGTTGTATGCGTGTCAAAGAAAAAGTGGCAGATTATTTAAATGTACAGTATTCTACCGCTATCGATGATATTATTCTGCAAGCTACTCCAATTGAAACATTACAGTCTGAGATGTTTAACCTTGATACCTTGAGTGCCTTCAATAATGAACCGGGATACTTAACAATAAAAAGCCCTGATGAAGTTATGTCTTCTGAAGGATTGTCAGATTCGATTAGGCATGTTTTATCAATGTTGACAGAAAGAGAACGGAAAGTAATACAGCTTCGCTTTGGCTTTATTGACGGGAAACAGCGAACTTTAGAGGAAGCAGGAAAAGAATTTGGCGTAACAAGGGAACGAATCAGACAAATTGAAGCAAAAGCTTTGCGAAAATTAAAACACCCGACTAAGAGCAAGTATTTAAAAGATTATGTAAAACAGTTTGTGGTAGCCACGCATAGTACCGATACGAACAATACTACAACTGAAACCAAAGGAATAAAGGAGCCAGTTTATACACTAACAGAAGAAAACGAACCTGAGGAAAAAATAGTTTCAGTTGATACTCTTTTACCTAAAAAAGAGTTTATGCACTTTTACAGTGTAGATGAAGACGAGGAAGAATATTCAGAAATTAACCAAGATGGCGCTACTGTTGAGAATAAAGAGGTAGATAAAAACGAAGAAGAGGTTACTATAAAAAAATGGAGTGCTAAAGAACACGCAAATATAGAGGTTCAAATCAGTTGTGAAGATGCTTTAAGCAAGATTATATCTTTATTGAATTCATATCCTGATGGACTTAAAGCAAGAAGTATAGCAGGATTGTTAAGAATGAACAAAAAAGATGTTAATAGAATACTCTACTCCAACACTACACTATTCGTAGCAAAAGACTATATCTGGAAAAATAGGAGAAAAAAACAGTAGATTTCTGCAGTGAAAACATGATCAGAAATCTTCTTTTTTTGAAAAAGGTTACCTCTTGAAGCGCCAAAAATTCCGATTTCTGTAATTTAAGAACACGATTTTGACTACGAAAGTAAAGTATGGTTTTCTCTTGCAAGCATTGTGAGTTGTTTGAGAACTATTCTAGGTGTGATAGAATTAACACGTAGAGGCGATAAATCGCAGTTTGCAGGTGAGAAAAATGAAGTATAGACTTCCTGAAATTAACGACAAAGATATACTACAGAAATATGTACAAGAACACCATAATAGCGGAGAAACTAGCATCAGTGCGAGCTTGGGTTTATCATCCTCTGATTATACTGAGTGGGTAACTAAGATAAAGAATAATGCTCTGTCTGGTGATGAACAATGGGGTAAATCTCTGCTGTATCTTTGCTTTGATGGGGACAGATTGATAGGTTTGCTAAGTGTTCGATATGAACTGCCAGAAGTGCTTTCTGAAAAATACGGCGATATTGGGTATGGAGTCAGGCCATCCGAAAGGAACAAAGGTTATGCTACTGCGATGCTCAAATATGCACTGTCAGTGTGCAAAGAAAAAGGAATGGAAAAGGTTATACTTGGCTGTTATAAAGAGAATCTGGCCTCTGCAGCAACCATTCAAAAGAATGGCGGGACGCTTATTGCAGAAAACGAAAACTATAAAGAAGGAAGAACTAGCCAATATTATCTGATAAGGCTGTAGTACTACAAA
>JAFRFD010000060.1 GCA_017434525.1 Methanobrevibacter sp.
AACCGGTAAAACATTGCTTGCAAGAGCAGTAGCTGGGGAAGCAGGTGTTCCATTCCTGTCCATTTCAGGTTCTGATTTTGTTGAGTTATATGTTGGTGTAGGTGCATCAAGAGTAAGGGATCTCTTTGATCGTGCTAAAAGAGAACGGCCATGTATAATTTTTATTGACGAAATAGATGCTGTCGGACGTCAGAGAGGCGCTGGATTAGGCGGTGGACACGATGAGCGTGAACAAACTCTTAACCAGCTTCTAGTCGAAATGGATGGATTCGCTGGAAATGAAGGCGTTATAGTTATCGCCGCAACCAACAGAGCAGATATATTGGATCATGCTTTACTCAGACCTGGAAGATTTGACAGGCAGATATATGTTGGACTTCCTGATGTTAAAGGTAGAGAAGAGATACTGAAAGTTCACGCAAAAGGAAAACCGTTAGGTCCTGATGTTGATCTCAAAACTATAGCAAAAGGAACCGTTGGTTTCACTGGAGCTGATCTGGAGAATCTTCTTAATGAAGCTGCTTTGCTTGCTGCCAGAAAACAAAAGAAAGCAATTACGCAGGAAGAAATTGAAGAAGCAACTATAAAGGTTATTGCGGGACCTGAAAAAAAATCTCGTGTTGTTACAGAAAAAGAGAAAAAACTCACTGCTTATCATGAAGCAGGTCATGCTGTGACTACATTCTATAAAACACCGGAGTCTCCTGTTCATCAGATTTCGATCATTCCTCGTGGTATGGCTGGTGGATACACTATGTCCTTGCCTGATGAAGATGTAAATTATCAGACTAAAAATGATATGTTAGGTGAGATCACCACTTTACTTGGCGGACGTGTTGCTGAAGAACTGGTGTTGGATGATATTTCTACAGGTGCGTCTAATGATTTGGAACGTGCTACAAAAATTGCCCGCAACATGGTAACTAAGTATGGCTTCTCTGAAAAACTCGGTCCTGTTGTGTATGGAGATCAAGCTGAAGTATTCCTGGGAAGAGACTTTACTCAAAGCAGAAACTATTCTGAACAAATAGCTACCGACATAGATGAAGAGATAAAAGATATAGTTGAAAAATGCTATGTTGACTGCAGAAATATTCTGTCTGATCACATGGATAAACTGAATGCAGTTGCAGAAGCTCTTCTTATAAAAGAGAAATTAGACGATGAAGAGTTTAAATCTATCATGTCTCAAAATCATGAGGAGATAGAAGCTGCTGTAACAGATCCCTCTACTGTTAAAGAGGATGTTTTTGACTCGGAAAATGAATAGTTAGTTAATGTAAACTCAAGTGTTCCGTAATATGCGGAACACTTGTTTTTTAGCCTGATTTGCTATAATCTTATATTGGATTTTTATGTGTGAGGATCTTTTAATGGCGAATAAGAAGCAGTATACAAATGAGAGTATTAAGGCATTAAAAGGTGCTGACCGCGTAAGATTAAGACCGGCTGTTATATTTGGTTCAGACGGTCTTGAGGGCTGTCAGCAGGCTGTTTTTGAGATTATTTCTAACTCTATCGACGAAGCAAGAGAAGGGCACGGAGATAGGATTATTGTTACACAGTACAATGATTACTCTGTCGAAGTAGAAGACTTTGGAAGAGGTATCCCGGTCGATTATAACGAACGTGAAAAGGAATACAACTGGAAGCTGCTATTTTGTGAGTTATATGCCGGCGGTAAATATGACAATGATGCTAATGCTAACTATGAATACTCTCTAGGATTAAATGGCCTAGGATTGTGTGCTACGCAGTATTCTTCTGAATATATGGACGTAGAAGTGTATAGAGATGGCTACAGATACGAATTGCATTTTAAGACGGGTCAGCCAAAAGGGAAAATGAAAAAAGAAGAGTCTGTTAAGAAGGCTCGTCATGGAACTAAAATTAAATGGCGTCCGGATCTTAAAGTATTTACAGATATAGCTATACCGCATTCATATTTCGATGATCTTCTGAAAAGGCAAGCAGTTGTCAACGCAGGAGTTACATTTGTTCTTCGTACACAAAACGAAAAAGGTTCATTCCAGGAATCGAAATATTTTTATGCAAATGGTATACAGGATTACATTACAGAGCTTGTGGGAGAAAATGGCTTAACTAATACACAGTATTTTGAAGGAAGTGACAGAGGTAAAGACAGGGAAGATCTCCCTGAGTACAATGTAAAAATGGCATGTGCCTTTGCTTTTTCAAATAAAGTTCAGTTGCTGGAGTATTATCATAACTCTAGTTACCTGGAACACGGAGGCTCTCCTGAGAGAGCTGTAAAAGTTGCATTTGTTAACCAGATAGATGCTCTTATCAGGGATAGAAAACTATATCGCAAAGACGAATCAAAGATCACTTTCCAGGACATTCAGGATTGTCTTGTGCTTGTAACAAATAGTTTTTCAAATGTTACAAGCTATGAGAACCAAACCAAAAAGGCTATAACTAACAAATTCGTTGCATCTGCAATGACTGATTTTCTTAAAAAGAAGCTTGAAGTTTATTTCATAGAAAATCGTTATGATGCCGATGCTATTGCAAATCAGGTTCTTATCAATAAACGAAGCCGGGAAAATGCTGAAAAAACCAGGCTAAACATTAAAAATACATTACAGACTAAATCCGATATCACAAATAGAATCGCAAAATTTGTCGATTGCAGAAGCAAAGATGTTAGTGAGAGAGAGATCTATATAGTCGAGGGAGATTCAGCTTTAGGCGCATGTAAACAGGGACGTGATGCTCAGTTTCAGGCTATTATTCCTGTAAGAGGAAAGATATTGAATTGCCTAAAGGCTAGTTACGACAAGATTTTCAAGAGCGAAATAATCACTGATCTGATTAAAGTGCTTGGATGTGGGGTAGAAGTCAGCACTAAATCTAACAAGGATTTTTCGAATTATTCTTTTGATAATCTTAGATGGAGTAAAGTAATTATTTGCACTGATGCTGATGTTGATGGCTTTCAGATTCGCACACTCATTCTGACTATGATTTACAGGTTAATGCCGTCGCTTATAAAAGAAGGTGTAGTTTATATTGCCGAGTCACCTCTCTATGAAATAACAACAAAAAACAAGACATATTTTGCATATGATGAAAGTGAAAAGAATACTATTCTACAGGATATAGGCAAGGAAAAGTATTCACTTCAACGTTCAAAAGGTCTTGGAGAGAATGAAGCTGATATGATGTGGATGACCACAATGAATCCAGCTACAAGACGTTTGATCAAAGTGACTCCTTCTGATGTGGAAGAAACTGCCAGAGTATTCGATCTGCTTCTTGGTGATGATCTGCAGGGAAGAAAAGATTACATATCAATGCATGGATCTGAATATATCGATGAACTTGATGTAAGTTGAGAGGATAAAAATTTCAATGCCGCGAAAAAAAGCTGAAGTAGTTAAAACCGAAGAAACCAATGATAACGTTTATATAGCAGGCGCAGGACTTACACGTGAGGATGAGATAACAGAAACATTGCGCACGAATTTTATGCCATACGCAATGAGTGTTATCGTTTCTCGTGCTATTCCTGAAATAGATGGTTTCAAGCCTTCTCACAGAAAGCTTCTGTATACAATGTATCAGATGGGGTTACTGACTGGTGCCAGGACAAAATCCGCCAATGTTGTTGGACAGACTATGAAACTAAATCCTCATGGTGATGGTCCTATTTATGAAACTATGGTGAGATTGTCTAAAGGCAACGAGACCTTACTGCATCCTTTCGTTGATAGCAAAGGTAACTTCGGCAAAGCTTATAGCAGGGATATGGCTTATGCTGCTTCAAGATATACAGAAGTCAAATTAGCCAAGATTGCAGAAGAAATATTTAAAGATATTAATAAAGACACTGTAAATTTTGTCCCTAACTATGACAATACTTTAACAGAACCCTCTTTGCTGCCGACTACATTTCCCAATATTCTTGTTAATCCTAATCTTGGAATAGCAGTAGGCATGGCAAGCCAGATATGCTCTTTTAATTTGGCGGAAGTATGTGAAACTGTGGTTGCAATGCTTAAAAACCCGGATCACGATATTTCCACTACTTTACGAGGACCAGATTTTTCTGGAGGAGGTGTTCTACTTAAAGATCCGGATACATTGCGCGAAATTTATGAAACCGGAAGAGGAAGCCTTAGAATTAGATCTAAATATACTTATTTCAAACAAGGCAACAGAATTGAGATTACTGAAATTCCTCCATCAACATCTGTAGAGGTTATTCAGGAAAAGATCATCGATTTAATAAAAGCCGGGAAAATTAAAGAAGTTTCTGATCTTCGTGATGAAACAGACAAGAACGGATTAAGATTAGCTATTGACCTTAAAAGAGGCGTCGATCCGGATAATTTCATGAAGAAGTTATTTAAGATCACACCTTTGGAAGATACTTTCTCATGTAACTTTACTGTTCTGATAAATGGTACACCGATGCTTCTCGGTGCTAAAGCTATTCTAAATGAATGGATACAATTCAGGAGAACATGTGTATATAGAAGAACACAGTTTGAACTGGACGGGAAGCTCAGCAGATTGCATCTACTGGAAGGTTTAGAAAAAATACTTCTCGACATCGACAAAGCTATCAAGATCATCAGAAATACAGAAGAGGAAAAAGAAGTTATACCAAATTTGATGATAGGGTTTGGTATTGATGAAGTTCAAGCTAACTATATTGCTGAGATCAGGCTCAGGCATCTTAATAGGGAGTATATTTTAAGCAGAACCGCTGAGATCGCTCAATTAAGAGAAGATATAAAAGAACTCAAGAGGATTCTAAGCAATAAAGAGCTTATTGATCGAATCATAATGAAAGAGCAGGCGGAAGTCGCTCAGAAATATGCTCAAAGCAGAAGAACTAAACTTGTCAGTTTCTTTGATGAGACCTATAGTTCAGACGAACAGGAAAAAACATCAAATAGTCCTTATACGATTTTTTATACAAAAGAAGGGTACTTTAAAAAGATATCTCCGCAATCACTTAGGATGAGCGGTGCACAAAAACTAAAAGAAGACGATATCATTACGGATACTATCGAATGTAACAATGAGACAAATCTTCTTTTCTTTACAAATCTGAATAATTGCTATAAGTGCAAGGTAAAAGATTTTGGAGAAGGAAAAGCAAGTGTAATGGGAGACTATGTCCCTGCAGTATTGGATTTCCTTGATGGAGAGCTTTGTTTAGGCATGATTGCTACACAGGATTTCAAGGGAGAAGGTGTATTCTTCTACGATAATGGAAAGTGTTCCAGGGTGCCTTTGGAGGCATATCAGACACTATCAAACAGAAAAAAACTGACTAATGCTACATCGCCTAAAGGAACTTTGGTTTGGTGTACTGGAATTACTGATCATCGGGAGTTTTCTCTTTTTTCCACTAATGGGAGAATGCTAATTATTGACAGCTCATTGATCCCGCTGAAAACAACAAAATCCACTCAGGGGGTAACAGTTATCTCATTGAGAAAAGGACAGACACTGAAAGAAGTACACTTTTCTGATGATGTAGTTAAGAAAGAATCTAAATATCGTTACCGTTCAAGAAAGATTCCAGCAACAGGTGCAATTTTTAAGGATGCAGATTCTTTGGACGGATTATCAAGAGAATAGATTTGCTTTTATGAATTACCTGTGATATTATTCAAATGTTCATTTTTTGGAGGAATTATAGCATGTCTGTTTTAGAGATTATCGGTGGTGTATTTCTCATTGCTGCCGGATTAGCAATTATTTTCTTTGTCAGTCTTCAGACTGAAAAGTCAGATGGATTATCTGGTGTAATTATGGGAAATGACAGCACAGTTTTTAAAGGAAAAGCACGTTCTAATGAAGAAAAATTAGCTACAGTTACAAAATATTGTGCTATAGTCTTTTTCGTTTTGGGTTTGCTTCTTAATGTCTTTGTCCTGTTGGCAAAATAATAACGATGAAAAACAAAACGGAAGTGAATTGATCACTTCCGTTTTCTTGTGACTAGGTTTATAAGCCGAGTTCTGTAACTGATGGTAATCTATCTCGACCTAGAGTTGCCTCTAGGCTCTAGCCAATCCTCGGAACTGGTCGGGTCAACCATAGTTCCTGTCGTTGTTGCTCCGGATAGGGTTTACATGGCCAGTATGTCTCCATACTGCCGGTGAGCTCTTACCTCGCCGTTCCATCCTTACCTGAATATCAGGCGGTATATTTCTGTTGCACTTTCCCTGAAGTCGCCTTCGGCTGCCGTTAGCAGTTATCCTGCCCTGTGGAGCTCGGACTTTCCTCACATAATAAATGCGCTACCATCCAACCTACTCACTGCGTGAGTATAACATCTGCAATATTGAATTGTAAATGTTTTAATCTATTTCGGAGAATTATTTTGGATCAGAGTTTGTTTGAAAAAGTTTTGAATCGTGTACAAAAACCTGCCAGATATATTGGCGGGGAGTTAGGATGCGTTTATAAGAATAAGAATGATATAAAACTTAGATTTGCGTTTTGTTTCCCTGATTCTTACGAAGTCGGGATGTCGTGTCAGGCAATTCAGATACTATATCATACTTTAAATTCAAGTGATGATATATGGTGTGAACGAGCTTTTATGCCATGGTTCGATATGCTTGAAGAGATGAGGAATAATGATCTTAAATTATTTGCCCTGGAAAGCAAAGATCCGCTTAAAGAATTTGATGTTCTTGGATTTACAATGCAATACGAGCTTTCCTATACAAATATTCTAGCAATGATCGATCTTTCAGGTATCCCTTTATTATCAATTGAGAGATCAGAAGAAGATCCTATTATTATTTGTGGTGGTCCATGTTGCTGCAATCCCGAACCTATGGCAGATTTTGTTGATGCTTTTTTGTTGGGAGATGGCGAACGGCTGGATAATGAAGTTTGTGAAAAAATAATACAGTGTAAAGCGGAAGGACTTAACAAGGCGGAGACATTACTACGTTGTTCTGAAATAGAAGGAGTATATGTCCCATCTTTATATAGTGTTAGATATAAAGAAGACGGTACGATTGAAGAATATATCCCGAGTCTCGGAGCGCCAAAAACTATAAAGAAACGGGTCGAGTTGGATGTTGATAAAGTACCTTATCCTTTAAATCCTATTGTTCCATCTATGCAGGTAATACATGATCGCCCAAGTGTGGAAGTACTTCGAGGATGCATCAGAGGATGCCGTTTCTGTCAGGCAGGGTTTATTTATCGTCCTTTCAGATGGAAGCACGCAGATACCTTATGTAAACAATCTAAGGCCCTAATAGAAAACACTGGTTATGATGAACTGTCTTTGCTTTCTTTATCAACAAGTGATCATCCGGAGTTAGAACCTTTAATTGATGGCTTGCTGACATGGACAGTTGATAATAAAGTAAACTTATCACTTCCTTCTATGCGTGTAGATGCTTTCACCCCGGAACTTGCTGAAAAGATAAGAAAAGTTAGAGAAAGCGGATTGACTTTTGCTGCTGAAGCCGGAACTCAGCGGCTTAGAAATGTAATTAATAAAAATATAACTGAAGAGAATATTTTATCAGGATGCAGGGAAGCTTTCGAATCAGGATATACATCTGTAAAACTATATTTTATGATGGGACTTCCTACAGAAACTGATGAGGATGTTTTGGCTATTGGCGATCTATGTCAGAAAATAGTTGATCTATTTTATTCTCTGCCAACTAAACCAAAAGGAAAAAGCGTAAGCGTTAGTGCAAGTGTTTCTTGTTTTATTCCAAAGCCTAAAACACCTTTTGAAGTATGCCCATATAATGGTGTTGAAGAACTTTTGCGAAAACAGAAAATGCTTAGAGATCATGTTAAATCTAAAAAAATCACTCTGAGTTGGCATGATGCAGAAATTGGAATGATAGAAGCTCTTCTAGCCCGTGGTGACAGGCGAGTAGGGGAAGTAATAATAAACGCTTATTTGGATGGAGCAGTATTTGATGCCTGGGTAGAAGGTTTTTCATATGATAGATGGATGAATGCGTTGAAAAACGCTGGATTGGATATGAGTTTTTACACCTCCAGAACGAGGGATTATTCTGAAATTGAGCCATGGGATATCCTGGATTATGGAGTGAATAAAAAGTTCCTAGAAAGAGAATACAAGAAAGCATTACTTGCAGAGACTACTCCAAATTGCAGAGAACAATGTAGTGGATGTGGCATTAACAAGTTTTGTGGGAGGGAATGTTTTGCAAACATTTAGAATGATATTCAGAAAAAAAGGTGATTCAAAATATCTTTCTCATCTGGATCTCATGAGATGTTTTACTCGTGCGGTTAAACGCACGGGATTTAAAGCGTGGTATACAGAAGGATATAACCCGCACCTTTACTTAATGTTTCTATCTCCCTTATCTCTTGGTTTTGAAAGTGATTATGAAGCTGTTGATATTAGACTTGATGATAATGCTGATACAAAAGAATTCATATCACGAATAAATGAAGCTTTACCTATGGGTGTAGAAGTTGTTACTATATCGCAGTCAGTATGTAATTATAAGGATCTGGGATATTCTTCATGGGAAATATTGATCAGGAATAAGGAGCATTTTATTAATAAAGAAAAGATTTTTGAATTTTTAGATCAAGATAAGATTTTAGTTATAAAAAAAAGCAAAAAAGGTTTAGAAAGACAAGAGGATATAAAGCAGTATATTAAACGACTTACTGTAGTCGAAGATGAAGATGATTTAACTATTTATGCTGATTTTGTAACTAATCTTTCAGTTTCTTTGAATCCACAGCTATTCTTGGACAGTTTTTGGAAATATGCTTCAATTGTTGATATTCCGGATGTCAGAATCACACGTAAAATGCTGTTGGACATTCATGGAAATAAAATGGAATAAAATACTTGCTTATTGTGTTTTCTTGTGCTAAAATCTCCTAGTGTGCATAAATCTCCGTTGCCCAACGGGAATGATGTTGCAGATAACATTAAGCTGACAGTCCTCTGTATGTGATAAATCATGCATGAATGTCTGAATATGGGAGGAATAATATGGACGCAATTAAACTGATGACTCAGAGTTCTTTGAAAGCTGAAAAACCAGTTTTTGAGATTGGTGATACAGTTAGAGTTCATGTAAGAATCATTGAAGGTTCAAAGAGCAGAGTTCAGATTTTTGAAGGTATCGTAATAGCTATGAAACATGGCGGAGTTAACGAGACTTTCACTGTACGTAGGACATCCTATGGCGTCGGCGTAGAAAGAGTATTTCCTGTCAACAGCCCAATCGTAGAAAAGGTTGATGTTGTCAGACATGGTCAAGTAAGACGTGCTAAGCTCTATTATTTGCGCGACCGTGTTGGTAAAGCCGCTAAACTTAAAGAAAGAATTTAAAAGCTTTATTTGTCCTAAAAGGAGCACTTGCGTGTTCCTTTTTTTCTTTCTACAATAAGTAAAAATGAAGTTCTTTGCTGTAAAAAACAATAATACAACACATTCTGTACATACTTTATTTGAATGGATTGATTCACTGGTATGCGCAGCAGTTTTATGTATTTTCTTTTTTACATTTTGCTGCAAAACAATGAAAGTTGTTGGTTCATCTATGTATCCTACATATAAAGATGGACAGAGAATAATTGCTGTTACTCCTATAACCAGTATTTCTTCTGGTGATGTAGTAGTTACTGATGATAATAACGGGACCGGAGATCCCCTTATTAAAAGAGTTATTGCAGTATCAGGAGATAATCTATATATAGACGACGAAGGTGTAATTTATATAAACGGTAAGATATTTGAAGATTATGTAAATCTGCCTCAATATACAATATATGGTGATACCATATATCCTATTACTGTTCCGGAAGGTATGGTCTTTCTGATGGGTGATAACAGAGAAGTATCATATGACAGCCGATACATAAAAGTAGGGTGTATACCATTAATCAATATTATTGGAAAGGTGATCTCTTAATGGCAGATAATAATACACAGATCCAATGGTTCCCTGGTCATATGACGAAAACTCTTCGCCAAATGGAGAAGGGTATATACAGCGTTGATATTATTGTTGAGATATTGGATTCAAGGATACCTTTCTCCAGTCAAAACCCTGTTTTACGAAGAATCGGAAAGCATAAAAATCGTATTTACATTCTCACTAAAGAAGACTTATCTGATGAAACTATCACTAGACAGTGGATTAATTATTTTAGTGATATTAATGCAGATGCAATTTCGATAAATACAAAAACAAATAAAACAAAAGAAAAGCTTGAAAAGTTTTTAGAGGATTATTTTGATTCTGGTAAAGCTAGAATCAAATTTGGTAAGCCTAGGATGATGTTTGTTGGTGTACCAAATGTAGGAAAATCTTCTGTAATCAATATCCTATTGGGTAAAAATATCGCACGTGTTGAAGATAGACCAGGCGTCACTCGAGGAAAGCAATGGTATACAACGGATGACTATGAATTGTTAGATATGCCCGGTGTATTATGGCCTAAATTTGATTCGGATACAGTTGGTTATAACCTTGCCTTTACAGGCGCTATTCGAGATGAAGTTTTTGATACAGAAGCTGTGGCATCTTCTTTACTGCTGGAAATATCAGAAATATATCCTGAGAATCTACTTGAAAGATCCGGAATTACAGCAAAACAGGATATGACAGGGTATGACCTATTGGTTGAATACGCCAAGAACAGAAATTTTCTTGTTAAGGGCGGTGAGTATGACACTGAGAGAGCAGCTAAAGCTGTGCTCTATGATCTGAGGAACGGCAAATTCGGTCGTATAACTCTTGAAGAACCATGATATTTGAAGAACTCTACACATTTGATGATTCTCAGAGAGACCTTTATGGTATTATCTGCGGAGTAGATGAAGCCGGCCGGGGCCCTTTAGTTGGTCCGGTCGCTGTTTCTGCTGTAATCCTTGATCCTAATTCCAGATTTGAGTGGCTCAATGACTCTAAAAAAGTGACTGAAAACAGAAGAGATCATTTATATCATGAGATAATTGAAAATGCTGTAGCTTATCATATTGAACTGATCGATAATCATATTATTGATGACTTAAACATATTAGGTGCAACTATGCTTGGGATGAAAAGATGCATAGAGGCGCTTAAGGAATACGATATTGATTGTGCTCTAGTTGATGGAAACAGGAAACCTGATACTCTGGTAAAAGCAATTTCTATCATTAAAGGAGATTCTTTGTCTGCCTCTATTGCTGCTGCTTCCGTTTTAGCAAAGGTTACACGTGATAATTACATGATTAATTTAGCTAAGGAATATTCTGAATATCACTTTGAAAAACATAAAGGATACCCTACTAAGGAACATTATGAAGCCATAAAGAGATATGGGATAACTCCTTATCATCGCCTTTCTTTTTTAAAAAACTTGGAGAAACACTAATGTCTATATATACCATTGCGGACCTGCATTTGTCGTTCGGGACTGAAAAGCCTATGGACGTTTTTCAGGGATGGGACGATTATTTATATAGACTGGAAAAAAACTGGCATAATCTAATAAGTGATGATGATACTGTAATTATTCCTGGGGATATAAGCTGGGGAATTGATCTGGAACAGGCCACACCAGATTTACTTTATATAAATAGTCTGCCTGGGAATAAAATACTTATTAAGGGAAATCATGATTACTGGTGGCCAACAAAAAATAAAAGCAATAGATTTTTTATAGAAAATAATATCTGTTCTATACAAATGCTGTATCATGACTCAATATTGATTGGAAAGACAGCTATATGCGGTACAAGAAGCTGGTTTTATGAAG
This sequence comes from Methanobrevibacter sp., assembly GCA_017434525.1. Taxonomy (GTDB): domain Archaea; phylum Methanobacteriota; class Methanobacteria; order Methanobacteriales; family Methanobacteriaceae; genus Methanocatella. The sequence goes on from JAFRFD010000060.1 coordinate 11,770, forward strand.
AAGGGGATGAAGGCAGCAAAGTATATAGAAGAGAATTGCTTAGGCTAAAGATGTCCCTGGATGAAGCTAAAAAACTTCAACCGGATGAGATAATTGTTTTTTTGCATTACCCGCCTATATACGGTGAATACATATATTCTGACTATATTAAGCTAATGAAAAGCTACGAAGTGAAAAGGTGTTTTTATGGGCATCTTCATGGCAGTTCAATATATGCTGCATTCAACGGTCAGTATGACGGTATTGAATTCAGACTTGTTTCTGCTGATGCTTTGAGATTTTGCCCATTATATGTTCCTGGGTTAAATTAATTATCAGTTTATTACATAGGGTATGAACGTAATAATAGAATTGTAGTTGACATATTGTTGTGATATAATTCAAAAGATTGAATTTTGGAGGATAATTATGGCTTTAACAGAACAAAAATTGACAGAAGATAAGAAAGTTGAATTGCTGTGCGAAGTAAGTCCTGAAGACTTCGAAAAAGCTGTACAGCGCGCATATTTGCGTGAGAACAAAAGGATTCAGCTTCCTGGTTTCCGTAAAGGAAAGGCTACTCGTCAGATGATCGAGAGACGTTTTGGTGAAAACTTCTTCTATGAAGATGCAGCAAATGATCTTCTTCAAGATCTGTATGATGATGCTATCAAATCATGTGATTATGAACTTGTTGAGAGAGCTCCTGAAGTTAAGATCAACAAAATGAATAAAGAAGAAGGTATGACTGTTACTTTTACTGTGCCGTTAAGACCTGAAGTAACAGTTAAACAGTATAAGGGTGTTTCTGCAGTAAAGGATGTTCCTGAAGTAACTGAAGAAGAAATCACAGCCGAGTTAACTAGATATCAGAAAAACGCTGCTAGAGTATTGGATATTGATGATCGTCCTGCTGCACTTGATGATGAAGTAATCATTGATTTTGATGGTTATGTTGACGGAAAAGCTTTTGAGGGTGGAAAAGCAGAAAACCATAAACTGTTATTAGGTTCTCATTCATTTATTGACAATTTTGAAGACCAGATTGTCGGACATTCAATTGGCGACGAATTTGATGTTAATGTCACTTTCCCGGAAGATTACAGTGAAAAAACCTTGGCAGGAAAACCTGCTGTATTTAAGTGCAAGCTTCATGGCATTCGTTATGAAGAATTACCAGAACTTGATGACGAACTTGCAAAAGATGTTAGTGAGTTTGACACACTTGACGAATTAAAAGATGATATCAAAAATACGATACTCAAGCGCAAAGAAGATAGGGCAAATACAGAGTTCGAGAATGCTTTGATGGACAAGATAATCGAAGATATGGAAGGTGATATCCATCCTGCTTTGATCGAGGAAGCAATAGATAACGAACTGGATCAGTTTGCTTATAGTCTCCAGTATCAGGGTATCGATATGGATACATATTTTAAATACACTGGTCTGAATAAGGATTATCTGCGTCAGTCTGTGCGTCCTACAGCGGAAAAGAAAGTTAAAGTAAGTTTGGCTCTTGAGGCTATTGCACGTGCTGAGAAGCTTGAAGTGACCGCTGAAGATATTGAAAATGAATATGAGAAACAGGCAAAGCAGTATCAGATGGAAGTGGACAAACTCAAAGAACTGCTTCCTGAAAAACTGATGAAAGCTGATTTGCTCAGAAGTAAAGCTCTTGATTTCGTTAGAGACAATGGAGTTGTTGAAGCTAAACCTGAAGAGGAATAAGGATAATTTAATTGTGATTTCTTTATTCCTGCAAGTTTGGAGGTATAGATGTTCCCATATAATGATATATTGATCCCCAATGTTGTAGAACAGACTAGCAGGGGAGAGAGAGCCTATGATATTTTCAGCAGGTTGCTGAATGACCGCATTATCATCCTTAATGGAGAGATTAATGACAGTGTCGCAAGTGTTGTTGTAGCCGAATTGCTTTTTTTGGAAGGCCAGGATCCAGATAAGGATATTAGCTTGTATATTAACAGTCCTGGTGGGTCCATATCAGCAGGACTTGCTATTTACGATACTATGAACTATATCAAGTGCGATGTTTCAACGATTTGTGTAGGTTTGGCAGCTTCTATGGGTTCTTTTCTTCTTGCAGCTGGAGCCAAAGGTAAAAGATTCGCTCTTCCTAACAGTGAGGTGCTAATTCATCAGCCATTGGGAAGAGTTGAAGGCCAGGCTTCTGACATGAAGATCCATACAGATCATATAATTAAGATCAGACAGAAGATGAACCAAATGTATTCGGAGATGACCGGACAGAAACTAGAAGTAATTGAGCGTGACACAGAGCGTGATTTCTACATGTCTGCTGAAGAAGCTTTAGAATACGGAATTGTTGATAAAGTAATAGAAAAACGCTAACGGAAGGAATACGATGGCAGGATCTAAAAAGGTTATGCGTTGTGCTTTCTGCGGAAAGACACAGGACCAGGTTGATAGAATGCTCGTAGGTCCTAATGTGTATATTTGCAATGAATGTGTTGAGTTATGTTATTCATTACTTCATGATGATGAATATGTTCCAGCCTCTAAAAACTCAATGCGTTCGTCTGACGGATTTACTGCTGATAAACTTTTAAAACCAAAAGAAATTAAAGAAATATTAGACAGTTATGTTATTGGTCAGGACGATGCAAAAGTTACTTTGTCTGTTGCTGTGTATAATCATTACAAGAGATTAAGGAATAACAACAGTAAAGAATCAGAAGTTGAGCTTCAGAAGAGTAATGTTCTTCTGATTGGTCCGTCAGGTGTTGGAAAGACGTATCTTGCACAGACACTCGCAAAAGCGCTCAATGTACCTTTCGCAATTGCAGATGCCACGACTCTTACGGAAGCCGGATATGTCGGAGAAGATGTGGAAAATATTCTTCTTAAACTTATTCAGGCTGCAAATTATGACATAAAAGCTGCAGAACGTGGAATAATATATATAGATGAGATAGATAAGATTACTCGTAAGAGTGAGAATCCATCTATTACCAGGGATGTAGGCGGAGAAGGTGTCCAGCAGGCATTGCTAAAAATATTAGAGGGTACTGTTTCTAATGTTCCGCCTCAGGGAGGAAGAAAACATCCGCAGCAGGAATTTATTCAGATAAATACAAAGAATATTTTGTTTATCTGCGGTGGTGCTTTTGATGGAATTGAGAAAATAATCGAAAACAGGGTTTCTTCTTCCGCTTTAGGTTTTGGAGCTGAAGTACTCAGTAAAGAAGAAAAAGCAAAGCAGAAAAAGTTGTCTATGGTCAACAGTCATGATCTTGTTAAGTATGGTTTAATTCCTGAATTAGTTGGCCGTTTGCCTGTTATCTCTGTTCTGGATGCTCTTGATAAACAAACTTTGGTACGCATTCTTACTGAACCGAAAAATGCGCTCATAAAGCAATATCAATATTTATTATCGTTAGATAATGTATCTCTTGAATTTACTAATGAGGCTTTGGAAGAAATAGCTCAGAGGACTTTAGACAAGAACTCAGGAGCAAGAGGATTAAGAGCGGTACTGGAAGAATTACTGATTCCCACTATGTTCGATGTCAGCTCAAGAAACGATGTGAATAAAGTAGTATTTGACATAGAAGATGTCAAAAACGGAAAACCACAAGTTATTACCAAATAATATAGAAAAATGAACAGGCTTAACTGCCTGTTCATTTTTGTTGATTGCATTTTTAAAAAAGTGTTGCTAAACTAAATAAACTATGAAATTTTATGATAATAAATCTGTTTAGGTAATTGTTAATGAGAGTTGATGATTTGCTGGTATTCCCAGTTGTAGCAATGAGAGGTGTCGTTCTTTTTCCAGACACTGTAAATCATTTTGATGTTAGCAGAGACGCTTCAATAAAGTCAGTCAATTACTGTCTTGATAGAGGAGAGCGTATTTTTCTGGTTTGTCAGAAGGATATTTCTGTTGAATATCCAAAAGAAAAAGATCTGTACTCATATGGTGTTGTAGCAGAAGTCAGACAGGTTCTGAAAATAAACAATGAATTATTCAGAGTACTTGTAGACTGTAAATACCGCGCTAGGATTTTTACACTACAACAACATGATGATGTAGTATTTGCCGGTGTTCTTAGAGAAGATGCAAGAAAAATACTAAAAAAAGACCTTACTACTGCTTCTGCGCTGGTAAGAAGTCTTCAGGATCAATTAAATACTTTTACGAATTTTGTTCCTAAAATTGCGAATGACATCCTTTTAAAAGCATATTCAAATACAAATCCTAAGGAATTAGTGGAATATCTGGCTTTTAATCTTCCGCTGCAATATCAGGATAAACAGGATATTCTTAATGAATCCAGTTCACTAAAAAGATTATCCATTCTTCTTGATATTTTGGCTAAAGAAAATGACGTCCTAAAGATAGAGCAGGAGATAAATGAAAAGATCCAGGACTCTATGATGCAGAATCAGAGGGAGTTCTATTTGCGAGAGCAAATGCGTACGATATCTGAAGAGCTTGGAGAAGAACCTTCCTTGGAGCAAGATTTCAACGATCTTCATCTTAGGGTTGAATCTTTACCAATAGATACTGTTTATAAGGAAAAGCTACATAAGGAAGTAAACCGACTGTCACAGCAACCGCCCAGTTCTCCCGAATATGCTGTAATAGATCAGTATCTTGATACCATCCTTAATTTGCCTTGGGATAAATACACGACTGATAATCTGGATATTATACGTGCACAGCGTATATTGGATAAAGACCATTATGGCCTTAAAGAAGTAAAAGACCGTATTGTCGAATATCTTGCTGTTCGTGCAAGAACAGGGAAGCAGGGCGGTCAGATTTTGTGTCTCGTTGGACCTCCAGGTGTTGGTAAAACATCAGTAGCCAAGTCATTGGCCGACAGTATGGGCAGAAGATTTGTAAGAATGTCACTTGGAGGTGTAAGAGACGAAGCAGAGATTAGAGGTCATAGAAGGACATATGTTGCTGCTATGCCTGGCAAAATTATCTCTGCAATTCAACAAGCAGGTTCTGCTAATCCGCTTATTCTTTTGGATGAAATAGATAAACTTGGTAATGATTATAAAGGCGATCCTTCATCAGCTTTGCTGGAAGTGTTGGATCCAGAACAGAATAACAGCTTTGTGGATCATTATCTTGATATACCGTTCGACCTTTCCAATGTAGTATTTGTTACTACCGCAAATGACGGCAGTGCTATTCCTGCTCCTTTATATGACAGAATGGATGTTATAGAACTGTCAAGTTATACGAGGCTCGAAAAATATCATATCGCTAAGAAATATTTAATTCCTAAACAAAGAAAAAAACATGGTCTTTCTTCAACGGATGTGACAATATCTGATAGCATTATTTACGAATTAATTGACGGATATACAGAAGAAGCTGGAGTAAGGAATCTCGAAAAGACAATTGCAAAGCTGTTCAGAAAAGTCGTAAAAGAAATAGCGATCAATCCAGATCAGAAGATTCATATTACTAAAAAGTTCATAAAGGAAAATCTGGGTGCGCCAATAAGTCAGGAAAGCGCAATTGCTAATAAGGACACTGTTGGTTTAGTCAATGGATTGGCTTGGACAGCAGTTGGCGGAGTAGCTTTGCCAATAGAAGTTGTTTTTTATCCGGGAAACGGTAAAATCACACTTACCGGTAGTCTTGGTGATGTTATGAAAGAGTCTGCTCAGCTTGCTGTAACTATATCTAAGCTTAATGCAGAAAAACTTGGTATTTCAAATCAGATCTTTACTGAACGGGATATTCATTTGCATGCACCAGAAGGAGCAGTCAAGAAAGACGGTCCTTCTGCAGGAGTGACTATGGTTACAGCATTGGTGTCTGCAGCGTGTAATATACCTGCAAGATGCGATTTTGCTATGACAGGGGAAATTACTTTACAGGGGAAAGTGCTGCCTATCGGAGGATTGAAAGAAAAACTAATAGCAGCTTATAAAGAAAAAATAAAGCACGTCATTATTCCTCACGCGAATATACCAAATCTGCAGGATGTTCCCGAAGAAGTAATGAATGCTATTGAAATTCATCCTGTTTCTTCAATTGATGAAGTTTTATCGCTTGCATTACGGAAGGAGCAATAAGAAGTGATGAACTTTTTGTCATGTTCTTTTTTGAGATCTTTTGGTGAAGCGTCTCAGTTGTTTCCTTCCGATAGAGACGAAATTGTTTTTTGCGGCAGGTCAAACGTCGGGAAGTCTACACTAATAAATAAACTTTGCAATAACAATAAACTTGCCAGAGTGAGTTCGACACCTGGCAAAACAGCTACGATCAATTTCTATTCTGCTGGAGATTACTATCTTGTAGACCTTCCCGGTTATGGTTTTTCTAAAAAGAGCTTTTCAGAAAAAGAGCGATGGGGAAGGCTTATGGAATCATATTTCTCTTCATCTAGAAGGATTAAGCTGGCAGTCTTGCTTTTGGATTCAAGGCGTATTCCAAATGATGATGATATTGATATGATCAATTATTTCATACATTATGACGTTCCTTTTGCTGTCGTAATTACAAAGATAGATAAACTCAATGTCAAAGAATATCAGGAACAGATTTCATTGATAAAAGATTTCCTTGCTGGTTCTAGATGCACCGATATTTTCGCATATTCTAGTTTGGATAATGATTCTATAATTAACCTCAGAGAAAAATTAACTGAAGTTATTGTTATTTGATTTTATTTTTATCATGTGTTAAACTATTTATGCTTTAAAGTGCTAATATAAGGGAGGAAGTTTACAATGGCTTATATTCGCAGGTCTGAAGAAACTGATGAGCTATTCAAAGCAATCTTGTCATTGGAGACTATTGATGAATGCTATAGTTTCTTTGATGACCTTTGTACAGTTCCAGAACTGAAATCTTTTTCACAACGTTATAAGGTCGCAAAGTTATTGCTTGAAGGAAAAGTTTATAGTGATATTGTTGCAGAAACTGGAGCTTCTACAGCTACTATTAGCAGGGTAAATCGTTCTTTAGCTTATGGCGCTGATGGATATCGCCTTGTATTTGAGAAATTTGGTTGGCTAAATAAAGAATAATGTCTGACTATAGTTATCTTTCAAAGTATTATGATTCTTTAACCGGCAACGTCGATTACGATCGACGTGCCGATTTTCTTGTAGAAAAAATTAAACTACAAAATGGGATTACAGTATTGGACGCTGGGTGTGGCACTGGTTCTATGACCAAACTACTTTTAGAAAGAGGTTTTGATTTAATTGGAGTGGATAATTCACCTGAGATGCTTACAATTGCAAGGGAAAAGAACCCGGATGCTCTTTTATTGTGTCAAGATCTTTCAGACCTGGACCTTTATGGAACTGTTCAGTGTGTAATTTGTTTACAGGACACTTTAAACCATATTAAAGATCTTGACACTGTTGCAGCGTGTATCGATAAGTTTTCTTTATTTCTGGAGCAAAATTGTTTATTAATCTTTGATATTAATTCTCTTTATAAACATCAAATCGTTTTAGGTAATAATTCTTTCGTACTGGAAAACGATAATGTTATTTGTGCCTGGAGAAATGAATATAATTGCGCTGATGATTCAGTAAGAATGCAATTAGACCTTTTCTACTCAGAAAATGGAAAGAATTATTTAAGAAATACAGAGATAATAAAAGAAATATATATTTCACAATCCTGGATCGAGAAAACTCTTGATACAAGTGGTTTTATAATTGAAGAGATTATTGATGGGGACAGATACATCCCTACAGATGATAAAACAGAAAGAATAATGTATATTGCGAGAAAAAAATGAATATGGATAATTTATTCAGATATATAACAGATGATGGTTCAGCTTTTATTCATGTGATAGATTCAACAAATATTGTTAAGACCATGCACATGATACATAATACTTCTGCTACAGCTTCTGCTGCTCTGGGAAGAAGTCTGACGGTCACTTCATTGATGGGAGCTGGCCTTATGAAGGATGAGAACAGTTTAACGTTACAGATAAAAGGAAATGGTCCCATCGGAAGTATAGTAGCAGTTAGTGATCATGATGGAAATGTCAGAGGATATTGTGACAATCCAGCAGCAGATTTTCCTTCTAATTCCAAAGGAAAATTGGATGTGGGAAACGTTGTCGGGCATGATGGTACTTTATATGTCATAAAAGATCTTGGATTGGACAGACCTTATATTGGACAAGTGCCAATTAAAACTGGCGAAATAGCAGAAGATATAGTTGAATATTATGCTGTCAGTGAACAGGTACCAACGGTTTGTTCTTTAGGGGTACTTGTTGATAAAGATCTTTCCATAAGGAGCGCAGGAGGTTTCCTTCTTCAGTTATTGCCCGGAGCTGATGATTCTATCATCACCCAGTTGGAGAAAAACATATCATCTTTTCCATCAATTTCTTTTTTGCTGGATTCAGGGAAAAGCCCTTTTGATATTGCAAACATGGTATTTGAATCTATTAAGTTCAGTGAATTGGATCATTCATATGTCGAATATAGATGCACATGTTCAAGGGACCGAATGGAAAGAGTTCTAATTAGTCTGGGAAAGGAAGAACTGCATAAATTGTCAGCAGAACAAGAACAAACAGAGATAGTTTGTCATTTCTGTAATAAAAAATATGTTTTTAGTTCCGATGAACTGAATGTATTAATATGACATAAATACAATTAATACTGTATAATCAAAACAGTTATGATATATGTAAAAGTCGGCATTTTGTTTTTGGTTGACAAACATAAAGATATTATGTAAAATGCATTATGTTCGACTGTCGGGAGCTTAGCTCAGCTGGTTAGAGCGCCTGCTTCACACGCAGGAGGTCGCAGGTTCGAGTCCTGTAGCGCCCACCATGATTGCGGGTTTAGCTCATCTGGTAGAGCGCCACCTTGCCAAGGTGGAGGTAGCGAGTTCGAGCCTCGTAACCCGCTCCAAATAGAAATATGGGGGTATAGCTCAGCTGGTAGAGCACCTGCCTTACAAGCAGGGGGTCACAGGTTCGAGTCCTGTTGTCCCCACCAGATATAAATAATCCAGAAAGACTTACAGTCATTTCTGGATTGTTTTTTGTTTATGAAAATTCTATATCTGCCTATATGATTTATTCTGATGTATTGCTGTGTTATAATCTATTAGATTAAGGTGGTGTAGTATGCGTATATTAGGAATTGACCCAGGATATGCTATTGTTGGTTATGGTGTCATTGATTATGACAATCATAATTCTTTTCACGTAGCTGCTTATGGAGCAATTACTACTGAAGCCAATACATTGTTTGAGAAAAGGCTAGAGAAAATATACTCGGATCTAAACTATGTTATTCAAAGAACGAATCCCGATGTGATGGCAATTGAAAAGCTTTTCTTTACTAACAATAAAACAACTGGTATCGGAGTAGGAGAGGCCAGGGGTGTGGTTTTGTTAGCTGCAGCTCATGCAGGCCTATCTGTATATGAATATACTCCTAATGAGATAAAGCTGGCAGTGACAGGATATGGAAAAGCAGAGAAAAAACAAGTTATGGAACTGACCAAATTATTACTTAATCTTGAGAAAGTTCCAAAACCTGATGATACAGCTGATGCTTTGGCAGTTGCTATATGCCACGCACATACATCGAGTTCAGATATGACAAGATTCATATAATAAGATGAATGAGGTTTTAATATGATTTATTCGCTTCAAGGTACATTGGATGAGAAAACAGACGGTGGAGCCGTTATTGTGTGTGGCGGAGTAGGATATTTTGTTTCTTGCTCAGCTAATACTCTTTCTTCTTTACCGGAAACCGGAGATCAGGTTTATCTATATACGATTTTCTCGATTAAAGAAAATGCTGTTGAGTTAAATGGCTTTGCTTCTAAAGAAGAGAGAGAATTGTTTAGATTGCTGTGCTCTGTTAACGGTGTCGGTTCAAAACTGGCTTTTTCTATTCTTTCTTCTTTTTTACCTGATAGGCTTATTCTAATAATAGGCAGCGGTGATTCTCACGCTCTGACATCTTGTCCTGGAGTTGGTAACAGAATTGCACAAAGGATTGTAGTTGAATTGAAAGATAAAGTCTCTGGATTTGCAATAAATTCTTCTAATGAGAAGATCCTTCCAGAAATAACATCTAACGTTGGAGAAGCATTAGCAGCCTTGGTATCTTTAGGGTTTTCTAATAGTGAAGCAAGCAGAGCATTAGCTTCTGTAAATGATACAGACTCACCTGAACAAATGATTACCGAAGCATTGAGATTATTAGCTACAAGGAAGTAATAAATGAACGATTATTTTGATGACAGGATTGTAGAGCCTACTCTCGAACCAGAAGACCTGGATACAACGAATAAATTGCGCCCTTTGATGCTGGCTGATTTTATTGGCCAATCACAGGTAAAAGAGAACCTAGCAATTTATATGGAAGCTGCTAAAAGTAGAAATGATACTTTGGATCACATCTTGTTGTATGGTCCTCCAGGCCTTGGTAAAACCACTTTGGCTCAGATTATTGCAAGAGAAATGGGAGTAAATATCAGAATTACTTCAGGACCTGCAATTGAGAAACCCGGAGATCTTGCAGCGCTTTTGACTAGTTTATCTCCTGGAGATGTCCTATTTATTGATGAGATACATCGTTTATCCAGAGCGGTTGAAGAAGTTCTTTATCCTGCGCTGGAAGATTTTGCTTTGGATATCATTATAGGCAAAGGACCTGCCGCCAGATCGATTCGTATTGATCTTAAAAAGTTCACATTAGTAGGAGCTACAACAAGATCAGGAAGACTTTCTTCTCCGTTAAGAGATAGATTCGGAATGCTTTTGAAGTTGGATTTGTATTCTCCGGAAGAACTTGCAACTATCGTTACCAGATCTGCTTCTATTTTGAATATTCCTGTAGAAGATGAATCTGTAGTTTTAGAAATAGCAAGACGGTCAAGAGGTACACCAAGAATAGCTAACAGGTTGCTAAGAAGAGTTCGCGATTATGCCGAAGTATTAGGAAATGGTGTTCTGACACAGGAAATTGTCAGTGAGGCTCTTGCTAAGATGGGGATCGATTCTCTGGGATTAGATGGTCTGGACAGAAGGCTTTTGGCTGCAGTTATAGATTATTACAATGGCGGTCCTGTAGGACTGGAGACATTGGCTGCAATGCTTGGGGAAGATGCTGTTACATTAGAAGATGTTTGCGAACCTTATTTGATGCAAAGTGGATTTCTTACAAGAACCGCAAGAGGTAGATGTGTCACTCCTATGGCGTATCAACACCTAGGAAAACCTCTTCCTACTGATTCGCAGTGGCAAGGATCTTTATTTGAAGACTAATTTAGGAGGATCTAATGCGGTTAGCAGAGGGATGGACAGATTATGAATTGATAGATGCTTCTTCAGGTGAACGTCTGGAAAGATGGGGAAATTCGATATTGGTCAGACCTGATCCTCAAGTGATTTGGAATTCAAGCAAGACCGATCCTTTATGGGATAAAGCTGATGCTATATATCATAGATCTCACTCCGGAGGTGGAGAGTGGGAATACAATCATTCTCTTCCGAAAGAATGGACGATTACATGGAAAGATTTATCATTTTATGTGTCTCCAACCAGTTTTAAGCATACCGGAGTATTTCCAGAACAGTCAGCGAACTGGGCAATATATATCAAGTTGATAGAACATGCTGATCGTCCTGTCAAAGTCCTAAATCTTTTTGGATATACAGGAATTGCTACTCTTGCTTGTTTAAAGGCAGGTGCATCTGTATGCCATGTTGATGCAAGTAAAGGCATGGTTGGACAAGCTAAAAGAAATGCTGTTTTATCGAATTTAGCAGATAGAAATGTCAGATGGATTGTAGATGATTGTAAGAAATTCGTTCAGAGGGAATACAGAAGAGGGAATAGATATGATGCAATAATTATGGACCCTCCAAGTTATGGAAGAGGTCCATCCGGAGAAATCTGGAAATTGGAGAATGATCTATATGAATTCGTTGATGAAAGCATAAAGATTCTGTCTGATGATCCATTATTTGTCGCTATAAACACATATACAACCGGAGTTTCTCCGTCGTCTATAGGGTATATTTTAAAATCTTTGCTTCCTAATTACTCGTCAAAGATCGAATCTGATGAAATAGGATTAATTGTTAATTCTAATGGGTATGCGCTCCCATGCGGAAATACCACGCTGCTCATAAATGAGGGATAGTTTGAATAGTATCATTTCTTTTAATAATGTTTCTTTCTCATATCGTCCGGATTCACCGCTAGTTTTGAATGGTATTTCTGGAGATATTTATGAAGGGGAATTTGTTGCTGTACTTGGCTATAATGGCTCAGGTAAATCTACTATGGCCAAATTGATGAATGGTATTCTTCTGCCTAGTTCTGGTGATGTTCTTGTTGATGGCATAAACACAAAAGATGAGTCAAATCTGATAGAGATCAGAAAGAATGTAGGGATGGTGTTTCAGAACCCTGACAATCAGATTGTTGCTACTATTGTTGAAGAAGATATTGCTTTTGCGCCTGAAAATCTAGGCCTTCCGCAACAAGATATTGAAAAAAGGGTAACTGATGCAATAGATGCAGTAGGGCTTAATAAGCACAGATTTGATGCTCCGTATAAACTTTCAGGAGGCCAAAAGCAAAGAGTGGCTATTGCTGGAGTTCTGGCTATGGAGCCAAGATGTATCGTACTGGATGAACCAACTGCTATGCTGGATCCGGTCGGAAGACAGTTAGTCATGAATGTTGTAAAAAAGATCAATAAAGAAAAAGGCATAACTATTGTACTGATTACTCATTTCATGGAAGAAGCAGCTTTAGCTGACAGAATAATAGTTCTATCTGATGGTGTTGTTGCTTTAAACGGAACACCACATGAAGTGTTCAGTGACTACAAGACGATGTTGAATCTTGGACTTGATGTACCTGTATCTACAAGATTAGCAATTGCATTGTCAGAAAGAGGCATTTCTATGAAGGACAATGCCATTTCTTCAGATGAATTTATTGAATCGTTATCTTCTGCAGTGGAGGTAGAACGATGAGTTATATTGAAATGAAGAATATCGGCTTTACCTATCAAAAAGGAATGCCAGATGAAAAAGTGGCTGTACATAATGCTAATGTCTCTATTGATGAAGGGCAATTTATCGGAATAATTGGTCACACAGGCAGCGGGAAATCCACTCTTATCCAGATGCTTAATGGATTATTGAAACCTACTACCGGAGAAATAATGATTGACGGTACCAATATTTGGAACAGTCCGGAACAAATCGTAAAAACTAGATTTATTGTAGGTCTTGTTATGCAATATCCCGAATATCAGCTGTTTGAGGAAACAGTATATAAGGATATCGCTTTTGGCCCTAAAAATATGGGACTGTCTGATGAAGAGATAGATGTTCGCATAAGAGAAACATGTAAGTATCTTGATATTCCTGATAGCATTCTTAATTCTTCACCGTTTGACCTTTCCGGCGGACAAAAAAGAAGAGTAGCAATAGCAGGAATTCTTGCTATGAGACCTAGGATTCTTGTGTTGGATGAGCCTACAGCTGGTCTTGATCCCCGTGGTAGAAGAGAGTTATTGAACCTTATAAAGAATTATCATGAGTTAGAAAAGAACGTTGTTATATTTGTGTCTCATTCTATGGATGATGTTGCTATGTACAGTGACAAAGTATTAGTCATGAATCAAGGGGAGATATTCTGTTTCGATGATGTAAATAATGTCTTCTCCAAAGCTGATGTTCTTCAAAAAATGGGACTTAATATCCCAGGAGTGACAGAGATACTTCTTCAGTTGAAAAACAGAGGTTTCAATGTGGAAACCTCTATCTATGATGTCGATACTGCAGCAGATTATATAGTAGATAAATACAAAAAAGGACAGCTAAAATGCGAGATATCACATTAGGGCAATACATCAATGGAGATTCAATAATACATAGATTGGATCCAAGATTAAAACTTATAGTATCGCTATTATTTATCGTTTTTTTGTTTATTATCAAAACACCTGTTGTTATGACAATAGTGTTTTGCTTAATTTTGCTATTGTATAAATTAATCAGAATTCCTATCAAGATGCTGCTTGTGAGTATTAAGCCTGTCTTGCCTGTGATTTTATTTACTTCAGCATTGAATATGTTTTTTGTTGCAGGAAATCCTGTTTTAAGTTTTGGAAAAGTTTCTATAAGTGATCGAGGCATTATATTTGCCTTTATGCTATCTTTAAGAATCATTGTACTACTGGCAGGTACATCTTTATTAACATATACAACTACTCCTATACAGTTGACTGGAGCGATAGAGTCGATATTTAGCCCGTTACATAAAATCGGTTTTCCTGTTGAAGAACTAGCTATGATGATGACAATTGCTTTACGTTTTATCCCTACATTGATGAATGAGACTGATAAGACGATCTCTGCTCAAAAGTCTAGAGGCGCAGATATGGAAACCGGTAATTTTATTCAAAGAATAAAAGCATTGACTCCTATACTGATTCCTCTGTTTATTTCTGCATTTAGACGTGCAGACGAGTTAGCACTAGCGATGGAGTGCAGGTGTTATAACTCTGAAGGGAAGAGAACAAAACTGCATGAACTGAAATATGGAAAAAATGATTTGATTGCTGCTTTGTGTTCTATTTCAGTTATTCTGATTATGAGCTTCATAGATTGGAGAATGAATGCAGCAATATAACTATTTGTTAACAATATCTTTCCTTGGAACGAATTATCATGGATCACAGATTCAGAACAACGCTGTAACAGTTCAGCAAACACTTCAGAATGCTCTGTATGATATCTTATCATCCGACACTGAGGTAAAATTCTGTTCCAGAACAGATTCTGGTGTACATGCTTTTATGTTTTGCCTTTCTTTTTTTAGCCCAAAAGAATTAACGGAACACTCTTTTTTATCGAGATTAAATCATTTATTGCCTGCAGATATCAGAGCTGTATCATTGAAAAAAGTACCTTTAGATTTCCATGCCAGATACTCTTCTGTAGGAAAGAAATATGAGTATTATATTTGGACTGGAAAAGCAATGTCACCTTTCTGGGAAGGTCGGGCTTTATATATTCATAATGGACTTGATATTCAGGCGATGCAAAATGTAGCATCACACTTAATAGGTACACACGATTTTAGTTCATTTACATCACGCAAATGCTCAGTAGATGACAAAATCAGAACTATATTTGACATAAGTATTGAGTGTAAAGAGAGTGAGCTTTACATTATTGGTATACATGCTGATGGTTTTCTATATAATATGGCGCGTATTCTCGTTGGAGCATTGATTCAATGCAGCAGGGGAAAAATTACCCCTGATGATATCGATGAATATCTTAATGGCAGAAAAAGAGATAATCTTC
Source organism: Methanobrevibacter sp. (assembly GCA_017434525.1). Classification (GTDB taxonomy): domain Archaea; phylum Methanobacteriota; class Methanobacteria; order Methanobacteriales; family Methanobacteriaceae; genus Methanocatella. The sequence continues at coordinate 27,117 of JAFRFD010000060.1, forward strand.
TGATTACTGTTCCTGCATACGGGCTATATTTGAAGGAGGTATATTACTAAGTTGGCATTTTCTAAACTGGACGAGATTACATCTGCCAGAAGACAAAGAACGAATCGCATTAGAAGAAAAAGGTTTACTGTTTTTCTTGTGATCACTCTTTGTCTTGTTCTTATATATCTTCTTGTAACTTCTTACTCAGAAGTTACTACCAGTGATGCAAAAGATTTTATTAATACTGCATTGGCATCTGGTTCATACCCTGTGAATATCGATGAAAATGTTAAGATGGTGGATACTTTAAACTCATCTGTTGCTTTGCTGACAACTTCACAACTTATAACTGTTAAAGGAAGCGGATCAGTAATATTTACAACATTTCATGGGTTGACTAATGCTGAATTAACATCACAATCAAACAGAATAGTGGTTTTCAGTCAGTCTGGTAAAAGCTATAAAGTCTATAACAGATCAAAGTTACTTTATTCCGGAAATACAGATTATGAGATAGCTGGTGCAGCTGTTTTGCCTTCTGCCAGATACTGTATTTTGACACGTGGCAATGAATTCACATCGGAATTACATGTATTTAATAAAGACACTACAAAAAGATTTACATGGTATGGTACCGATGGCTTTCCTATGGATGTTATTTCTTCAACTACAGACGATAAAGTTATAGTACTATCTGTAAAAGGTTCAGAGGGAAGAATTATTACAGTTATTACTATGATAGATATATCAACTCAAAAGGAAGTAATGAATGTCTCTGTTGAAGGACTTCTTGTTGACGCGTTTTTAGACGGGGATACCATAACTGTCGTATTAGATACCGAAACTGTACTTATTGATAGCAAGGGATCTATAACTGAAAGATTTTCTTATGATGGTCGACAACTGCTAAAAGTATCCAGACAGGAAGGAAATAATCTTGTTCTTTGTTTTGGTGATAATATGCGTTCGGAAATGAACTCTTTTGTTATCCTTAATAAAAAACTTCATGTCTCAGGCACGGTGAATTTCCATAAGGAAATACATGGTGTTTGGGCAGATTCAGATGAAGTGTTTATATTATCAAGAGGTGAAGTAGACGCGTATTCTATGCAGGGTACACTAAAACGTGCATACAAGTGCGGGACGTCTGCTTATGGAATATATGAATGGGGAGGTCCTGTAGTCTTTGAGTCAAGGTATGCTGTCAAATTGACTGAATCTGTTGGCCCGGGACAGAATGATAAAAATGAGTGATATTTTAGATAAAATTAATATCTATGATGTGATATTTGTTGTTACAGTCCTTGTTTCTTTTTTGATCAGTTACAAAAACGGTTTTTTGTATTCGATCGTAAGTTTATTTAAAGTTATCGGTTCAGCTATAGGTGCAGGTTATATAAGTAAAAAATATGCACTGTATGTGTATGAAAAATTCTTTAAAGATGCGCTGGTTTCTAAAGTAGCTCAAAAACTAGCTGATTTCCGTGATGGTATTATTAATTCTTTCGGCCAGGATGTGTTGGGTAAAGCAATTTCAGATTACTTAAACAAGACTGCTTTAGGAAGCGACCTTGATCAGATATCTGAGACTATAGTTAACGAAAGCGTACAGAATACAGTGGTTTCTGGTTTTCAGATTATTATATTCATTATTGTGTTTTTAATTCTCATAGTACTTGTTTCTTTTTTGCAAAATATTTTGCTGCATACAAATGATGTTCCTGTATTAGGTTTTATGAATCAGTTGCTTGGGGGAGTATTCGGAGCATTTATAGGACTGATCATCCTTTACTTATTATCAATGGTCCTTAGTATTCTCGTAGAGTATAATGCTCCGTATATTTATCAAAAAGAAATAATGAGTTCATATTTATTTAGTATTATTTATAAAATCAATCCGTTCTTTAAGTAGGTGTAAAAATGCTTTGTTCCAGATGTAAGCAACGACCTGCCGTAATGTTTATTACAAAGGTCGAAGGCGATAAAACTACAAATGAAGGTTTATGTCTAGTGTGTGCAAAAGAACTTGGACTGAAACCTGTCGATGATATATTGAAAAAATTTGGTATTTCTGATGATGATATAGAATCCTTTTCAGAGCAGATGGGTATGATCAGCCCTGGTGACGAAGACGATTTTGAACAAGGAGGTACTCCTACTTTTCCGTCTCTTTTCGGTAATTTATTTAATAATAATCAGCCTAAAAATAATCAAATTGACGAGAAAAACAATCATCAGAAAAAAGACAGCAAATTAAAATATCTGAATACGTACTGTGATAATCTAACTCAGAAAGCCAGAGATGGTAAGCTTGATAGGATAATTGGAAGAGAGAAAGAGATATCAAGGACTGTTCAGATTCTTTGTAGACGCCAGAAGAACAATCCATGCTTGATTGGAGAAGCTGGTGTCGGTAAAACAGCTATAGCAGAAGGAATAGCGTTACAAATTGCTTCAGGAAACGTTCCGGAAAAGTTAAAGGAAAAAGAAGTTTATCTTCTTGATTTAACTGCGCTTGTCGCTGGAACACAATTCAGAGGTCAGTTTGAAAGCAGAGTTAAAGGCCTAATCAATGAAGTCGTTAACGCTGGAAACATAATCCTGTTTATCGATGAAGTCCATAATCTTACGGGTGCAGGTGATGCGGATGGAGCTATGAGCGCTTCCAATATTCTTAAACCCGCTCTTTCTAGAGGAGAAATTCAGGTTATCGGCGCAACTACATTTTCTGAATATCGTAAATATATAGAAAAAGATCAAGCTTTAGAGAGACGTTTTCAGCCTGTAAAAATAGAAGAACCATCTATTGATGATTGCATTGAAGTTCTTCTTGGTATTAAAGAATACTATGAAGATTTCCATCATGTTAAAGTGAGTGAAGACATCATAAGAAAGATGGTCATACTTTCTGAAAGATATATTTCAGACAGGTATCTGCCAGATAAAGCCATAGATCTTCTTGATGAGGCTTGCACATGCGCTTCTTTGGAATCAGAAATAATAAATCAATACAATAAGATAAATGAAGAGATAGATAATACAAACTCTCTGATTCAAAAAGCAAACGATGAAGTTGATCCTAACTATGAGGAAATTGCTAATCTAAGAAGCGAGCTGATAAAACTTGAGGACAAAAAGGATTCTATTCAGTATTCGTATGACCATGTAGAAGTTACTCTTGAACATGTAGCATATGTTATTGAATTATGGACAGGTATTCCATCCTCATTTGTTAAAACAGATGAAATAAGTCAGATCAATAATCTTGAATCATCTTTGCGTTCCAGAATAATTGGCCAGGATGAAGCAGTTTCTAAAGTTGTAAAAGCAATTAAACGGACAAGGCTAGGATTAAACGGACATGACAGACCTGCTTCATTCATTTTCGTCGGTCCTACTGGTGTTGGAAAGACTGAATTAGCAAAAGTTATCGGATTTACATTGTTTGATAAGGTTGATCCTATTATTCGGATCGACATGTCAGAGTATATGGAAAAGCATACTGTAAGTAAGCTTATCGGTTCTCCTCCTGGCTATGTCGGTTATGATGAGGCTGGACAACTTACGGAAAAAGTAAGAAGAAGACCTTATAGTGTTGTTTTGTTTGATGAGATTGAAAAAGCTCATCCGGATGTACTTAATATACTTTTACAGATTCTTGATGATGGAAAAATAACTGATTCACAGGGAAGAACTGTTAATTTCGAACATACAATAGTTATTATGACCAGTAATGCTGGTTCAGCAGATAAAACAGGGTTAGCAGGATTTGGTCAAAGCATCGAAGAAATTAATAACGAAAAGATGCTGAAAGCACTTAAGGATTTCTTAAGACCTGAATTCATCGCCAGAGTAGATGAAGTCATAGTATTTAATACATTGAACGATGAAGATATGGTCAAGATAGCTGATCTTATGATAAAAGAAGTTTCTGAAAAACTACTTGAAAGAAATATCAGCTTATCATATTCAGATGCAGTTCTTGAGTATCTTGTTTCTCTTGCAGGTTCCAGACTATATGGAGCAAGAGATTTGAGGCAGACCATAAGACGTGAGATAGAAGATAAGGTAACTGATCTTATTCTCGAAAACGACAATGTAATCAGCAAAATAAGTGTAGATATGATAGATGGAAAAATAGTATTTACTGTTTCATAAATTGCTAGATAAAAAAAAGCAGACTCAAAACGAGTCTGCTTTTTGAATAGTGCATGATTTAACTGATTAGTCGCTTACATATGGAAGCAAAGCAATCTGTCTTGCGCGTTTAATTGCAGTTGTAAGCTCACGCTGATGACGAGCACATGTTCCAGTCATGCGGCGGGGAAGGATCTTTCCTCTTTCAGAAATAAACTTTCTCAGCTGAGCTGGATTTTTATAATCGATAACTGCATCACGTTCTGTACAAAATGCACATACTTTACGACGGCGCTGACGGTTTACGGGGCGCTGAGGACGTTCTGAACGTTCAGTTCTTTCCGGTCTTTCAGCTCTTTCAGTAGTCTCAACAACTTCTGTTTCCTGGACTACAGTGTTCTCATTATTTTCCATTTATTACTCCTTAAACAAATGATTAGAATGGAAGGTCTTCATCGTTAGAGATGATAGTAAAATCATCCGGAGTGCCAGAAGAGTATGAGGGCTTCTCTGACGGAGCATCATCTTCATATGAAGGAGCATTATATCCGCTATTGCCCTGAGAAGTGCCTCTGCTTTCAGTGAAATATACATTATCGGCAACTACTTCGAACGCTTTACGATTCTTACCTTCTTTATCGGTATAATTTCTTGTTTGAATCGATCCTGTAACTGCCATCATCTGACCTTTTTTAAAATAGCGGCAGATGAATTCTGCTGTGCTTCTCCAAGCTACGACATCAATAAAATCTGCTTGTCTTTCTGCACCTTGTTTGACGTAGGAGCGATTAACAGCAAGAGTAAATGTTGTTACAGCGATGTCATTAGGGGTATGTCTTAACTCAGGGTCTGCAGTAAGACGTCCCATTAAAGATACTTGATTAAGCATGTTAATCTCCTTTTGTTACTGATCTTTACGTACTACTATCGTGCGAAGTAATCCGTCGGTAATTGCATACAAACGGTTGAGCTCAGAGATGAAACTAGTTTCAGCTGAAAAATTCACTAAATAATAGTTTCCATCTTTTTCATCATTGATTTCGTAAGCAAGACGGCGCTTGCCCCAAGCTTCTACTGACTCTACAACGCCATTAGCGTTAATAAGATCAGTGAATCTGGTAACAAGAGCATTGCTGGCTTCTTCATCAAGATTCGTGCTCAAAACCAAAATGGTTTCGTATTTAGCCTGCATGATTTTTCCTCCTTTTGGACTTCCGGCCCGACTAGCGGGCAAGGATATGATATGTGTCAAACGACATCATATAATTCTATTTATAAACTATTTGATTGTCAAGTAAATTTATTACTTATTTAGTTATGTATAAAGAATATATTTATAAAACTAAGTAAACAAAAGATATAAAAAAGAAACGATATAAATCACGATTATGATACTTACAACGATTTTGTTCGGGCATGATTTTTTAACTAATAAAGAATTATAATCGTTTTCGTTTGTACAAGATCGCCTTATTTGCTTGATTTTTTTCGAAGATTTATTACGAACGATAGTTTTAGAAAATAAAGATATGATCAGTATTATTGCGAGGTAGGAATAAGAAAGAATATCTGCTATAGTGGAAAACTTAGCAGCTGACATTCCTATCAAAGATGCAATAGGGTACTTTAGTTGAAGAAGAATAGTAGGTGCATTACAAAGCACATCTATCAACAAAATGATTATAGCTATATCCCAGATTTTATAATAAAGATAATATAGAACAGGGAAAAAGAATGCTCCTAATGAAAACCCCCACTTTGAATTGTTGTCGTTCTGTTTAAGAAATGATCTTATGAATGACGGGGATGTAGGACCTAGATATACTAACCAATCCCTAATAGGAATACCATCTATTTTGGCATCTGCACTTATCTGCTCAACTTCGATAACTGTAGCAGATTCTTTTATTGGAAAAACAGTATTTGAATTATTAAGAAGATTACCGCATTTGCTGCAATATTTCGAAAAAGGTTTATTTACTTGTCCACAATAGCGACAAATATTTTCTTTATCTTTATCATTGTCTATAGCAGAAGGGAATACTGCCGTATCTTGTTTATCTGAAGTCCATTCAAAAACGCCATGTTTATCGTAATTGGCACATGAATTATGCTCCATATAGCACGTTCTGTGATGCGGTGTACCGCATTCAGGACATACTACTATATCATCCGTGGATAAAAATACTTTTCCACAATATGGACATTTATTGCCTTCGAACATTGATCTTATAACACCTTTCTAAAATCGACTTCTTATATCTTACTACAATGTTATTAACAAAACTACTTTTCATTTATGGATAACTTCGTTAAAATGAACATGTTATTCTAATTCGGAGAGACTGATATGATACTTTTAGATGAATATAAATTTCGCTTTCAAAATGCAAAAGATGCTGCAATGGATGTTATTTCATCTGTTGATGTTGATGCGATAAATGAGGAATTGACCAAAATCGATTCAATAATTTCAGAACCAGATTTTTGGAATGACACAAATAAAAGCAAGGAAGTGTTTGCCAGACAATCTGAATTGAAGAGCAGACTCGCCAAAAAAGAGTCGCTTGAGAGAAAAGCAGATGACTGCGAAGCAATGATTTCCATTATAGAGGAAACAGATGATGAATCACTGGTAGAAGAACTCGTTATTCTTCTTGAAGATTATGAATCTACAGTGACTACTATAAGGATGGATCTGTTGTTATCCGGCGAATATGATAAGAATAATGCCATTCTTACAATTCATGCCGGAGCTGGAGGAACAGAAGCCCAGGATTGGGGACAGATGCTTTACAGAATGTATGTGAGATGGGCAGAACGCCATAAATTCTCGACTAAGGTACTTGATTGGTTGGACGGTGACGAAGCAGGTATAAAGTCTGTTTCCGTTCTTATTTCAGGTGAAAACGCCTATGGATACTTGAAAGGAGAAAACGGTGTTCACAGATTAGTCAGGATCTCTCCGTTTGATGCTTCTGCCAGACGACATACGTCTTTTTCTTCTGTCGAAGTCATGCCTGAGATAGGTAAAGATGTTAATGTTGATATACGGGATGAAGATATACAAATGGATGTATATCGTGCCAGTGGTAAAGGTGGCCAAAAAGTTAACAAGACATCATCTGCAGTACGTTTAACGCATATTCCTACAGGTATCGTTGTTTCATGCCAGGTTGAACGCAGTCAATATCAGAATAGAGATGTCTGTATGCAGATGCTCAAAGCAAAACTTATTGAGATAAAAGAAAGAGAACATCTGGAAAAGATAGAAGATATTAAAGGCGTTCATATGGAGATAGCATGGGGGAGTCAAATACGAAGCTATGTTTTCATGCCATACACTATGGTCAAAGATCACCGTACTAATTTTGAGACAGGCAATGTAACTGCAGTAATGGATGGAGATCTTGATGGATTCATCAATGCCTATCTTGTTATGAAAAGTAAAGAAAACAATTAGTTTGTATAAAAAATGTAATCTTTTATTGTTTATGTTATATAAATTTAGCTATGTATATTCATAAATTGTTAACACAATCATAGAATCCGATTTACTTTGTTGACAAGTCGCTTTAAAGCGATGATAATAATTTAAAATTCGATAAGGATATTTTGATTATGAGTTTTAGTCTCGTTCTTGTAGTAGTTATTATTCTGCTCCTTGTTGTAGCGGATAATTTTTACTGCGCCGAGCTAAAATGAAGTGGTTTTGAAACAAGAAACCCGAGGCGAGGCGCCCCGGGTTCTTTTTTTCTAAGTTATTAATTTATGGAGGAATCACCATGAAAAAATTCTTTTCTTTAGTAGCAATGCTTTTGGTATTTGCTATGATGCTTGCTTCCTGCGGGTCTGGAAGCCAAGATCAACCACAACCTGATTCAGGGAATACAGATCCTTCTCCTGATTCCGGTACAACTACAGAGAAAATTCTTAGAATTGGCGGAACCGGCCCTTTGACTGGTGACTATTCAAACTATGGCATTTCTGTTCGAAATGGTGCTCAGATTGCTGTCGATGAGATCAATGCTGCAGGTGGTGTCAATGGAATGACTTTCTATCTTGACATGCAGGATGATCAGGGCGATCCTGACAGTGCAGTAGCTGCATATGGAAAACTGATTGATAATGGAATGCATGTTTCTATTGGTGCTGTTTTCTCAGGAGCTATGGCAAGTGTTTCTCTTGCTGCAGTAGAAGACGATATATTGCTGATTTCTCCTTCTGCTTCTAACGATGCATGCATTGGATCTAACGATAAAGCATTCCGTATCTGTTTTACAGACTCTTCTCAGGGGAAATTCAGTGCTGATTATATTAAGGACCATAATCTTGCTGATGAAGTAGCTGTTCTTTATCAGAGCGACCTTGACTATTCATTCGGTCTTTATGAATCGTTTGCTGCAAGAGCAGAAGAACTTGGTCTAAAGATCTCTTCAGTTCAGACATTCGATGACAGTACGAAAACTGATTTCTCTACACAAGTAAACGCAATTAATGCTAGTGGCGTAAAACTGGTTTTCATTCCTATTTATGCTGCTGAAGCTTCTACATTCCTTTCTCAGGCAAAAGGTAAGCTTTCTGATGATACTCTATATTTCGGATGTGATGGCCTTGATGGAATTCTGACAAAAGTGGAAAATGATGTTTCTCTTGCTGATAATGTTATGGAGCTTACACCTTTCTCAGCAGATGATAAGGATTCAAGAGTACAGAGTTTTGTCGCAAAATATCAGGATGCATATAATGCTACTCCGGACCAGTTTGCTGCAGATGCTTATGATGCAATATATGTGTATAAAGCCTTAATTGAAAAAGGAAATATTACAGACCCAGAAGATTGCTCCGGCGAATATCTTGCTTCGCTGATGACCGAGATAGAAATTTCTGGTATTACAGGAACCATGACATGGCTTGCAAATGGTGATACGGAGAAAGATGCAAAAGCCATGATTATTAAGGATGGCGTTGCTTCCTTGTATGAAGGATAAGTATTGTAAAATAGATATCCACCTGGAATCAGGTGGATATCCTATTTTGTAATTTAGGAGTACTGATGAATCAATTAATTCAAACATTGATAAGCGGATTGAGTCTAGGCAGTATATATGCGTTGATTGCACTTGGATATACCATGGTTTATGGTATTGCGAAAATGCTTAATTTCGCTCATGGCGATATTATCATGGTTGGAGCTTATACATGTATTTGGGCAACCAGAGCACTTGGTGTTTCTCCGATCCTTGGTGCACTTATCTCAATAGTTGTATGTTCAATGCTGGGTATTACAATTGAATCTTTAGCATATAGACCGCTTAGACAGGCACCGCCATTGGCTGTTCTTATTACAGCTATTGGTATAAGTTATCTTCTACAAAATCTGGCATTGTTGATCTTTGGTAGTGAACAGATAGGGTATCCAACTGTTGTTAACATACCTAACTTTTCTATAGGAGAAATAACTGTAGATGGTAAAGCGGTATGTACACTTATAGTTACGTCTCTTATTATGATCGCTCTTCATCTGTTTGTTAATAAAACAAGAATAGGGAAGGCAATGAGGGCCGTTTCAGAAGATAAGGATGCAGCTCAACTTATGGGTATTGATGTTAATAAAACTATTACAATTACATTTGCTATAGGAAGTGCACTTGCAGCTGTCGCAAGTATATTCTATGGAAGTGTATATGTATTCATTAGACCTAATACTGGATCAATGCCTGGAATTAAAGCTTTTACTGCTGCAGTTTTTGGCGGTATCGGTTCTATACCAGGTGCAATGCTTGGAGGAATATTATTAGGAATCATTGAGCAATTAACTAAAGCATATGTTTCTACACTGATGGCCGATGCAATTGTATTTGGAGTGCTTATACTTGTTCTTATTATTAAACCTACCGGATTACTTGGAACCAAAGATCATGAGAAAGTGTGAGAAGATGAAATATAACAAAAAGATTTTTACTTCTGATTATATGACTTTGGGACTTGTTATCATTGCATATGCTGTTACTGCCTATATGGTCTATTCAGGATCTGCAAGCAGGCAAATGACCAATATGCTAATTTCTCTTTCCTGCTATATAGTCATGGCTTTATCATTGAATCTTGTTGTCGGATTGCTTGGAGAGCTGTCATTGGGACATGCGAGTTTTATGTCAGTAGGTTTATTTTCGGGATGTATGTTTTCAATTTATATGCTTGATTCATTTCCCGATATGGAGTTGTTTTTTAGATTGCCGTTATCGATGATAGTAGGAGGGCTTTTTGCCTCTGTATTTGGCCTATTTGTTGGTCTTCCTGCTTTACGTCTTGACGGAGACTATCTGGCGATTGTTACTCTTGCATGCGGCGAGATTATTAAATCAGTTATTACAAATTTAAAAATAACAGGCGGAGCGAGAGGACTTGATACAAGCACAATTTATTCCAAAACAAAAGTACTTCTTCCTTATGCATTTGTTCTTGTAATCATTACTATTTTAGTTATGATGAACTTAAAAAAATCCAAATATGGACGCGCAATTCAGTCTGTGAGAGACAATAAGATTGCTGCTGAATCTTGTGGAATAAATGTTGTACAGCATAAACTTTCTGTTTTTGTTTTAAGTGCCTTTTTTGCTGGTTGTGCTGGCACATTATATGGGCACAATTTTGCTAATGTTAAAGCTGCTTCTTTTGACTACAACCTTTCAATTGAATTCCTTCTCCTGGTTGTTTTCGGAGGTCTAGGATCCGTTAGAGGTTCTGTTATAGCAGCAATAGTACTTAAAACATTACCTGAAGCATTGAGAGGATTTGATGATTATCGAATGCTTGTTTATTCATTGATGCTTATCTTCATTATGCTATTCAATTCTTCTCATATTTTTGACGGCTTCAAACGCTTATTTAGTTTAGAAAAGGCAATTATGTCACTGAAAAAAAGAACAAAATTGGAGGGTAAAGATGGCTGAGAAAAAATCCGGATCCAATCTTGTTGAGTATCCAAGTGGTGCATATATTCCTGAAAGAGATATTGATACGATGCCTGTTTTGGAAGCGCATCATATCGGTATAGATTTTGGTGGATTGACTGCAGTAGATGATTTTTCCTTAACAATTGGAGCTACTGAAATTGCTGGATTGATAGGTCCAAATGGTGCTGGAAAAACTACTGTTTTCAATCTTCTTACAAATGTTTACCAACCTACCCGTGGAAATATTATGGTAAACGGATATAACACTACAGGCAAAAGCACATACCAGGTAAGTATGATGGGAATAGCCAGGACATTTCAGAATATACGTCTTTTCTCAAACTTATCTGTTATAGATAATGTCAAAGTAGGACTGCATAATCATATAAATGAAAATCTGTTTACTTCTATAGTTCATTCATTTGGATATAAAAAAGCAGAGAAAGAAGCAGAAGAAAAATCACTTGAACTTCTGAAGTTTTTTGATCTAGATAATATGGCACGTTCTTCTGCAGGAAGTCTCCCTTATGGTGCCCAGAGAAGGCTCGAGATTATTCGTGCTTTAGCTACTAACCCTAAAGTATTGCTTCTGGATGAGCCAGCTGCAGGAATGAATCCTCATGAAACTGCTGAATTAATGGAAAACATTATTAAGATTCGTGACACATTCAACATTGCAATTATTCTTATTGAACATGATATGAATCTGGTTATGGGTATCTGTGAAGGAATATGCGTTATGAACTTTGGAAAAATCATAGCCAAAGGCAGTCCGGATCAGATAAAGAATGATCCTGTTGTTATTGAAGCATACCTCGGGAAAAAGGAGGAATCATAGCTAATGGCAAATGAGCTTTTATTAGTAAATAATATAAACTCTTATTACAACACTATTCATGCCTTATATGATGTCTCTTTCCATGTTGATGAAGGTGAGATTGTTACTTTAATAGGAGCAAATGGAGCAGGAAAATCTACTACTTTAAAAACTATATCTGGGCTCATGAGGACTCAGACTGGAGGCATAATTTTTGACGGAAAGGATATAACAAAATATCCGGCTTATAAAATCGCTGAAATAGGGCTTGCTCATGTTCCGGAAGGAAGAAGAGTTTTTTCTCATTTAACAGTTCTTGAAAACCTGGAAATGGGTGCTTATACGCAACCAAAAAGTGAGTTATCAAATGCTTTGGAGAAAGTTTATTTCTTATTTCCCAGACTTAAAGAAAGAATGAAACAGGTGGCTGGAACATTATCCGGTGGAGAGCAGCAAATGTTGGCTATGGGCAGAGCATTGATGTCTAAACCGAAATTAATGATGCTTGATGAACCATCGATGGGATTATCTCCGATTCTCGTACAAGAAGTGTTTGATATTATCAAAGATCTGCATAATGAAGGAACCACTATCTTATTAGTTGAACAAAATGCTCAGATGGCACTTTCTATTGCTGACAGAGGATATGTACTGGAAAGTGGCAAAATTGTTATAGAGGATTCAGCAGATAGACTAGCAAATAATAATCTTGTAAAAAAAGCATATTTAGGTGGATAAGAAAATGGATAACAGGAAGAAATACCTGTTATCCATTTTAATGTGTCTAAATTATCTTAGGTGACGTAATCTTAAATCATCTCCCAAACAGGGAAGTATTCTAAAACATCCTATTATTCTTGATGTGATCTTATCTCCATATCGAGCTTGTATTTTTGAAGCGTCATCAATATTTGAAGTAATTATTGTTGCTTTGTTCTCTGATAATCTGGAGTTAATAATATCATATAATATCGCATTATAATAACTGTTGATATACTCACTTCCAAGATCGTCCAGTATAAACAGGTCACATCTTTTAATGGAATTAAGTGTAGGAGAGTACTTATTTGCAGATCTTTCAGAATCTATAACCTGAAGTATGTTTGAACAAGAGCAGTATATTACTTCGTAACCTTCATTAAGAAGACAATTTGCAATAGAAAGAGCCAGATGCGTTTTACCGATTCCAGTTTTTCCCATCAATAAAAGATTGTTTGCGTTCGGGAAATGATTTGCAAAAGAAAGACACTCATTATAGTTGTCTTTCATGACTTCATATACAGAAATACCATTTTTCTTTTCTTTTGAATATAAATTAAGATCGAATGTATCAAAAGAAGATAAAGAAAGGGGAGATACATTTTGAATCTTATTTAATTCATAAGATTTCATCAAAGATATTTTACATTTGCATTGTGATCCGTCACGTAGAATTCCTGTATCTTTACAAATGTTACAAGTATACTGCTCGGCCAGATCTTTAGTGCTAAAACCGTATTTTTGCAAAACAGAATCTATTTCATTTGATATTTTTTGTATTTCAGAATTTAGTTCATCGATTTTCTCTGTATCATTCAATAATGTTGCTCTCATTTTTTGTAGATTTAGATTTCTTCTAAACACTTCAAGATCCGTAAAGCCTTCGCACTTCACATTAATTTCTTCTCTGATTTTTACTGTTTTCTGTGCATTGACTTCGCGACGAAATTCCAATACGCTTTCTGCATATTTTTGAGCTTCTTCAGAATAGGCCATTTATATTTATCCTTGTTTTTTCTTAAGTATTGTTGCAAATAGTGGAGATAGATCCCCATTTGAATTATTATCAGAAATGTTCACAGGAACATCTCTTGTATCACTGATTTTCTTATATCCTTTTTGGTACCAACTTTTAAGGACAGTGTTTATGTAAGGGATAGTTGCATCTGGCTTTCTTAAAAGAACTTCTGACACAAATGCTTTGTCATATGAAAAATCTTCCATCCAAGAAGAGATTATTTTTCTTTGTTTTCTGGTAAGATCATCTGATGAAATGGATAACACCTGTGAAATTTCTTTAATATAAGCATCATTATTTTCCATTCTTTTAATTTGACTATCATACTCAGATTCTTCTTTGATCCCAAGATTATTCCATTCTCTTGCTGAATATAAAGTTTCATTTAGAACCTTTTTATTTGGTACTCTAGTGATCCAAAATGATTCAAGAATTAAGATAGCATATACAGATGGAAGAAGATTTTGGTATATCTCTATGAGGACTCTGCTGTCACTAATAGGTAGTTCTCGTCCCAGAATTTGTTGAGATTCCTGCAATAGAACAGATATTTCAGGATTAAGAAGTACAGCTTTGGACATTTCATCATGAGACAATTTATTTGTCTTTTTTATAACGTTTTCAGATGATACTTCTTTTATGTTTTCAATTAGACCATTTTCTTCCCAGAAAAGGAGAGCACGGTTTATTGCTTCATCCGAAATAGGAAGATTCGATCTAAGTTCATCAATAGATACTTTTTCATATATAAGCATATAAATCGCAACTTTTAAAGCAGCTCCATCCGCATTAATAAAGGATTCTATCAATGCCGATGGAAGCCGATTATATATGATTTTCTGCTTAAGTTGATACATCTGAATACAATCCTATTTGAAGTGTTTTAATTATAAAGTCATAAAGTGTACTCGTCAATTTATGAATTATTATTACTTGAAAAAGGGATTATAAGTATATATAATTTCACATAGTGCGGGTGTAGTTCAATGGCAGAACATCAGCTTCCCAAGCTGAATACGTGGGTTCGATTCCCATCACCCGCTCCATATATTGTAAAAAAAGACACCTTGCTTCTGGAAAAGGAGCAAGGTGTCTGTGTCTTTTTTCAAAGGTTATAGTCAGCATAAGGAGCTATCAATGAAGCAACAATAGAAGTAACGATAATCTCCGGAATCATATATGTAGCATTATAAATCAAACTATAGAATGCAGCTAAAGCATTCCCGGACATATTTGAAAGAACCATTTGTCCCCATGATCCTACTTCACCAAAGAACCATTCAGCATATTCTCCCCAAACATAATATCCAGAGATAAAATGACATAAAAATCGTAACAATAAACCTGTAATAGACCCATAAACTAATTCTTTTTTGGCGGAACTCAATTTGTTTCTAAATATACCGCCAATTCCTAAAACAGTAAATGCAAATATGTAATCAAATAGCAGTTCAACAATAAAAGCTAAAGGCCCCATTCCTGAGCTTGTAAATCCAGTTAACGTCTGTATTAGTGCAAATGCAAAAGCACCTAAAAAACCCCATTTTAAGCCTCCTCTGTAAGATAACAGAATGATAGGAAGCATAGAACAAACTGTTATTGAACCACCATATGGTAAGAATTTGAATTTGGGCCAGATAGAAAGTACAGAAGAGATCGCGACCATAAGTGCAGCTTCAACTATTATTTTTGTTTTTGAAGTATTTGATTCCATATAATTTACCTCCATAAAAAAACACCCTATGCCGGGTGTTATCAACACTTCCTACGACGGAATTACCCGACAGGTTCAAAGGGACTGGATATAATCCATCTCAGCAAAAGCGCCCCTGTGCTGGAATTTATTCTATCACGATATATGAGAAAATCAAATCTTTTTGCCAATTACATATCGATCAAGTTGATTATAATCTTTTAGTATCTCGACGTAGCTGTAACCAGATTCTACAAGAATGTTTTTAACTTCAGATCCTTGATCTTCACCAATTTCATATAGAAGATATCCATCATAATTCTGTTTTTTATAGC
This sequence comes from Methanobrevibacter sp., assembly GCA_017434525.1. Lineage (GTDB taxonomy): Archaea > Methanobacteriota > Methanobacteria > Methanobacteriales > Methanobacteriaceae > Methanocatella. The sequence continues at coordinate 42,817 of JAFRFD010000060.1, forward strand.
AAATCGGTGTCATATGATAATAAAAAAATAAACCATTTTCATTAGCGATAAAAGCCAGAGAAGGCTCATATTTAAGTTCAGAATAGTTGGAGTAATAATCTGCTTCACAAACATATGGAGGATTAGATACAAAAAGATCAATAGAATTATCTGGAAGACTAGCTAAATAATCAATTACATCATTGTTAATGACGTTTATTTTAGAGTTAAGATACTTTTTGTTTTTTTGTATAAGATCACATGCAGCGGCAGATATTTCTATTGCATCAATCTGTGAGGATGAGAATTTGGAATCCAGGTACAAAGCAATTGCTCCGTTTCCAGAACACAGATCACATACTATTGGTTTCTCTATTTTATTTATAAGTTTCTCAGCTTTTAGTGCCAGTAATTCAGTTTCAGGACGAGGAATTAAAGCTCTGTTATCAACGAATAGATTAAGATCGAGAAAAGGCCAGCTTCCAATTACATACTGAATCGGTTCACCATTTTTCCTTCTTTCCAGTGCACTTATAAGAATAGGAACAAACTGATCATCAATTCTTTCTGCGTCAACAGGATTGAAATCTTTTCCAACGATATGGAAAAAGAGCAATTTAAACTCATGATGAGTTAGTAAACTGCTCTGTATATATTCAGATTCCAAATTAACTAAATCTTGATAAGTAATCATTAGACTTTATCCTGATTAGAAGGAATAACTTCGCTAATAGATGATATTGCAACTTCTATCATTTTTTCATCAGGCTCAAATACAGTGAGACGCTGAATCAATAAACCTGGAAAAGACAATGCTTTTGACAAAGTATTGTCATGTTTTCCGCAATATTTTATTATCTCGTATGATATTCCCATAATAATAGGAAGGGCAATAAGTTTATATAATACTCTTTTAATAGTTGAATCCCACGGAACAAAAGAAAAAATGACTATACTTATAAGTAAAGTAATGAACATAAAACTAGTACCGCAACGTGGATGAAAGCGGCCATATTTTTTAACATTATTTACAGTAAGTTCTTCTTCATTTTCATAACAGAAAATCGTTTTATGTTCAGCACCATGATACTGAAAGACTCTCTTAACATCCGGCATTCTTGACGCTAAAAAGATATATCCTATAAAAATACATAGTTTGAGAATACTCTCTAAAACAGTTCGAAATCCAATCAAAAAGGGAAATAGTGTAGACATTACACTGCAAAGTATTGTAGGTAAGAACATAAATAATCCAACGGATAAGAAACCTGCCAAAACAGCAACTAAATAGTTTATGACCTTATTATTTTCTCCAAAATGCTTTTTAATCCACTGATCAAATTTATCTTCCTCTTCATCAGGAAATGCTATCTCTGATGATCTCATTAATTGCTTATATCCTGTTTCCAGAGAAATAATGAATGCCGCTATTCCGCGGATTATCGGTATCTTGTCATATTTATTTATTCTTGTCGGGATTGTTTCTTTAAGAATAGAACCATCAGGTTTCCGGACTGCTAAACATGTAACTTCCGGTCCTCTCATTGAGATACCTTCCATTACAGCTTGCCCGCCGATTGAAGTTCTAAATGAACCCATATATATAAATCTCCTTATAACTTCTTAATGATAAAAGTAAGTGTGACAGTTGTACCTTTATCTATCTGACTTTCTATAGATAATGTTCCATTATGTGCTTCCATAATCTCTTTTGATATCGAAAGGCCAATGCCGGTTCCGTATACAGAATTTGATGCTCGATAGAATTTTTCTGTTACCTTACTGATTTCATCTTCAGGAATACCTGATCCATGGTCTTCTATAGATATATGAACCTGATCATTATCTATATTTACAAAAACATTGATATCCTGTTGAGATGAATTGGAGTATTTGATTGCATTATCAAGAATATTTACTAGTACTTGCTTAATCCTGTTTTTATCTCCGTTGATTATTATTTCATCATACGGTGCATCATAATTTACTTTTATTCCCAGCTTGTTTGCTCTTTGTTGGACAGTGTTTACTGCATCGTTTAACTCATCAAGCAAATCAAGATCTTCAAAGTAATAATTCAGCTCACTTTTTCCTTCCAGTCTGGAGAAATCAAGCAGATCTTCTACCATAACAGACAATCTTTCAGTTTCATTAATAATTATCTCCATTCCTTGTGAAAACAACTGATGATCTTCGTTGCCGATGGAGTTTAATGTTTCACCCCAACCCTTGATAGAAGTCAAAGGAGTGCGTATCTCATGTGAAATAGAAGAAATAAAATCATTCTTCAATCTGTTGGAACTCTCAAGGGCTGCAGCCATGTCATCAATGCTTTCAACCAGATCTCCAATCTCGCCAGAATATGCATCGCCAATTCTTGTGTTAAAATCTCCTTTTGCAATTTGGCCTGCAACAGCTCCTATTTTTTTAAGAGGAAAAGTAATTGATTGGACAAAGAAAATACCGGTAATCGTTACCAGAAGCAAAATGATTCCACCAAGTCCAAAAAACAATTTTGTTGTATCATTGATTTCTTTATCTATTTCAGATAGGCTCGATACTATCCTTATAGCAGCAGCATCACCATAATCATTTGTAAGTACTCTGGTTATTGCCATAATATGTTCTTTTGTTTTATCTTTTTCGTCACTTGAAAAAAGAAAAGTATGATCCGGTGAAGCAGAAGCAGCATTATATTCAATTATTGTAGATTCGTCTTTTACCTCAAATCCACTGGATGTGACAAGTATATTTCCTTCTTTATCAAGGATCATAAATTCAAATTGATCTTTCTCAGCAAAATCTTCTACGAGACCGACAATTCCATCATATCTGTCTCTTTTAGAAATAGACTGTGAAGGAAGAAGAGAAATAGTTGACCTTATTCTGAAGTCTATGGCCTGTTCGGCCATAGAATAATAATTTAGTTTTGTTATATATCTCAAAGCAAAACAAGAGACTAAAACAGTCAAGAGCGTTGGAATAAAAGTAACATAAATCCAACGCTCAGCAATACTACCTGGATGATATCTTCTGTTTTGAACTCCGTTTTTTCTCATTCAGCACTCCAACGGTATCCATATCCCCATACGGTTTGAATATATGTAGGTTTGCTGGGATCATCTTCAACTTTCATACGTAAACGTCTGATATTTACGTCGACTATCTTTACATCACCGTAGTAATTTTCACCCCATACTGCATTTAGTATGGTTTCTCTATTTAAGGCAGTTCCTGGATTTTTAAAGAAAAACTCCATTATTTGATATTCTACTTGAGTCAAATCGAGGGTATCGTTGTTTTTCAATACACGTCTTGCCTTATTATCTAAAGTAAAACGTCCTTGATGTATTACAGCTTCAGAGCCAACAGATGGACGAACTCTGCGTAAAACTGCTTCTACTCTGGCAAGAAGTTCATTTATGCTAAATGGTTTTGTCATATAATCATCAGCGCCAGAAGATAGACCCTCTATCTTATCACTCTCCTGAACTTTTGCAGTTAAAAGAATTATCCCAATGTTTTGATTGGAAGATCTTAATCTTTTGCAAAGTGATATTCCATCCATATTAGGAAGCATAATATCAAGCAATGCCAACTGAAAATCAGTCGGAGACTCTTCATAAATCTCAAGAGCCCTTTCTGCAGTTGGTGCTCGAAAGACATCATATCCAGCACGAGTAAGATTAAGTGCTATAAGCTCTCTGATAGCATATTCATCTTCAACTACTAAGATTTTGTCCATAATGACCTCCAGATTAGCTAAATACTTTAAAGGATTTTGTTATAAAGGATTCGTCCTTTGCAGAAATATCATTGTCAAACATATAATAACGTGAAGTACCGTTTGTACCTACTAAATAGTAACCTTCTTTTACATAATCCATTATATCGTCATCAACTGATAGAAGAACAATGGACACGATTAATTGTTCATTAATCTCATCCCATATTTCATAAGTGTTATCGTTTACCCTTATAACATCACAATATGGCAACCAGGAAGCAGGGAATGAAAATAGAAAACCTAATTCATCAGAATAATAAGATGGGTTTTCAAAAACTACTGCATTATCATCAACAGTATACCAATATACCCATTTATCTGGATGCAAAACTTCAGAGTTTGGGGATATGGAAGAAGGAATACACGTATTGTTATTAAAATCAGTACAAATAAGGCGACTGTCAAAAGTACGGTAAGATAACTTTAATAAATCGATACCGTCACCGATTTCCGCTCGGGTCAATCTGCTGTTATCTTCGGATAAAGTGAATACCTCTGTCTGATAACCAGTAGCTGTACTTTCATCTATAAATAATGCGTTTACATCGTTTTTGAAATGGCCAGTTTGAAGTGAAATGATTTCTGCTACATCTTGGTTAAGATTATATTGTGACCGCGAGAATATTGTAGTCTCATTGGATTGCACATATTTTAATGAGTAACTGCTGTCAGCAGTTGCAGGAACGATATAACAGAATTCAAATGAGTCACTATTATCAAGATCTAAAACGATCATATCAAGAGAGTTTTCTTCGAATCCAATTTCCAGCTGTGAATCAATATAGGTATAAACTGATACTGTGTTGCTGCTTTTGCTCGGAGAGATCCATTCAATTAAAACCGCATCTTCAGCTACAAGAGAACTAAGATAAAAAACACTGTTTATACTGTCTCCAAAACCTTCAGAGGTAGAAGAAACATAATAACTATTGTCTTCGTTTTTCTCTAATATGGATATGTATGCATTAAGGCTTTCACTAACGACTTTGTAAAAAGCAATTATCTCATCTTCACCGTCACTGTCTATATCGTATTTTTGAATAGCAGATCTGTTGGAGCCTGTAAGAGGATAAACAAACGAAATACGATTGGAACGACCGGCTTCTAATGCATTAAGTACAGACAACTGCTCATCGCTTAATGATGGAGCAACTAGAAGATCTTCTACAGAAGGATTAAAAGTGCATGCAGAAAGAATAGGGGAAATAGCAATGATTAAAAACAAGCAAATAATCTTTTTTATCAATTATTGTTACCTCCCTCAATATTTCTTTTATTTTATGTCTTTTAAGTATTATCGTCAAACAATTGACCATCTATGATATATTTGTATTAATATTGCAGACGACAGAAAGAGATCATCAATGTATCAAATTGTTATTGGTTTATATCTTTTATATAATGCCAAAAATAATCTTAGTAAACTGTTTTCATTAGGATATGGAATAAGTTCTTTTAGCAAATTAGACTGGGTACTGTTGGTATTAACAGTGCTGATGATCCCTTTGGGAATACTTATGCTGATAAAAGGGTATAATGAAATAAAAGTCAGAAAAGAGAAGGAACAAGAAACGTTAGAAGAAGCAGCAAGGAAAAAAGAAGACTTATATTCAGAATTCTCTGATAAAGTAGATATTACCGACATGAACGATTCAGAATCGAAGTTTGATAGCTGATTATTAAATTCTACTTAATTGACAAAGTATGCTTTCATATTTATAATAATCTTTGCTTTTGGGCCCGTGGCTCAGTTGGGAGAGCGTCGCGTTCGCATCGCGGAGGCCGAGGGTTCGAATCCCTTCGGGTCCACCAAAAAGTCCTTACTCTTTTAATTGAGTAAGGACTTTTTTTATGGATTATTTAAAAGCAAAAACAATCACAAAAGATGTAAAGGTATTTAGCATTACATGCATATAGAGTGATATTTAACTTTAAAAACAGTAATTATATAACTAGAATAAATATATAAATCATATTTTTTTAAATATATAGGTAAAATATGGAAGGTAATACTATTTACATAAATTCGAACGTTTATTTAGTTATTAATCTATTGGGAAAAGGAAAAGGCGGTTATTCTTATCTGGTTTCCGATGGACATGATAAATATGTCATAAAGCAAATTCATCATGAACCATGTGATTATTATAGTTTTGGTAATAAATTGGAATCTGAAATTAATGATTATGAAATCCTAAATAACCTAGGTATCCCTATGCCTAAAATGATAGAAATAGATTACTCAAATGAACGGATTTTAAAAGAATATATTAAGGGAGAAACTGTTGCTCAGCTTTTAGATAAAAAAGTATATGATCCCTCCTGGATAAAGCAAATTAAAGATATGTGTGACATTTTATATCCTGCAGGTATCAATATAGATTATTATCCAACAAATTTTGTGCTTAATGATAAAACTCTATTTTATATTGATTATGAATGCAATCAATATATAGAGGAATGGGATTTTGAGCATTGGGGAATTCAATACTGGAGTATTAAATAGTTATATTTTAATAATTGTTTAAGGATAAATACAATGAATCACTTTATCGGTCATTTGCATACCGTTCTAATTCACAAAAAAGAAGTATACATTCTTTGTAAAAAATGTGGTATTCCAATGCAAGGAATCTGCCATGATCTTTCAAAGTTCTCTTTTCAGGAATTTCTACCTGGAGTGAAATATTGGACAGGAAATGCCAGTCCTCAGGTAGGTGAAAGAAAAGATCTTGGATATTCCGAAGCTTGGCTACATCATAAAGGTAGAAACAAGCACCATTTTGAATATTGGACAGATTATGTTGAGGGAAAAGGTGTATGTGCTATTCAAATGCCAAATAAATGGTTCGTAGAAATGGTTTGTGACAGAATAGCTGCTTGTAAAGTTTATCTTGGAGATAAATATACCGACTCGTCGGCTCTGGAGTATTACTACAAGGCGAGGAGCAATTATTTAATAAATGAAAAAACTGCATATGATCTGGAAACCGTATTAAAGTTCCTTGCTTTAAATGGGGAAGACAAGACTGCAATCTATTTAAAGGAAAATTATATTAACAATAAGTAAAAACTATACAAATAAAAAAGAATGGAATAGAATAAATAAAAAGTGTGGAGGTTTTATGTCATGAATGTAATCACTATTGGAATAGCTGGCGGAACAGGCAGCGGCAAGACCACGATCACTAAACGAATAGTTGGTGAATTCGGCGATGATGTTACTGTGATTAACTATGACAACTATTACAAAGCCCATAACGATATGACATATGAAGAACGGTCAAAGCTTAATTATGACCATCCTGATGCTTTTGATACAGATTTATTTTTGGAAGATTTAAAAGCGCTGAAAGAAGGCCGTTCAGTAAATGGTCCCACATATGATTTTACTATCCATAATAGAAGCAGCCAGAAGATACTTTTAAAACCGGCAAAAGTTATAGTCGTTGAGGGTATTTTGATTTTTGCCAGCAAACAGATATGCGATTTGCTTGACATAAAGCTGTTTGTCGATACAGATGCAGATGAAAGAATAATTCGTAGAATCTTACGCGATGTGAAGAGCAGAGGAAGAACTCTGGAATCAGTCACTGATCAGTATCTGACTACTGTTAAACCTATGCATGAACAATTTGTTGAGCCCAGCAAAAGATGTGCTGATATTGTTGTTCTTGGCGGTGGACATAACATTGTAGCTTTAGAGATGATTTTTGACCGTATTCGTAATCATTTGATTCAATAAAATAATAATATTGTCATTTGTTGACATACTATTATCTGTTGGATATAATCATTATTGTTTCGCGGGTATGGCGGAATAGGCAGACGCGCTAGATTCAGGTTCTAGTCGGGGCAACTCGGTGGAGGTTCAAGTCCTCTTACCCGCACCATAATAGACCTTGTTAGGATTATTCCTTCAAGGCCTATTCTTTTTATGAGGAAAATACTTAATGAAAGAAAAATACTTTAGATCCACGAACTCTAAATTAATATTGTATTTTATGTACGGAGCAAAAATGTATTTCTTCCTTTGCATCGTCTTTGCTGCATTGAGTTCATTATTTGATATGATAGCTCCTCAAGTAATTCGAATCACAATTGATAATGTGTTTGGAGAAATTGACCCTAAAAAAGGATCTATTATTTATGCAGTAATTGGTTTTCTGGGAGGAAAAAATTATTTAAAAGACAATTTATGGCTTCTAGCGCTGATTATCGTTATTTCATCAGTGCTCAAAGTTTTTAATCAGTATTTGTTCCGCGTAACAAATGCAAAAGCTTCTGAAACTTTTCTAAAAAACATGAGAGATAATCTCTTCATTCATATCGAAAAACTTCCGTATGAATGGCATACTTCCAATAAAACAGGGGATATTCTTCAGAGAACTACTACAGACGTAGAAACAGTAAAGAACTTTTTTACTGAGCAGCTCATATCATTGTTCAGAATTACTTTATTATTGTTTTCCTCCATATATTTCATGATTAGGATGAATCTTTCTCTGACACTTTTCTCGTTGATACCCATGCCTATTATTTTTACTTATTCATGGAGATATTTTAAGCAGGTAGGAGAAAGATTTAGAGAATGCGATGATAATCAGGATATTTTATCAAGTATCTGCCAGGAGAATTTAACTGGTGTGCGTGTAGTAAAAGCATTTGGAAGAGAACAATATGAATTAGATAAATTCCAGAATCAAAATAAGATATATACCGCTTTATGGGAAAAGATGTCCCGTATTATGAGCCGATATTGGAGTACTGCTGATTTCCTCGCAGGAATGCAAGTAATGATCGTTGTAGTTATTGGAGCAGTATTCTGTGTTACGTCCCGAATGAGCTCAGGTGAATATATTGCTTTTGTAGCTTATAACTACAAATTAGTCTGGCCTATAAGAATGCTGGGAAGAATGCTCTCTGAAATGAGCAAAGCCGGCGTATCAATAGATCGTATAAAACAAATTATGGATGTCGAGGAGGAGCATTATCATTCAGGTGATAGACCTCCGATGAATTCTGATATAGTATTCGATCATGTCTCATTTTCTTATGGAAAAAACAAAGTGTTAAATGATATTTCGTTTACTGTTCCAGCAGGAAGTACTTTAGGTATATTAGGTGGAACCGGTTGTGGTAAGTCCACTTTAATGCTGCTTCTGGACAAGTTATATCTTCTAAAAAATGGAGAAGGTGAGATAAGAATAGGAAACGCTAATATCAGAGATATTGATACATCTTACCTTCGCTATAATATTGGTTTTGTTATGCAAGAACCTTTTCTCTTCTCCAGATCTATTGCTGAAAACATAAGTATTACAGATGGAAATATTGATATGGATACAATCAGACAAGCATCTCGTGCTGCTTGTCTGGATGATTCCGTCATGTCATTTACAAAAGGTTACGATACTTACGTAGGAGAAAGAGGAGTTACTCTGTCCGGAGGTCAGAAACAAAGGGTATCAATTGCCAGAATGGTCGTTCAAAATACTCCTATCATGATATTTGATGATTCTTTCTCTGCTATTGATACTGAAACAGATATGAAGATCCGGCATTCTCTAGAAAAGATGTTTGGCTCAGCTACTATAATATTGATTTCTCACAGACTTACTACCATATCAAAAGCAGATAATATCATTGTTATGGAGCAAGGAAAGATAGTAGAACGAGGCACACACACTGATTTAATACGTAATGGGGGCATTTATCAAAAGATATATGAAATACAATCTGGGATAGAGGAGGCTGTAATGAATGAAAACTGAAAAAAAAGAAACACGCCTTCCGTTCTTCGGGATTGGGCAAATACTTCCATTTCTTAAAAAATACAGAAACAAAGCAATAATTATGATTATTCTTGGCTTCATAGGAAGCGGAATTGATATCTTATGGCCTATCTATAATTCCTATGTATTGGATAATTATGTTAACCAAAATACGATAAAAGGAATTGGATGGTTTGTTATAGCTTATATTGTCACTGCTGCTCTATCATCTTTTGTAAATTACATTTCATGTTCATATGCAATGCAGATTGAAGTTAATGTTAACAAAGATCTTAGAAACACTGTATTCAAACATCTGCAAACTTTATCTTTTGCGTTCTTTAATCAGAACAGTGTAGGGTATATCCATTCCAGAGTTATGAGTGATACTTCAAGAATAGGAACACTTATTTCCTGGTCATTGATGGATAGTGTATGGCACCTTTCATATTTAGTTGGTGTAATCGTAGTAATGTTTGCTGTTAATGCAAAGCTTACACTACTTATAGTTACAATCATTCCAGTAATAGTCATTCTGTTTTCAGTTTTTCAGGATAGTCTGATTAAAGTTAATAGAGAAGTCAGAGAAATCAATTCGCAGATCACGGGTGATCTGAACGAAGCAATAACTGGTGCTAAAACAATTAAATCTCTTGTTATAGAAGATAAAATGTTCTCAGATTTTGAGAAAGACACTTCTCTAATGAAGCACAAAGCTATAAACGCTGCCAGGATAAGAGGAGCGTTCCAAGTAACATTAAATATGGCATCTTCTTTAGCACTATCCATAGTTTTGTGGAAAGGAGGGTATTTAGCTGCAGAAGATGTAGGCACTTTCTCACTGTTTATGACATATGCTGAAGGAATGATGGAACCAGTTAGATGGATCATTGATGCCATATCCGACCTTGTTACTACACAAGTCAACATAGAAAGATATGCCAAAATATTGAATACTGATTCCGATGTTAAAGACTCAGAACACGTTATTGATTTATATGGTGATATATTCGAGCCTAAAAAGAATTCATGGGAAGAGATAAAAGGAGATATCGAGTTCTGTGATGTATCTTTTAAATATCCGGATGGTGATGAATATGTTCTTGAGCATTTTGACCTAAAAATCCCTCTAGGTACAAACGTGGCTATTGTCGGAGAAACCGGAGCCGGAAAGTCAACTTTAGCAAATCTTATTTGCAGATTCTACGAGCCTACGTCCGGTTGCATAAAGCTAGACGGAAAAGATCTTAGAGAAAGATCTCAGTTATGGTTACATTCATCTATTGGTTTTGTCCAACAAACACCCCATCTTTTCTCCGGGACAATTCGTGATAATCTTTTATATGGAAATCCAAATGCTACTGATGAGCAAATAAATAATGCTTTAGAACTCGTTTCAGCTAAGGATTTAGTCGAATCTTTGAATAAAGGATTAGATACAGATATTGGAGAGGGTGGCGATACTTTATCTACAGGTGAAAAGCAGTTGATAGCTTTTGCCCGTGCTATTATTTCAGAGCCCAAAATTCTTATTCTGGATGAAGCAACTGCTAATATAGATACGGTAATTGAACAGAAGATTCAAAGCGCGATAGATAAAATAATAGCTGGAAGAACATCAATAGTGATCGCTCACCGGTTATCTACAATAAAAAATGCTGATATTATTCTTGTAGTAAAGGACGGAAAGATTATAGAAACCGGTACTCACAAGGACCTTATAAAAGCAAAAGGATATTATTATAATTTATACACAAAACAATATGAGGACGAAGCGACATCTGCTTTATTAGAGTAAATTTTATATTTGTGATAATATATACTACATAGAAAGTATAAATATGGAGGTGTACGATTTATGAAGATTTTAGATATCAAGAATAAGAAAAAAACAGAAAAAGAACTTGCAAATAAACGCCTCGAAGCCGTCGTAGCTGCTGGTGCAGGCATGGCTGTATTAGTAATTGGTGTTTCTTTGCTTACAGCTTTCTATGCAAAAACATTAATGGATATCAACTATATTGAAGAAAGTGATGTGTATGACGACTAATCGTTATACATTTTATTGTAATGAATAAAAAACCTTACTATGACGGCAAACAGTATTTTACTGTACGTGATATCCTAAACAGTGCTGTGAAAGATGCACCTGATACTGACGCATATCAGTACAGAATAGGGAAAAGCGAAGAGATTCAGCATGTATCTTTTTATTCTTTCAATGAAGACACTGAAAACTTGGGAGCTGCTTTAGTTGATTTAGGATATGGATCTTCTCATATTGCTTGTATGAGTGAAAATCGTTATGAATGGATAGTAGCTTATCTTACGGTACTCAAGAGCGCAGGTGTTTTTGTACCTATTGATAAAGAATTGCCAACAAATGATAAACGAAATGTTATAAACAACAGCGAAAGCGAAGTCTTATTTTTCAGTGGCAAATATGCAAATTGGGTCCATGATAACAAATCATATCTTCCCCAAATAAAACTGTTTATTTGTTTTGATGATCAGGCCATTGATACGGTTTTTTTAAGTTATAAGACTTTAGTCGAAAAAGGGTCCAAGCTGTCACGAGATGAATATGATTCTCTTGTATCTGATGAATATGCCCTGAAGCTTCTCGTTTATACCAGTGGAACTACAGGGATTGCTAAAGGTGTTATGCTCACAGAACATAATATATGCTCTTTAATTTATTATGGCTTAGAGTTAACAGGATTATACGACAGAGGTTTGTCTGTTCTTCCGTATCATCATACTTATGAAGCTGTAACCGATATTATTGGTTCTATCAGATATCATTCGACACTATGTATTAACAATTCACTTAAAGACTTAGTTAAAGATCTTCAGTTGTATAAACCAAGTTACATTTTTATCGTTCCTGCTTTAGGTGAATTTTTGATATCCAGTATCCGGAAAAATATCAAAAAGCAGGGAAAGGAAAAAGAATTTAATGCAGCTATAAGGCTGTCCAAATCATTTTTAGCGTTAGGAATAGATATGAGACCGTATCTGTTTCAGTCACTAAGAAATGTTTTTGGTGGTCGAATGATAAAGATTATATGCGGTGGAGCTCCGATTCGTCCTGAATTAGGTCAATTTTTTGAGACTATAGGCATTTATCTTATTGGTGGCTATGGAATCACAGAATGTTCACCTCTTGTATCTGTTAATGATGAGAAAACGGTTACTTATACTACAGTTGGACATAGATTAAGATGCTTGAAATGGATGATTGATTCTCCGAATGAAGACGGTATCGGTGAAATATGTGTTAAAGGCGATACTGTTATGAAAGGATATTTTAAAAATCCTTCAGCCACTAGCGAGGCAATTATTGATGGCTGGTTTCATACCGGGGATTATGGCTATCTTGATGAAAAAGATCAGCTTATCATTACAGGGCGTAAGAAGAATATTATCGTTTTGAGCAATGGCAAGAATATCTATCCTGAAGAAATTGAGAATTATATTATGAATATTCCTTATATTCAGGAAGTTGTTGTTAAAGGGGTTAAAAACGATAAAGGCGAAGAGTATACTCTTGGTGCTGAAGTATATTTGTCTGAAGATCGTGATAAAGCTGTAATCCTTTCTGACATCCAAGATCAGCTACAAGAACTACCAAACTACAAACTTATTACACAAGTTGAAGTTCGATCTGAACCTTTTGACAAGACCAGTTCCAACAAAATAAAACGCCATAGTTAAAGAAAAAAGCCACATTAAGTGTGGCTCTTTTCTTTATATCTTTTATTTATTTTATAACTGATGTTATTTTCTCATCTAATGCTATATTTAAGTCAACATCAGTATCAATACCGTCAATTTTACCTGTACATGAATACTGCCAGATCTCATAGTGATAATAATATGTCGGTTTATCTGCGAATTGAGCTAACCAAATCATTTTTTCACCAAACTGATCCATATCGTAGATCATATACGAAGTATAAAGATTGAAATATACCATACAATCAAAACCATGTTGATGAATTCTTTCATAGAATGCATCAGCACATTTTGACATTGTTTCTTGTGTAATATTTGCTGTACGGGCAGTTTCGGAGACATACTCCCAATCAAATACAATTGGAAGATCCAGTTCTTTGTCTTTAAGTAAAGATACAACAAAATCTGCTTCTTCAGCAGCTTCTGATTCATTGATCGACTGTGAGAAAAAGTATACTCCTATACTTAATCCTGCATTTTTTGCTCCTTCATAATTTGTTTCAAAATAAGGATCGATAAATAATCCTCCTTCTGTATTACCTCTGTATCCTGCACGTATAAAAACGAAATCAATACCACTTGCTTTTACTTTGTTCCAGTCAATGTCTTTCTGAAACGAGGAGACATCAATCCCTAAACATGTTTTTACTGACGGATCATTGTAATGCATAAATCCGGAGTCATCTGTTTCAAAGAGTTCTGGATTCCATATATTGCGCTGTATATCTTCTGCAACCTCTATTTCGTTTGAAGAGAAGAAGATGAGTTTATGCTCACCAAACAATTTGTCGAAATCTAATCCATTATTATGCGTTGGGAGAAACAGTTTTCTAATAAGAAAAACAGTTAAGCAAATCAGAAGAACACAAAAAGCTAGTCTTCTGATAATATAACTTTTCTTTTTTTTCTCATTAGAGGCCATTTTTTTCTCCGATATGTTATTCAATTTATATAGTAAGATATACTACTTTCAATGTCTATTAATATCATTTGCTTGATAACAATATATTAAAATGATATACTCTTTTCCGCACCGTTTATTAATTAGAATTAAATAAAAATTAAGGAGTTTATATGAGTCACGTAACTTTTCCATATTTGGGAATTGAAATGGATATAAACCGTGTCGCATTCTCTATTGGCGATTTCCCAGTATACTGGTATGGAATCCTGATAGCTTTGGGAATGTTGATCGGAATAACACTAGCTCAGAAAAATGCAAAATTAGTTGGTCTTAATGACGATGATGTATTAGATGTAATTCTTGTAGCAGCAGTAGTTGCAGTTTTATCCGGCAGAGCTTTTTATGTATTATTTGCTTCTGATTATCATGTCTCAAATATCAAGGAATTTTTAAATCTTAGAGGCGGCGGAACTGCGTTCTATGGTGTTCTTTTAGGCGCTATGATTACATGTGTTATTATGTGCAAAATAAAGAAAATGCCCATTTTGCCGTTTATGGATAATCTTGGAATTGGCTTCCTGATTGGACAGGGAATTGGTAGATGGGGAAATTTCTTTAATCAGGAATTGTTTGGGACAAATACTGATCTTCCTTGGGCAATGTACAGTGACACTATATCCAGATATGTCAGTTATAATGCTGAACGACTAAATACTGAACACGGAATAGTTCTAAACGATGCTCCTGTTCATCCTACTTTTTTATATGAAAGTATTTGGTGCTTTATAGGTTTCTTTATCTTATACAGACTGTTAAAGAAAAGAAGATTTGATGGGGAAGTGTTCTTAACCTATCTTATATGGAATGGTATAGGACGTGCATTTATTGAACAATTACGTACAGATGCACTATTCTTAGGAAGGATCCGCATCTCTCAGTTTGTCTGCACTCTGTTGGCTACTCTGGCATTAGTTGCATTGATTATTATTCGTGCATCGATTAGAAGATATAACGATGATGAGTATCTCATGACTTATGCTAAACGTTTGGAATTAGCTGATATTGATAATGAAGAAGCTGATTCAGAGAATAGTGAAGACGAAAAGCCGGATGCAGATGTCGTTGAAGAGGATGATATCAATGAATCTAATATTGATCATTCTCAAGAATCTGACGAAATAGAATCTGATTCTGAAGAAGAATCTGAAATAACTGTCTCTGAATCAACCGAAGTTATCGAAGCAGATAATTTTGAGGGATTGGATCAGGAAGATACTTCAACAGAAGAAAACAGTTGAAAAGACGACAGTCAAAGTATATAATAATTTGGTCCGACGGTGGGTATAGCTCAGTTGGTTAGAGTACCAGGTTGTGGCCCTGGGGGTCGTGGGTTCGAGTCCCACTACCCACCCCAAAAAAGATGCTCCATATAATGAGCATCTTTTTTCATCTCTATCAGAACGCTATTATTTTCTAGACTTGGAGTGTTTTTTCTGTTATTTTATTTATTGCTAGATGTGATTTAGGGCTGTAGCCAAGGGGTAAGGCAACGGACTTTGACTCCGTCATTCCGCTGGTTCAAATCCAGCCAGCCCTGCCATTTCAGAGCAGTCATCACATGGGTGACTGCTCTATTAAATATATTGGAGTGTTGATTTATGAGAGTATTAGTGACAGGTGGAACAGGATATATTGGTTCACATACAGTAGTTTCATTAATCGAAAATGGACATGATGTGGTTATCGTAGATAATTTATCTAACAGTAAGATAAGTGTATTGGACAGACTTTATCAGATCACTAATCATAATATCGATTTTGAAAAAATTGATTTATTGGATATCGACCTTTTAGATGAGGTGTTCGTGAAATACTCCATAGACTGCGTAATTCATTTTGCAGCGTTTAAAGCAGTTGGCGAATCTCAAGAGAAACCGATAGAGTATTACAAGAACAATATCGGCGGACTATTAAATGTTCTTCAATGTATGAGAAAGCATAATGTTTTCAAACTCGTTTTTAGCTCTAGTGCTTGTGTATACGGTACTCCTGATTGCTGTCCTATACCAGAAACAGCTCCAATCAGACCTCAAAATGTATATGGCCGAACAAAAGCTATTTGTGAGGATATTCTGAAAGATACTTCCAATGCTGATAACAGGTTTTCATTTGCTATATTGAGATACTTTAATCCTATCGGCGCTCATGAAAGCGGTTTGATCGGAGAAGCACCAAATGGTATACCAAACAATCTTATGCCGTATATAACCCAAGTTGCCGCTGGAATTCGGGAAAAACTTACAGTATTCGGTAACGATTATCCTACTGAAGATGGAACAGGAGTCAGGGATTATATCCATGTCTGCGATCTGGCTGATGGACATGTTGCAGTGCTGAATTGGCTCGACAATAATAAAGGATATTGTATATATAATCTTGGATGCGGCAGGGGATATTCAGTCTTAGAACTTATCAATACATTTGAAAAAGTAAATGATATAAAAGTCAACTATGTAATTGGCCCAAGAAGATCCGGCGATGCTGCAACATGCTTCTCAGATCCAAGTAAAGCTAATAATGAGTTGAATTGGAAAGCTGTTAAAACAGTAGAAGATATGTGCCGTGATTCCTGGAAATGGGAATGCTATGCTCGCAGTTCCAACCTTTAATTTGTAGTTGACACAGAAATACCCTTTATATATAATTACTCAAGTTGAGCGCTTGTAGCTCAGCTGGATAGAGCAACTGCCTTCTAAGCAGTGGGTCGGGGGTTCGAGTCCCTTCAAGCGCGCCAAACCCTGTGGTTAGGATATTATCCTTATCCACAGGGTTTATTTTATAGTTATTTGATTTACTACTATCTGCTCAATTCGCCTCGAAGATTCTCATTCATTATTCTAAGTATATTATCTCGAGCATATCCTTTACTAAATAGATAATATAGTTTAGCCATTGCAGCTTCCGTAGTCATATCCATTCCACTTACACCACCTATATTATCAAAAACAGCACTTGCTTCATACTGTCCGATTATTACCGATCCTGCAGGACACTGTGAACAAATTACGTAAATAGTATCATTCTCGTTAAGTTCAATAGAAGATATAAAATTACTCGATCCTCCAGGTATGTTTCCAGCTCCAAAAGTCTCAATAATAACGCCTTTGTAGTTTTTGTTCAGAATATCATGATAATATCTAAAATCAATTCCAGGATATACTTTGATAACTGCTATAGGCCACTCTTCAAGGAACTGAACATTCAAAGGTTCAGTAACAGGAGAACTCTGTGTTATATTATTAAAGTAATGGATCTTGATTGCTGCTTCTGCCAATAAGGGATAGTTAGGTGAAACGAACGCTATTAGTCCTTCAGAAGAGTATTTTGTTGCCCTGTTTCCTCTGATCAGATTACCTCCAAAGTATATGCAGACTTCGTTAGCTATACCTTCTGAGGCAATGATCATGGAAGTAATAAGGTTATCCTTCGCATCGTTTCTTAATTCATTTAACGGAATCTGCGATCCGGTTAAGACTACTGGTTTATTAAGATTCTCAAAC
This sequence comes from Methanobrevibacter sp., assembly GCA_017434525.1. Classification (GTDB taxonomy): domain Archaea; phylum Methanobacteriota; class Methanobacteria; order Methanobacteriales; family Methanobacteriaceae; genus Methanocatella. The sequence goes on from JAFRFD010000060.1 coordinate 60,559, forward strand.
ATAAATGAAAGCGCAGCAGCAGTATAAGCCATTGTATCTGTTCCGTGCAAAACTACAAATCCGTCATATTCTAAGTAATTTTCTTGTATAATTCCCGCAATTGAATTCCAATCTGATACTCCTATATTTGACGAGTCCTTTACCTCATTCAACTGGTAAAAATCCCATAAAGGCATCTTTTCATCATGAAGTTCAGGGATCTTATTTAACATATCATCAAGAAGATTATAGGCCGGTGCATAACCTTTATCGGTTAGGATCATACCGATAGTCCCGCCTGTATAGATTAATAAAACTTTATTCATTACATTACCTCTATTTTTACTGATAAGGAAACATGAATGAGTCAATATTTTGAAAATGACAATCAGGTAATATCTGATCCAAAATCTGTGACATGCTGGTGCGGAGAGCACTGTTTAAAACTTACTACAGATCATGGTGTATTCTCGTATGGCGAAATAGATGATGCATCACAAAAACTGGTAAAGTATTGCCAAAGTCTAAAGGGAGATGTTTTAGACCTGGGATGTGGTTATGGTTTTATAGGTATTTACCTTAAAACGAAATATCCAACTATAAATTTATATCAATCGGATGTTAATGAAAGGGCTGTATTCCTGTGTAAAGAAAATTGCTCAACTAATAATATTCAGTCCACAATAATCGTTTCAGATGGTTTCTCTAATATATACAGCACTTTTGATTATATCGTTTTTAATCCACCGATCCATGCGGGAAAAACAGTCTGCAACAGTTTAATTGATACCGCTTTTATTCATTTAAACAACGGGGGAGTATTATTTCTTGTTTTAAGAAAAAAACATGGGGCAGAAGGGTATATTAAACGATTTGAAGATAAAGAATATGATTTTTCAATAATAGATAAAAAAGACGGGATATATATAATTTCTATAACAAAACCTGAATAATATCGTACAGACGTACTTAAATAAGCTCTAAATGTCCGTTCTTTATCATATACATATTCTCGTATTTAATTCCTATAGAACTGCCTATCTTACAAATATGCGGCTCATATGTAATTGGTTTGCCATACTTAGATATTACTTTTGTCTCTTCGGGAATTATTGTTACCCTGTTATCAGGATGTATTTCTATAGAATGTCCGAAATTGCCATGGTAATCACAATTGTAATAACCTTTCTGCTCCAAAACCTTTGTCGTCATTTTATGAATATCAGCAAAGGTGGTATCATTGTTAACAGTTTTTAGAAGTAGTTCATGAAGCTCATATTCCAGATTCATACCCGTAATGAGTTCTTGATTTGTTGATTGTTCCCAAGGAACACAAACACCATTTTCTATAGCATATGTTCTTGTCATATCGCCCCACCCAATTCCGAACATCGGAGCAACATCTATTGTTATTACATCATTATCTGATACCAGTAGTTCCTCAAAAAGATGCTGTGGATCTTCGTGTGCTGAATATGTTAGATATGGTCCATATAGAATTAATGCAGCATCCCCATGTGTCCACCAGCCTGTACTGCCTTTAGAAAGCATTAGTTCTTCACATAACTTATGTATTTCTTCTCTTGATATTCCACTTTTTAGATATGCAGGTATCGTTTCAAGGCAATAGCGAGCTATTTCCTGCGCTTTATAAATAAGTTCTAAATCAATATCTAGCAAATTTTTGCTCATTAATGTAACTCCTTATTATCTATTCAAAAACAAAGTGTTTCGAGGTATTCATGCTATATTTTGAAAACAGCAAAAACCGGAATATTCTTGCACTATTATTTACTTGTTTCGCTCTTCTTGAGTCTATCTTCTTTGGATTTGCTATCGAAGAATTATATAGCTTTATGTATCCTTTTATGCTGGATATCCTTACGGTTTTTATAATAGCATGTTTATGCTATTTTTTGGATTTTAAAAGAAAAATGAATTCACTGTTCATTTTCATAGGATCATTTGCAGCTGCTTTGTTTTCCGAATTATGTTTCCTATATTTTCGTTACGGATCTGAAACAGGCTTTTATAGAATTCCTTCAATTGAATTTCTAAAAGCTTTTTCAATTACTTTACTTGTTCATATCTTATGTCTAGTTATATATGGCCTGCTGAAAATTAAGTATCCAATCAATAAGATATTGTATTTGATTCCTGTTGCTATTTACTTTATATATTCAGTTTTGACTAAAGATCTAATTCAATCTATTTTGATTTGCTTAACTTTCATTATCGCTTTCTATTTTCTGGATCACCTTAAAGGCAAAAATTGTAAAATACTCACTAAATATATTATTCTTCTCTTCACTCTATATATTGTTTGTCTTGTTGTTTATTTTTCATATAAAGATGGTATTTTGTTAACACAGGAAGCCAGTTCATTTGTAAATATTTTGATCATACTGGCGGGAATTATTCTATTATTGTTTTCCAAAAGATACGGATTATACCTTATCGAGTTTATTTCATTTTATATGTCATTGCCATATCTTTATGTATCAATTAAAGATTCAAGTATGAGATACAATCTTATAGGCATCTTTCCTTTGATGCTGTTAGGTTTTTGTTCTTTATTAATTAATCATTTGATAGACACTGTTAATAGCAAGGAGGAAGTTTGATGAGAGTTATTTTGGATTGCGATACAGGCCATGATGATGCAGCTGCTATAACATTATGTCTTGCAAGCAAAGATATTGAGTTGCTTGGTGTGACTACGGTTATGGGAAATTTGCCGTTGGATCAGACATATAGAAATACAAGAGATCTGATAGCTCATTTTAAAGTTGATGTACCAGTATTACGCGGCAGCTCTGATCCATTGATTAGAAACAGATGGGTTGGTTCAGAGGAAGATAGGGGAAGATTTTTTCCTGATGAAACACTGATATATCAAGATGAGATGGATCTTGATGCAGTTGAATGGATGAAAGAACAATTAGAAAATTCTGAGAACAAAGTTACTTTAGTTCCATTAGCCCCAATGACTAATATCGCAAAACTGATGACGTTCTATCCTGATCTTGTCGAAGAAAAAGTAGACAGGATAGTATGCATGGGTGGGGGATATAAATTTGGAAACTCTACAGGTGCAGCTGAACTCAATATTTATGCTGATCCTGAAGCTGCACAAGCCGTATTCTCATTTGGCATCCCTATTGTCATGTGTGGTTTGGATGTCTGCCATAACGCTTTTATCACTAAAGAAGATTATTATAATGTTTTGAAAAGTAACAAAAACATGGCTTCTTCTTTCATCTCTCAGATCTGTGAAGCATCTTTTGCTTTTGAAGAAAGAGATGATATTGATGAAAGATTCAAATTATGGAAACGTCCAGGCGCAATTGTTTATGACACTGTTCCCATCATTTATCTGTTGCATCCTGAACTGTTTAATACTTTACCTGCTTCAATATCTGTTGAATGTGAATCCGAATTCTGCGATGGTATGACTGTATGCAATGTCAGTCCACGGAGTGAGGAACCTAAGATCCATACTTTGGTTCTGGATCTTGACAGAGAAGGCTATATAAATGCAATGAAATCCATATTAGATAATTCAAGTATTTAGTTCGGAGGAAAATATAATGGAAAAGAAAACACCTTTGATAATAGATTTCGATCCGGGCCTTGATGATGCTGTATGCTTTTTTATGATTGCTGGATCAAATATGTATGACATATTGGGAGTATGTCCTGTCAGCGGCAATAAAGGACTTGAGATAACAGAAAAAAACGCATTGAAGCTTTGTGAACTAATTGGAAGAAGTGATATACCTGTTCTTAGAGGAGCCAAAAAAGGAATATTAAAAGGAAAGCGGACTTCCGGAAACGTACATGGCCAAAGTGGATTTGGAAGAAATGTAGATCTTCCTGAACCTGTAAAGCAAGTCGAGAAAAAATACGCTTGGGATTTTATATATGATAGTGCGATCAAATACCCTGGAGAATTAGAAATATTAGCTGTTGGGCCATTAACTAATCTTGGAATTGCATTTATAAAATATCCAGATCTGAATCAGTATATTAAGCGTATTGTTATAATGGGTGGTGGTTTTTCACACGGAAACTGGACAGCAGCTGCTGAATTCAATATCTGGGCTGATCCGGATGCGGCAAGAATAGTATTTGAAGCAGGTGTTCCAATGGCGATGATGGGACTTGATATATGCGAAAAAGCTATTATAGATAAGGAAGATCTTGCCAGATTGGATAACGGAGGGAAGATATCTAAAGTTGCCGCAGATCTTATGAGAGACAGAGTTCTTGGTCCCCCTGATATGCCGGAAGAAATGAAAAAGAATCGCATTGGCGGTATTTTGTGTGATGCTGTAGCAGCATGTTATATGATTGACCCGACTGTTATCGAGACAGAATATGTTGAAGTAAGAGTAGAAACTAAAGGTACTCTAACAGAAGGGAAAACATATGCATTACGTCCTTTTACAGAAACAGAGATCTATAAGCCCAATACATATGCTGGGGTAAATATTGACCGAAAAGCTTTTGCTGATGTTATGATCAGGATGATTGCAAAATTAGACTAAAAATATTGATATTTATACAAAATAAAACCTCTTTTGCAATAAACAAAAGAGGTTTTTTGTGGCGGAGAAGGAGGGATTCGAACCCTCGAAGCGTTTTACCGCTTACACGATTTCCAATCGTGCGCCCTCGGCCAAACTAGGCGACTTCTCCATTTGGCTGAAACTAGTTTAGTATATCAGCGATATATGTGTTTGTCAAACCGAATTCTAATACATATTTATATGTAATATTGTGAAAACTATTTCTTTGAGATAAAATAAACTAGATTTATGGGAGGATTATTTATGGAACGTACAGAAATTAAAACATTATTTGATAATGTACAAGAAAATGAATCTGAAATAACTGTGGCTGGCTGGGTAAAGACTTCCAGAGAAAGTAAGAATATTGCATTTATTGAACTGAACGACGGCAGTTGTTTTAAAAACCTTCAGGTTATACTTGAAAGCTCAAAATTTGAAGATGAATCAAATTATAAACGAGTAGCCAATGCTGCAGTTGGTTCAGCTGTAATAGTTCACGGCAAGTTAATTCTTACACCAGAAGCAAAACAGCCATTTGAACTTAATGCTGATTCTGCAGAGATCGTTGGGGTCGTAGAAGAAGGATATCCTCTTCAGAAAAAAAGAATGACTCCTGAATTTCTTCGTCAGTTCCCGCATTTAAGAGCCAGAACAAATACTTTCGGTGCTGCTTTCAGAGTCCGCAGTGAAAGTGCATTTGCTATACACAAGTTTTTCCATGATAACGGTTTTGTATACGTTCATACTCCTCTGATCACCGGAAGCGATGCCGAAGGAGCAGGAGCGATGTTCCGTGTAACTACTATTGACCCTGCAAATCCTCCCAGACAAGATGACGGATCTGTTGATTATTCTCAGGACTTCTTTGGGCGTGAGACACATCTTACAGTATCAGGTCAGCTTGAAGGGGAGAGCATGGCTCAAGCCTTCGGTAAGATCTATACGTTCGGACCAACATTCCGAGCTGAAAAATCTAATACCACAAGACACGCTGCAGAGTTCTGGATGATTGAACCGGAAATGGCTTTTTGCGATCTTGATGGATATATGGATACTGCAGAAGCAATGGTTAAATCTTGCGTTTCATATTTGCTTGATAATTGTCCAGATGAATTGGATTTCTTTAATAGGTTTTATGATAACAATCTTTTAGATAAACTTAATAAATTGGTAAAATCTGATTTTGTACGAATTACATATACAGAAGCAGTCAGTCTTTTGGAACCTCATAATAATGAATTTGACTTTAAAGTATATTGGGGTTGCGATCTTCAGTCTGAACATGAGCGTTATCTTACTGAGAAAATATATAATTGTCCGGTGTTTGTCACAAATTATCCAAAAGAGATCAAGGCATTCTATATGAGAATGAATGAGGACAATAAAACTGTTGCTGCTGCAGATATGTTAGTTCCTGGAGTTGGTGAACTTATTGGCGGAAGCCAGCGTGAAGAACGTCTCGATGTTCTTATTAACAGAATGCTGGAACTTGGTATGAATCCAGATGATTATAAAGAGTATTTGGATCTTAGACGGTTCGGATCCACGAAACATGCAGGATATGGTCTCGGTTTTGAGAGGTTCCTCATGTATGTAACAGGTATTGGAAACATCCGCGATGTACAGTTATATCCCAGAACTTTTGGAGTGTTGCAATGAGACAGCCACTGTGTCTTTTAAGCAAAGAGGCCATATCTGAACTATATAATCAAAAATATAGTGAGTATGAGCAACTATTCTCAGAACATCTCTCTTTAAATATGGCAAGAGGGAAACCATCGCCTGAACAATTAGATCTCAGTGAAGATATTCTTACTTCTGTAATAACAAATCAGGATTGCTTCAGCAGAGATAATGTCGATTGCAGGAATTATGGTGAATTCTATGGCCTTAAAGAATTAAGGGAATTGTTTTCTCAGATAATAAACGTTCCTTCTGAAAACATAATCATTGGTGGAAATTCTTCTCTTACATTAATGTATGATACTGTTTCAAGGGCAATGCTTAGAGGCGTTGCAAATTCTCCGCGTCCTTGGGGAAAAGAGAAAACAGTGAAAATGATCTGTCCTGTTCCAGGATATGACAGGCATTACACAATATGTGAGAGCTTAGGCATTGAGATGATTCCTGTTCCACTAACCGGAAATGGTCCAGATATGGATATGGTTGAATCAATTGTGTCGAATGATGATTCTGTCAAAGGCATATGGATAATTCCTGTTTATTCTAATCCAACAGGCGATATATACTCCGAAGAAGTAATGAAAAGACTTGCTTCAATGGATGCAAAGGCAAAAGACTTTACAATTATTTGTGATGATGCTTATCCTTTTCATACATTAAATGGAACATTTATTGAGCCTATCAATTTGTTTTCATTGTGTGAAGAAGCCGGACATCCAGACAGACCTATCATTTTTGCGTCAACTAGTAAGATTTCTTTTGCAGCTGGAGGAGTTTCTTGTATAGCGATGAGCGATAATAACCTAAAAATCGCTTTACCTGCTCTTCAGGCACAGTTTATATGCATGGATAAAGTAAATCAGCTTAGGCATGCAAAAGTATTTCCGGATATTGAACACATAAAAAAGCGTATGATTCAGCACTGTGATTTGCTGCGTCCCAAATTTGACTTGGTAGAAAATGGTTTGTCTGAATACCTTTCAGGTTTTTCTGTTGCTCAATGGAATCATCCGGAAGGCGGTTATTTTATAACATTGAAAGTGACCAAAAATACTGCAAAGCGAGTAGTGGAATTATGTAAAAAAGCAGGATTGGTATTGACTTCAGCAGGAGCAGGATTTCCTTTTTCTATTGATCCGGATGATACATATATCCGCTTAGCACCATCTTTTCCTTCTACAGAAGAGTTGCGTACTGCAACAAAGCTTTTATCTGTATGTATTATTCTTGCTTCCTGTGAGTATTATCTAAAAGAGGAGTGATAAAAATGCGTTGTCCATTCTGCGGTGCTTCAGATACTAAAGTAATAGACTCCAGACCCTCGGATGATGATCTTAAGATCAGACGTAGAAGAGAATGTATCGTATGTACAAAACGATTCACTACTTACGAAGCTATTGAAACCACACCTCTTATACTTGTAAAGAAGAACGGTGAAAGGGAACTTTTCGATCGAGAAAAACTTCTTAAGAGCATGTTGAAAGCATGTGAAAAACGTCCTATAAGCGCAGAACAGTTAAGTTCTATATGTGATAGAGTTGAGCGTAATTTACTCAACAGACTAGAGAAAGAGATATCTACGCAATATGTTGGTGAATTAGTCATGGATGAATTAAAGAAGATCGACAAAGTTGCATATATCCGTTTTGCTTCCGTATATAGAGATTTTCGTGATATAGAAACATTCCTTAAAGCTATTAACGAAATACAATCTGAATGACATGAAAGAGGATCAATCAATAAATATGATTGATCCTCTTTGACTATTTGAAACAGAAATATGGATTTTATATAATTATGTAAGTATAGGGAGGTATTAGCATTAATGGAGTATAGCGTACCTGTTTTAGACTTTATTAAAGAATTACACCTAGATATTGTATATGACCCAGGCAATCTGTCTGAACGTAATATAGTAATTCCGGATGTAAGCAGACCGGGAATGATGCTGCTTGGATTTAAAGAACATTTTGATTCCAGACGTATTCAGATCATTGGATTGATGGAATATACATATCTTCAGCAATTGGATGCTGAGACACGCATGGCTCATCTGGAACGTTTCTATAAAGAATGTCCTGTTCTGGTTGTTGTTGCCAGGAATCTTGAAATATTCCAAGAGATGATAGATCTATCTGCAAAATATAATGTCCCGCTTTTACATGCATCTGACAGCACATCAGATTTTATGTCTGCTGCGATATCTTATCTTAATGTTGAACTTGCACCAAGAACACTGATGCATGGTGAATTAGTTGAGATCTATGGAGAAGGTATTCTGATCCTCGGAGAAAGCGGAGTCGGAAAAAGTGAAACTGCGATTGAGCTAATCAAAAGAGGACATAGATTAATAGCAGATGACTCTGTGGAACTTAGAAGAGTATCAGACAAAACTATCGTTGGAAAATCTCCTGATAATATCAGATATTTTTCCGAATTAAGAGGTATCGGAATCGTTAACGTCAAACAGTTATTTGGTGTTGGCTCTATCAATATTACTGAGCGTGTTGATCTTGTTATTTTCCTGGAAGAATGGGATCCTCAAAAAAGCTATTCCAAAATCGGCATGGGCACTGAAACTACAAATATCCTGGGTTTGGATGTTCCGAAACTGACTATCCCTGTTCGTCCTGGACGTAACTTGGCAGTAATCCTCGAAGTTGCTGCAATGAATTTCAGAAATATTAAGCTCGGATATGATGCCGAACAAGAATTACTAGATAACCTAGGGATGATAAGATAAACATGAAAGAATACATAGATCTGTTCAACAGGCTGCCCAATTTGATTATTCTTGAAGATGAACCATTGGCAAGATATACAGGTTTTCGGACTGGCGGTCCCTCTACTGTTTTGATTCCGACTGAAGAATCTTCTTTTGTGGAAGCATATCGTACTATCATAAATAATCATATCCCGTTCTTTGTCCTGGGTAATGGCTCTAATGTTCTGGCTTTAGATGAAGGTTTTGATGGAGTAGTTTTAGTTACTAAAAGAGCATTGAATCATATTTCTGTTGATGAGACTACTATTACTTCCGGTTCAGGAATTTCTTTGTCTGAGTTGTGTAGAGTAGCTTTAAATCATGATCTAACAGGTTTGGAATTCGCATATGGTATTCCAGGTACAATTGGTGGCGCTGTTTATATGAATGCAGGCGCTTACGGGTCAGAAATATGTAATGTTCTGAACAAGGTAGTGTACTTGGATGAGAATGGCAATTACAGAGAAAAAAATTTATCTGAGCTTGACTTATCATATCGTCACAGCATTTTCCAAGCACAGAAAAATTGGATAATTTTATCTGCATCATTTTCTCTTGAAAAAGGAGATCACGATACAATACTTGGCAAAATGAATGAATTGCTGAACAGGAGGATAGAAAAGCAGCCTTTAGATTATCCAAGTTGTGGCAGTACTTTTAAAAGACCGGTAGGTAGTTATGCATCAAAACTGATCGATGAATGCGGTCTTAAAGGCTTTTCTATAGGCGGGGCAGCTGTCAGCGAAAAGCATGCCGGTTTTGTTATCAATAAAAACAAAGCAACAACCAGCGATATATTAGAACTTTGTCATTATGTTCAGCATATAGTAAAAGATGCGACTGGCTTTGATTTGGAACTTGAGATTGAATTCCTTAAATGAGTTTTTCAAGCAACTGCAAAAATGAGATACTGGAAAATGACTTCAGCGATAGAAGTATCGCTGAAGCTTTGGTATACGGTTTGTTCTCTTTTTCTTCAGGTGTAAATGCACATGAAGTGTTGATAACCTCTGAAAACGCAGCTTTGCTGGAGACCATTGCATTTTGTATGATCTCCATAGGTGTTCCGGAGAAGGATATAGAGATATATCCAGGTCCTAAGTTGTATTCGTTAACTATTACTGATCCCGATGCAATTTACAAAATCTTAGATAGATTTGATCTGTTGATCGCGTCATCGGAATATGAATTAAACGATTCAATTGTTTTCACGAACGAAACAGTTAAAGCCTATATTATTGGAGCTTTTTTAGGTTGCGGTACTGTTTCTGATCCAAGTAAAGGATATCATCTGCAGTTTTCTACTCATCACTCAAAACGTGCATATACTTTATTTGATCTTTTGAACTCAATCGGGTTTGGGGCAAAAATAACGAAAAATGGGTACAGTACAATTCTTTATTATAAGAACTCTTCAACCATTGAGGATCTTTTGACGTATATGGGAGCATATACAAACTCTATGGCCCTCATGGAGATGAAAGTATATAAGGATGTAAGGAATACTGTTACACGTCGAGTGAATTGTGAAAGTGCTAACCTTGAAAAAGTCATTATGTCTTCATCTGATGATATAGCTTTGATAAATGATTTTTTCAAACATGGAGGAGCATCAATACTAAAAGATGATATGATAAACCTCGCAAAGATGAGGATAAAATATCCTGAATTTTCCTATACAGAATTAGCTTCGATTATAGGAAACGGTTTAACTAAATCAGGCGTAAATCATAGATTAAGAAAACTGAGAGAGATAATGCGGGATTATTTGGCAGAAAATGGAAATAAGAAATGATCAATTTGTACACCTGCATCTTCATACTGAGTATAGCTTGCTGGATGGTGCCTGCCGCATCGACAGATTGATGGAACACATCAAATCTAATGGTCAGAATGCAGTAGCTATTACAGATCATGGTGTTATGTTCGGCTGCGTAGATTTTTACAAAGCTGCAAAAAAAGCAGGTATTAAACCAATCATTGGCTGTGAAGTATATGTCGCTCCACGGACAAGATTTGATATGGTGCACAAAATAGACAGTTCTCCGTTCCATTTGATCCTTTTATGCAAAGATGATACCGGATACAGGAATCTGATTAAGATGCTTTCTGAAGCGAATATCACTGGGTTTTACAATAAACCGCGCGTAGATCATGAACTTCTGGAACAATATCATGAAGGCTTGGTTTGTCTTTCCGCTTGTCTGGCAGGAGAGATTCCGCAAGCTTTATTGTCAGATGATTTTGATAATGCTGTAAAACTGGCTTCATATTATAAATCATTGTTTGGCGAAGATTTTTATATAGAAATACAAAACCACTCAATCGAAGAACAGATAAGAATACTTCCGGATCTGATTAGGATCTCAAGAATGCTGGATATCCCTTTGGCTGCCACAAATGACTGTCATTATATTCGAAAAGAAGATTATGAGATGCATAAGGTTCTTGTAAGCATTCAGACAAACTCTTCGATCGACGAATCTCCTTTGGAGTTTAAAACAAACGAATTCTATGTAAAAAGCACACAGGAAATGGCAGATGTCTTTTCTCATGTTCCTGATGCTGTTACAAACACTAGGCTAATAGCAGATAAATGCAATTTTGATTTTGAATTTGGTGTAACAAAACTTCCGGCTTTCCACGCTCCAGACGGAAAAGACAATCTTGATTTCTTTAATGAATTATGCGATGAAGGTCTTATCTATAGATATGGAGATAATCCATCTCATGAAATCATTGACAGGCTTAACTATGAAAAGTCAGTTATCACCAAAATGGGGTATGTAACATACTATTTGATAGTATGGGATTTTGTTGATTTCGCTAAAAAACATGATATTCCAGTTGGCCCTGGTAGAGGATCAGGGGCTGGCAGTATAGCTGCTTATTGTATGGGAATAACAGATCTGGATCCTATCAAATATAATCTGATTTTTGAGCGTTTTCTTAACCCTGAAAGGGTTACGATGCCAGACTTTGATATAGATTTCTGTTACGAAAAAAGATCACAGGTAATTGACTATGTAATCAGAAAATACGGTTCGAGTCATGTTGCACAGATCATAACATTCGGAACAATGGCTGCAAGATTGGCAGTAAGAGATGTGGGAAGAGTACTAGGTTATCCGTATGCCAAAATAGATTATGTAGCAAAACAGATTCCCGCAGAATTGAATATAACTATAAAGAGCAGCCTCGAGAAAAATCCGGAATTATCCCAGGCATATAATACTGATATAGAAATAAAGAAACTGCTGGATCTTGCCATGCAGGTAGAAGGAATGCCAAGACATGCTTCTACACATGCCGCAGGAGTAGTCATCACTGACAAAGAAGTAAGCGATTATGTACCTCTTGCCAGAAACGACAGCAATATCGTAACCCAGTTCACTATGACCGCTCTGGAAGAATTAGGCCTGCTGAAAATGGATTTCCTCGGGTTGCGCACATTGACTGTAATTGCTGATGCAGAAAAACTGATACAGCATACTGATCCTGGCTTCTCAATTAATAACATTTCTTTTGATGACCCTAAAGTATATAAGATGCTTTCTTCTGGCGATACTTTAGGTGTATTCCAGTTAGAATCTTCTGGAATGAGGCAGTTGCTTATCAATATGCAGCCTAATTGCCTTGAAGATCTGATCGCTATTATTTCTCTGTATCGACCTGGGCCAATGGATTCTATTCCTGTTTATCTCAAAAATAGGAAATCGCCTGAAAAAACAGAATACATTACTCCGGAACTGGAACCGATACTCAATGTCACTAATGGCGTTATTATCTATCAGGAACAAGTAATGCAGATATGCCGTGATCTTGCCGGTTTTTCTTTAGGTAAAGCGGATGTCGTCCGCAGAGCTATGGCTAAAAAGAAAAAAGAGGCAATGGAGCAAAGCGGAATAGAATTTGTTCAGGGATGCATAAGCAAGGGGATAAGTGCAGATAAAGCAAATAAGATATTTGACGAGATGTCTTCATTTGCCTCTTATGCATTCAATAAATCACATGCAGCTGTTTATGCAGACGTTGCGTTCCAGACAGCATATCTTAAAGCGTATTATCCTGTTGAATTCATGGCCGCGTTAATGACAAGCATAATCGACAATACAGACAAATTACTCGAATATATTTCTGAATGCAGAAGATTGGGGATAACGATCCTTCCGCCCGACATCAATAAAAGTTATCAGTCATTTATGGTTGAGAACGGATCGATCCGTTATGGGCTTTTAGCCATAAAGAATGTAGGTAAAGGACTCGTTGACAGTATAGTCAAAGAAAGAACCCAAAACGGCGATTTTAAAGGCTTCAATGAATTCTATAGCAGAATGCCGCATTCCAATGAATTGAACAGACGAGCGATTGAAAACCTGATTAAATGCGGCGCAATGGATTCTCTGAATCTTACCAGGAAAACAATGCTGCAAAACATTGATACTGTTTCAAAGCATAATGAAAGAACCAGAAGCAGGGAAGTAGAAGGGCAACTCAGCTTTGGCAGTTACAATGATGATGGCGATGCAAATGATTACGTTAATGATGACGATCTGGAAAAATCAGATGAATTGAATACTGAAGAATTACTCCATTTCGAAAAAGAGGCAATAGGACTGTATATTTCCGACCATCCACTTCATCAATATGAAGATAGAGTAAAAAATCTCAATATCACTTCATTCAGATCAATACTGTCTGATCCAGATCTCTTTGACAACAAATCAGTAACTGTTTTTTGTGAGATAACTGCGATTAGAAATAAATCCACTAAGAAAAACGATATGATGGCGTTTGTTCAGGCAGAAGATCTTACGGGTCTGATGGAACTGTTCATTTTCCCGAAAGTATTACAACAGTATTCAAATATCCTAAAAAAAGACAGTCTTCTTGTTTTTGAAGGAAGAATATCATCAAAGGAAGAGGACACTCCCAAACTCCTGGTCTCTAATGTTCTGACCCTGGATCAATATGAAGAAAACTATAAAAGTAATTCCTATGTCAGACCAATACAATCAGATCCAAATATTCGTTCACCTAAAGGAAATGACACTCTCAAATTGTATTTGCGTTTTTTGACGGAGGAAGATGAGCTGGTTCAAAGAGTTTCTGCTACTTTAAGAATATTCCACGGAAGCATTCCGGTTCATTTCTATTATTCTGACAAAAAGAAAAACGTACTTGTTCCAGAATCACTTTTTGCATCAACTGAACCATATTTGAAGACTGTATTGGAAAAGATCTTAGGTCCTGAAAATGTTGTATATAAAAACTGAGGTAAATTTATGACTTCCAATTTAGAGGAGATTCGTTCCAGAATCGCATATTTGCAATCATTTTTAGCAGAGAATGCAAGATTGTATTATGAAGAAGACAACCCTTTGATTGAAGACGAAGAATACGACCATTTGCTGCGTGAACTTGAAGAACTGGAATCCGCATATCCGCAGTTTAAAAGAGAAACCTCTCCAACTGTTAATATTGGAGGGGCAGCTTCAGCTAAATTCAGCGATGTAGTTCATATCGTAAAGATGGAGAGCTTGTCCGATGTTTTTTCATTTGACGAAGTACAAGATTTTGTACAAAAGGTAAAAGAAGAATACCCTGATGCTTCCTTTTCAGTAGAGCCTAAGATCGATGGCTTGTCTGTTTCTTTGGAATATGAAAACGGTAACCTAGTTAGAGGATCTACCAGGGGAAACGGAAACGTGGGGGAAAATGTTACTGAAAATCTTCTGACGATCAGTTCGATACCTAAAGCAATTGAAAAGACTGTATCTTTCCTGGAAGTTCGCGGAGAAGTATATATGCCGCGCAAAATATTTGCATCTCTTGTGGATCAGCAGGAAAAAGAAGGCATTTCTCCTTTCAAGAATCCTCGCAACGCAGCTGCCGGCTCTTTAAGACAGAAGGACGCTTCTATTACCAAGCAAAGAAGTCTCGATATTTTTATCTTTAACGTCCAAAGATCGTCTATACCCTTCATTAGTCATATAGAAAGCTTGGATTGGCTAAAAAACAATGGTTTTCATGTAATTGAATCATATAAGAGATGCGATTCATTTGACGAGATAATTCAAGAAATTAACGAGATAGGAGAGACAAGGCATTCTCTTTCATATGATATCGACGGTGCTGTAATAAAAGTTGATGACCTCCATATTAGAGATGAAATGGGTTCCACTATTAAAGTACCCAGATGGGCCATAGCTTTTAAGTATCCCGCCGAAATCAAGAAAACGAAGCTGACAGATATAGAAGTCACAGTAGGTAGAACCGGTGTTCTTACGCCTACTGCCGTGTTTACGCCTGTTCTTATCTCTGGATCCGTTGTTTCAAGGGCAAGTCTTCATAACCAGGATAACATCGACAGATTAGGTATACGCATTGGTGATACTGTTGAAGTAAGAAAAGCAGGGGAGATCATACCTGAAATCATTAAATCTTATGATCACGAACCAGATAGTGTGCCATTCAGGATGCCTGAGTATTGTCCAAGCTGTGGATCGAAAGTCGTTAGGATCGATGATGAGGTAGCATTACGCTGTATCAATCCTGATTGCCCTGAGCAACTCAAGCAGAATATCATTTATTTCTGCTCAAAAGGAGGCATGGATATTGTCGGAATGGGACCGTCAACGATAGACAGCCTTATGAAAGCAGATCTGTTACATAGTGTTGCAGATATCTATGATCTCACTATAGACAAACTGTTAGTGCTGGAAAACGTTAAAGAAAAGTCTGCTACAAACCTTATAAATGCGATCAATAACAGCAAACACAATAATCTTAATCAGTTGATTGCAGCTCTTGGAATCAGGAACTGCGGTAATAAAGCAGCTACTCTTTTGTGCGAACATTATGGAAACATCGATTCTATAATGAACGCTTCTGAAAGCGATATTTCTTCTATACCCGGAATAGGATCTGTAATTGGAAACAGCGTATGTGATTATTTCAAGCAAGATATCGCCGTTTCACTTATTGACAGATTAAAGGAATCCGGTGTTAACACTGTATACCAGTCAAGTAAAAAATCTTCTAAATTATCTGGAATGAAAATCGTTGTTACCGGGGCATTATCCAACTATTCCAGAAAAGATATTGAAACATTGATAACTGATCATGGCGGAACAGTATCGTCCTCTGTTTCTAAAAATACTAGTTTTGTCATAGTAGGTGAAAATGCAGGAAGTAAAGCAGCCAGAGCAGCTGAACTCAAAATTAAAACACTTACTGAAAAAGAGTTTGAAGAACTTATAAACAATTGATTAAATGTATAAATAACAGGATGAACGCGGCTAGCAGTTTCATCCTGTTATTTATTTTTCACTGTTTTCCTTAACAGTCTGTTAATTGAACAGCATTTTAGCCAGTGTTATAATTACATAAGATTTGAATTAAGGTGGTATTTTATGACTAGATCTGAAGCCCGCAGAAATGCCTTTTTATATGTTTTTCAATTATATACCAATGACGATATCTTTATGGAAGAGCCTATCGATCTTGAAGATGATCTTGTATTAGAATCAGATTCTTTTTCAAAACAGATAGTACAGGCGACTGTAGACCATAAGGACGAAATTGATAACATTATTATCAGCAGTTTGAAGGGATGGACTATTGACAGGCTTTCAAAGGTTTCTCTGGCTATATTGAGGATAAGTATAGCTCAGATGTTATATATGAAAGATATTCCTGTAGGCGTCGTCATAAATGAAGCAGTAGAATTGTCAAAACATTTTGGGGACAGTGACGATTATCAGTTTATTAATGGTTCATTAAGTAAAATCGAAAAAAACATTTTATAGAAATGATGCGAGAAAGCATTACAGTAACAGCACTAAATCAATATGTAAAGTCTCTTTTAGAATCCGATGAGGTTTTATCACAGGTATGGGTTGAAGGGGAGATCTCGACATTTAAACTTCACAGTGCATCAGGCCATATGTATTTCAGGCTGATAGATAAACACTGTGGAGTTAAGTGTGCTATGTTCTATTCGTATGCATCTAAGCTTAAATTCGTACCAAAAGACGGGATGAAGGTACTAGTAAGATGCAAAGTATCTTTATATGAGGTTACAGGTGATTATCAGCTATATGTTTATGACATTTTGGAAAAAGGATCAGGTGAACGACAGAATAAATTAGAGCAATTAAAAGACAAACTTTTAAAACTCGGCCTTTTTGATGAATCACGAAAAAAAGCACTCCCATCTTTTCCTAGAACTGTGGGCGTAATATCATCCCAATCCGGAGCTGCGTTACAGGACATAATAAATGTCCTGTCACAAAGGGATCCATTTGTTAAGCTTGTTTTATATCCTGTAAATGTGCAAGGAGCGTTTGCTGTCGATTCCATATGCAGGATGATAGATAAAATCAATAACGAGACATGTTCTCCCGATGTGCTCATCATAGCAAGGGGAGGGGGATCTAAAGATGATCTTTGGATCTTTAATGAAGAGAAGCTATTATTATCTGCATCTGGATTAAGAATACCTTTGATTTCTGCTGTCGGTCATGAAACTGATTACACTCTGCTTGATATGATCGCAGACCTACGTGTACCGACTCCAACAGCAGCTGCTGTGGCCGCTGTTCCAGATGTATCTTCTTTATTAGTCTACAGAGAAAGCTCAGTCAAGCAGATTGGGAACATCATTCTTGATAATTTCGCTAAATATTCTGATAAGATTTCTTCAACAAAAAGATTACTGGACGAGAACGCCATTAAGCGTTTATCTGATGCCAGAAAAAGCGTTTTGTTCCTTGAAAAAACTTGTAATGATCTTTCGCCTATGCATGTTCTTCAAAGAGGATACGCTGTTATAAAAAAAGATTCATCACATATCACTTCCATCAATGATATAAATGCGGGAGATGAGGTAATCATTAGATTACATGATGGTGAAGCCAATTGTTATGTAAACGAGGTTTCTAAATATGAAATTTGAATTGCTTTCCTTTGAAGAAGAGTTGAAGCGGATAGATGAGATCAATTCGCTTTTATCTGCCGGTAATATTTCTTTGGATGATGCTATCAATCTGTATGAAGAAGCATCTGAACGAATTCAGCACTGCAAACAGCTTTTGAATGAAGCCGAGCTTAAAATCACTGAATTATCTTCTGCTTTAGAGTCAGGCGATGAGGTCTAGAAGATTTTTTCTTAACAACTTGTTTTTACTTTGTGAGAGTTAGATATGACGGAATTGCTTTCAACAATTAAATCACCTGAAGACATAAAAGCTCTTAGTCTCAATCAAAAAAAGCAGCTATGTGAAGATATAAGAAGTGAAATGATTGATGTTATTTCAAATAACGGAGGTCATTTGGCTTCTAATCTTGGCGTAGTAGAGTTAACTGTCGCTTTACTTTCCTGCTTTAATGTTCCTGAAGATTCATTAATATTTGATGTCGGGCATCAGTGCTATCCATATAAACTTCTAACTGGAAGAAACGATTCATTTGATTCCATCCGTAAGGAAAATGGTATATCAGGTTTTCCTAAACCTTCTGAAAGCGTTTATGACACTTTTGTCGAAGGACATGCAAGTACTTCTATAGCGCAGGCAATGGGGCTTGCGATAGCAAAAAATGCCACACATGATGATTCCTATACTTTGTCTATTATTGGTGACGGCGCCTTAACAGGCGGATTAGCTTTTGAAGCTATGAATAACGTCAGAAGTGATCTTTCCAAACTGGTAATCGTTCTGAATGATAACTCGATGTCTATTTCAAAAAGTGTCGGAAGATTATCGCAGTATCTTATGCAGTTGAGGAACTCTGAAAACTACATAAATCTTAAAGACAGTGTTAAAAAGATCATTCATGCAGTTCCTGTTCTTGGAAAGCCTGCTGAGAACATTATCACAAATTTAAAAACCTCTTTTAGACGTGGTCTATTTGACGGAACAATTTTTGAGGAATTTGGTTTCAACTATATAGGGCCAGTTGATGGCCACAATCTTAATGATCTTATCCATATTTTCAGTCAGATATCAACTGCTTCTAATGGTCCTTATTTTGTTCATGTGATCACTCACAAAGGAAAAGGTTATCCATTAGCTGAAAAGAATCCTGGCGCATACCATGGTGTAGGTCAGTTTGATCTTGAAAAGGGAAATCCGGATATTTCGCTTGCAGACAGTTTCTCAAACACTTTTGGACGGGAACTGAATAAGATTGCGGATAAAGATGAATCCGTTTTCGCCATTACAGCTGCTATGAAATACGGCACGGGATTACAGTATTTTTATCATTCCCATAAAGACAGATTTATAGATGTAGGTATCGCTGAAGATTATGCCGCATGCATGGCAACAGGTCTCGCAAGAGGGGGCGTTAAACCGGTTTTTTCAGTATATTCCACTTTCCTTCAGAGATGTTATGATCAGCTCATTCACGATGTCTGCCTTAATAACAGCAATGTTTTATTCGCAATTGATAGAGCGGGATTTGTAGGCGATGATGGGGAGACACATCAGGGCTTGTATGACGTTGCTATGATGTCTACACTTAATAATTTCACTATCATTTCTCCTGCGAATTACTCTGAACTAATATATTGGCTTAATAAATTGATTAATTCTAAAGGCCCTAAAGCTATCCGCTATCCGCGTGGAAAAGAAGACAGCAGATTATCGTCATATCAATGTACCGGTGATCCTTTTGATCTAATCACGGGCAGCAACGATAATCCATCTATATTGTTTGTAACATATGGACGTGTTTTTGCTGAGGTATTAAATGCTCAAAACATGCTGGCAGCAGATGGAATCGAAACACATATTCTAAAATTGAATATGATATTCCCAACAGATATAACCGCAGCTGAAATAGCCAAAAAATACGAACATGTTATTTTCATCGAGGAAGGAATACTGTCCGGAGGAATAGGCGAACAATTTGGCCGTTGTATAAACAGTAATTCTTTTGTTATTAAAGCTATAGCTGACAATCATATACCTCAGGCTTCAATTGCTCGACAGCTAGAGATGTACGGTCTCGATTCAAATTCTATATATAAGTTTATTAAGGATACTTATTCAAATGAAAAAACGACTTGATATTCTTATCACCGAACGCGGGCTATCCGAAAGCAGGGAAAAGGCAAAGGCCCTTATCATGTCCGGAGTCGTTTATGTTAACAATGAAAAGCAGGATAAAGCTGGAGCAGAATTTGACGAATCTGTAGATATACAAATATCCGATTCATTAAAATATGTTAGCCGCGGAGGTTATAAGCTCGAAAAGACCATTGATAAATATGATCTTGACCTCTCCGGTCGTATATGTGCCGATATTGGTGCTTCTACCGGCGGATTTACGGATTGTATGCTTCAGAATAATGCTTCGAAAGTATACGCTGTAGATGTAGGATATGGCCAGTTGGCTTGGTCTTTGCGTAACGACGAGAGAGTAGTGTGCCTGGAAAGAACCAATGCAAGATATCTGAATGAAACGATTATCACAGATAAACTGGATTTCTTTTCAATGGATGTATCATTTATAAGCGTCCGTCTCATTCTTCCGGCACTATATCCTCTTCTTAATGACCATGCTAATGGTGTGATTCTTATCAAACCTCAATTTGAAGCAGGTAAAGGAAAAGTAGGGAAGAATGGAGTAGTCAGAGATCCTGAAATTCATAAAGAAGTTTTAAAAGAGATTACTGATTATCTTATTGCCAATGATTATGCTGTAATTGGTTTGGACTATTCTCCTATTAAAGGTCCAAAAGGAAATATAGAGTATCTTGCATTTGTAGAGAAATCCGGTATTTCAAATACTTTTGATATCAATAATCTTGTAGCCGAATCACACATAGAATTGAACCGCGAATAAGAGGAAACCCTATGCTTCAGGAACTGCAAATTGAAAATGTTGCTGTAATAGAAAAAGCTGTTGTTTCATTTGGAGAACGGTTCAATGTTCTGACCGGAGAAACAGGTGCAGGAAAATCAATACTTATTGATTCAATCAATGCTATACTCGGAAACAGGACAAATAAAGAAATCGTTCGCAGTGGGGAACAAAAAGCTTCTATTCTTGCATCTTTTGCAGAAGTTCCGCAAGATGTGAAAAAACATCTGAATGATCTTGGATTTGAAGTTGATCAGGATCTCATTCTTTCAAGAGACATATTCGCTGAAGGACGGAGTGTATGCAGGATAAACGGAAAACCAGCAACTGCTTCTGTTGTTAAAGAAGCTTGTCAAGGTCTTGTAAATATTCATGGTCAGCTGGACAATCAGGAATTACTTGATCCGGAAAGACATGTGGATATTTTGGATCGGTATGCTGATTTAGGGGATCTGTTAGCCATATACTCAAATGAATTTTCGGAGCTGTTAGACCTTCAGAAACAGATCAATCAGCTTCAGATGAATGAGACAGAAAAAGCAAATCGAATTGATCTTCTGACTTATCAGATAGATGAAATTGATAAGGCACAATTAAAGATAAACGAAGAGCAGGATCTGCAGACCAGACGGAATATTCTGAAAAACACAGAAAAGATCAGAGCCGTACTATCTAATGTAATAGGCATGATTGATGATACTGATTCTGTTGAGAATGAATCTGCACTTAATATGATACAAGCTGCATCAAATGAAATAGAGCACATCTCAGATATCTCTGACGATTATAAAGTATTATCAACACGCCTGAACAACACGTATTATGAAATAAAAGATATCTATAACACTTTGAATGAACAGATATCCTCTATTGATTATGACAGTAACGAGCTTAACGCAATTGAAGAAAGACTGGATCTCTTATTTAAATTGCGCAAAAAATACGGTAACACAGTTTCAGAGATTTTAGAGTATCGTGATTCTGCAGCAGCAGAATTAAATAAGATAGTAATGTCAGATGAATTGCTTGAGACACTAAAAAACGAATTCTCTGACAAGAAAAAATCCTGTATCAAACTCGCAACGGATTTATCAAAGGCCCGAATAGACGCTTTTTCTCTTTTTTCAGAAAAGATTAAAGAAGAATTAAGATATTTGAATATGCCGATGGTAGACTTTAAGTTGTATCATAATAGAACAAAGGAATTAACCCCGCGCGGTATCGATGAAATGGAGTTCCTAATATCTGCCAACCCG
Source organism: Methanobrevibacter sp. (assembly GCA_017434525.1). Lineage (GTDB taxonomy): Archaea > Methanobacteriota > Methanobacteria > Methanobacteriales > Methanobacteriaceae > Methanocatella. The sequence goes on from JAFRFD010000060.1 coordinate 82,686, forward strand.
GGAGAAAATCCTAAAGCACTGTCAAAAATCGCATCTGGCGGTGAAATGGCCAGAATTATGCTTGCTATCAAGAATGTATTAGCTGATAAAGACGGCATACCTACTTTGATCTTTGATGAGATTGATACTGGTGTCAGCGGTACAGGTGCACAGAAAATAGGTGAGAAGTTAAAGCAGATATCTGGTACTCATCAGGTGATCTGTGTTACACACAGTGCGCAAGTAGCCTCATATGCCAGTACACATCTAAAGATAGAGAAATCTATTAATAATGGAAGAACCTTCACTTCGGTCACGCAATTGGATTATGACGATAGGGTAAAAGAATTGGCACGGATCATTTCAGGTGATAACATCACAGATATTTCATTGAAAAATGCAAATCAAATGCTTTCTATCGCACAAAAGAATTAACAGGTGATTATATTGGATAAGCATATAAAATTCTTAATCAATGCTGCATATTACGGAATAATTGCGATACTGATTATTCTGTTTTTTAAGTATGCATTTCAATATGTAATGCCATTCTTCGTAGGCTTTTTGATCGCATATATTCTCCATAAGCCTATTTCCGTATTTTCGGAAAGATCAGGAATGAGCAAAAAAATCTGCTCAATCATCACAATTACATGTGTAATTATCATCTTGGCGATTATTCTTGTTCTTATCGGGGCCAAATTAGTCGACTGGATTAAATATTTCTTTATTATGTTCCCGTCGTTTTACGCTCGTAATATAGAACCTACAATTATAGAAGCTCTCCAATGGTATGAACATTTTGACATTATCAATGAATTAGGACCTACGATTGGCTCGATTCTTGAAGCTACTGCAGACAACATTCTTGATTCTGTAGGCAACATAGTATCAAATATGTCTGTAAAAGTTGTATCTTTCACCACCAGTTTGGTCACAAATTTACCTGCATTGTTGATGAAGCTCCTTATGATCATCATCTCTGCTTACTTCATCTCGTTTGATTATGATGCAATTGTAAAGTTCATAGAAAATCAAATGAGTGAGAAGACATTAGATTACTTCGAGCATTTCAAGAATCATTTTGTCCACACAATTTGGAAGTATCTGTATTCTTACGCAATCATCCTCTTTATTACATTTATTGAGCTGTCTATTCTGTTTTCAATTGCCGATGTAAACCAGCCAGTCCTGATAGCTTTGTTTGTCGCATTGTTTGATATCATGCCTATTGTAGGAACTTCAACTATTATGGTTCCTTGGATCATCATTGATGTTGTAATTAAAAAGTATAAACAAGCTATTATTTTCGCAATAGGTTTTGTGATCATGCAGGTAGTACGGCAGTTTACCGAACCGAGAGTAGTTGGGAAACGAGTTGGCCTTAACCCTGTATTGGCTCTTATCTGTATGTACGTCGGCTTACGAACAAGCGGAATAATTGGAATGTTTGGCATTCCGATCACTTTGGTTGTGTTGATTGAGATGCATAACGCCGGCTTGATAAAGTTGTATCGTGATCCCGAAAAAGAAAACTAATACGATAACATAAATAAAAAAGGACCAGATGTGAAGCACCTGATCCTTTTTCGTATACTAATAATTATTTTCCGACAAATACTTTGTTGAGGATAAGAGTTGCAAGGAAAATGATACCGATAACTACGAAAATTCCGATCATTCCTTTAAACATTATTACCAAACTGGCTAAAAAATTAGTAACACTGATTTCCATATTAATTAACCTCTCGCAACTAAGTTCATGACGATACCGCCGGCAATAACCGAGCAAATCTGTCCAGAAACGTTAACACCAATTGTCTGCATCAAAAGGAAGTTCTGATTATCTTCTTCAAGACCCATTTTATGTACTACACGAGCTGACATCGGGAAAGCTGAAATACCAGTAGCACCTATCATAGGATTGAGTTTCTTTCCTTCAGGCAGGAACAGGTTGACTATCTTTGCAAATACAACACCGCCGGCTGTGTCGAAAACGAATGCCACAAGTCCGAGTGCCATAATCATCAATGTTTCTTTCTTAAGGAACTTATCAGCAGCCATCTGAGTAGCAACTGTGATTCCCAAAAAGATAGTGACTAAGTTAGCCAACTCATTCTGAGCAGAAGCAGAAAGTCCATTCAAAACACCGCATTCACGGATCAGGTTTCCAAACATAAGGAAGCCGATCAATGAAACTGATCTTGGTGCTACAAGGCCGACAACGATACTGATAATTATCGGGAACAGGATCTTTGTTGTCTTGGATACAGAATGTGGCTCATATCTCATTCTTATGAGCCTCTCGTGTCTTGTAGTCAGAGCCTTAATAACTGGGGGCTGAACTATAGGAACAAGAGCCATATATGAATATGCAGCTACGAAAATAGCTCCTTTATAGTTTGAGTTGAAATAGTTTGCAGCAAAAATAGCTGTAGGACCATCAGCAGCACCGATGATACCGATTGAAGCAGCATCCTGCATATTAAACCCAAACAGTGACGCCATGCTCATTGTAAAGAAGATACCAAACTGAGCAGCAGCACCAAATAACATCAACTTGGGATTTGAAAGCAGCGGTCCGAAGTCAATCATAGCGCCAATACCAATAAACAAAATAAGAGGGAAGAGCTCATTGGCAATTCCGGCTTTAAACAGGACATCGAAAGCACCAACTTCTTCCTCACCATTAATGACTTGTGTAATAACACCAGACATCGGCAAGTTAACAAGAATAGCACCGAAGCCCATGGGTAACAAAAGAGAAGGTTCCATTTCTTTTGCAATTGCTAAATAAATAAGGATTCCTCCAATTACCCACATGATGACCATCTTAATATCAAGATTGGTCAAATTTCCAAACAGTTCATATACAAATTGTTCCATAAATAAATGCCCCTTCTAAAAAAATCCAAATCGAAGATATTTTAGCACAGAAACGCAGTATTATTCAATCATAAGGACTCAAATTGTTATTTATAGAAATACTATTCAATAACGATTAATAGCATATCAATTAAACCATAAACAAGTGTTCTCATCTTGAAACAAAGTGGCACTTTTCATATAATTTTAAAGTTATCAATTACTGAGGTTTTCGACATAAATGAATAAATCAGACTATTACTTTGATCTTCCTCAAGAATTAATTGCACAGTATCCTGCAGAGCCGAGAGACCATTCCAGATTATTAATAATGGATCGCAGTTCAGGTCAATTGCAGGATCGGTATTTTTACAATATCGTTGATTACTTGCATGAAGGTGATGTTGTAGTTATCAATAACAGTAAAGTTATCCCCGCCAGGTTATATGGCCATAAAAGAACAGGCGCAAATATTGAGATTTTACTTCTCAAGCAGATCGGTAATGACTGTTGGGAATGTCTTGTCCGACCAGGAAAAAGACTTCAAAAAGGTACAGAAGTTATTATTTCCGATATGCTTCAGCTATCAGCAGTAGTAGAAGACTATCTTGAAGACGGAAAACGCCTGGTTTATTTCCATTATCCGCATGATTCAAATTTCTATAGCCTTCTGGATGAAGTTGGCAAGATGCCTGTACCGCCTTATATAACAAAAGAACTTGAAAACAATGATGACTACCAAACGATATATGCTAAACCTCTTGGCTCTGCTGCTGCTCCAACTGCAGGACTCCATTACACTGAAGAATTGATAGAAAAGATAAAAGCTAAAGGCATCGAATTCGCAGAAGTAACACTGCATGTAGGACTAGGAACTTTTAGACCGGTAAAAGAAGATGACATTAAAAAACATATAATGCACTCGGAATCATATTCTGTTGATGCCAAAAACGCAGCAATAATCCAGAAAGCCAAAGAAGAGGGAAGAAGGGTCATATGTACAGGAACAACATCCTGCAGAACACTTGAGTCTATTTATGCAAAGCATAACAGGATATGTGAATGTCACGAAGATACGAATATCTTTATTTATCCGGGATTTGAGTTCAAAGTTATGGATGGGCTCATTACTAATTTCCATCTGCCAGAAAGTACATTAATTATGCTTGTATGTGCATTTGCCGGCTATGAAAATACCATGAATGCATATAAACATGCAGTTGATGATAGATATCGTTTCTTCAGCTTTGGCGATGCCATGTTTATCGTTTAATATTTCGAAAGGATCTTGTATGTACAGTTTAATCAAAAAGAACGGAAGAGCTCGTCTGGGGCATTTTCACACAGTCCACGGCGACTTTGAAACCCCAGCATTTATGAATGTTGCAACTGTAGGAGCGATAAAAGGCGGACTATCTGCATCTGATCTTACAGATGTCCATTGTCAGGTAATGCTTGCTAATACATATCATCTGCATGTAAGAACTGGTGAAGAAATAATAAACAAACTTGGCGGCATACGTAAACTTACAAATTGGAATGGACCAGTTTTGACTGATAGCGGCGGTTTTCAGGTATTTTCTTTAGCGAAATTAAGAAACATTAAAGAAGAGGGAGTAACCTTCAATTCACATATTGACGGCAGAAAAATCTTTATTGGTCCGGAAGAAAGCATCGCAATACAGTCTAAATTAGGCAGTACGATTGCTATGGCTTTTGACGAATGCGTCAAAAATCCCGCCACTTATGAATACGCTTCACGTTCTGTTGAACGCACATATCGCTGGCTCGTCAGATGTAAAGACGCTATGCAGAAATGCAATTCCGATCCAAATACGATTAATAGATATCAGCTTTTATTTGGAATCAATCAAGGTGCAACATTTGATGATCTGAGAATTGAACATATGAAAGAGATAGCTAAGCTTGATTGTGATGGATATGCTATTGGCGGACTTGCAGTCGGTGAACCAACTGAAGAGATGTATCACATTATCGATATAGTCGAGCCGTACGCACCTGAGAACAAGATCCGTTATTTAATGGGTGTTGGTACTCCTGGCAATATTATTAATTCTGTAAGATTAGGCGTGGATCTGTTTGACTGTGTTATGCCAGCAAGAAACGGCCGTCATGGGCATTTGTTCACATGGGATGGTATTTTAAACATAAATAATAAAAAATATGAATTAGATGATACACCTCTTGATAGTTCGTGTGATTGTCCTGTATGTAGGTCGGGATATACCAGAGCGTACATTCATCATTTGATCAAAGCTAATGAGATTCTTGGATTAAGAATGTGCGTTATGCATAATCTTCATTTCTATAATGTGTTGATGGAAAAGATCCGCGAAAGCATATCTAACGATACCTTTGATGAATTTGCCAATACGTACGCTGAAAGATTGGATCAGCGAGTCTAAAATCTTGTCACTGCATTAATACGTGATATATAATTAAAATACTCATTTGACGGAGGGTTTAACTTTATGAGCGGTTTTGAAAATTATTATTCATTTGTTTTACTAGGCGTTATGCTTCTCATGATGTATTTCATGGTCATTCGTCCGCAGCGGACACGTGAAAAACAACAGACAGAGATGCGCAACAGTATTGAAGTTGGTGACGGTGTCACAACGATCGGCGGAGTTGTTGGTCGTGTAGTAAGTGTTAAGGACGATACTATTTTGGTTGAAACCGGCTCTGACCGCGTGAAGATCAGATTAATGAAATGGGCTGTCCAGGAAGTCGAAAAACTGGACCTGTCCGGTTCTGCTGATAAGCCTGCTAAGAAAGAATAACTTTCAACAATAAATAAGGACTTGCAATGAAACAGTTCACTGCAAGTCCTTTCTTTTTATACACTCAAATATTTGATGTCTTGTTATCACCAAACTCTAATTCAGAAAGAGGAGAGGAATCAGCGGCTTCTTTTAATCTCTTATCATCAAGGTGAGTATATATCTCTGTTGTAGACGTATGTGCGTGTCCTAAAATCTCTTTAAGTGTAAGGATATCTACATCTCCATATCTGTACATCAATGTAGCTGCAGTATGTCTCAGCTTATGTACTGTGTATCCTTGGCCTTCAAGTCCTGCTTTCTGTATATATCCGTTAACTATCTGTTCTACACGTCTTGGAGTCAATCTGCTTCCGGTTCTGCTCAAAAAGAGAGCTTGACGGTCTTTATGAGCATAAGTCCTTTTATTACGGTCTCTGAAGTATCTTGCAATCGCTTTTTTACAAGCAGTATTAAGATATACCTGGCGTTCTTTATTTCCTTTACCAGTAATAGTAATTGTTTCTTCGTGAATATCATTTATATTGATGCCACATAATTCCGATAATCGCATTCCACAGTTAAGGAATAGGGTAAGGATGCAATAATCACGGGTAGCAAAATCACCATCTACTGCATTAAGTAATGATACGCTTTCATCTAATGAAAGATATCGGGGAAGGCTTTTCTTTAAAGCAGGAACTTCTAAATCCTTGACAGGGTTATCCTCAAGCTTATGAGCCTTTATTGTTAAGTACTTAAAATACGATCGCAATGCGGAGATCTTCCTGGACCTGGTACTTGCATTATTATCTCTGCTGCTCATTGTAAAATGAAGATATTCATATATCTCTAACTGAGTTATTGTTTTAATAAAATCAATAGCGAGGTCTTCAATAGAGATTTCTCCAAATTCAGAATCCTTATCAACAATACCACGTGCCATATAAAGATATCGAAAGAAAGTACGTAGATCTATCCAGTACGCTTCAACAGTACGTGATGATAGATTTCTAATAGTCTCTAAATATAATAAGAACTCTAGAATAATAGGAGGACAACCTTGATATTTCATAAATACAATCCTTACAAATAAATAATAAATAAAAACACTAAAACGATAAATAATACAGAAAGAGAGATAACTAACGACGATAGAACAACAAAAGAGGTATATTATGGAAAACAATGAAAAACGCCATAAAAACTTCCCTGTGCTACGCTAAACTTTCATTTAGCGAAATTATCTATTAAGAATTTTAGCATAGTTCCCCTATAAATCACAAGCTCCCCATCTGAATTTCTATCATTCAATGAGGAGCTTTGTTATGTTCTATTTTAATAATTTTCCGATTTCTTTTACGCTTGATATACCTATAAGTTCGATACCGTAATCTTTTTTATTCAATTTATTTAAATTTGCGCGAGGTAAAATACATCTTTCGAACCCAAGCTTTTCCAACTCTTTAACCCGTATATGTGCATCTCTTACACTTCTCACTTCCCCACCCAATCCTATTTCTCCAAAAGCTACTGTACTGTCAGGGAGGGTTTTATCCAATATTGAAGAAACGATGCTTACTGCTACAGCAAGATCACTTGCTGTCTCATCGAGACTGATACCGCCTGTAACATTAAGATAAACATCCAATGCACTTATATAATATCCTGCTCTCTTTTCCAGGACAGCAATAATAAGGTTTACACGATTATAATCGTATCCATCTGATGTTCGCCTAGGAACAGAAAAAGCTGTCTTAGCGGTCAAAGATTGGATCTCTGCTATGACTGGTCTCGTTCCTTCCATTATACAGGTCAAACAACATCCGGAAAGATTCTCATTTCTTCCTTCCAATAGAATCATGCTGGGATTTGATACTGGTACAAGACCTTTATCAGTCATATCAAAGATACCTATCTCATTTGTAGATCCAAACCTGTTTTTTACACATCTTAGCACTCTTAATGCAAGGTACCTGTCGCCTTCAATATACATAACAGTATCAACGATATGTTCCATTACTTTGGGACCGGCAATTGCACCGTCTTTATTCACATGTCCTATGATGAATATCGGTATGCCGTAGGATTTTGCTGTACGAGTCAAGGCAGATGCACATTCTCTGACCTGAACAAGACTTCCAGCTGAAGAAGTAACCCCTTCCAGCTCCATTGTCTGAATCGAATCTATAATACACAGATCCGGTTTATCATTCTGTATGAGAGAATTTATCTTTTCTATATTTGTTTCATTTGCAATAAGCAGATTATCGGAGTCAACACCTAAACGGTTAGCTCTCAGTTTAATCTGTCTTGCTGATTCCTCGCCTGAAACATAAAGAACAGTAGCCGAATCACAGATCTTTCCGCACATCTCAAGAAGAAGCGTGGATTTACCAGACCCCGGTTCACCTCCAAGGAGAACAACAGATCCTTTAACAATTCCGCCTCCGAGGACGCGGTCCAGCTCATCGATCCCAGTCGTATATCTTATCTCTTCTACACCTGTCACCTGAGACAACGGTACAGTATCAACATTATGGTTCGTTTTCACACCAGATTTGTTCTTTTTATTCACTTCAACTGCATTCTCTTCAAGAGTATTCCACTCCCCGCAAGTCGGACATCTGCCATACCATTTTGAAGTAGAAGCTCCGCAGTTACTGCATACATATATAGATTTAAGCATAATTTTTCTCCAGATTTAGTATGAGAATCAAAAGAATTATACAACAAAAAAACGGAGTATTACTACTCCGTTATATATGGAGGCGCCTTCCAGATTTGAACTGGAGCATAGCAGTTTTGCAGACTGCTGCCTTACCACTTGGCTAAGGCGCCGTATATATAAAATGGAGCGGGTTACGAGGCTCGAACTCGCTACCTCCACCTTGGCAAGGTGGCGCTCTACCAGATGAGCTAAACCCGCTAATATGGTGCTTCCGGTCGGAATCGAACCAACGACACG
>JAFRFD010000061.1 GCA_017434525.1 Methanobrevibacter sp.
CAAGAAGTAGATAGTCTAATGGGGGATTTAGACCACTACTGGAATGACAAGGCTTTAACTACACCTTTGTTGATCAAAGCGGCATTAAGTCATTATCAATTTGAGACTGTACACCCGTTCCTAGACGGAAACGGAAGGCTTGGCCGACTCGTTATAGTATTGTTTTTGATTGAAAAGAGAAAGCTTTCTAAACCTGTATTATACTTATCAGACTATTTTTCGAAAAATCGGTTACAATATTATGATGCATTGGATGCCGTGAGGATGAATGATGATGTGGAGCGTTGGATAAAGTTCTTCTTAGTGGCAGTAGCAGAAACAGCGAAACAATCTTGTGAAACGTTACAGAAAATAATTGATTTAAAGGCCAAGAATGGTCAAAAAATATTGAAGCTTGGCAAAAGAGCTCAAAGTGCATCTAAACTTTTAGATACAATGTACGGTTCGCCAATTGTTGATGCCAAAAAAGCTGGAGAGATTGTAGGGATTTCCTCTACGGCTATAAATGTATTGCTGAGCGAGCTAGTGAAGCTCGGCATTTTGGAGGAAATAACTGGTTTTTCGAGGAACAGATTATATCAGTACAGTGAATATCTAGGATTGTTCAAATAATATGAAAGAAAAAAGAGTGAAAGCCTATGAGAATAAGACACCACTTTTTTCTGGCCCAGAAATTCTCGAGGAATCCATTGATAAGAAATCGCTTGAGTGTCAAAAAACAGAAGTTACAAGATTGAAGAAGTATATCAAACAAAAAATGGACCAGAAAAAACCAAGTGTAGTAGCGTATCTAGCTCCTTATGGGTCGGGTAAAAGTGTAGTGTTGAAGAATGCTATAAAAGGGCTTCCTAATAGTTACAAGGTTGTCGAATATGATATATGGCAATGTTCAGATGAAAAAGATATTTGGGAAAATTTCTTGATTCAATTTTTGTCAAAAGTTGAAAATAAAGCACCCAACAAAATAATAGATGAAATTGACGGTACAAAATTAAAATGGAAAAATCTTCTACTGTTCGGGCTTTTTTACATCATTATCAGCGATGTCGTTTGGTTTATTTTTGGCAATCCGCAAAATTGGCTCATGGCTTTCGTAAAATCATTTTTAATTTATGCCGCCCCAGTCTTCTTGGTTTTAGCTGGTATTAACAAGTTTTTTCCTGTTTACGAATCGAGGATGAAAACGTTATTCCAATATGAAGATAAGATTAAACAGAAAGTATTGAAAGATAGGAGTCCGGTCGTTATTATTCTTGAAGACATAGACAGGTCTGGAGATACTGGATATAAGTTTCTGGAGACGTTGAAATGTTTTTTTGCTAGCAATATTAAAAATGTTCCAATAATGGTTATTTGTCCACAAAAGAATCTTTCTTTTGGGAGTATCGAATATGACAGAGATGATTATTGGGCTTCGGTCGATAGACTGGAACGATCTATTAAGATATATGATGATGTAGTATACGGTGTAATGGCAAAGAAAATTTCTCCGGAATATGCGAATGAATTATTGACAAAAGCGGAATGTACTGACCAGAAACTCATTGACGTAGTTGGTCTACTCATTAATACTTGTTCCAATGAGTCTCTTATTACTATGAGATCGTTGGCGTTCTTGCTTCGTAACACTGCCTCTTTTATAGAATCAGATCAAATGGCTGATCCGGCCTTGGTTTTCTTCTTTCTATCGTATAAATTCTTAGATTCTAAAAATGGGGTTGGATCCTCTGCGATGATAAAGGAGATAATGAGTAATGGCATAGGCCTTACATCTAATCCTCGTGACCTCAGAATACAGTTAGTCTGTCGGTTATTTGATATAGATTTAAATAAGTATCCAAACTCCGTTAGGATTCAGTTTGGGGATCTGGATTCATCTTATGGTGATTTGAATTATAGATGTCATAGGCACGTGACGAATAGTGGTTGGATAGCATGTGATATAAATCTCAAATACAAAGATTTAATGAAAAGGATTGCGCGCTAATTCGGTTTGTGTAATTTGTGGCTATAGACTTTTATGTGAGTAGTTGGCATTATCTAATATTTAATATTATTTATGTGCTGTCTTCGTATTGCGTTATCCGGTCTAGATAATGGGGCTAATTTATTTATTATTGCAGTATAATAACGTTGCATCAGGCTTGAATCTGGCATAGTGTTATAGATATCCATTAGGCGACAATTGTAGCCAAGAAAATAATCATTTGGTTCAAGATTCCTGACTTTCCATTTGCCACGTGAGATTGTTGTTACAAAAGAGTACGATGGTAAATCGCCAAATTGTTCCAGGTATTTTTTTAGATGTTTAATATGGTTTCTATTTTGCAAAAATGGGTTATAAAAGTAATTTCTTTGCCTACCTAAATACTGCACCCGTTTTTCACGCTTCATGTCGCCATAAATATTACCAGCATAGTTTTTGCACTCGAAAACTAAGAGTCCTTTCTTAGATACTACTAATATATCGATTTCCGACGTTTTTCCGTTGGCAGTTGGGATATAAACGTTTCTTAATATTTGTTTTTCTGGAACGTGGATTTTGTCACGTAATGTGGTAAAAATTATTCGCTCACCGGCGCTACCTGTATCTTTATATTCTTCAGGATTTTTAAAACGATCCGAGCTATAGACGCTAAAGATAAAGACGACGATAATAATTACGAAGAGTATTATCGAGATCAATGGTAGTAATAAGAATACTTGCATATTAGTTATTATCGAAATAATTATTTAAGTATGTACATAGCGCGTCGTCGCACGCGTAAATATAGACACCCTTGACTGCGCGGTTCATGAGGATTCTATAAGTTCTTAAAACTTGCTCAAGCATATCATCTTCGTTAATTTGTTCGTTATTAGCGACTTGGCGTTGACTACGCTTCATGGCGCCAGAATCTGCACAGGCTTTGCGATTGAATACGAGTTTCCCGTCACGATAAATTAAATCGTTCCCAATGATAATTCCTACATAATTCAAATCGTCGCCTTGCACGGTGTAGATGCTACCAACTTCTTTTGGCGCGTTTTTGGATCCGATCCAGTTGTTTTGGGTACTATTCCAGCGAAATTTCATACCATCGATTTCGATGTCATACGCGCTTTTATTGTTTTTGGAATTCCATTTCCAAGCAAAACCGGCCACCATACGCGATAAGCCATATTCAGCTTCGCGTTTTTCCATAGCTTCTGCAAAATCTTG
>JAFRFD010000062.1 GCA_017434525.1 Methanobrevibacter sp.
CCCTTTCCAATAATTCGATATATCCACCACTTGTTTTTTTCGGATTCGAATTTGAGATTCCGGGAGTACCGGAATCTCAGTCATAAACTTCGAGTTATTCAGCCCTTGACCGTCGCACCCCTGCGTTGCGGTTTCCATCTGAACAACAATAATATTTTACCAGATGTCATAAACTTTGACTAATCCTATAAACCCATTGAGCCTAATTAAGAATGATGATTGAAAATAAATTCATATATCTGCATATTCTCAATAAATTCAAATTGGTTAGATGACTAATCCAAGAGATTGTCTGTATTGCATGGGACTTTTACCGCCCAGAGATAACTTTATCCGTTTTTCATTATACCAATGAATATATGTATCCAGTTTTTCAATAAATTGCTCAATAGTTGTATCAGACCAATCTCGCAGATAAAACATTTCATTTTTTAGCCTGCCAAAGAACCCTTCGCAAGCCGAATTGTCTGGAGAACAGCCTTTTTTTGACATTGATCTTATTAGACCCGATTGTTCCATCCTTGAAATCCAGCCTGCCCATCTATAATGTGCACCTCGATCACTGTGGACGATAGGCTTTTCATTCTCTTGCAATGTCTTTATGGCGCTGTCGAGCATTGAATTGACAAGATCTGCATTGGGTGAAATTCCTATTGTCCAGGAAACTGCTGCTCCATCAAAACAATCAATAATGGGAGATAGGTAAATTTTTCCAGCCGGTATATGAAACTCTGTTATGTCTGTCAACCATTTCTCATTTGGAGCATCTGCATGAAAATCCCTATCTATAATATTGGGAACAGCCGGGGATATCTCCCCTTTATAGGAATTGTATTTTTTGATTTTGGGTTGTTTTACAACAAGTCCGGCTTCACGCATTATTCGTTTAACAACTTTCTCTGACACTGTTCGTGTTTTATTTTTTAGCTCCATGTGAACACGTCGATACCCATAAGTTCCTTTTGAGTTATCGAATATATCTATTATCAACGATCGTAGATCATAATATTTATCTGGGCGTTTCAGAGCATTAGCCTGATAAAAATAACTACTTTTCGATATATTTAGCGATTTCAATAATATCTGAAGCCGGTATTTATCTCTCAGGGCATCAATCAATTCGGCCTTTTCTCTATTTGTCAATTTTTCAAGACTGATGCCCTGGCCTTTTTTTATTATTTCAGCAGCCTTCTCTAATATGTCCCTTTCCAATTGGAGTTGAAATACCTGTTTTTTTAGTTGTTCTGCCTCTTTGGTCAATTTATGAATTTCATCTTGGAGATCTGAAACATTATCAGGAAGCTTTGAAGAAAGATTATTATCTTTAATTTTCTTCATATTTTTCTTTCCCAGCAGTTTATCTCTCCATTGATATATTGTACCGGGTTCTACATTTAACTCTCTTGCTATTTGCGCAGGCCTCTTTTTTCCGCTCAAGTATTCTTGCACAGCCAATTCTTTCTTCTCAGGAGGAATTCGTGTCAATGTACTTGTCCTTTTATAATATAGTTTTCTCTGGCTGTCATCTAAATCTTCATTCAGCCATTCGCCAAGAGTTGTTTTTTTCGGATAGCCCAAAGCATCAATAGTTTTACTGATGCTTTTACCATGTTCGAGATAATACTTTACTGCTTTTTCCCTTTGCTCTTTTGTATATTTTCGGGGTTTTTCTTTCGGATCCGATATTGTCCCGGTTTCTATATACTCATGATACCAATTGTATATCATATTTTTAGACGGATATCCTAATTCATGCCTAACAGCTGCAGGACTGAGATCATATTGAATGAACAAATCTACAGCCTTTTTCTTTTGTTCATACGTATACATTGTTGCCTCCTGATTGTTAAATCAGGTCCAACTTTTTGTCCTCACCCCCTCTTATCGATCCTTCCGTATTACGGAACGCTGTTGATACCACCATGCAGCGATACCCATACTTCTGTGTTGAACTTCAGAAAAAAGACGGACAGTTTATTTTTAATGACAATGATCGTCCTATTGTCATCTCGCATTCTCTTCAAGGTGTGGAACTGAATTCTGAAGAATCGAATTTTCACATGATTTCTTTTTCCTGGTATGACAACTGGATCATCCTGGA
>JAFRFD010000063.1 GCA_017434525.1 Methanobrevibacter sp.
AAACCATCAAAGGACTTAAAAATCTAGAAATAAGAGACTGGGACTGCCCAATTTGCCATACACATCACGATCGTGACTGGAATGCGGCCATTAACATCCTTAATAAAGGAGTAGAAATCGTCGGGACGACGGTGCAGTAAAAATATCCAAAAATAAATAAACTATATTATTTTGGTTTGCGAATCCCCGTCGTCAACACGACGGGGAAGTTCAATATACTATTTTCATAGTTTTCATTATACTATTTTAGAAAAAATATTAAAAAAGAATATAATTAAAAATTAGTAAATCAAGGTATTTAAGTCTTTAACAAGCTTAAAACAATTTAATAAGCAAAAAACAAAATTAAAAAGAGAAAATGATAGTAGATTATAATCTACTAACTTTAATTAATGATTCAACAGGAACTCCTTCGATTTCTGAAAGTCCTGCTTTGTCAATTAGAACAGTAACACAGATTGGCTCTCCGCCCAAATCCCTTACGGTGTGAATCACTTCTTTGGCGGTTTTTCCACTGGTGATGACGTCATCGACAATGACGACCTTTTTGCCTTCGACGGATCCGAAGTTGGTACTTATTGTACCTTCGTCATCGGTTTCATCGCTGTCCTTTCTGTGTTTGTTAGGGTGGAAAATAGCAAGTGAAGTGTCCAGTCCGGTCATGTCCTCTAAAAACTCAGTCATTACGGTTGCGAATGGAACCCCGCTGACTGCAATTCCGCAGACAACATCGGCTTCGCCGTGGACCAATGCCATGTCACTCAATGCGCCTGAAACATAGCTCAAACGTGTGGAGTTTCCACCGATGCTTTTCCAGTTGATTGCAAAGTCGACCGGTGCTTCGGCTTTTACTTCTGCGGTCTTTTGAAGGGTCAACCATCTTGCGGTGTCCATACTTACGTTGAGTTCGTCAGCGATTTCTCCGGTTGTAAATCCGTGTTGTCTAAGTTCTTGAGCTTTTTGGATTAATTTTTCTTTCACACTTATCACCCTAAATTATAATTCGTCAAAACTGATTGGTTTATGTTCTTTAGATGATCTGTTAGCGGCAATAACCATTTTAAGAGCCTTGAGTCCGTCTTCACCGGTGATTTCAGGTTCCAAATCATTTACAACTGCATTAAGGAATGACTTCAATTCGCCTTTTAGAGGTTCCTCATGCTTGATTTGAATGTCCTGGGCAAACTTACCGAACACCTCGATGCTCTGCTGGATGTAGTCCACTGAAATGATTCCGGCAGTTCCGGTAAGTTCAAGTTCTCTGCGTTTGTATGGGGTAAGCCAGTTTACCTCGATGATACCGGTTGATTCGTTGTCGAAGTTAACCATGATTTCTGCGTGGTCTTCAAATTCGGAGTCGTCAAAGCTGCAGTTCATGCTGCCGTAAACTTGAGTTACTTCCTCTTCAAACAGATAGTTCATAATGTCTAAATCGTGAATGGCCAAATCTATTGATACGCCAACGTCTTTTATCCTTGGCGGGAGCGGTCCCACTCTTTTTGCAAAGGCGGATACGACATCTCCAATCACTCCGTCATCAATAAGTTCCTTAGCCTTTTGAACTGCAGGGTTGAAACGCTCGACATGTCCTGTTGCAAGCATCACGCCTTTCTCCTTTGCAGCAGCAATCATTTCTTCCGCTTCATTGAGGGTGAATGCAATTGGCTTTTCGACAAGCACATGCTTTCCGCATTTGATTGCTTCCATAACTACCGCATGGTGGAAGGTAGTTGGAACACATACACTTACAGCTTCAATTTCCGGGTTCTTGAGTAGTTCGCTGTAGTCGGTATATCCTTTGGCACCATATTTTTTCTCTATTTTTTTAAGGGCCCTTTCACTGACGTCAGAAACCGCAAGCAAATTGGCTTCTTCCATCTTGTGATATACACGGACATGGTTTTCACCCATGGCTCCTACTCCGATAACTCCTACGTTTACAGTTTTCACTTCAATTCCTCCGTTTATATATAATCCTCAAAAAGTCTTCCGATGCGCCCGCCAAGTTCAAGCGCGTCTTTAATTGAACCTTTTTCAGTATGTTCTTTAAGGATTTCTCCTTCTTTAGTCAATAATATTGAATAAACATTAAATTCCTTATCTTTCATGCGTGCAATTGAGCCAATAGGCCATTGGCATCCTACTCCAAGCTCTTCAAGCACCTTTTTCTCTGCAAGAACTTCCTGCATTGAAATGTAATCGTTCAGTTTGGCTATGGTCCCCTTATTCTCATAGTCCTTACGGGTGATTATGGCCAGTGCCCCCTGGCCTGCCGGCGGTGTGATGTAATCCAGCGGAAATACTGTCTTTATGTATTTGGTCAGATTCAGCCTCTTGAGTCCGGCCTCTGCCATGATTGTGGCGTCAAGCTCATCGCCCAGTGCCTTCTGGATTCTGGTTTCGATGTTTCCACGAATAGGTTTGAGTTCGAATTCCTTTTCGTGGAGATTGCAGAACGCTTCCCTTCTAAGGCTGCTGGTTCCAAGCCTTGATTCTGGTCCCAATTCATCCCATGACTTTTCTGATATGAGGACTTCATGTGGAGATTCACGTTTTGGAACTGCGACAATTTCCAAATCCTCGTCGAGTTCGGTAGGAAGGTCCTTAAAACTGTGTACTGTAAAATCGACTTCCTCCTCCAAAAGCGCTATGTCCAATTCTTTGGTGAACAGGCCTTTTGAGTCCATATTGTACAGTTGGGAGGTTGTAATTTTATCTCCTTTTGTTTTAATAATTTCCACGTCAATATTCTGCCCTGTTATTTTAGACAAATCACTGCAAACCTGCTTTGTCTGTGCAAGGGCCAATTGACTCCCACGGGTTCCGACAATCATCTTTTAAATCTCCGAATTTTTCTTTCTTAGAAAAATCAATTTTTACTAGAAATAAGTTTTAACTTATAACCAGTTCTACATTGTTAATTTTTATAGGTTTCTATTATTAAATGTTTCAATTTTTTTTTAAAAAAAGTTCAGTTCATCTCTGTGAAAGCTTGTGGTAGTCGGACCTGTAGATGAACAATAAATTTTTCCCGTCATGCACCGCCAGGCCGTAGACCTCATCGATGCTGTCAATGAATTCGGCCTTTCTTGTCATTTTGGATAGAATTGATGATCCAACGTCTCCTGTAAGCATGATGTCGCTTTCAAGGTTGTTTAAATAATCGGCAACCTTGTCCTCGTCAATTTCTTCGCATGTTATTCCATAGTCGCCGCCGATTGCAACGTACCATCCCTCCAAATCGCCGATCATGTTTATTGACTGTCTGATTGCATCGGTGTTGATTCCGGGATTTATCTCCTCGATTATGGTTGAATTTCCCTTACTTCTTTTTGTGGTTCTTCCAGTAATTCCATTGTAGTTGGCCAATCCCTTGATAATTTTTTCTTCATTGATCTTTAATACCAAACATGTTAAAACAACGCCCAAAACGTTTTTGACATGATGTGCTCCCGGAGCAAATGTTTTAACACATAAAGAACCGTTCAAAACGTCATCGTCAACGGTCCTGACATCTCTATATCTGATGTTGATTTCAGTTTCATCAAGAGAATAGTCCGCCCTTTCGACATACAGGTTGGCGGATTCATCATCAAGGCTGAAGGTATTCACATTTGGATGGTTTACGTCTGAGTAGTACTTATCGAAGCTTTCCTTTTCACACACGACATTCCTGCATCTGAAAACCTGTCTTTTGGCTTCGGCCGCACAGCTTCTCCCCTTCGCTATCGGATAGTTTTCGGAAATGTTGCACAAAAGAGCGACATCGCCGATTCCGCTCACTCCAAGTGAGGATTCGAAAATGGCTGATTCATATTTTCTGAGGTTTTCGCTTTCAACCACTCCGTCTGCAATCTTGCAGATTGGATTTGCAATCTTGTATGCCAAATCGACAGTTTCCTTGATGTTGGCTGGCGCTATTGAAATGTCTTTTTTCAAAACAAACTCCTTTTTGTCCTCATATAGAAGGGCGCCCAGACTTGATAGAATCAGAGGATTTTCATCAATCAGAATTTCCTTAAGCATAAATACGCAGCTGGTCTTTCCCTTCACTCCGGTCACTTCGATTTTGATGATGTCCTCTCCCCAATCACTCAAAAGCTCGCCCACTATTTCGTGATGGGTTGTAAAGGTATAATTCAAGTCGGGATTGTTCGAGGTGATTTCATTGACTGTCAGTGGAAGGTGAATGGGATAGATTACTCTAACGTCCCCTTTATAATCCTTAAGCTCGCTCAAATCGTCGAGAAGCCAGACATCATATATCTCAAGCATCTTTCTGTCTATGACATTCAATGTGTTGTAGATGTCATATGCAAGAACGTTTTTGCCCTTTTTGGCAAGGCTTACGGCAATCTTCACGCCCCCATGGGTCATGTCAATGACTAGATTATTCATTTATGCACCTGTTGGGGTCGTTCACGCCGCCTTCTCCGAGTTTTTCCTTGACCTTTTTGTAGAAGTATTTTGTTGAGGTCCTTATGAAGTAGACGTCCTTGTCTGACTTTTTAAACTTGATTTCCTCTTCGTATTCGGCTTCCTCGTTTCGCTGACCGTCCATTACAAACACTGCTGTTTTACCCTTCTTGAGCAGTTTTACGGTAATTTCACTGTTGTCGGATACGACAAACGGCCTTGCACCAAGCTTGTACGGACATATCGGAATGATGATGAATCCTCCCACTTTCGGATCAACGATAGGTCCTCCCGCTGACATCGCATATGCTGTGGAACCGCTCGGTGTTGACACGATCAGTCCGTCGGCCCTTACCTCGTCGATGATTTCTCCGTCCACCTTGATTTGGAAGTGAAGCATCTTTGCAGGCTTGTTTGTCATCAGGACCACTTCATTTATTGCGGAGTACTGATTGTTTTCGTGGGAAACCACAAGCCTTGTTCTTTTTTCCTTGTAGTAGTCTCCCCTCAGGATTTCATCAAGGGCTGTGAATGTGTCCTGAACTTCTGTGTCGGTTAGAAATCCTACGGTTCCCATGTTGATTCCGAATACTGGAATTTCGGGTTTCATTTTAGCTTCGGCCCTAAGGAGTGTTCCGTCGCCTCCAAGAATCACTGCCATGTCGCAGTCAAAGTCAAAGATGTTTCTTGAAAGCTGTGCGTAGTCGATGTCAAAGTCAATGTCTTCAAGGGCTTCTGCCATCTGAGGATAGTTTTCACGGGTCTTTTCAATTATGCTTTCAAGTTCTGGATTTTCCTTAAGCTCAAGAATCTTTTTGGCCAGTCTTGACTCGACAATCACCTCTATTCCGTTTGTTAGAAGGTATTCGATGATTTTTGCGCTGAAAAGGATGCTTCTGTCCTGGTCAATGCGTCCCACAATACCGATCTTGCCGATTACGTCGGTCTGGTTGTCGTTCAGGATGTCAATCATCTGCTTGTGGAGTATTTTTGTGTTGGCCGCAACGACGATTGTCTTTTCATATATGCTTAATGTGTTGTTTAGCTTTTCACCGTATTTGTCTGTGATGATTCCTCCGGCCTCTTCCAATATCAGCTTTGCGGCGGCAATGTCGATGATTCTGCTTCCCCTAAGGTCAATGAACGCATCGTATCTTCCGCTTGCAACATATGAAAGCTCCAGCACAACGCTTCCAAGAACCCTCATCCTTCTTGCATTGTCGACAAGCTTTGATGCCTGTGATGTTCCTGTCTTTGTAAATCCTCCCAGTGTGAGGTTGCTGAAGTTCACCACATCACTCGGATGCACTTTCTCGTTGTTAAGCCAGCAGCCCTTTCCCTTTTCGGCTTCAAAGAAGTTTCCATTTGCCAAATTTGAGATAAACGCCAGTTCAACGTCATTGAGTGTTGCAACCCTTCCGTCGGGAACGCCGGCCACCGCTATTGATATTGCAAATGCGGGAATTTCCTTGATTGCATTGCTTGTTCCGTCAATCGGATCCACAAGAAATATGAATTTAGGCTTTTCATCTTCGGGCAAATCGTCACGTCTGAGCTCCTGGGTAAGTGAAACCAATCGTTTTGTTCCCTTACCTAACCTCAACTCTCCGATTTCTTCGCTTACGATGTATGAGTATACCGGAGCTTCCTTGAGTATGTGTACGACTATCTCCTCTGACACCACGTCGATTAAGGATGTTGGAGTCCCGTCAGCACCCATCTTAACCTTTTCACCTGCTTCCGGTTTTCCTATGTAGGGCCTTATTGCTCTACTTACTTCCTTAATGATTTCATATGCAAGATCCGTTGCCATTTTCTTGTCCTGGGCATCCATCCTTTCACCTCATATCCTGTAGGTTATTTTTTTAATGTTTAATCGTAAATTATATCGTCGGTTACATAAACCACGCTTGCCACAACAGAAGCGGTCTTCCTGACGGTTGCTGTGGAGCTCTCAACAATGAGATTCTTGATTTTTTCACCGCGCTTGTCCATCATGTATTCGACCATCTGCCTTGCTTCACCTTCAAGCTCATCGGGATTTTTGTCTCTTCCGGTTGTCTCAACCACGCATCCGAGTCCCTCTCCAATGGCCACCGCCACTGCTGCGGTTATCTCTTCGCCGAAAACGTCTGAGGTTATCTCTGACAAGACGCAGTTGACCATGGCTCCCGGCTTGAGTGCAGGCAAATCAACAATCTCGGCATTTCCTGCAAGCATGCTTGAGACTTTTATCAGGTTCACATCACCGATTCCGGCATCGCTTAGGGCATTGTCGAATGCGTTAAGCTTTGTTGGACCTTCATCCTTTCCGGTTACAATAGCTATTTTCATATGTTAATATTTGTGTCAACATATTTATATAATGAATTATAGAATTAAAATTTAGGTGTGCCTAATGATTTTCAACAAGTATATTTCAATACTGATATCAGCATGTTTGTTTCTGTTTTTGATGCTTCTCACATCAATAACCACATTAATCTTTTTTAAGGGCTCTTCAATTCCCTTCATAGGCCTTGCATTCGTGGTAATTTATTATTTTATCGCAAGAGCATTCTACAATTATCTAAGAAACGACGATTTCTATAAAAACACAAGATCCCACTCATCAGACATGCCGGGCGAAAAATACTGGATTAAGGGTGAAAGGGACGCCAAAAAGATTTTCATAATTGTCTGGATTTTCCTGATGCTGATTCTGGCGGCGGTTTCCATATGGCTTTATTCATTCAACATGGGATTAATTTAATTTCAACTTCACAATTTTTTTTTAAAAAATCCACATTTTAGCGAATAGTTTATATAAAATAGAAAATATAGTTAATACTAATCTAATAATAATGCTTATTAATAGATTAAAAACCGGTTTTTAATTTAAATTATGGAGGAAAAATTAATGTCAACAAAAGTTGTAGAAATCAAAACATTAAAAGTTGGAAAATATATCGTTTTAGGAGGAGAAGCTTGTAAAATCGTCAGTTACTCAACTTCATCCCCAGGTAAACACGGAGCTGCAAAAGCAAGAATCGAAGCTATCGGAGTATTCGACGGCCAAAAAAGAAGCTTAGTAAAACCTGTAGACAGTAAAACCGATATTCCAATCATCGACAAAAGATTAGGACAAGTTATTTCAATCCAAGGTGACATGGTTCAATTGATGGACATGGAAAACTACGACACCATCGACTTGCCAATGCCTGAAGACTTAAAAGACTCAATCGTCGAAGGTATTGAAGTTGAATACATCGTCGCTTTAGGAAACATGAAAATAATGAGAACCAGAGGATCTAACTAGATTCCTTTTCTCTTATTTATTTTCCTTTTAAAGATTAATTATGCTTCTGAATACATACGAACCATGGAAATTCGCATTTTCAGCAGAAAATGAAAACATAAAAGAAAATTCATTTGGGATAATCGGAGTTCCCTTTGACAGCACTACTTCTTATCACTCCGGTGCACGTTTAGGACCAATTGTAGTTAGAGAGGCTTCATTTGGTTTTGAAAAATACAACACTATTTTTAACAAGGACCTCACGGCAACATTCTACGATTTCGGAGACGTCAATGTTGTTCCGGGAAACTGCCAGAAGACCTGCAAAATCGTTGAGGATACCGTAAACGAACTTTTGGATTTGGCTATAAAGCCGATAACAATAGGAGGCGAGCATTCAGCATCCATAGGGGTCATCAAGGCGTTAACTGAAAAATATGAAAAGCTCACGGTAATCCATTTGGATGCCCACAGGGACCTTGCATTCGAATTCATAGGCGAGAAATACTCACACGCAACAGTAATGAGAAGGGCTCATGAAATGGGCGCAGGCCTTGTACAGATCGGAATAAGGTCATCATCCAAGGACGAGGAGGAATTCGTGAAATCCACCTACGACATCCAGACATTCAAAAACAGGGACGTCCACAAGCACATGGACGCAATCGAGTATTACCTCACAAACATCGACGGGCCGATCTACATCTCAATAGACATGGACGTGATGAATCCGGCAATAGCTCCAAGCGTTGGAAATCCGACACCGGGAGGGCTTTTTGTCTCTGAGGTTGAAAACATCCTTGAAACATTATGTCGAAAAAACATCGTCGGTTTTGACGTTGTGGAAACCGCCACAAACAAGCTGGGCGAGCAGACAGCAGTCGTTGCGGCCAAAATCATTTACGACTTTTTAACATTGGTCGAATAATTTCTTTTTTTTCATTGCTTTTAGAGTGTAAAATTGCTCTCACTTAGTAAAATTGTCCTTAAATCTAACTAAAATTATAAATAGTGGGTCTTCAATATGTTATAATGCAAATAAGTGTTTTAAGTTTCTTATTTATGATTAAACATAAAGGTGAGAGTATATTGAGAGATTTTAGTGAAGTTATAACTCATAATCCGGAACCGTATAATTCGATTTATAATTTCATCAAGTTTGAAGTTATTGCGAAATATCCTTGTCTGACTTCTGTTTATCAGAGTAATGTTGATGAGGAGGGAAATCCAAAAATTCAGTATTATATTAGATATGCTGCAGATTTGACATTAGATAAATGGCATAAATTACGTTTTAATATTAGAAAAAGTGTTGAAGAATTTTGTCTTTCATCTGGTGTGGATTATCGAATTTATTCTGAAATTGATTTTATTTTAACAATCGATGGTGATTATTATGAAAAATATGGAAAAGGATTTTGAAGAAGTTTCATTTTCGCATGTTGATTTTGTTAAAAGTTTGAGGTTATGATTATATGGATTTTTTTCAACTTCATTGCTTTTGGAGTGTAAAATTGCTTTCATTTGGTAAAATTGCTCTAAAATCTAACTAAAATTATAAATATGGGAAGGTAGATATATTATAATACAAATAAGGGCTTAAAATTCCTTATTTAATATTAAACGCAAAGGAGGTGGGAGTATATTGAGAGATTTTAGGGAAGTAATAACTCATAATCCTGAACCATATAATTCAATCTTAAATTTCATCAAGTTTGAAGTTATTCCTAAATATCCCTGTCTGACTTCTGTTTATCAGAGCAACTTTGATGAGGAAGGAAATCATAGAATTCAGTATTATATAAGATATGCTGCTGATTTGTCTTTAGAGGAATGGAATGAATTATCTTTTCAAATTGAAGATTCTGTAGAAAAATTTTGCATTTCATCCGGTGTGGATTATAGTGTATATTCTGAGATTGATTTTTTTGTAACTGTGGATGGTGATTATTATGAAAAATATGGAAAGGGATTTTGAAGATGTTTCTCCTAAAGAGATTTTTGATTTCGCTTGTGAATTAGATGATATTAAAGATGATTTGAATTCAACAAATTCTGCGGTTAATCGAACTATCTATGTAAAGATATATTATTCAGTATTTCTTTTTTTAAGAGAATGGTTGAAAAAGAATAGTGGATATAAGTCTTTAATGGGGGAGCATACTGGATTGCCAAATTTCATTAAGAAAAATGGTCCTTTTAATAATAAGAAAAATAAAGAGATTTCTAGAAAGTTGATTCATTTAAAAAAATTAAGGCACCAAGCTGATTATCGGTTGACTGTTCCATCAAAATATTCTAATGAGTATAAAAAATGGAAATTCACAAGTATTGAGTCGGCTTTTGAAATTGCGAAAAGCATTATTAAAGCATTTAATGGGTTTTAAGTTATTTTTTTTAAATCACTAAGTTTTTTTCAAAGCAATTATGCTTTAGGAATAGTATTCAAGATAATGAATTCAAAATTTTCAACTAATTTTTAAAAACAGTTATTAATCGTTGTACTCTTTTTCAACCTTGTCAAGGTAGTATTTGCCCTTGTCGGTAATGCTGTAGAACCTGTAGCGTTTATCGTTTTCATTCAGACATTCCACAAGCTCGGCGTCCTTCAGTGTTTTCAGGTATTTTGAAACATGGTTGCTGTTGTCGTTTATGTCTTTGCCGATTTTTGTTGGGATTTTGTCTTCCTTTTCAAGGGATTTCAGAACGCTGATTCTTTTTTTGGACCTTGCAAGCAAGGATATTATACTCATGTCGTCTTTCCCACTCATGGTTTTTAATTTGGATTTTGGCTATATAGTAGATATCTATATGATATTAGCATGCTAATAGCAATATTTATATGTTGTGTGTAAGATAATTATTATTACAAAATATTTGGAGGTTTTTTATGAACAGAAAAATTTTAACTATATTTGCACTATTTTTAATAGTTGTTTCAGTGGCTACTGTTTGTGCGGCTGAGCTAACTGAAGAAAAAGATTTTGAAGGAAATTTCAAGATGAATGTTGTTGAAAATGAAACTTTTTCTCTTATGAGTCAGGGAAATAATGGAAGGGGTTTATTGGAATCTGATTTTCTCTATGTGAATGGTAACGAGACTATTGCTGTATTTGTTTATAATGAAGATATGGATGATTCATTATTTCACATGACTTATGGAGATTATGATACTGAATATCATAATAATGATGCAAATGTGACAATGGAAAACGATATGGCATTTTTCAATAAAACTCAAAAAATGGCTGAACTTTTGAAAGGTTCCAATTTTGATACATTTGTTGGAGTATCAGATTCTAATCATAATATGACTGTATTTGTAGCTGGAAAAGATCCTGCTTTGGTTAAAGAATATGCAAGTACAATTAAATTTGAGTAAGTTTTT
This sequence comes from Methanobrevibacter sp., assembly GCA_017434525.1. GTDB lineage: Archaea > Methanobacteriota > Methanobacteria > Methanobacteriales > Methanobacteriaceae > Methanocatella. The sequence goes on from JAFRFD010000063.1 coordinate 11,082, forward strand.
TTTTATTGCTTATTTTTTTTAGTGGGGTGTTATTATCAAAATAGGAGGTTTTGATTTAAACTTTAAATCTTTAGTAATCATACTTGTTGCAATTATTATTATAGTGGGCATTGTTTCAATGACATCTCACAGTGGAAATGATGTTACTATCAATGGTGTCGGATTCCACCTGCCTGCCGGTTTTGATGAATCTAAACTAGTGGATGAGAATGGTAGTCTTGAAGGAGAATGTTATATCTATAAAAATAATGAAGACCATCAGTATATCCAAATCGGAGTGTATAATTCCGAAAAAGATAAGTCAGCTGTATATGACAGTTTATCCAGACATGGATATTCACCAGAAACAATAAACGGTAAAGATGGATACGGTAAATTGTCATATGGTTTAAGGTATGGCTATTGTTACATTGACAACGACAAATACATTGTTATGGATATTCCATATGTTTATGCCGAGCAGGAAATGCAGCATGATGATCTTTTGAGTTATTTAATTAAATGAGGTATTTATATGACTGAAGATTTAGCAGGTAATGTGGAGTTAATTCCAATAGTTAAGGGAATTGTAATTTCTATTCTGATAATTGTAATTGGGATGTATACATATTGGATGATAAGTATTTTAGGTGTTATTATTGGTTCGGCAGTTTCAGGATATTCAACTGATAATTCTACAACATATGCGTTGATTTATGGTGCAATAGTCGGCATAGTTAGTAGTTTTTTAATGTTGACTGTGTATACAATACCGTTATTTATCATTCTAGGATTATTTGGAGCATTTATGGGTAAGGTACTTCAAAGTAATCTTGATTCATAAAAATAATCTTTTTTTCTTATTTTTTTTACCTAACAATACCATTAAATATCATCAAAACCATATTTATAATATTAATAAGTATGGAGCAAAAATATTATGAATAAAAGAACTATAGAGCTTTCAGGCCATATTATCGACTCATTGACACTTACAAAAACAATGGGCATAATCATGGACAAAGGCGGAGAATTTGACATATTGGACATCGATGTTGGTAGAAAGAAATCAGACATTAGTAGGGCTAAGATTGAAGTTTCCGCAGAGTCTCCCGAGTTGTTGAATTCCATTTTGGATGAACTGTCAGTTCTTGGTGCTTCCATCGATGAGATTAAGGAAGTCAAGCTGGTGGCGTCAACCAAAGACAAAGTTGCTCCTGAAGGTTTTTATTCATCATCCAATCACACCACTCACATTTACTATAAGGGAAACTGGATGCTTGTTGAAGAGATTGAAATGGACTGTCTGGTTGTTGTCGATGAGGACATTCCAAGAGCTTACGTAAAGCCAATAGCCGACGTTAAGGCTGGAGACATGATTGTTGTGGGCCTTGACGGTGTAAGGGTAACTCCACCTCACAGGTCAAGGGACGAACAGCAGGTATTCGAGTTCATGAACAGCGAAGTGTCTTCCGAAAAGCCATTGATGAATCTAATCAATGGTATTGCAAAAGAGATGAAGGAAATCAAAGCCAAAGGCGGAAAGATAGGTATAGTTGGAGGGCCTGCCATCGTGCACACAGGTTCAGGCAAATATCTGGCGGCTTTGGTTAGGGAAGGCTACATTGACGTAATCATGGCCGGTAACGCACTGGCTACTCACGATATTGAATCTAATCTTTTTGGAACTTCACTGGGTATCGAAGTTGAAACCGGAAAAATCGTGGCCCACGGTCACACTCACCATATGAGAGCCATCAACAGGATAAACCAATCCGGTTCCATTCAGCATGCCGTTGAGGATGGCACACTGACCGGCGGAATAATGTATGAGTGCATAAAAAACGACGTTCCATACGTCCTTGCCGGATCCATTCGTGACGACGGACCTCTTCCGGATGTCATAACCGATACTGTCGAAGCCCAAAAGCTTATGAGAAAATATGCTCAGGAGGTGGACATGGTCATAATGATAGCTACAATGCTTCACTCAATCGCAACGGGCAACCTGCTTCCTTCAAGGGTTAAAAGTATCTGCGTAGACATCAATCCGTCTACAGTTACCAAACTCTCCGACAGGGGAAGCGCCCAGGTTGTAGGCATTGTAACTGATATCGGTACATTCCTGCCACTTCTCTATAATGCCATACACGAGGAATAGAAATGAAATTCACTGCCTATATATTGGACGTTTTAACAGATTCTGTATATCCTGCAAGAATAACAATCGAAGAGGGAATTTTCAAGGAAATCGTCCCGATTCATGTTACCGAAGAAACCAAAATTGATGTTGAAGGCCTGATGCTTCCGGGTTTCATCGATTCACATATCCACATCGAAAGCACCATGATGACTCCCGCCCAGTTTGCAAAGATTGCAGTCAGGCACGGTACCACTTCCGTTGTATGCGATCCCCATGAGATAGCTAATGTCCGTGGAATCAGGGGAATAGAATTCATGATTGAAAACGCATCCACCGTTCCGTTCAACTTTTATTTTGCGGCGCCTTCATGCGTTCCTGCAACCGCCTTTGAAACCTCCGGTGCAGTTCTGGATTCTGATGACATTGAATATCTGCTTCAAAAGGATGAAATCGTTGCGCTTGCAGAGATGATGAACTTCCCAGGTGTAATCGGCCAGGATCCGGAGGTCTTAAGGAAACTTGAGCTTGCAAGAAAATACAAAAAGCCTATCGACGGACATGCGCCACTGGTTTCAGGCAAAGATTTGGATAAATACATCGAACAGGGTATAGTCACAGACCATGAATGCAGCAGTTTTCAAGAAGCTATGGAAAAGAAGCAGAAAGGCATGAAAATCATGGTGCGTGACGGGTCATCCGCCAAGGATATGGAAGCTCTCTTTGATTTTTCGGAACGCATCGAACACTACAAAAATCAGGACAGTTTCGGCATCATACCAAATGAGGTTCTCTCAAGAAGGCTCCACTCACCGATATTCGATTTCATCGTAAGCGATGACAAGCACCCCAATGATTTGATAAGGGGCCACTTGAACGAATCCGTTAAGAAGGCTGCGGATTTGGGAATTGACATCATCAAAGCCATTGAAATGGTAACAATCAATCCAGCAGCACATTTCGGCCTTGATGCAGGATCAATCGTCACAGGTGCAAGGGCAGACTTCATAATCATAGATAACCTGAATGATTTAAACATTCTCAAGACATACATTTCAGGCGAATGTGTCTTCGACGGTGAGGACGTTCTCTTTGACATTGGCGAGGTTGAGGTTGAAAACTCCATAACCGCAGACGAGAAATTCGCCGAAGACTTTGACGTCTACTTTGAAGGTGACGAGTGCAGGGTCAATGTGATAGAATGCACGGATGGGGACCTGCTCACCAAAAAGGCAACTGCCAGCCTCATCACAAAAGACGGAATCGTCCAGCCCGACATTTTCCAGGACATACTGAAAATAGCGGTCGTCGAACGTTACGGATCAAACACAGTGGCAAACGGATTCATCAAGGGATTCGGACTTAAGAAAGGAGCAATCGCCTCATCAATTGCACATGACTCCCACAACATAGTGGTTGTCGGATACTCATCAGAAATGATGGCGGAAGCCGTAAACACAGTCATTAAAAACAAGGGAGGAATTGCGGTTGTAAGCGAAGACTTTAAGGACTCACTTTCACTTCCAATAGCCGGGCTGATGAGCAATGAGGACGCATATGACGTTGCCAAAAAGTTGGATGTCCTCCATAGGATGGCATCTGCTTTGGGCTGCAAGCTTGACTCACCGTTCATGACAATGGCGTTCATGTCACTTCTGGTGATTCCATCAATCAAGCTCTCGGATAAGGGATTGTTCGACGGTGACAGTTTCGAATTTATGGATGTTATAATAGGTTAAAGGTCATGGCCTTTAGCTTTCAATTCTTTTTTTATTTTATGCATTGCCTTTATGTCATCTTTGGTTCCGACCTTGTTGACGACACGGTAGGTCTCTTTGAATCTTTTTATGTAGAACTCTTTAAGTTCACCATCAATCAAATCGAAACGTGAAAAGTTGGTCAGGGATTCTATAACATAGCCGAAACCACGGTTGAAGGCCATTGTGTCCTTGTTGACATTAAGTTCAACGACTTTTGATTTAATTATAATTGCTTCTCCTTTCTTTTTGATGGGATCGCTTTGTTTTACTGCTTCAGTAAAGCTGATGGCATTGCATTTGAAATATGCATCGCAGCCTTTAAGGGACAAATCTTCATTGTAGCAACTATCATCCAGAGTTTCCAGTAGGGAGGAGGTAAACAGTTCAGGGGAATGGGTAATATTGACGACAAACTCCTTTTGGGAGATTATATTGTCCAGAGTGTGGCTTCCCTTGAATATCCGGTTTAAAATAGTGTCTGGACCTGAACACAGCACCCCTATTGGTGCCGCATTTTTCACGCCATCACTGTTTTGGGTGGTGATTATTGTTTCGTACTGCCTTCCTTTTTCCATTCCAATTAAAGATAAGTCTATTTCCATATTAATCATTATTCGATTTTTTAAAAAACATATTTATATGTTGATTAACAATATATAATTAATATTATTTAATTTTAAAGGAGTTTAAGCTTATGAAATATAAAATGTATGATGAAATGATGGAACAGCCTGAGTCACTGCAGAGGACTTTCGAAGCTGAATTTGAAACAATGGATGAGGTTTCAGAAATTGTTTCAAAAGTCGATAAGGTCTATCTAATCGGTTGTGGAAGTTCCATTTCAACCTGCTACAGCGTTCGTGACGCAATCAGAATGTCAAGTACCAATATCAATATTGAAGTGTATACCGGCTATGAATTCTACTACAACAAGAAACTGGTTGAAAACGAAAACTCACTTGCGATATTCACCTCACAGTCCGGTGAAACCGCAGACACTCTAGCATCCCTTAGAAGGGCAAACGAGTTTGGCATACACACTGTTTCCATCTCTAATGAACCTGAAAGTTCAATGATTAAAGAAGCTAAAACTCCAATTGCAACAAGATGTGAAACAGAAACAGCAATATTGGGTACAAAAACCTACATCACACAATTGGCCTGCCTTTACCAAATCCTGTTTAAAGCATCAGACTATGAAAATAAGGATCAATTGTTGGCTGAACTTGCAGACATGCCTAAAATGCTTGAAAAGCTATTGCTTTTAACTGAAGATGAAAACAAGGCTTTGGCAGAAAAGTACGCCAAGGAAGACATATTCTACTGTCTGGGAAGCGGTCCTAACTTCGGCCTTGCATACAAATTGGCAATGACAATGCTCATGGAAGGTGCAATAAAGCATGCATGCCCTGAATATTCAGCTGAATTCAGGCACGGTCTCATTGAAAGGGCAGAAAAGGACGTTCCGGTCATCATTTTAAGGTCAGATCTTGAATCCGATGAGATAACACAAAAGGCAATTGACTTTTGTGAAAACCTTGAAACCAAACTGATACTCTTTGACCTTAAGGACTATGCAGAAGTCGATAAGCTATTGTCCCCATTCATATTTGTGATTCCGCTTGAATGGTTCGTATATTATCTTGCGCACTTCAACGGTGAAGACCCTGGTGCAACAAGACATATCGGAAAAGTAAGATATTAGACTATAAAGAGTTTTCCAACTCTTTTTTAATTATTTTTACACACTCTTCGCCCTCATCATCCAACCTGAACGGATCACGTGCACAAACGCCATAATTTTCTAAAACGTCACTTGCATTGATGGTTTTGGCCACATCAACGCCCTTGTTTTCAAGAATTTTATTAACGCAGTTGTTTTTACATCCGTTGATGGCAATTATCGGATACTTCTTAAGCATCGGGGTGTTTTCATTTTCAATGTCGGCGGAAGTTGATCCCATACAGATGGAAATTACGTTTTCGTGTTCCTTTTTGAAATCTCCGACTGCAACGCGTGAAACCAATCCGTTTGGACTCATTCCGTTACATGGAGCAAGTGCAATTTTGTTATTCATAAAAATAGTTGTTTAGATTAGGATATAAAGGTTTAGGTTAAAAAAAGGGAGAAAAAGTAGAATGGTTATTCTACTTTGACCTTATGTTTAGGTATGACTAGTTTTGGAAGGGTTATGACAACGGTTCCGTTTTTGAATTTAGCTTTGATGTTTTCGATGTCGATGCTGTTTTCAAACCTGACGGTTTTTACGCATCTGCCGGATTTGATTGCTGATACGATTACTTCAGCTTCATCCTCTTCATCGAACTCTTCGATGTATGGAACGACAGTAGTTTCAATGGTAATGTCGTTGTCACCGGCTTCGATTAAGATGTCCTTTTTGCTAACTCCTGGCACTACTGCCTTGAGGTAGTAGAAATCTTTGGTTTCGATTAAATCAATGTCTAAACTTTGTACGGTTGATTTTTTGTAATCTTGATATCTTTGATCAGCATTTTTTTGCATGTTTTTGATGTTTTCCTTAAACTCATCAATTGATTTTGCTAAATCCGCAATAACGTTGTCAGCAATATTTTTGCCTTTTTCTTTTTTTTCTTCAAAGGCATCTTTTGCATCTTCTTTTGCATCTTCGAATTCTTCTTTTGCGTCTTCAACTTTTTCTTCGAATTCTTCTTTTTTATCTGAAATTTTAGTTTCAATTGTTTCTGAATCTACCATAGTTTTCACACTCCTTTTTAGGAATTTCCTATGAATGTATTTTATTTACCTTTTGTTACTATATAAAGTTTTCTATTTTTGTAACTAAAAGTAATTAAATCTTAATTCTATTAATCTTTTGTTTTTCATATAATTATGGGGTTATTTTATAAAATTCAGGAATTATTTTGTTAATATTGGTAATGGGAATTATTTAATGGTTTAAATTATGTAGATTCATATTCCTTTTGGTTCATAATACTTCACAAATTTCACTCTAAAAAAGTTATGGCCTAAAACACATCTAATGCTATGAACATAAAAAATAATAATTTTCTAAGTTAATATTGAAAAATGAGTAGAATCACAAGAATAAATGCGACCTTTTGAAATTTTACCATTGCCTGAAATTTTAGTGATAGTTCTTTCTCGATTTGAAGGATCAATAATCAAAGTATGTCTGCCAAATTCATTTTTATCTTAATAATGCAAGAATACCACGACTTCTGTAAAAGTCGTGGATGAATTGCAAGATGGGTGTACTTATATTAAATAGGATTTTTAAAGGGTATTTTCTATTTTTATCAGATTTTAGTTTGTTATTTTTATGTATTTTGTGTTGAGTGTACTTAAAATTTTTTTTCTTTTGTTGATGGATATTACTTTTCAAATGCTCTCTGTAAATCTTTATATGTTTTTTTACATTAGAAATATTAGTATATCATTTGTAAAAATAATTGATAGAATTGGATTTATGAGGTTTTTTTAAAGA
>JAFRFD010000015.1 GCA_017434525.1 Methanobrevibacter sp.
CAAGATATTGAAGAAAATACATTTGACTCAGTAGATAATTCTGAACTTTCTCAGGGAATACTTGATTACTATGACGGTAATATTGATGAATATCATTGGGTCAAGGTTTGTCCATTAGATAATATGAAACGTCTTTGTAATAGAATCGTTGAACAGTATGATAATACTATGATGATGTGTTACAAAGCGTTAGGATTTAAGTGTGAAATAAATCCTTATAGCGATTATACACTTGACCTTCATTCTGACAGGTATCTGGAAGGCACTGCTGATTCTGTTCCTGATCGTAATCCATTAACATATCCGATAAATAAAGAACTTCTGGAAGAACTTAATGATCAGTCTGCTGGTTATAAAAAAGCTCTTAAATGGACTGGTCTTTTATGGGCTATTCAAGATATGGCTAGAGAAGATTGGGATTTGGATAGAGATGCAGAAATTAGACTTGTATTCGTAAGGAGTTGCTAATGACAGATTTTAAAGAAATTTATAAAGATGATAATCGAATAAAAGTTAGATTTAAACAGGGAAAGCATGAATATGACGTTATATTTGATTTTTGGGTAGATCAATCAGAAGAAATACCAGAACCAGCAATTTCATTTAGTATTACATCCGATCCGAATCCAGATTGGCGAGAACAAGGCCTTACACAAACGTTTAGTGTAAATGAGTTTGCACAATTTTTAAACAAGTTAAAGGAGATTTCAACTTACGATGACAAAGAATGAATTAATTGAAGAATTACAAAAAGTTGAAGGAAATCCACAAATATCAATAGCTATTGATGGAACGTGGGGTAAAGAAAGTTATTCTGCTGTCAGAGTTACTCCTTTATACAAACATGACGGTCATAAGGTAGACCCAAATGCATGTATTTTTGAAATTAATGCTGAAAATAAAATAGATGTTTCAGCAGAACGAAAAGCAGAAATGCATACACTTTATATACTCAAAAAATATGGTCCTTTAAGTTTATGCAGTATCGATGAAAGATATTGGGCAGTTAATGGACCATGGTTTGAAAAATGGAATCAAGAAAAAATTGAACGTCTTGAAGCTGAAATAGCAAAACTTAAAAAGGAAAACCATGAAGCTAGGTGATTTATTAAGAGCTAGAACTATTGATGCATCTGAGAAGGCAGTTAAAGAAGAAGCATCCAAGCTTTTTAAACGTGCATATTCAGAAGCTCAAAGATGTGCTGATAATAGAAAACGAAGTGCCAGTATATCTATCAATACGGCTGAATACGATGACGAACATCCGCTTTTTGACTATACCTATGATTCACCCTTACTGATAGATAAAATCGTCCCAGATGTTATTAAAATGTTCCAAAACGAGAGTATAACAGCTAAGCTTGAAGATTCTCCAAAGGGAATGATTAAACATTGGATATTACGATTATCTTGGTAATTAAAAATTCAAAATAAAAAATAAAACCGGTTGATTTCGACCGGTTTTTCTATATTTGTAAACATGGATAATGACGAGAAGTGGAAATACTTGATTGAACTTGCTAGAAATAATAAGGCCAATTTCGAAAAAGACGAAAAATGGTTAGTCAAAGGTTGTGGGATAAAGTTATATCTGAAACCTACATATAATTTTGGCAGAATTTTCTTTGACGTATGCACAGACGATAAAACACCAGCACTAATATCGTTAGGTTTGGGAGTTTATCTTTGTAATTTCTTTAGTGGTAAAACACCGTCTGAAATTTTAGCAATAGACCCAAATTGGTTTGTTCGGAATGGTTTTACTAACGGTTTGACACCGACTAGACAAAATGGTTTTGCAAGTATTTTAAATCAAATGAGAAAATATGCAGAAGCATATAGTATAATGGGTTAATATGAATTTAAATGAATTTAATAATATTTGTTTATCGCTTGGCTGGGATAAAGATGTAGGATATTGTTATGGTGATGAATATCGTCGTTCAACTATATATTATAATTTAAATGACAGAGTAGATGATTATTTGGTTATAGTAAGTGTAAAGGTAGATTATATTACGAAACCGACAGAACCAATAGACGAATTTACAATTTATCTTAATAATATCGTAGATGGTAAAATAGTAGTAGTTGATGAACGAAAATATGATTTACTTGATAAAGACTGGAATGTTTTATATATTAGAGAACTTATTAAAGAAATATCCAATTTCTTTATGTATTTACATGTTGGCCCAAATATAAAGAATAAAGAACTTGATGAATTAATAAAAAAATTAGATTTTATAAAGCAAGAGGATTGGGACGAAGCTGAGACTTGGTATGTTACCGATATAGTTCCATTTTGCCCGCCGATTTTATATACAGAAGGTCTTGACAGGAATTACTTTAAACCAGAAGGTGTAAGAATAGTAAAGGTATTAGATACAGTTGAATATGATATATACAATGTATATTCTAATAATCCAGAAATTGGTCATTATGGAACCAATAAATGGAAATGCACTTGGAAGGAATATAGAAATATAGACGATATAGAAAAGGCATTATTAGCGGCAAAAGAAAAATTAGAACAATATAGTATAAAAGGAATAAAAGATGATGGGTGATAATTTATTTGGTGTATGTAGTAATTTGACTCCTACAGAAGGTCAACTTCTTTCAGAAGAAAAAAGTAAAAAGTTTAAAGAAAAAGTTAAATCAGTTCTTAAAAATGGTGATGACCGTTATATTATTGCATTTAACTGGATTCCAATCGGTAGAATGACAAGAGATAAGGTAGCAGAATTTATTAGAGAATCTGTTATTAATTCTTTGCCGCCATTTAAGAAATCAGCAGTAGACGAATTGATAACAGAAGGTTATAAATTGATTCATATTATTGACTGGAACGCACAATGTGCAAATGCTACTGCGATAGAACAAGGTTTAAATCCAGTATATGTTACAACAGAAATTACAGTCTAATTAACTGTGTATGTTCATAAAAGGGTTGACGAAAGTCAATCCTTTTTCTATATTATAAAATATGTCGATATATAGTGATTTTCAAGAAATCAAAGATAATTCAGACATTGACGGATCAATGCCGATTGCTATTGCATCAGTATTAAAAGATGCATGCGGTATAAAATTTAGTAAAAATCACTTCAATAATTGTAAAGTTGTGTTAACTTTTAATCTTACTCTTTATGATTTTCCAGATTTCCGCGGAGGTATGGATGTAGATATTTGGATTATGCATAAATTTGGTGATTCCATTAAAGAATTTTTCAAGAATATTATATCAGACGATACAGATTTATATTTAGTAAAATGTGAATATAGCAAAGGACAATGTAATCTGATGTCATTTGATACACAATCTGTAAATTTTTATTTTGAATATTTTAAACAATTTAAAAATCATCTTCCACCAGGACCAACAGTATACGGGTAAAATTATGAAAAAATTATTTATTCTTTTAGCATTTGCTATGACTTTAATAGGGTGTGAAAAAGTATCACCTTTGGAACCGGGAGTAACCGTCAATAGTAGTTTAAAACCATCATTTTATTACATTGATGATGGTCATATTATGGATAATTTATATTATATTTGTGACAGAAAAACAAATAATGTATATATTTATCACACTATAGGAAATCGCGGTGCAATGGCTGCTTATTTTGATGAGACAGGTAAGATTGCAAAGTGTAATGAAATAAAATAAAAAGAGAGTTTTTAAACTCTCTTATTTTTATTCATAAATCTCTTTACCATACAGGACTGCAAATTCATTAGTATCACTAGGAATAAGTGCTTCTGAATCTTCGAATTGTTCTCGTGCACGTTCACATACTGCATCATATTCAGAATCTGGACCGTAAGAACGTTCATTATCAGCATCCCAGTTATTATACATGAAATCTAAAATTTCTTTCTGTTTTTCGCTTGGCGTTGTCCATTCAATGACTGCTTCAGCACCTTGCTTAACTGACCAACCTTGACGATATGCATAATCTTGAAGTTCTCTTTCTTCATATTCCATAATCATATCAGCCCGTTCTTGACCTACTTGGTCTGCAACTATTTGATATACTTTATTCTTATAGTCATCAAATGTCGGTTCTGCAGCAACTGTAAATTCACAAAGATAACCAGAATTTTTTAATAACTTTAATGCTTCTTGTAATTTCATACCTGTTCCTTTTTATTATTTATAGCTAGGGTTGACAAATCGTTTAATTTTTTATATATTTGAATTATGGGAAAGAAAAAAATAAAATATATTTGCCAACCAATAGAAGATGTGTTAGCAAGAATTAAGAAAAGTAAAAAAATTATTGATAATTTTTATATAGAAGATCATTTATATGATAGACCAAATCAATGTTCATTATATTATTTAAAAAAACATATTCAATTTGTTATAGACTATGATGAAAAACATGGATTATCTATAAATGTTTATAAGAATGATTGTTTTATAGAATGGGCTGCTAAGAAAAATGCTGAATGTGTTGCAAGAGGAATTCTTAGATGGCTTAGACTTGGTGATATAGGAAATTCACAAGAAAGTTTAGTTATAAAAGAAATGAAAAGAAATAATATTTATTTTTAAATATATGGGAAAAGAAGTAGTTAAATTAAAAGAATATTCTTTTGAAATTGGTTCGATTGATGACAGCAGCGAAACTGTAGCAATCGTTGGACAGGAATATTCTTCAGTGAGTAGCGATGAAAAATTTTATCGAAAGGAAGATGTTGATAAATTGCTCATCGAAAAAGATAAAGAAATTAAACAATTAGAATATCTATTACATATTACATCAAAGGCTAGATAAAGGAGAAAAA
>JAFRFD010000002.1 GCA_017434525.1 Methanobrevibacter sp.
ATATTCATCGCCCATTACAAAAGTACCTTTAACTCTGTAAATTTTTGTTATCATATAAAATCCCTCATGATATATTAATTAAAAATTATCATCTAAAAAGCCTAATGCTTCTTCAACTCTAGCCATTTCAGGACCAGTACTGCCTTTAGCTACAATTGCACCATTAGAATTAGCAATGGAACAAGCCCCAACTAAAGGAATGCCTCTACCAACAGTACCAATATCTCCTTCAACACCAAATACTTTACGAGCCAAGTTAATTTCACTAGAAGTTGCATTTTTAGAAATTAAAAATCCCTTATTGGTAACCTTAATCAAGGAACCGATGATGTCGCTTCCGCTAATTGAACGGGCTTCAGCATCAACATCCAAAGCATTTTCAATTATGTTTTTAGCATCCTCTGATAAGAACGGACTTATGATAGCACCCGTATCATTTGCAGCAACAATATTTCCAACAGCAGTATACTGTGAAGGAATGGAAGCCACATTTAAGCCCAATTCTTCAAATTGTTTAACTTCTCTGTCTAAGACGTGTGGGGAAACAACGATACCGTTTGAATTAGCTACAGCTAAAGATCCTATAAGATTACTTCCACTAATAGAAGACTTTACAATATCGACCTCTAATGTTTCCTTAATAATTTCTGCTTTTTCATCAATGAGATTATAAGGAACAATAGCTATATCGTCGGTTGCAAGAATGAATACTCCTATATTTGGATTTCCAACAATATCAACTCTTTTCAACATATTGTTACCTCACATTAATCTAATATATGGCGAAGGTACTATAGCCTATTCTGCTAAAGTAGCTTTTACAACACCATCATCATCTTTAACTGCTTTTACGGTAATTTTAGAAGGTATTTTTTGAATACCTCTTTCCCAAATTGCATGATTGATAGACTCATCAAGTTTAACTTCTTCTGCTTTCATATGTTTAGTCAAGAAGTTTTGTACTTCTCTAATAGCTCTAGGAGCTCTGATGGTCCTTTTGACATTTTTTACATTTCTAAGTGGAATTGTGTAAACTCTTTCCATTTTAACCCCTCTTATAATTTAAGACTGTTTCTTCTCCAATGTCTAGGTTTTGGTCTGTATCTAAGTTTACGGTTAGTTTTAGCATAAGCCCAGATTGGAATTCTCCTATTTTGTTTGTTTGCTTTTGCCATTCTTAATTTTTTAGCTAATGGTTTATTTCTACTCATGTTCTCACCTGTAATACATATAATAATTATTTTTTATAACCAATAACGCGAGTTTGATAATGTTCCGGGAATATGTCAAGTGAATTTCCTCCCTTCTCATCAATCAAAGTTCTTATTTCAACCTCGTAGTCGGAACTGTTGTCCTTATTTGACTTTTCATGTGAAATTTCAAACAAATTAGAAGTTATTAATTTAACAGATTTGTGACCAAAACTGTCCAAATTTATGTATTGAACATCTTTTCTATCTTCAAGGCTTCTTATTTGATTGACAGTTAATTTAGGAGTTCTATCATCCCTTCTTGTCCCATCGGCAATAATATCATATTTTTCTGATACCTGTTCCACAACGTTTTCATGAATGAACTTGATTCCATCGTTCGGAAATCCGTCGTTCAATATCATGTCACAGGTCTTGTCCAGTAAGTCAAAGTCCAAATCCAGAACTTTGTGGGTAAACCCTAAGGATGCCGCTGATTTGCTGGCCGGAATGTATGAATCATAAACACCAAAGTTTGCAGTGCATAACTCTACATCAAGACCCAATCTATCAAGCATGACTGCCATGAAAGATGAATCTTTACCTCCACTATATAATACAGCCGCCTTCATCGATATTATTTCCTTGTAATTTTAATTTCTCTTTTCTGACCAGCAATGTTTCTTAAAAGAACTTTTAACTGATCATCAGTGACTTTTCCTCTTAAACTACCTGCTTGTGCAGATTGAATCAATTGAAGTTCAATATTATTGACAAGGTCAGGTTTGGTTAGTTTAAGATTTGCTAAACGCGCACGAGCTTCAGGAGTCATTATCTGACCTAATATTTGTTTTTTCTGAGCTTCAAATTGTGCTTGCGCTTGTTGCTGTTGTGCTTGAGCAGCAGCCTGTTGCTGTGCTTGATTTTGCATAGCAGCTTGTTGAGCTTGTAATTCAGCCATTCTTTTTTGACGAATTTCATCTAAATCGCTCATATCAAACTCTCCAATTAATAATTAGTATTTTTCAAGTTCAGGAATATCTTTAATGATTTCAGCAGAAATTTTATCTAAGAATGATCTTCCTGCTGGGGAGACAACTCTTCCACCTTCAACTTTTTCAACAAATCCTGCGTCTTCTAATTGTTTTAATGCGGTTCTAACAATAGATCCACTACCTTTTCTGAAAACTTCAGGACGTACGCCACGGTCTTTTTTACCACCGTAGAAAGTTCTTAAACTCATAACTCCTACAGGACCGTCCATGTAAACTCTTCTGATGATAGAAGCAGTTCTTACATACCACCAATCAGCGTTTTCTGGTTTTCTTTCTTTGTGAACACCAGTTTTAACAAAATTGGACCATGCAGGGGAATTGATTTTATCATTATTTTTAAATTCTTCTGCGACTTTTTTAATTAATAAATCTGCAGGTACATCAAATACAGTAGTCATATTAATTCTCCAATATTTTATTAAATAATTGTAGCTTAATCCACTGTAAATTTAAGACCTAAAAAAATAGGGCCTGTAACTCTAAATTTAAAATGTTTAAGGCTTTTTCTTATAGATTACAGCAACGTGGCCTCTAACGTCAATAAGCTGTGCTTTTGTTTTAGAGACAATTTCATCTATGTAATCATCTTTATTTCTAGCGATATTTTTTGCAAATTTAAGTTTAACAATCTCATTAGCTTCAAGCTGGCGTTTGATTTCTTCAATAACATTGTCATTGACCCCGCTTTTACCAATGTTAATTGTCATCGCACCAAGAGCTCTATTCATCATTTCCTTTTTTGTGTGACTCATATTTAGCTCTCCTTTTTAACTTTTTTTCCTTGCGATAAGGAATTTTCATTACATGACCACATTCACCACAAAAAATGTTAACCTCTGAGTTAACTAGCCGGACGGTGCAATTATGGCCAGGATAAAGGAAACACTTACATTTCTTGCAATACCTTCGAGACCACTTTTCAGGGACCTTGGTATTGTATTTTGTAGATAATTTTAATGCTAACTCAACATAACGATTGGATCTCTCTGGATGGGTGATGAATTCCATCTCAGCACGCTCAAAAAGAATATTCATTCTTTCAATCGCTATTTCAATCATCCACTTTGGTCGTTTTCCTCTACTCAAAAATATCCTCCTCATAATTATGAAAATAGGATATAATATTCAAAATTGAATTAAAATGATTTGCGCAAATTAAAACAAAAACCATAGTTAAAAACTAACCTTAGGTTAATATGAATATTAAGAATAATTATGTACATCACCATTTATAAAGGTATGTATTTTTTAAAGTATTTTAAAAATTAGTAAAGAAATCAAAAAAAATAATTTTAGAAAGCAAACATGTCTTTTTCACAGGAAGGCGCATTAATATCATTGATGAACTTTTCAATTGTTTCAAATTTGTTGTTTGGAGTTATTACATCAACAAATAATTTAATCAGATCTTCATTGATAGAAACATGGACTTTAATCTTTTCAATCTCGCACAAATCCCCATTATTCGATTTGAAGATTTTGGAAGCATTTAAAAACTCAAAAGCGCTTGGATTTAAAAGGGTATCAAAATCCATAAGTACATCACATCTCATTTCAATTGATTCCTCATACTCGTAATCATCAACGCGATGAATAAACAATGCATCACATTCAGTGTCATAACTCCAATCTAGAGAACTATCTCCATTCATTTTCTCCTTTCCTCCTATTAATACTAGCTTCATAAGTTGTAATCAAATCCATAGTATTATCATCAGTTATCAAAACAATAAGATATAATCTTTTTGACTCTTACTAGGATGTTTGTAACATAATTTGAATTTATTATACTCCTGTTTCATTATCCCTAGCAATTTATGGCCAAAAAAGACATCAATCCATGAATTCGGATTATCATGTCTCCAATTATTATTTTTTTGAAAGTGAAACTTCAAATTGATAATTGCTGATTGATTCACATTACAAAAAATATTTAGTGCATTTCTTAAAGAATAATCTTTCATCTCTATCCCTCATTAAATATTTTAATTGTAACTTGAACTAGCTAGTAAGTTAGTTAATTATATGAATCATATCCTATATTAATGTTATTGAAGTGTTAAAAATCACAAAAGTGATTATATAAAAAATAAGCAAAAATTGTAGCGATAAAATTAAATTGAAGCAATATGGTAAAATTGTTTTAAGTGTGAAAAATTGTTGTGATACTATAAGGAATTGATTAACCAATCCATGAAATCAACTCCGCCGACCGGAAAATCAGCATCCCTATTAAGAACCTTGACAAGTAACTCTACAATCTCATCAACCGCCAAATCACTTGCATCAATTTCCGAGATGTCTTCCCCGTAAATATCATAAGCTTCAGCAGTACATACGCCCATAGCTTCAGCTTCCAGGTTTTCACGGATTTTAGCATCGGTGTAATTTCGACCTTCAAGTCTAGATCGTAAAATTTCAGGCCTGACCCTTAAAACGATTACCTTATCCGCTCCAGAGCACAAATGAGCCAAATGCCCTTCAAAAATAATAAAATCATCACTGCCGGAAATAATTTCTGAAACCTTATCGTTTAATCGTGGAATATCAATGACCTTATATCCCTTTTCCTCATCGATTCCCAAAACAAAGTCGTTTTCAATAGCCAAATCATTAATCTTAATTAATTTACAGCCTAATCTTTCAGATAAAACTTCACTGACAGTTGTCTTGCCAGTGCAAGGAGTGCCGGTTATAAAAACATTTTTATACATAATATCAAAAAAAAGATTTAAGAATTATTTTTTAAGAATAATTCTCAATACATCTTCATCTTCCAAAACATGGTCCGGACCTACCTTTTGACCTGGGAATTTGACGGAAGTTCCCCAGACTTTTGCATGACGGAAATTTTTCACAAACTCCCTGTGCAGCTTTCTGCATGCATCGATTACGGTAGAACCTTTTTTGATTACTAACGGGTCTTCCATATCGGCTTTTCTGCCCTGTGGTTTTAGATAAACCCTTACCAAATCCAAATTATCAAATATTATGTCTTTCAACTCATCAATATTTGTCTTTTTATCGGCGGAAATCGGAATGAAATCAGGAATATATTTTTTCAGCTCTTCAAGGTATGCCTCATCTACAAGGTCGACCTTATTTAATAAGACCAACATCGGAACGTATGATTTATTTCTATCAAGCACGTCAATAAATTGATCCATTGTAACATCATCCCTGAAAAGCACGTCCGCATTAATATATCCGTACTCATTTAAGATGGATCTGATTGTCTTTTCATCCATGTTGGTTAATTTGCAGGTTGATGAAACCTTTACTCCTCCAAGTTTTTTCCTTTTGACAGTCACATCTGGAGGATGTTCGTTCGGCCTGATTCCGATGGCCCTCAATTCTTTTATAATAACCTTAAGGTGCTGTGGGTTTAAAGTATCAAGAACAACTAAAATTAAATCGGCAGTTCTTGCAACAGATAAAATCTCTTTTCCTCTTCCTTTACCGCTGCTTGCACCAGTAATGATTCCAGGGATATCAAAAATTTGGATTTTTGCGTTCTTATGTTCCATGACTCCGGGAACGATATCCAATGTAGTGAACTGATAAGCTCCGACCTTACTTTCAGCATTTGTAATTTCATTTAAGAGAGTAGATTTTCCAACGGAAGGAAATCCCACAAGTACAACGGTAGCATCACCAGATTTTTTAACATGAAAACCTTGGCCTTTTGATCCCCCACTGCTACGCTGTAAAGATTCCTCTTTAAGTTTAGATAGTTTAGCCTTAAGTTTACCTATATGATGTGAAGTTGCTTTATTATATGGTGTCTTTTGAATTTCTTCTTCAATATCCTTTATTTTCTCTTCAATCCCCATTATTAAATCACCATATTATCAAAATAAAAAAAAGTTTAGATTAGGAAAATCCTAACCTAAGTACTAGTTTCATTACTGCTAGAGCTGCCGGAGGCACCTCCAGCGACAGTATTGTCGAAGTTTACATTAAACAGCATTACACCGTTTTCATTATGGACGTTTTCAAATATGTCCTGACCTGATCCACCTAAAAGGTATAATCTAGTAAACATTGAATTGGCCAATTCATTACTGATTAGGATAGGTGAATAGTTATTGTCATTACCCATCAGGAACAATGTGAAGTTAGCGTTCTTGACATTGCCGACAGATTCGTTTTTGACAAGATAACCATCTTCAATCACGATTATATTTGAAATGTTTAATGGGTTGTATGGAGTGTCATTGATCATGATTTGCTCTCCATTTTCTGTGTAAACCGCTTCAGTGTAACCTGTTGTGGTATTGTTACCGTTTCCACGGGAAATGACTGCATTAATGGTCATTCCTTGATCTTCAAGTAAAGCTAGTTTACCTGTCTGACCGGCTCCGACTTTAACCTGTTCTGTTGGAACATAGTAGTTGTAGTTTTGAGATGATTGGTTTTTAAAGTCCCAAGCACCGAAGTAACTCCACCAGCCTGCCTTTTGAAGCATATCTGAAGATGCTACAAAGATTACAGGACGTACCTTATCAGGGTGAGTGTATTGAACTACATCTTTAGCCTGAGCGGCAGTTAAGTGATATTTGCTGGTTAAAGTGCTTTGAGCATCCTCTGCTGTTTTTGGTAAAATGTCAATAAGGATGCTGGTTGCTTTACCAGTATCTCCAGTATAGTTCACTAATGCTTCATCAGCCAAAGTTCCAGAAGAATCCAACATTCTGAAAATACCCGCAGACAGTTCCAGATCGCTTGTGGTCATCGCCTGACCTAACCAGAATGCACGTTCACCGGATTGGGAACCTCCATCGAATGTTACTTGTCTGTCAGCAGCAATCTCAAAGAGGTAACCGAAGTCCCACCAGGATGTAATAACTGTATCTTCAGGAGCATTTTCATTAATCCAAGTCATTGAATTCCACATTGCATCACTAGTACCCGGAACAACATGTGTAGATGTTACATAAGCTCCACAAACGGTAGGTGAAACAAGTGCAATCACAATAGCTATTATAATAACATATTTTTTAAGCGGAACTTTTTTGGTTGCAACCGGTTTGATGCCGTAAACTGTAACTAAAGCTGCTGCAACAATGACAATGAATATTAAAATTCCTAAAATAACGCTGACCTGAGCCAATGGAATTGCAGCAAGGAAACCGCATAATACGGCAATAGCAATAATCCACCTGTCATCATTCAATTTGTTTTTGATATAATCGGTTGCAAATCCTACAAATATTCCTGCCAAAAGTCCAAATGGCAATACGATTGTGGTAATGAATCTTGAACCTCTACTTACCGCAAGGGCTGTAATAATAACCCAAACAACAAATAATGTTGTATACAGTACGGTTAAACGTTTTGAAGCCAAAAGTTCATCGCTTGAGCCGAATTCGAAATTACCTAAATTAATATTGAATTTGAAATCATTGTCAATTTTCTTAGCGGAAGACAATCTTTTGCCTTTAGGCGGTTTTTTGGTAGTGTTTCCAGGAGTTTTGACTTTGACTTTCCTTAGTTTTAAAACTCTACTTACTAACACATACAATACAGCTAAACCTGCAAATAATATGGCCATACCACCAATACCGTTCACTACACCATTCGTATTGGCTAAAAATGCGGATGTCATTCCACCGCCAAGCAAATTAGGCATTTGCATCTCTGCAACGGAAATAAGTACGTTAGGGAATCCGCCAACAGTTCTAGAAGCGGATTGCAATGAAAGTAATCCTGTTACACTTCCAAAGATGCCTAAAACACCATCAATACCTTGGAAAAGAGCAAGACCTACAAAACCAACTACTCCCAATATTATGATTGATAGAAGCTCATTTTGACGTATGAACCATTGCAGTTTGTTTGAATATTCGTCCTGATTATCATCTCCAACATTGAAGAAGTAACAAGCAATTAAATAAACTACTGCGAATAATCCCATAAGCCCTACATAAAATATGTAACCTTGCCATGACATTGAAAATAGACCAATTGATAAAATTGATAAAACTGCAAATAAGATTTTAAATACAATATTTTTGGCCCGTATTGTTTCTACAAAGAAAAATACAAAGAACAGGGCAAATATGTAGTAAAACATATCTGTATCAAAAAATCCTGCAAATGTGTGAGAGAAATAGTTCGGAGCAAGTGCAATAATCAAAGTAGCCACAA
This sequence comes from Methanobrevibacter sp., assembly GCA_017434525.1. Classification (GTDB taxonomy): domain Archaea; phylum Methanobacteriota; class Methanobacteria; order Methanobacteriales; family Methanobacteriaceae; genus Methanocatella. The sequence goes on from JAFRFD010000002.1 coordinate 8,396, forward strand.
TAGCACCATAATCATTGGTCAACCTTCTTGAAAATATGAATGCTGGAACAACAGCTAACGCAGAAATGATAGCTCCAGTCCAAAATGCTGTTTCTTTCACAGTTTGATTTCCGAACAAATTGTGTAAAAATGAAGTAACATACACAATCCCCATCTCATAACTAACCGCTTCACCGGTAGGAGCATACCTATGCATATCCCACTCAGTATTATTTATCTTTTCATCTCCCACATAACCGTGATCAACATAATCCTCAGTCAACCTTAAGTTATAATATGAATCCATTTCACTGAAATAAGGAAGACCTGATGAATCCACATATTCTGCCTTATAATCAGCAGGGATTCCACCTAAATCAGCTGCGGGAGCTCTTAGTGCAAAGACAACAGCTAATAAAATCAATACAATAACAACTGATTTAGCTATTGTCACCATTGTTTCTCTATTCATAAAAAAATCCTCGTTTCATGTTCATTGATAAAATTGTTTTTTACTGAAAACAATCTAATTAAAATAAATTTTTCATTAAATTTAATATCGATATTAAATAAAAATATTAGACTTTCCTCGAATATTTTTATTAAGAAATATTTATATTTTTTAACATTATTAAGTATTTGCATACATGAAAAGATTTGAGAAAAAATTGATATATGTCTGAAAAAAAGTACATTAGATGCCTGCATGCTTTAATTTTACATTGAAAAATTATAAATTATATTGGATATTAAATGCCCAATATAAATAAATTAAAAGAGATTTAAGGACATGGAAGCAAATTTCCGAATGTAACTTTCCAATCATCGCTATCTTACATATTTAATAATCACTGATTGCTAAATAATTTAACCTCCAGCTTGAAGAAAACGGGAATAATGTTAAATTATTTCAATTTGCTTTCAAGTTCATCAACAGAACATGTAAATTTACATTTTGGAAAACCTTTACAACCGATGAATTCACCAAAACGGCCTGAACGTTTTAAAAGTGGTTTTCCGCATTGTGGACATTCCCCAACCACTTCAGGCTCATGAACTTTAACTGCGACATTGTCTTTGCCACAATTAGGATCAAGACACATCCTTTGAAGATTCTTGCCCTTGCCTGTGGAAATCATTGGAAGTCCGCATTTCTCACACTTGGTTTTGAGAATCCTTGAGTTTCTTGGAAGGGAATATGTAACATTACAGTCAGGATAATTGGTGCATCCTACAAAAGAACCGTAACGGCCTTTCCTTTTAACAAGCCTTCCACCGCAGCTGCATTCACCGACAATATTACCTTCCTGATAAGCCTCATAAAGTTTGGAACCTATGCCTTCCATATTCTTGTTGATATCACCTAAAATCTCTTTGACTTCCTTTTCACCTTCGCCGACAACACTTTCCTTAGTGGTTTTGTCAGTGTTGATGTCTTCAAGCTTTAGTTCCAAAGACCTTGTCAGTTTCTCACTGGTCAGGTTATTACAGTAAGTGTTTAGGGTATCAATCAGGTGTTCGCCTAAAGTGTTAACCTCAATTTTGGTTCCTTCTATATATTTTCTGTCATACAATTTATCGATAATATCAGCACGGGTTGCTTTGGTACCGAGATTTTTCTTTTCAAGTTCCTTAATGAGTGATGCCTGATTATAACGGGCAGGAGGCTTGGTTTCCTTTTCCTCAGAAATCAATTCCTTGACGCTCATGACATCCCCCTCTTTAACGTCAGGGAATCTTTCGTCATCAATCTTTTTAAATGGATAATGCTCCATCCAGCCTTTGTATGTTACCCTTCTTCGTGAAAACTTGAACTTTTCGCCTTCAATGTCCAAAGTGGTTTTCATGGTTTCGAATTTTGCGGCATCGAAAAATACTGCAATGAATCTGTATACAATCAAATCATAGATTTTCTGCTCATCGCTGTTTAGCTTAGAAGGCAGAATTCCAGTTGGGTGAATCGGAGGGTGAGCAGCATCCTCTTTTTTACCATTGTTTGGTTTCAATTTAGACGGAAGCTGGTCAATGTGCTTTTTGAACTCATGATTTGCAGACAATTGCTTGAAAATTGAATCGAAACCTAAACTTTCCGGCAATTTTTGAGAGGAAGTACGTGGATAAGAAGTATAACCTGCACTATAAAGATTTTGAGCGGCGACTTGAGTTCTTTTAGGTGAAAAACCAAAGACATTGTAAGCCTCAGCCTGAAGACCGCTTAAATTGAATGGAACGGGAGGTTTGGTTTTTGAATTAGTAATTTCAATTTTGTCAACAACAGCATCTTTTCCATCACATTTGTTGAATATCTCTTCAGCCAATTCACGATCAAAGATATTTCCTTTAACGTGCTTGATTTCAATGCCTTCAAAATCCAAAATTGCTTTTATAACCCAATAAGGCTCTGGAACAAATTCCCTAATTTCCTTTTCACGATTGACAAGAATGGATAATGTAGGAGTCTGAACCCTTCCCACGGATAATTTTAAAAATCTGTGTTTGGTTTTGCGCACTGAATTTGAAAGGGCAATTGAAATGTTCATTCCAAAGTAATAATCAAGGATGTGGCGGGCAATACCGTTATCTACCTGATGCATATCAATATCCATTCTATTTTCATATGCATCAATTATGTCTTTTTTTGTTAATGTGGAAAATTTCATTCTAGATGCTTTTTTAAGGGAATCTTCGCCACATGCAAATTTTAAGGCATTATACCCTATTAATGTTCCCTCTACATCATAATCGCATGCATGAATATATGAATCGGCATCCTGTCCGAACTTTTTGATGGCCCTGAGATAATTTCGAGTATAGGAACTGCTTTTGCTTGCTTCATAAGACGGCACCCAATGCAAATTGAATGAAACGCTGTATCTGTTTTCTTTTGGAATCAAAGAATACAAATGGCCAACACCAGATAAAACAGTGATATCCTTTGAATCACGTTTAAGTTCCCAATATTTAACTTTTTTATTATAAACCTTCTTTTTTGCACTTGGTGAAAGTGCTTTAGCTATTTTCTCAGCTGAACTAGGCTTTTCACATATTATTACTTCATGCATTTACAAACTTCCCCCACATTAAAAAAAATAATAACTGAATTTAATTTAAAATAATATCTTATATAAAAACATTTCTATGAAAAATAGTTTGGGAGAAAAAATTATTAAATTGAAAAAATAGTTTAAAAAGTTATTCTCTTTGAGGTTCTAAATCCTCTTGGAAAAATCCATAAAAATCAGCGCAGTAGTCACAGATGGGATATTTGCCGTTTCTGTAATATGCAAGATCGGCTTTGGCCATGTCAAATTCTTTTCCACAGATAAAACAAGTTTCGATTTTTTCTTCTGACATAGTATTACCTTATTAAAAAAATAAAAAAATAGAGGTTAATTGCTTAACCTATATTATATTTTTGCAAGAGTAAAATCTCTTCAGTGGAAACTTTTCCACCTTGTTTAAATTTAGCAAAGATTTCTTCAGCTCTTTCTTTTTCTTCACGGTTTTTATTAGCACCAGCACCGCCTTTGTTATCGGATTTCCTTTTCTTAGGTTTGTTGGAACCTAATTTTTTGTTGATAACATGGATGTCGCTTAAGATAGCTTTAAATTCTTCATGTTTAGCGGAAGCGTTTTTACGTGCTTCGATGAATTTCTTATGAGCTTCATCCGCTGCAGTTCTGATATCATCAGTTTTTCTGAAGTAAGTAAGCATTTCTTCGTGTGCTTCTTGAGCTTTTTCGGAAAGTGTAATAACTTTTTCGTGCTCTTCTTCAGATAACTTTTTAAGTTCTTGAGCTTCAGTTTTAACGGATTCATCTTCATGAATTTCCATTAACTGTTTTCTTAAATCATTTGCATTTTTAACAAGCTGATTTTCTTTTTTGATGTCTAAAACGCGAGTTTCGATGATTTTATCAATCTTTTTGATTTCATTTTCTATTTTGATTTTATCGCGTTTACCTGAAGACCATTCGAGATTTTTGATTTTGTTATTAGCTTCGTTACGAGCTTTTTTAGCAGCTTCAACTTGTTTGTTGATTTCATTACGCTCGTTTCTGAATTCAATAGCTTTATTTAAGTTTTCTTTGAGTGATGCATTCAATTCATCACGGATTTTGCGTTGTTCTTTAGCTATTTTGTTGAATTCTTCCCTTTCGTCAGCAACTTTGGAGATTTCAGCTTCTTTTTCATCTTTTTGTTTTCTTACGCCTTCCATAGTGTCAGCAAGAACAAAATCAGATTTAGGAAGTTCTTTTTTATTCTCTTTTTTATCTTCAGATTCAGCTGCTCCAGCTTCTTCAGTAGCTTCTGCTTCTTCAGCTTCTACAGCATCTTCGGTTTCTTCGTCGTCAACAGCTTCAGTTTCTTCTTCAGTGGTTAATTGATTAAGAATTTCACATAAGACTTTGCACAAGTCTTTTTCTTCTACTACTACATCAGCAATTTCTTTAACAGAATCTTTTGCATTGAAAGCAATTCCGCAACCTGCTGATTCAATCATGGAAATGTCGTTAGCGCCATCTCCAACAGCAACTACTTCATCCAAAGTAATTCCTGCTTCTTCAACATGGTCTTTTAATACATCTAATTTGGAACCAGATACTAAAGGACCAGTCACTTCACCAGTTAATTTACCATCTTCGACTGTGAAACTATTAGTATAAACTGTTTCAACACCGAGTTTATCTTTAATTTTATCAGCCACTACATCAAAACTACCACTAATGATAGCTACATCTACATCTTTATCTTTTAGACATTTGATGGTTTTGCAAGCTCCAGGCATTAATGGAAGATCTTCAGCAACTTTCTCGATGTCTTCAATGGAAGTTCCTTCAAGAAGTTGAACTCTGTCTTTAATAGAAGTTTCAAAGTCTATTTCACCTTGCATAGCTTTTTCAGTAATTGCAGCTATGTCCTCTTCAACATTTGCTAATTTTCCTATCTCATCTATCGCTTCACCATCAATAATAACGTTATCTAAGTCAAATACTACAAGTTTAATCAATAATACCACCAAATTATATTAAATCTAGCTCACTTAATCTATCGTAAGCTCTTTCGACGCCTAATTTAGCGTCGCTACGGGTTTTAGCTCCAGTACATACAACTTTTCCGGAACCAAATAATAATAAGACCACTTTAGGATCAGATAATCTGTATACTAAACCAGGGAATTGTTCTGGTTCATATTCAGTATCTTCAAGTTCTAAAGCTACAGCCTCCAAGTTTAATGTGGATTCTAAGTTAGCAGAAGCCACGATGTTTTGAATTTTAATTTCAAACTCTTCGGGAATGTCTGTGTCGACTTTCCTCATTAAATCTACAGTTCTCTTAATTGCTAATTTTGAGTCATCTATAGATTTTGCTCCAGTACAAACAAGTTTTCCAGAACCAAAAATTAAAGCTGCAGTTTTTGGATCTTTAAGTTTGAAAACTAAACCTGGGAATTGTTCACGATTGTAAGAAACGCCCTCTAACATGTTAGAGCTTTCAATTTCTTTTAAATCGATGTCTTTACCAATGCTTGCAGAAGCCACAATGTTTTCTATTTTTATATCAACATCGGTCAATTTAAAACCTCCATAAGTTATTAAAATCAGTATAGTAAAATTTAAAGAAAACAAAAAAATACGTTAAATTTTTACTAATAAAATATTTAATTTAAATACTATATAAAGGTATGTTTATTTAAAGGATATATTAAAATTTTAAAAGAAAATAAAAATTTTAAAATTTTAAAATAACTTCCTATTTATATAAGAAACGTGGAAATCTATATTAACAATACCCCTTTATAAATGTTACTAATTTTTACTATTTTTTAATAAAAAATAGGTAATCAAATTGATTTTAAGAAAATATTTTCATTTATATTCTTTTAAATACTAAACATGGTAATTAAAACTAGTGGAATTGGAAATCATTAATAAATAATCAAACATATTAAGAATGTTTTTAAATTACCACATATTACATGACATATTCAAATGACCTACGAAGAATTTAATTTAGATTAAATACAAATTACCAAATCTAATTTTAAATGAATTTTAATTATTTAAATGAAAAAATATGACAAATTATAAAATATTCTAATTTTAAATATATAATTAATTAAAAAAAACTTGCATGATAACATGATAGAAGTTGAAGTGAAAGCGAAGATTGATAGTTTTGATGAAATTGAAGAAAGACTAGAAAAAATAGGTGCAACCAAAACCAAAAAGGAATTTCAGGAAGACATCTACTTCAATAGCCCAATCGTTGATTTTGCCAAAACCGATGAAGCATTGAGAATAAGAACCACTACCGAAGATGACAACACAAACATTTTCATAACATACAAAGGACCTAAAATAGACCCCAAATCAAAAACCAGAAAAGAAATTGAAATGGGAATAGACGATTCGAAAAAATGTGCAGACATCTTTGAAGAAATCGGATTTAAAAAAGTAAGGGCCGTCAGGAAAAACAGACAGTATTACGAATATGAAAATTTTGAAATATCTTTAGATGATATTGAAGGTCTTGACCCTTATATGGAAATAGAAATATCTTTGGAAGATGGAAAGGACTACAGTGAAGCTCAAGACAAAATATTTGAACTCTTTAAAAGATTGGGGATCACTGACGGATTTGAGAGAACATCATATTTGGAGCTGTTAGAAAACCTATATAAATAAAAAAGTTATTATATTATATATTAGTATTAATTTTAAGATGTGATTATATTGCAATATTTCATAAGTCATTATAACAAAGAATCTGAATTAACATTTCCGGATGACATTACAATTTATGATACAACATTAAGAGACGGGGAACAAACTCCGGGCGTTTGCTTTAGCTTTGATGAGAAATTGGAAATTGCAAGAAAGCTTGATCAATTTAAGATACATCAAATCGAAGCAGGTTTCCCGATAGTTTCTGAAAAGGAAAAAGAAAGCGTGAAAGCGATAGCCAATGAAGGCCTTGACGCTACAATCCTTGGATTGACAAGAACAAAACCGGAAGATATCGATGCCGCAATTGATTGTGATGTGGATGGAGTCATTACATTTGTTGGAACTTCAGATATCCACCTGGACCACAAAATGCACATTACCCGTCAAGATGCGATTAATTTATGTGAAACCGCAGTGGACTACGCCAAAGACCATGGTTTGTTTGTAGCATTTTCAGCAGAAGATGCAACCAGAACAGACATTGAATTTTTAAAACGCATTTATGGCAAAGCCCAAGAATGCGGAGCAGACAGAGTCCATATTGCAGACACTACCGGAGCAATTACACCACAGGGTATTAAATATCTGGTTGAAGAGCTTGTAAAAGACATTGATATCGATATTGCAGTTCATTTGCACAATGACTTTGGTTTGGCAGTTATCAACTCAATTACCGGAGTTTTAGCAGGTGCCAAAGCCGTGTCAACAACTGTAAACGGAATCGGTGAGAGAGCAGGAAATGCCTCCCTGGAAGAGCTTATAATGGCAATGAAAATATTGTACGGAAAAGATTACGGCTTTAAAACCAAATACATCAAGGAATTATCCGACCTCGTGGCAAATGCCAGCGGGCTTCCAATTCCATACAACAAACCGGTAGTTGGAAATAACGTATTCAGACACGAATCCGGAATCCACGTTGATGCGGTCATTGAAGAACCGTTATGCTACGAACCTTACCTTCCGGAATTGGTTGGTCAGAAAAGACAACTTGTTTTGGGAAAACATTCCGGATGCAGGGCTGTGAGAGCAAAATTAAATGAATGCGAACTTGATGTTAGTGATGAAGAGCTTATTGAAATCGTAAAGCAAGTCAAAAAATCAAGAGAAGAAGGAAAATACATCAACGACAAAGTATTCAAGGACATAGTCAAAAAAATCAGTAAAAGGGAATAGATTGAAATGAACATTACTGAAAAAATATTATCCTCAAAAGCGGGCCATGAAGTAACCCCCGGTGAAATTATAGAAATTCCTGTTGACCTTGCAATGTCACACGATGGAACCAGCCCACCTGCTATAAAAACCTTTGAAAAACTAGCAGATAAAGTATGGGACCCAGAAAAAATAGCTATTATCTTTGATCATAACATCCCCGCAAATACAATTGGTTCTGCCGAATTTCAGAAAGTCTGCAGAAACTTTATTAAGACTCAAAACATTACTAAAAACTTTATTCATGGCGAAGGAATTTGCCATCAGGTAGTTCCTGAAATGGGATTGGTCGAGCCTGGAAAAGTAATTGTAGGTGCCGATTCACATACATGTACTTATGGTGCTTTTGGAGCGTTTTCAACAGGCATGGGTGCAACAGACCTTGCGATGGTTTGGGCGACAGGTAAAACCTGGTTTATGGTTCCTGAAGCCATTAAAATGACTGTTGAAGGTGAACTTAATCCATACATTGCACCAAAAGACATCATATTAAATATCATAGGAGAAATTGGAATCGCCGGCGCAACCTATAAAACCGCTGAATTTTGCGGGTCAACAATAGAAAACATGGGCGTTGAAGGAAGGGCAACCATGTGTAATATGGCCATTGAAATGGGAGCGAAAAATGGAATTATGGAACCAAATCAAGACGTCATCAATTACATTTGTAAAAGAACCGGCAAAACACAGGATCAACTAAATATTGTTAAATCAGACACTGATGCTATATACTCAAAAGAGATGGCATTCGACATAACCGATATTGATCCTCAAATAGCCTGTCCGAATGATGTCGACAATGTCTGTGACATCTCAAAAATTGAAGGAACACCTATAGACCAATGTTTAATAGGCTCATGTACAAACGGAAGATTATCCGATTTAAAAGATGCTTGTGAAATTCTTGAAAATCATAAAATATGTAATGATGTCAGACTACTAATCCTTCCGGCTTCAAGGGAAATCTACAAAAAAGCGATGCATTTGGGCTACATCGACACATTCATTGATGCTGGCGCAATAATCTGCAATCCAGGTTGTGGACCTTGCCTTGGAGGGCATATGGGAGTATTATCAGAAGGGGAATCTTGCATCTCAACAACAAACAGAAACTTTAAAGGTAGAATGGGAGATCCTAAATCCTCCGTTTACCTATCAAATTCAAAAGTAGTAGCTGCTTCAGCAATTACAGGAGTTATTACAAATCCAAAAGACCTATAGTGATTTAAATGTCAACAAACAAAAATGAAGCAAACAAGAGACTTATAGAAAAAATGAATGATTTAGAAAACGAGTATGGCCAGACATTTTCCAACACCCAAAAAATCCTTCTAACAACAGACGGTTCAATTACTGCAATATTGGATGTTTTATATGGAAAAATTAATCTATTCACAATTGACCAGCATTTCGGCATAGCCGATGAAAGCCATGCGAAATTAGTCAATGTTGATGCAGGCGATAAGATTAACTTCAGAGAAGTTATAATGCATAAAGGAGGTCGTCCTTTAATATATGCAATATCACATGTTCCACTTGGCAGGTGCAGTGATGAGATATGCAGCGATTTGCTTAGGGCAGATATACCAATCGGAAGAATCCTAAAAAACTATAAAATCGAATCAAGAAGGGAAGTCAATAATATCTTCATCGAAAAACCAAATGAAAAGCTACAGGACTTGTTCAAAACAGACGAGGACTTCCTAGCTCGTGATTATGTAATTATCAACAATGAGGAAATATTGATGTGGATTAAAGAGATGTTTCCTGTAAGCTATTTTACAGAAATTTAAAACGGAGGTCAAAATGAACATTAAACAAGATGCAATACCAAATGTCGTTAGAGAAAAAATAAAAGAAGTGGAAGAAAAAAACAACATAAAGCTTTCAACAATACAAAAAATACTATGTTCAATAGAAGGACCTATCCTTACAATTTTAGACGTATTATACGGTGATGTCAACCTATTCGTATTAGACCAACACATGGAACAAGCGAATGAGTTTATTGCCGGAAAACTTGAAATAAATGAGGGGGATGAAGTAGATTTAAGGGAAGTCATCGTGCATAAATATGGCCGCCCACTTGCTTATGGATTATCATACATCCCAAAGGACAGATGCAGCAATACCATTATTGAAAAGTTGCTTAAGGAAGACAAAACAACAGGCAGAATACTATTAGAGCATGAAATCGAAACAATAACAAAAATAAATGACATCACTATTGAGGAACCTACAGCAAAACTCCAAAACCTATTCCATGCCAGCGAAAAGATGATAGTGCGTGAATATAGCGTAATACACAAGAAAAATGTGGTTATCTGGTCTAAAGAGATATATCCTTTAAGTCACTTTAAGGAGTAGGTGTTCAAATGATTTCTGAAGGAACAATAATTGAAAATCAGATTCGTGGAAAAATTAAAGAATTAGAGGAACGGTACGGCATAGAACTCTCGACTACCCAAAAAATATTATTATCCATTAGGGAACCAATTACAATAATCTTAGATGTTCTATATGGGGAAGTAAACCTATTCATGTTAGGTCAACATGTTGAAGAAGCCAATGCAGATATTGCAAAGTTGCTTGACCTGAATGAAGGTGAAAAGGTTGATTATAGGGAAGTAATTGTGCATAAACATGGCCGTCCGTTAGTTTATGCTCTTTCTTATGTTCCAATATCCAGATGCAGCGAAAAAGTCATTAATGATTTATGCAAAGAAAAGTTGACAACAGGAAACATTATAGAAAAATACAATGTTGAAACTCTAAGGAGAATTAACAACATTTCCATTGAAGAGCCAACTCCCCAACTTCAGGAATTATTCAAAACAGATGAAAACATGCTAACCAGAGAATATGTAATGGTGCAACATGGAAAAATAAAGATATGGACAAAAGAAGCATATCCTCTAAGTTACTTCAGAGAATAGGTGTTAAAAATGGGTGTTAAACTTAAAGACATTGTCGAACCTAAAAAAATTGATTTCAAATACCTTGAAGGGAGAGCAGTATCAATAGATGCATTCAATACCCTTTATCAATTCTTATCCACAATCAGGCAAAGAGATGGAAGGCCATTAACTGATGAAAACGGAAATATAACTTCCCATTTAAGTGGAATTTTATATAGAAATTCATCAATGGTTGAAAAAGACATTAAGCCAATTTATGTTTTTGACGGCAAATCTTCAGAACTCAAAAGTGACACTCAAGCTAAAAGAAGAGAAGTAAGAGATGAGGCAGAAAAAATCTATAAGGATGCGCTAGCTAAAGGAGACACTGAAAAAGCACGCAAGTTTGCAATGAGATCAAGCAAACTATCACCTGGAATAATCGAATCCTCAAAAAAACTATTGACCTTGATGGGAATACCATATGTTGAAGCAAAAGGAGAAGGTGAAGCCCAGGCAGCCTATCTTGTAGCTAATGGAGATGCATATGCTGTTGCATCACAGGATTACGATTGCTTGTTGTTTGGAGCAAAAAGAGTTGTAAGAAACCTGGCCGTTAATTCCAACCTAGGAAATCTTGAATTTTATGAATTGAATAAAGTCTTAAGCGAATTGGACGTTACAAGAGAAGAGCTAATAGATATGGGAATACTTATTGGAACCGATTTCTGTGAAGGCCTGAAAGGAATAGGTGCAAAAACCGCACTTAAATTAGCTCATAAAGGACAACTCAAAGAAAAGCTAGCCGAACTTCAAAAAGAATCCTCACACGACTTGGAGGAAGTAAGGCAACTATTTTTAAATCATGACGTAAATACCGATTACAAAATCAAGTGGGAAAAACCAAAACAGGAAAAAATAATAGAATTCCTATGCTATGAACATGGTTTTTCCGAAGATCGTATCGTTAAGGCATCAGACAAGCTTAAAAACTTAAGTTCAACACAAGGAAGTTTGGATGCCTGGTTTTAGAATATTATTTATTTATTAAAAAATATAATATTAATCGGATTCAATTATTGAAGATAAAATGCAATCTACCACCACACACCCGATTGCAAAACACGTTTTAAATGGCAAGCGTAATGGATGCGTGAAGCTGTTTATAGGATATTTTCAATAAAGCTTAATGAATCCCGATATTGATGGTTTCTCACCACCTTTAACCCGGAAGCCATCGATGTCTTTAAAATTAAAAGAAAATACTTTTTTTAATCACATGAAAGTAAATCAAACCTGTTTACATCAAAATTTTCAATTAAAAAAAAATATGAAAACCTGTCAATTTCATGATGAATATATAATCAATATGGTGGGAAATCCTTTCCAAAGACCTTTTCTGCATATTTCATAGCCCATTCAACTTGAGGAGCATAATCAATTAGCATTTGACTTTCAAAATGATTTCTAGATGGAGATTTTAAAATAAGCTTTAATAGTTTCTCATAAGTTTCAATAGCCAATTTTTTATCGAAATCATATTGTTCTATGAGATCTGGAGTTAATTTTTCAAAGCAAGGAAATTCCAAGGTTTTGCATACGGTTTCTGTTGAAAAATAAGTCATTCTAATTAAAGGAGAAACTGAAGACACCAAAACATGATTTCCTAGTTTTATCAATGGAGGAATTCCTGTTTTTTTATAACGATCCATTGAAGTTAGCTTATCATAGTTCTTAAGATTATAACAGTGAAGCTCAGTATAGAAATCCGGTTCGAAATATTCAATCAAATTTAGAATCTTTTGACCAATATATGATTCATAATACTCCTTTTTGATTGTGGAAATATATGGAGTTTTATCAAAATTATAAAAATAGAATTGTCCGGGTGACAAATCTTCAATTTTAATTCTTTCAAGAAACTTTATTGAAGTTGCACCCTCATTTCCATGAACCCCACCAACAAATAATTTTGTAGGGCCTTCACCATTGTCAATGTATCTAAAATAGGACATAAAAATAAAATTAGAAGGAATTTATGTTCCTTCTTGCCAGTTTGCCATGTAAGCTTTTTGTTTGTCTGTTAGAGAGTCGATTTCAATACCCATAGCCTCTAATTTCATGCTTGCTACATTGTAGTCGATTTCATCAGGTGCTTTGGTTACGCCAACAGGCAGGTCATTTTCCAGGATGTGTTTTGCAGATAATGCTTGAACTGCGAAACTCATGTCCATGATTTCTGCAGGGTGTCCTTGTCCACGTGCAGCGGATAAGTTTACTAAACGACCATCAGCTAAAAGATAAATCTTACGACCATCTTTGGTGGTGAACTCTTCAATACTTTCCCTTACCTCTTTTACCTCGGTTGAGATTGCTTCGAGGTCTGGTCTGTTGATTTCCACATTGAAGTGTCCGGAGTTTGCAAGCATACATCCGTCTTTCATGTATTTGAAGTCATCACCACAGATGATGTCTGCATTACCTGTTACTGTGATAATCAAGTCCGCTTGTTTTACTGCTTCACGGATTGTCATGACACGGTATCCGTCCATTCTTGCTTCGAGTGCTCTGATTGGATCTACTTCTGTGACGATGACATCTGCGCCGAGACCTGCTGCTCTGAGTGCTAGTCCTCTTCCGCACCATCCGTATCCGCATACGACTACGGTTTTTCCTGCGATTACCATGTTGGTTGTTCCCATGATTGCGTCGAAGCTTGATTGTCCTGTTCCGTATCTGTTGTCGAATAGGTATTTGGTGTATGCGTCGTTTACTGCGATTACTGGGAATTTTAATGCACCGTCAGCATGCATTGCCTGTAGCCTGTGCACACCGGTTGTGGTTTCTTCACAAGCACCCTTAATATGGGACAATAATTCTTTTCTTTCGTTGTGGAGCACCATTATCATGTCTGCACCGTCATCGATGATTATGTCCGGCTTGTGGTCAAGTACCATGTTGATTGTCTGGTAGTATTCTTCGTCGTCCTGTTCTCTCCAACCGTAAACGTTCAGACCTAGGTCTGCTGCTCCTGCAACTGCATCGTCATGTGTGGACAATGGGTTGCATCCAGTCATTGCGACTTCAGCTCCACCAGCCATTAAAGTCAAACCCAAATTAATGGTTTTAGGCTCCAAATGTAAACAAGACCCAATAGTAATTCCTTTAAACGGCTGAGTTTCTTCATATTCTGCTTTAATGGATTCCAAAACAGGCATATGCTTTTGAACCCATTCAATTTTTCTAACACCTTCCGGTGCAAGTGACATATCTTTAACTTTACTCATAATATCATCAGCATAAAATCATTTAATAATATAATTATGAAATTAAAAGTTATTAAATATTTTGAAAAAACAGCGAAAAATACTAAAAAAACAAAAACTTTAAATGTAATGATAAGAATAAATATATTTGTTAGATGCCGGGGTGGCTCAGCTGGTTAGAGCGCACGGCTCATAGGGTAATAAAGCAGTGCTCTGACTTATTCCTGGGATACCGTGAGATCGCGGGTTCGAATCCCGCCCCCGGCATCCTATATCCCAGGAATTTCCATCTAAATACTATTTTTCAAAACTTATTTTCAAAACATAACAATTTTATAGTTTTATTAATTAATATATCCATGTTAAGCTAATTGAGGATATTGAAATGTTATATAATGAACTTGGAAAAACTGGCCTGAAAGTTTCAAGACTCGGTTTTGGAACAATGAGACTTCCAACAATTAATTCTAATGATGAAATCAATACCGCTGAAGCATCTGAAATGCTTGAATACGGAATTGAAAACGGAATAAATCTCATTGATACTGCCTATCCATACCACAGCAAAACTTTAGAGGGTAGCGGAAACAGTGAACGATTTGTCGGTGAATTTTTAGCTGAAAATAGCTATAGGGACGAAGTGTTGATCTCAACAAAATCCCCCTCATGGGCGATTGAAAGCGAAGAGGATTTTCAGATGTATCTTGATGAACAGCTCGAAAAGCTCCAAACCGACTATATTGACATCTACCTGCTTCATTCACTTACCGTTCCAGACTGGGAAAAAGTCAAGAAGTTCAATGTTTTGGACTTTTTAGATGACTGCCTAAGCTCAGGAGTCGTGAAACATGTCGGATTTTCATCACACATTGAAATAGACTATTTGATTGAAATCATCGATGAATATCCCAAATGGGAAGTTGCCTTGACCCAAATGAACTACTTTGATGAATACTACCAATCAGGCGTAATGGGCCTGGACTATCTGAAAGAGGTCAATATTGGAAGCATGATTATGGAGCCATTAAGGGGAGGCAGGCTGGTCAACAATATCCCACAATCCGTTCAGAATATCTGGGACATGGCGGAAGTTAAGAGAACTCCTGTCGAATGGGCCCTGCAATATCTATGGAACAGAAATGATGTTGATTGCGTTTTAAGTGGTATGACAAGTCTTCAACAAGTTAAAGAAAATGTTGAAATAGCTTCAAAAGTTGATGAAATCAGCGATTATGACCAGGAAATCATAAGGGAAGTTGCAAGAGAATATAGAGGATTTGTAGGAAATAAGTGCACCAGATGCGGTTATTGCATGCCTTGTCCTCATGGCGTGGACATCATTAACTGTCTCACAGAGTTTAACATTGCAAATATGTTGAATGACCCTAAAGCCAGCGCAATGCAATATTTCACACTGATTGATGATGATTCAAGAGCCGACAGCTGTGTTGACTGTAAGGAATGCCTACCGTTTTGTACACAAATGTTAAATATTCCGGAAGAGCTTCAAAAAGTATACGAATACTTCGGTAGCGAATTTGATCATTTCTAATGTGACTACATTGTCTTTCAAGACAAAAACCAAGAAATGTCAAAACATTTTAGCAAAATTTTGACCTTTGATTGTTTGGCATTGCATCATTTTCACTACCTCAAACTAAACAACAAAACAATTTTTTCTTTTATTATTATTCATGTTTAAACAAAATACGATTAATTTTTAAAATTAATAGGTGAATATCTACTAAAAAAAATTAAATCTTATACATTAATATATGAAAAAACGCATAATAGATGTTAATTACTATTTTTTCAAAACTTTTATATACAATAATAAGGAAATATATTTCCAAGTTAGGAAGACATATTCCGACTATTTTTTAAAACTCAATATTATCAAAAAATATTGGAGCTTGATTCTATGAGCGATATTAGCGAAGAAAAAATGGAAAAAGTAATTGAACAAATGATAGAGGACAATATCAAATTCATCCGTTTACAATTTGTAGACATTAACGGAACTGTAAAAAATATTGTTATTCCATTCAATAAAGAAGATATGGAAGATTTATTTAACGAAGGAATGTTATTCGACGGATCATCAATAGCAGGATTCGTTGGAATAAATGAAAGTGACCTTGTTTTAAAACCGGACATTAACACTTATTCAAGATTATCATGGAGACCTGAAGAATCCGCCGTATGTAGGTTCATCTGTGATGTGTGGACTCCAGAGCATGAACCATTCGTAGGCGATCCAAGAAGTGTGCTTAAAAAATCCTTAGCAAAAATCGCAAAAATGGGATTGAAATACAACATCGGTCCGGAACCTGAATTCTTTATCGTGGACATTGACGAAAACGGATACCCGATGCCATACGATGAAGCGGGTTACTTTGATGTGGAACCATTAGACAAAGGCCCTGATTTCAGAAGAGAATTAACCTTAAACCTTGAAGAATTGGACTTTGAAGTTGAAGCGTCCCACCACGAAGTAGCACCGGGCCAAAATGAAATTGCATTCAAATTTAAGGATGCACTCAAAACCGCAGATGCAGTAATCACATTCAAACAAGCTATCAAGGCTATTGTAGACAATATGGCAACCTTTGACCAATTAGATTACAGGGTAACATTCATGCCAAAACCATTCTTTGGAGTGAACGGTAGTGGTATGCACTGTCACCAATCCATATTTAAAGGAGACAAAAACCTATTTTCAGACCCTGATTCAGAAACCGGCCTTTCAAAAGATGCTCTTCACTTTATGGGAGGATTATTAAAACACGCTCCCGCAGTAACTGCAATCACCAACCCAATCGTGAACTCTTACAAACGTTTAGTTCCAGGTTATGAAGCTCCAGTATACAGAGCATACGGTCTTAAAAACAGGTCCGCTTTAATTAGAGTTCCTGCAGCTCGTGGAAAAGCTACACGTATCGAATACAGATCACCAGACCCTGCATGTAACCCATACCTGGCATTTGCTGTAATGCTGGAAGCAGGTATCGACGGTATCCAAAACAAAATTGATCCGGGAGAACCAATTGAAGCAGACATTTACAGCATGAGTGAAGAAGAAAGGGAAGCGATGGGCATTAAAGTTTTACCATCAAGTTTATGGGAAGCTTACCATTCCCTTGAAGAAGACCCTCTCATTTTAGGAGCTTTAGGTGACCATATTAGCCAAAAATTCTTAGAGCTCAAATATCAAGAATGGGACGAATACCGTGTTCAAGTATTTGGATACGAACAAAGGAAATATTTAGATATCTAAATCTAAATATTCTTTTTTATTTTAAATTTAATGATAAACAGTTATGATTAAATTTAAGGCAGGGGAGCTAATTCATGTCAGAATCCGAACACCGAATGATAGAAATTTTAAGGATATTGAATGCACAGGACAAGCCCACCGGATCTAAACTGATAGCCGATGAGCTAAAAAATAAAGGCTATAATTTAGGTGAACGTGCAGTCAGATATCACATGCAGATATTAGACGAAAAGGGATATACCGAGAGGATGGGATATTCCGGAAGGCAAATCACGGAATTGGGCCGTGAAAAATTAGAAAAAGGATTGATTTATGATCAAGTTGATTTCATTCATTCAAAATTTGAAGAAATGATTTATTTAACTGACTTCAACTATATGACACAAAGTGGAAATGTAGTTGTAAACACTTCAACCATTTATAATGAAGAATCCATTGATATACTAAAAGAAATCTTCGAAACTGGTCTTTCTGTTAGCCCTTACGTTAATATAAATAGAGTTAGAAACAAGGATGAAATCGAAGTGACCACATTATGTGGAACAACAATTGACGGGATACTTCTAAATGAGGGAATACCTTCCCAACCGCAATTCGGAGGGCTTCTTGAAATCGAACATTACCAGCCGACAACATTTACGGAATTGATATCCTACAAAAAGACATCAATCACTCCTCTTGATGCTTTTACCAGTAGCAACAGCACATCAGTTCTCGACGTGATTACCAAAGGCAGCGGAATAATACCTGCAAACTTCAGATTGATACCTGGAATCGGCAGGAGAAGAACTATAGAATTGCTTAATAAGTTAAACAATATAGGAATTGGAGGAATAATTGATATTTCACAAGAAGGAGAAGACATTTTAGGAATACCCGTTCCTGATGGAATGGTTGGAATTGCCGTCGTCGGAGGAATAACACCATTTTGTGCAATCAAGGAACTGGGACAGGAAATCGACATCAAAATAGGTGAAGAAATCATGGATTTCAAAACATTATCTCCAATCATATCAACAATCCAACCCGTGCTGAAACCTAGAGGAAACATAAAAGAACCAAAAATACCGTTTTTACTTTCAAAATCCTGGAATTTAATCCAACAAGTCAATTTTGATGTGGAAAAGAGAAAAGGAGACATAATATCAAATGTTTCCTATGTCGATAAAGACAACCTTGACAATGCACTGACAATCATGGAGGACACCTACAATTCAAATCCAAAATACATTAATCCATATTATAAACTTATTAACCATCCAACTGATGAAAATAAAATAGGAATAGCTACAATCTGCAGTTTAAGCATCGATGGACTTTTAATAAACAATGGAATAATGTGCAATCCGATTTATGGCGGATTGCTTGAACTTACAGAACCTCCATTATTCATTGATTTGATATCCTACAACGGCACAACCGTGGATCCTCACAAGATATTCATATCAAAAAACATGACTTCCATATCAGCAAACATCGGAACCAAAAAAATATTGGCAAGTTTTAAGGAGATTCCATATGTTGCTCGCGATTATGCGGTTCATCTTCTCGACATCCTGAAAAATACCGGATTTTCAATATATAAAATTGGAAAACCTAGAGAAGTAACATATAATGCAAAGGCAGACAATTATAACTTCGGTATTGTGGCCGGCGGTGGACTTAACACCATTGGCGCAATAAAAGAAAAAGGAATAGATATTGAAGTTAAGGCTATTGAAAAATTGATTCCGTTTGAAGAAATGGACAGATTATAATCATATCACTGTAACTTCCACTTCTTCACCATCTTTTGGATAATGGATAAACTCTATAATATCCTCCTCAACCTCATATATGTCTATTTCAATTGTAGCTCCCAAATCAGTTTGGTCAAGTGACACCAACATTTTAAATCCAGGTTTTCCGAAATATTTGGAAAAATCAACGTTTAAAACTTCTCCTTCTGCAAAAATCCTATCATAAGCAATTTCAATCCTATCATGCATTTTTACATTTTCTTTTAAGTATTTTATAGCATCTTTTGTAGTTAACTCCAATTGTTTCATGATAACCAACCTCACAGTAACAAATAATTATCCTTTAACCTATATAAATGTTTGTATATTAACGAACAAATATTCGATGAAAATTATTTTACCATGTTAATCAAATAATATTAAATATAGTATTTTACAATGGTAGGATTAACATGTTAAACAAAAAGCAAATATTTGTTTCAATATTCATATTATTCATTCTAAGTATAGGAATAGTATCCGCAGCAGACAATGTTACCACCTCTGATAGCGGAGACACACATCTAAAAATAACAGAAGACATCAAAAACTCGAATTCAACATCAGTTGAAGATACAAAGATTCCGGTAAAAATCGAAACAGACACTAATGAAACTTATGTTAATTCGGACATTTATTTCCAAGCAACAATTTACAACAACAATACTAACGCTCCATTAAGCAACGTTAAAGTATTGTTTAAAGTTTATTCTGATGAAACACATTGCCAGAATTACTCATCAACAACAAACAAACAGGGAATAGCCAGTTTGAATAAAAATCTGAAGGTTGGAAATTATACCATATGCACTTCAATTGATGATCCGACATTTGAATTCAATGAAGTGAACTCCACATATCAGGTTAAGCCTACCGTCGAATGGGGATGCTGCTCATTTTATCTTCAGGTAAGCGAAACTGAAAGTATTGGAGGATTTAGAAGAGATGCAACCAATGCTGCAGATCTCATCATTAGAACAGTTGACTGGTATGGCAGAATAGCAATGAAACAATATAAATTAGCAGACGGTTACTTTTTCCATATTATTACAACATCCGATGGTTGGATGATAGGTACCGGTGGAGTGGACAGTCCTAGCGTTAATAAAGCTATTGAGGACCTGGCCGGGAAAATGGTCCAGTCAAATAAAATCATTAATTCCTATCTTAAAAAAATTCAGGATTACAAAAGAATTTGGGGAATGGGACACTTTTCAATTAAGGCACCTGACGGAAGATATGCGGTGGTTTGGGTAGACGGATACTGGATAGGCAAGTTAAACCCAGGAGAATACATTAGCGTTCCGAATTACCAATCATATTATCGCCATGGAAACTACGAGACATTTGATAAAACCCCACTTAAAGCGGCAGTTAAAGTTGGAGCTACCGACAGTTATGGAATAAACAGAAGAGACATTACCGTTTTCCATTGGAAATCCGCAACAAAAAATTACCAGACATTCTCCTATGTAAAAACCTATGCGGCTAATGATGCTGGAAATTATGTCGGTAGGTCTACTGAACATCTAAAAGACAATATTCGCTATAAGGGCCAATTCATCTCTAAGGATAGCCTTCCAATTGCTCCTAAACTAAAAATCCTTGGGGCTTTTAACTTTGGAAACATTGATAAATTAATAAAAATCCCAACTATCGTTAAAGCACCGAAAGTTATGCACCCTTTAAACCAAAATAAATACTTTAAAGTGAGTATAACTAACCAAATAACTAAAAAACCTGTAAAATACGCTAAGATTAAAATTAAAATATGTAATGCGGGAATCTTAAAAATATTTAAAGTTAAAACCAATAACAAGGGTATTGTTCTAATAAACACTAACTTTTTGGATGTTGGAAAATATTATGTATTCATAAGTACAGCCAATAATTATTACTTTATTTATTTAAAAAGTAAAATTTTCATTATATGATTGGGCTATTTTCAAAAAAAATAGCTCAACATGCAATATCTTAAAATAATGCTGACAGTCTTAAAAAAATCAATATTTTCAAGACCATACATTCTAAAAAAAACAGAAAAAATTATAAAACTTCGATGATTACTTCGTCATCATCATGAACATGGCGTATTTCTAATAAATCATCAGCAATTTCATGTAAATCAACTTCAACAGCTTGATTTAAAATTTCGCCAGTTAATTGTAAACCAACTCTAAGACCTTCACCAGTAACTTCATCCTCTTCAGTGAGTCCTAAGACTTCTCCTGGTGCAAAAATACGATTATAAGAAATTTCAAAAACGTCTCCAACATAAACATTATTTCTTACATATTCTACAACTTCATCAAAGGTCATTTCAACTTCTTTTACCATAATATCGCCTGCAATTTTTTAAAAAAAAGAAAAAGAGAAAGGAATTATAAATTCCTGTATTCTCTGATTGAAGTATATTCGTCGTCTAACTCGCCGTATTCAGCTAATTTTTCTTTGTTAGCTTCAGCGCCTAAGTAAAGGTTACCTTTACCGTTGAGACCGATATCACCAGTATAGTGGATGTATTTACCTTCAAAAGTAGTTCCTTCCACTTCTGGATCTACTACGATACCATTGAGAACAAATCCTTCAAGTAATCTACCGAGGAATCCGTGAATAACAATGTTACCGTTTTTCATTTGACCACCAGGCCAACGGTTTACGTCACCGTCGATTTCAATGAGACCTTTGGTCATGTGAATACCGGCTAAGATATCACAGTTACCTTTAACGTGAATTCTTCCACCAGTTAAACATTCACCACATTGTTTTCCAGCGTTACCGCCTACAACGATTTGTCCTCCGGTCATACCTCTCCATTCACCAATGTAAGAAGCACCAGTGAATTCTTTGGTATTTCCTTCAATTTCAAGGTATCCTCCGGACATTTCTCTTCCAGCGTGAGCAGCTGCATCACCTTTAACAAGGATAGATCCACCGGACATTTCTGCACCTACGTGTAAATCTACACTACTGTTACAAATGATGTTTCCAGCACTCATTTTACAACCGATGTATTTTACCCTGTTTAAGTCTCCGTTGAGAATCATTTCAACTTCAGCAGGACTGTTAGCTTCCCCTTCTACAGTAATGTCGAAGAAGTCTGTGATTGGGAATCTGGAGTTTCCGATAGGAACTTGATATTTTGCAAAGTCAGCTTCAGTCCAGGAATAAATTTCATCAGGAATTAATTCATCAAATTCTAAAGCGATTGATGAAGTTTTGATTTGATCAAATGTAATTGTTTTCAAATTAAACCCCCCTATTTACCGTCAACATCTATTCTTATTGGGTTAGATACATAGTGGTCGTGTACTGGGTAGTTTTCCCATTTAACTGAGTAGTATTGAGTAAAGAATGGCATAATGTTGTTGATAACTTTTTGTTCGTTTTGTTCCCATCCTTTTACGTTAACCCAAACGTTTTGACTTTCTTTAACTTTAACGATTTCTTTATCTTTTACTAAGATTTGACCATCTTTAATTGTGTATTGAGCTACATTGAAACCTTCTTCAATTGCATCAGCTTGTTTGGATGGGTCAATATCATTAGGATTTATGTCATATACTGCAATGTCTGCTCTGTATCCAGGAGTAAGTGCACCTTTATCTGTGAATCCGTAGATTTTAGCTGGAGCAGCTCTTGTAATAGTTGCAATATCGTAGAAATCGTATTCTCTTTCGAGAGTTGGGAGAAGAGTTCTTTTGTTAACCCATTTGTGAACTTCGTTTTCACACATGTCTTGTCTTTTCTCATTACTCATCAACCAAGAGATAATTCTAGGATATCTTGTGAATGGACCTGCGTTAGGGTGGTCAGTAGTTAAACATACTCTCCATGGGTCTTCAATTAACAAGAACAATTCAAGGCCGATAGCCCATTGTAAGGTACTAACAGGGCTTCTTTTGGAGTAAATACATGGAATAATACCTGCTGCAGTTTCACATTCAATATCCTTGTTGGTCCATTTTAAACCAGATAATCTGAATAAGTCGTATTCCATAGGTGCGTCTGCGGTCATTGTAGTGGTTTCATCGAAAGTTACTTGACCGATATCACAAGTAATGTTGTCTTTCTTGTTGAAGTGTTTAGCAACTTCTTCAGCACCGGAAGTTACGTCTTTCCAGCTGTTACCTAAGTAAGAGTGGAATTGCAAGTGAGTCATGTGCATAACTTGGTCCCTGATTTCAGCTGCGCCTTTACCTTTTTTAATGCCGTCCATAGCGTCCATAGTTTCTAAGGTAGTTGGTACGTTACCAGGGTGTCCTAAGTCATTTGGGTGAATGTGGATAGAGTGAGGTAAGTTTAACATTTCGTTTGCTTTTGCTAAAGCGATTACAACTTCTTTAGAAGTTACGTCGAAGTATGGTGCTTTATCATTGAAACCATGTACGTTCATACCCCATCCCCATGCTTCACTTCCACATGGGTTTACGATTTTAACACCGTAACCTTTGGAGATTTTTAACCATGCTGCAATAAATGCTGCAATGTCTTCAATATTATTATCTTTTGCATATTCCATTACAAACCAGTTGTTACCGAATAATGGTAATGCTGGGATATCTAATTGTGGAATAGTTGCAATTTCTTCGTGAGTGTGTTTTGCTTCAAGAGGAGGCATAGCTGCTTCTACAACAGTACCGTAACCTAATCTTGAGTATCTGTAACCTGTTGCAGGACAACTTGGAATGGAGAAACCAGATTCGGATCTTAATACTTTAGTTTTTTGAGTAACACCTCTTCTGGAGTCTTCAGGCCTGTATAATCTTCCTACTACTAATTTAGGACCTGCAACGTGTGCGTGAGGGTCAATACCTGCTGGCATGACTATTTTATCGGTAACGTCTAAGACTTTAGCGTCTGCAGATACATTATCTACAATAACACCATCTTTGAACATGACGTCCATCTTTTCCCCGTTTACTTCATTAGCAGGGTCGTAGACAATACCATTTTTAAGAATATATTCCATTATATCACCTTTAGAGTGCGTTTGGATTTGGCACATATTTTGGAGCTACGTTTGGCTCTTCTCTGAGTTTCATTACTCTTTCTTTCAATTCACGGACAATCCATTCGTCGTCACGACAGGTTTCTGGTTTGTCGATAGCTTTCTTCATGTAGATAGGAACTCCATCCATACGATAACTGGTACCAGCACATTCTACAGCAATGAATGAACCTGGCAATACTACGTCAGCGAGTTCGGTAGATGGACCCCAGTGAATATCGATTTGAATAACAGGAATGTTAGCTAAGTGTTGGTTTGCTCCGTTAGGGAAGTGAGCACCAGGGTCAGCTGCAATAACCATGAAACAGTCTGGTTCTTTTCTTACTAACAAATCGATAGTGTTGGTTTCACCCATCATATATCTTGGGTAACCTCTACAGTAGTCAACACCAAATGCAAATCCACATTCAAATGCCATGAAAATGTTGAATCCGTTTACGTTAAAGTGACCTCTCATTGGAGTAAGACCCCATTTGGAGAATCTGTTTAAGTCTTGTACCATTTTAATTGCAATATCAATGTTTCTTTGTTTTGATAATGTGTGGGTTAAACCTAAACCGAAGAAGAGAACACCGAATTCAGCGTTTTTCATTTCTTCTGCTAATTCATAAATGTCTTCTTTAGGAATTCCGGAAATTACATCTTGGTATAATTCTTTTCCTCTGAGAACAGCTCTAATTGCGTTGTAGAAACCGTAGTCTCCGTTTTGTTCGAATCCAATCCATTTGTCGGAACATTTTGCAGTATCGGAGAATTTTGGATCCATTGTTACAACAGTTCTGTCGAATCTTCCTCTTTGTCTGAAGTATCCACGACAGAATACAGCGTATCTTGCCATGTGTCTTGGGTGAGAGTTCATAGCGTTACTTCCAGAGTAAACAATCATGTCAGCTCTGTTTTGTACTTCACCTAAGGTTTGGATAGGATAACCTGCATTTTGTACAGCTTGCAGGGAAGGACCGTGACAGATAGTAGCTTGGTTGTCTAAAACTGCACCGATATATTCACCTAATGCCACTCCTTCTTTCATACATTCAGTAGAAGTTTCAGACCATCCGTAGAATACTGGTCTAATGGAGTTAGCGATGTATTCAGCAGCTTTGTCTAAAGCGGTGTCCCAATCTACTTCTTTGAGTTCTCCGTTTTCATCCCTAATCATTGGAACAATTAATCTTTGATCCATATCTTCCATAATTTTACTTGCACCTAATCTGCATGCGTGTCTTACAGCAACAACATGATTATTTTTTACTAAGTAATCTAAATCGTCACAGTTACATCCACAGAATGCACAGGTACAGTTTTCAACAATGTAATCATAATCAGTTACAGGTGGTTCATAAGTCATGGTCAATCAACTCCTCCCATTTACGTCCGTGATAAACAGGTAATTCACCTAAAGATTCCATGTTTTCAACAACATCGTTATCTTCTTCATCAACATATTTTTTGTATACCCATCTCATTAAGTCAGCCATGAGTAATACTTTTCTGTCGGTTTTTTCAACAGTACATCTAATTCCTTTGTAAGTAGGGTCAGAACAGCAGTAAGTGTCGTGGCTTACAATAGTGTTAGCCCATGGTCCTTTACAAATGAATACAGTTCCTTCGTGAGGTGCATCTCTTGAAACTGCACAGTTTACTACAACTTCACCGAAATCGGTTTTTACAAGTACAGTATCCCAGTTGTTTACACCTAATTTTGCCATGTCTCTTGGATCCATGTAACAGGTACCTGAAGCGTTTTTGTATTCTTCTTTTAAGGTTGATCCTCTTTTTTTACATGCGCCTTGGTAAATGTCAGATCCGGTATTTAACATACATTTGAGAACATCAGTAGTTCCTTCACCAGTAATTTTTACATCAGGTACTACAGGTTTTTCTAAATAAGTATTAGCGTAATGCATATAATAATCCCCCTATTCTAACCATATAGCATTTACTGGGCAAAACATTTGACATGTTCCACACAATTCACATTTTTCAGGACTGAAAAGTTTAATAAAACCGTTTTCTACCATCATAATAACTTCTTCAGTCTTTGCACCATTACCACCAGCATTTTCTGGACTGATAGCTGCATTAACAGGACAAGCAATTACACAAATCCCGCATCCTAAACAATTATCTTGATTTACTTTAAGTTCCATCTAATCACCTAGTCTTTAATAGCATCTAAAGCATCTTTCCAAGTAGTAGAGTTAATAGGAGTGTGGTCAACTTCAGTTCTTTTTACGGTAATTGCATCGTTAGGACATGCTTTTTCACATGCTTTACAACGTACACAGTAGTCATTGTAAGCGATGACATGTTCCATTCTAGAACCTGGACCTGAAGATACTGGGAATGCTAAAGCATTACATTGACAGATATCTACACAAGCTCCACAAGCTTGACATTTTTCATCATCAACTTCAATAGAACCTTCGAATGGTTTTTTGACTTTTGCTGCGTCGGTTGGACATACTCCTTCACACCATCCACAGTATACACAAAGTTCTGAGTCAATGACAGAGTTTCCTTTAACAACTGCTTTTGCAGGGTCTAAATCATATTCTCCGTAGTTACATGCTCTACAAATTGCTTTGATAGCATTGGTAGGACAAGCTTTTTTACATACTAAACAGTATACACATTTGTCTTTGTCAATAACGATGGATTCTTTACCAGTTTCTTGATCTACGACAATTGCTTCTGCAGGACATAATTCTTGACATACACCACAGTAAATACATTCTTCTTCATCAACATTGATTTCACCAGTTACTAAATCAGCACGGTCTGGTAAGATTCTTTCAATAACGATTGCATCACGAGGACATGCAACTTCACATCTTTTACAGTAGATACATTCATCGTCATCGATTTCTGAGAATGCGTTGTAATGAGGATATGCTTCGATTTCTTTGATAGGCACGCCATCAATAGTTAATACTAATGCATCAACAGGACATAATCCACTGCACATACCACATAATACACATTTGTTTTCATCAATGCTTACTCTTTGGATATCTGGAGCTTCTTTGATATTTTGACTAATCTTGTCGTGTCCGCTGAAGTAAGTTTCAAAACCTACACGAGCGTCAATAGCAATTGCATTTAAGGTAATTGCTTCAACAGGACAAGTAGACTCACAAATACCACAACCAAGACAAACATGATCATTGAAAGACAAGCTTCTAACTTCGTCTGCTGACCTTGTAATGTCAAAGTTATTGTCTTTAACCTCTTTTAAATTTCTAATCATATTAAATCTCCAAAATTTTTATCGAATCAGTTGGGCATTCATCAATACATAGCTGACACCCACAACATTGTATGGAGTCTGCATGCGCTTTTAATGATTCTAACTTAATAGCTTTCATCGAACATGCATTTACACATAAGCCGCAACCAATACAAGAATCTTCTACATTTACTTCGAAATTCCTTTCTTGGCAAATATTCACAATTTTCCGACTCTGTTCCGGTTCATCAAATATAGCCTCAGTCATTTTCAAGAAATCTCTAGGAGAAAGTTCTGTGATAGTTCTTGCAACATCAATTGAGTTCCAAGAAAGGTTACTACCATTCAAATAGTGTGAAATGGTAGATCTATCAACTCCTAACTCGTTAGCAATTGCTTGGTGACTTTCACCAGCATCCTTCAACTTGACCGCAGCCAAATATTTCAAACCAGATGCAATATGTTTCGGCATTTGAACCACCATGTGTAATGATTACACTTATGTTTTCTTATATAAATATATTTGCCTACTAGAATTAAGTCACAATCCTTATATACTACTGTGTAGTTACTACACAAATTTTTTTTTAAAAATTAATTAAATTTACCAAAAATAAAAAATTCTTAACATAGATATTTCAATAAAGTTTTAAGGATTAATTAGTCAATATAATTTAATTTAAAATGTTAATTACACCTTGATTAGTGAAAAATTGAAAAAAGTCATAAAATTTTGTATTACTTTTATTATTGAAAATTATTACAAAAATGGCAAAAATCGATAAAAATATTTTGGGGTACCTAAAATGTGTAGTAACTACACATCAAATATTTAGAAATTTATAATTAATACTAATTATATAATATTAATGGAGATTATAAAATGAAAATAGTATCTATCGTTGGAAGAAAAAATACCGGGAAAACTTCACTAACCGTGAAGGTTATTGAAGAACTTTCAAAAAGAGGGTATAATGTAGCATCCATTAAGCATTCACACCATACAATGGAAATGGATAAAGAGAATACCGACACCTGGAAACATAAACAGGCCGGATCTAATGTCGTGGTAGGTATCGGTTCAACAACATTCTTTAACGTGAGAAAGGAAATGGATTTGAATAGATTGCTATTTTTAATAAAATATATGGATGATATTGACTTTGTAGTAATCGAAGGATTCAAAAAATACAACTATCCAAAAATAATCACCTCACCTGATGTCAGGGACGATTACACCATAAAGGAAGTTGATTCCTTCACAATTGACCAAAAAGGCGTTGAGGAGTTAGTTGACCTTATAGAAGAAAGAGGCCATGACATCGTGGACACATTGTTTGCAAATAATTGCGGATTCAATAATGGAGAAGTTATCGCGTCTGAAATTCGTGCCGGAAACTTAACCGTGAACGATTTGGATAAGATTCACAGTTATATGTCAATAGATGACCATGTCGTCGGCCTGAACAGGTTTGTAAGCGACTATCTAAAACAGACAGTATTGGGAGTCATCAGCACTCTGAATCTTGACGACTATGATGTTGATGAGATTAAAAAAATCGAATTGCTTATACCTGAGAAGTCACAGATGAAAAAAAGTGAGGGAAAGACAACAGTTTTAATCAATGACAAACCCCTCAAAATCAATCGGTTTACAAACGACATTATCACAAACTCCATAAAAGCTATGGTAAACTCACTTAAAACTGAAGACAATCTGAAAACAATAGATATTGAAATTTCAGACATTAAAGACAATAAGGTTGTTGATTCGGAAATCACCCTTAAAACAAACAATCATCCAGTGGAGATTAATGAATTCAGTTGTGGAATCTTAAAAGAAACAATTTTTGCAATAATAAGCTCCGTGAAAATTGATGACGAAATTAATAATCTAAAAATAAAAGTGGAAGAACGATAATATGCTAGAGGACGTAATTAAAGACAAATATGAAAGGCCAATTCTTTCACTGAGAATAACAATAACAAACAGATGCAATGAAAACTGTATCTATTGCCACCATGATGGAATGGTATCCTCAAAAGATGAAATGACTCCAGACGAATTATATAAAATCTGCAAAATAGCTAAAAAGATTGGAGTCAGAAAAATCAGACTTTCAGGAGGAGATCCGTTAGTCAGAAAAGATATTGTTGAGATAGTTGAAAAGATATCCAGTCTAGATTTTAAGGACATTTCACTGACAACAAATGGCGTGTTACTTGAAAAATATGCCCAAGACCTCAAAAATGCTGGTCTTGATAGGGTTAATGTCAGCTTGGACACCCTTAACCGTGACACCTATAAATTTGTAACAAATACGGATTATCTCGAAAAGGCAAAGGCCGGAATCCTAAAGGCAGTTGAGGTTGGACTTTATCCTGTTAAAATAAACATGGTGATAATGAAAGACATTAACACAAATGAAATAAAAGACATGTTTAACTTCTGCAAGGAGCATGGAATCATACTTCAATTGATTGAACTGATTGAAAGTGAAAATTGCGATGACGATAAGTTCAGTGCAGAGTATCACTACTCTCTTGATTCTTTTGAAAATAAGTTAGCTGATATAGCTGATAAGGTACGAGAACGTAAGTTTATGCAAGGCCGTAAAAAATATTACATAAAGAGTGGAGAAATCGAGATAGTCAGGCCAGTTGATAACTCTAGCTTTTGCGCAAATTGCTCTAGATTAAGGATAACTCCAGATGGGAAAATTAAACCATGCCTACTTAGAAATGATAACCTCGTCGAGTTGATTTCACATGTCCGAAATGGTGAAAGCGAAGAGAAACTAGAAGAAATATTCATAAACGGTATCAATAAACGTGAACCGTTTAACACCTAATTTTTTTATATTTTTTTAATGAATTATATAACACTGTTATGTTAATTGAGATAAAAAAAAGAAAAAATTGGTATAAGGAAGAATCCTTATAACCATTTAGCTTTGGATACGTGATCAGTGAATGGAAGTGGGTCGTCACTACCCATACCTGGGATGTATCCGTAGATTTCTCTTACTTTGTTGTTTACAGTACTCCATACTTTAGCTACAGGGATTTCACATGGACATACTTCGGAACATTGACCACAGTTAGTACATGCGTCTACCATGTGCACCATACGTGTTAAGTGGAAGAATGGTGCAGCAGGAGTGTATCCACCAGGTACCCATTCAGGACCTTCAGCTTCAAGACAGCAGTCTTCACAGAAACATAATGGACATGCTTCACGGCAACCGTAACATTTCATACATTTGGAGAATTCATCTTCGTATTGGTAGAATACATCAATGATGTCTCCAGTAGTGCCTGCGTAGTCTACGTCTTTTTTAGCTTGGGATTCTTTTAACATGAAGTTGTTAATGTTTTCTCTGATTTTGATACCTTTTTCGATTGGTTCAGCGGTTTCAATTAAACCTGCTTCAATAACTTTGTCTAATACTTCAGCACCAGTTTCGGAGAATACTTCAACAAAAGTAGCTTTTCCTGCTAAAGGACCGATAACTCCCCAGTTACCTAAAGCTAAGTCAGCGTTGGAAGGGATTTTGAGATTACATCTTTGACAGTTTTCTCTTCTACCCATACCTTGTTCTTCTAATTCATCGATTTTGAAAGCTTTTTCGCCGTCAGCAGTTTCCATGATAAGTTTACCTTTAGCGATTTCTTCTTTGATAACGTCTTTAGGATCTAAATCGTATACATCTCTAATCATGTTCATGGTTGGAACAGGTGACATAGTTCCACCACAGTTTACACCGATCATGATGACGTTTTCTTCGATGATTTTTCCTTTTTTCATTAATTCACGGATGGTCATTGCATCACATGGTTTACATGCGACAGCAAGTTTCATGTATCTTGCACCATCTAAGTATTTGGATACGAATTTAGCAATGTTTAAAGTACCACAGTGAATGGAACCTGCAGTTTTAATAACGTCAGCAG
>JAFRFD010000064.1 GCA_017434525.1 Methanobrevibacter sp.
GGGAACCAACTTATAAAAAAATGGAACAAAATATTAAATTATAAGGAGGAAATATATGGTAAATAATGACACACAAAAACAAATGGCTGAGGCTGTGGCTGATACCTTTGTGAATAGTAAAAACAAGGCTTTAAGAGAGGCTGGATTAAGAGCCAAGCAAACTCAAAATACTATGGCTGGTGTAATGAGTGCTGTGGCTGATGAAACTGGAACACCATTAAATGATTTAGTAGGGCAAACTGCTATCCTAATTGGTGAACAGTGAATTGATAAGCAAGGGGCTGATTTATATGGTAATGTATTTAAGTTAAAAGGTGATTTTGACACTGGTGGGGTCTACATTACATTAAGAGTTAATAACATGGTAGGATTAAGTACTCCTACAAATTACCAAACCTCAACTGATACTATGAGTAATATTGCTTGAGGTAAAAGTGTAAGTAATGGGGAATGATTAAGTTTAAAAGTTATTTATCAACCTTTGGTAAACTTTACTGGTACTAGTGGAACTTTACCATTTGCTACCTTGAACTTAACTATGCCAGATACATTTGCTGGATTTTCTAGTTTATCACCTATCAAAGCAAATGAAATTATCACAGGCTGAAGGGACATGGTAGAACAAGAAAAGGCTATTTATTTTTATGGCTTAGGTAATATGTTATTTACTGACTTTTTACCAGCAAATAAATATACTGCTACATCCACTAATATGTATGCTCTATTACAGTACTTAATCTTGCCAGTAATTGAAGGGATGAAACAACCAAATGCTAGATTTAATGCTGGAATTAATTATACCCCTTTACTTGCTAATGGTACCACTGATGAAACCTATTTACAAAACTTATATGCTATTACTAGTGCTAATTTAACTGAACAAAATCCTTATGCTAGTTTGCCAAGTTGAGAAATTTTGGAAAATCCAAGCAGCACCAGTTTAATGCCTTATCTGAATGTAGATAGAAAACAAAACCTAGTGATGTACATGAACCCTTTTACAGCTAGTGCTTTTTTAACATTATTGCAAACATCTGCCATTGGTAAATCTACTATTAACATAGAAACTAATGGGAATGTAATTACAAGTATTGGTGGAATACCAGTTAGAATTACTGGAACCCTAATTCAACCACCTCAACAAAGTGCACAAGGTAGTCCAGTGGTGCCAACCCTTGACACTCAGCAAGCCCTTGCTAATGGCCAAGTAGTTATTATTAATGAGGATTATTTAACATGATATAAGTATTGAGATAAGATGTATAAGACTGATACCTTTATTAATGCTATGGTAGATATTATTAGATATCAACTTGCTTATGTACCAGTGGTGAAACCTTGATTAAATGGTATTGTGTTAGATATTTCCAGTGCTCTTGGTAGTGCTAACACTTTACAAGTTTCAACTGATAATAACTAATTTACAACTAGTAAGTGCTAATAACATTTACTAGTTTTTATTACTATGAAGATAACAACATTATTAAAAATAATCTTTTGCCCTATTTACTTGCCTTGTAGACTTTTATGATGTTGATGATATTATAATCACTATACTTTTAAGAAAGGAGATTTAAAACATGATAACAAACAAAGATAAAACTATTGATACTTTAAAAACTGAACTAAATAACAAAGATAAAGAATTAAGGGATACTGAAATGGAGTTTAAAAAACTCATGGAAGCAAATAATGATTTATTAACTGAGAATAACAACTTAAAGAAAGAGAACCAAATGAACTATACCAACCCTTATACTAATTTAACATTAGATGGGCAACCTTATTTGGATGAAAATATGATTAATACTAATATGAGTATTATGGTAAAACAAAGAATGGCTGGACTATATAGTACTTTAACTAATAAGGGAGCAAGTTTAAATATGGGTGTTTGATTTAGTTATTTATTTATTTTGGAAAGAGCAAAATATTTTATGAGCTGTTGCCAAATAGAGACACAACTTGATGATGTGGCTAAGGTAGTTTACTTGGCTTTGTATTATGGTAGTTTAAATGGCACTATTGGCTTTACTATGGATGAAAAAGGATGTTATTTATTTTACATTACCAAAAAGAAAATTGATAAATATGGCAAGGTAATTCATGTAGATGGCTTGACTTTTAATTATTATAATAGTACTGATTTTAAAGAGGAAAAAGTAAGCCTTGCTGGTGAACAAGTGGCTATTTTTGATTTTAATAATGAGGACTTTGGCTTATGAGTGCTGGCTTGAGATTATGTGAACAAATTATATGGCTTTTTACAAATTATGATTAACCAAACTAAATTATTAAATAAAAGATTTGTGCTCAGAACTGACACTAACAACATGAACCTAAGGAGTGAAGTTTCACAAATGTTAAGAAATCCAAGTATTTTGATTGCCCTTAAAAATGATGTGGAATTAAAACAACTAGAAACCCCTGATTTTGACTTAAACCAAATTTGACAAGCCATTGAAAATTACACTAACTATTTTGACTTTCACTTTTTAAATATGAGAGTTAAAGACATGGATAGTAGTGATAAAGAAAGAGATATTGCCAGCCAA
>JAFRFD010000065.1 GCA_017434525.1 Methanobrevibacter sp.
TCATGTCACCGTCTATAGATTTGTCACGAGTATAATTATGAGTCAGATTTAAAACTCCGTTTTGACAGCTGTCAACAAGAGCTTGAAGTGCAGTGAACGAATTTGGTTTTATCTTAAACTTTAAAGTCAGTTTTGCACCATGACAATTCACTGTAAGAGAAGATGAAGTTTTAGAAGCATCTGTCACGAATTTAAAACTTGATTTGCCGTTAGCCAGATAATTATTTTTGGAAGTTACAGTTGCATTCACTCCACTGACAGCATAACTAATCGCAGGATTATTAAATGGAGGTAATTTGCTGTAGGATGTAGGTTCGTCACGCATATATTTGAAGTTTAAATTAACGAGGGATTCCTGTCCATTGTGGTAGTTTTTATCCATGGATGTGGCAACTAGATATAGATTTTCCGCATTATTAAGGTTGACTGCTTTGCCTTTGAGTTTAGAAAAATCATAATACCTGTTATCCATAGTATTTCCAAACCAATTGTTTGCAATATTTATCTCTTTAGTAGACCAGACATTATAATTTCCGTTATTTAAAAATGCGGAGAATTTAACACTGCATCCCTTATTATCGCAATATATTGCATTCGGCTGTTCGACAAATGCACAATCCACTATGGTTGAAGATTTAGAATCAAGATATATTGCTCCACCATATTTCTCAACCTGATTTTTGGTGAATGCACATCCTTTAAAAGTAATGAATTTACAATTGGATGAGGCATATATTGCACCACCCTCTTTTGATGCACCATTACCTGTAAAATTACAATATGAAACAGTTCCTGAAATAATTCCATCTTGGAAATATATTGCTCCACCATATTTACAGTAATGGTTATTGTTGTTATATCCATTATTATTGAATGTACAACGGGTTATTTGAATAGATGTGTCACCAATCTTGGAGTCACTACCTATAAATAGTGCTCCTCCTTCTCTTCTTATACTATTATCTATGTAATTGGAATTAAAAACATTATCTTCAATTCTGACATCATTACCGAATGATGATATTGCACCTCCATAATGTCCGGCATGATTTTCATTGAATGTACATCCCTTAATTAAAGCGCCAGATCCACCATGAATACGAATGGCCCCTCCATGTTCTAAAGAGTTATAAGAATCAATTCTTCCGGCTTTATTTTTAACAAAAACACAATCTATTATTTGGAAGTTACCATATGCCTCTATCGCACCGCCGTTTCCAGCAGAACAGCCTTCAAATCTACAGGATTTAACATTAACTGGACCGGACATATATATTGCACCGCCGTTACTGAATGCGCTAGATGAAGCACTGTTAAATGTTTCCTTTCTAACAACCTTGGATTCACCCATACCATGGCATCCTTTAAAACTGCAATTAATAATATTTGAGGTATATTTTGCCCCCCCTGCGATTGCGCCTCCAATCTGGGAAGAACAGTTTATAAATCTACAATTGGAAATTATAAAAGGACAAGATTCTTCATTAAAATGAATTGCACTGCCCATTCCACGTACAAAAATGATATTTTTTATTTCTATCTTTCCACTAGGGGTGTTATGCTTAAAATCAAAAACGGGATTATATCCTGGATAAATAGTATGTCCCTTACCGTCAATTACAATATTTTTTGTTATATCAACACTTTTCACATCACTTTCAAAAATATAATCCTTGCTCAAAGTTATTGTTGAGCCGGGTTTTGCAGCAATAATCAAATTATTCAATTCATCACGTGTTCCTTCTTTTGGTGCGGATAATTTATCATTAGTATTGCTGCTTGAGAGGAGATTATTGGAGATAATACTCTCTTTTTCTGAAGTATTTTCTTTTATTACATTCATGTCATTAGTATGCTGATTAATTTCTTCATCAATTACGTTAGCATTTATATCATTGATTTGCAGATTATCTGTCGATGTTTGATTGTCGCTGGCCGATACACAAGCCATTGATAAAATACATAAAATCAATGAAATTAAAATTATTCTTTTAAGTTTCATATAA
>JAFRFD010000066.1 GCA_017434525.1 Methanobrevibacter sp.
GAATGATATACATATGTGTAGCAGGTAGAGGATTTCGAAGAAAGCAAATGCCGTCGATGTCGAAAGACAATGGGAATAATAATGAGCATATAAACCATGACGGATACCTGTAAAACCTAATAAATGCAAGTTAGGTATGGAGTGGAAACACTGCCTACTTTCGAAAGGTGGACAACTTCAATGTAGACGAAAGAATAAAATGTTCTTTTGCATTATTATCCAAAGGAAGGTGATTAACTTGAGAAATACCACAAATAATATTTGTGTGTCCGTATCATCTGACATTACTGACTGGGACACTATTAATTGGTATAGTGTCGAAAAGTATGTAGATAAACAGCAAAAGCGGATATATGAAGCTGAGGTTAATAAAGATAAACGAAAAGTAAGAAATATTCAAAGAATGTTAACAAACAGTAGGGCCGTTTTGTTATTAGCGGTTCGTAGAGTTACTGAAATTAATAAAGGGCGAAATACACCTGGTCCTGATGGATTTCTTGCTAAAACCAGCAAGGAAAAGGGTGAATTAGTAGATAGATTGTCTAAGAAGAATATTTATAATTATATTCCTAGTCCTACACGTAGGATTTATATACCGAAGAAAAACGGCAAAAAGAGACCGTTAAGTATTCCTTCAATTACTGACAGGATTTATCAAGAGATAATTAGAATTATCCTTGAACCACAAATGGAAGCAAGGTTTGAACCTACATCCTATGGCTTTAGGCCAAAAAGAGGAGTATATGATGCTATAGAACGCATTTTCCTTAATATAAAAGGCAATAAATGGTGTTGGGTCCTTGAAGGAGATTTTAAAGGTTGTTTTGACAATTTATCTCACGACTTCATTTTAAAGCAATTAAAAGGCTTTACTCTAAAAGGAGTGGTGGAAAGAATCTTAAAAGCAGGTTATTTAGACAATAACGTGTTTAACGAAACTATTAAAGGCACTCCTCAGGGCGGATTACTGTCTCCATTATTGGCGAATATTGCACTAACAGGACTCGAAGAATACTTAAATATAACTTATAAAGAAATTAAACATGATAAAAACGATGATGAGTATGTAACTTATGCTACAAAAGGTGATTATCGTGTTGTTAGGTATGCCGATGATTTTGTGATATTTGCAAAGACAAAAGAAGAAATAAATGAAGTAAGAAATATTTTAGAACCATATCTGGACGAAAGAGGCCTAGAACTAGCCGAAGATAAAACCAAAATTACCCATACACATAAAGGGTTCAATTTTCTGGGATTTAATTGTAGACTCTATAAAAGCCAAAACCGTTACAAATGCTTAATTAAACCCTCAAAAGAGAGTATTAAGAAAGCAAAAAGGAAAATTAGCGACATCTTCTACTATTGTAGAGGAAATAGTGTTGACTTTCTTATTGATAAATTAAATCCAGTTATTGAAGGTATTGGTTATTTCTGGAGGATTTCAGTAGCCAAACAAGCATATAGTGAGATGGATAATTATATTTGGAAGAAATTATACCACTTCCTAAGAAGATTACATCCACATAAAAGTTGGAAATGGATAGTTAATAAATACTTTCCCCAATATGATGAGGAAGGAAATTTTATTGGTAAATGGACTCTTGTAGGCCCCAATGACAAAAATCAAATAACTAAAATGGCCAGTATTCCAATTAGGCGATGGAATATGATAAAATATAATTACAGTCCCTATGATGTTAGCAAGACAGAATATTTTGAAAATCGTATGAGAAAACAATTTAGCCGAAGATAAAGGTCTGCTTGAGCCCAGTGTGGTGAAAGCCACACGCTGGGTTCTTAGGAGAGTTTGAAGGAGTAATCCTTCATTCTTATCCGACTAAGAACGGTTAATTAAAGTGAACAACTGATAAGCATCGTTAAGCTGTGTGGTAGGTGGGAATGCGATACATATGAAATTCTATATGTTACTACCATTTATACAAATAGGAAATAAGTATTTTCATCATACTTATATTTAGCAACCCATAGATTTGTCGGTGTACAGGTTGGACCGTCCCTTATTCGTATCTGATAGAAGGTTAACTTGGTAAACCATTTAAAGTCCTACTCAAAATCTACTTGAGAGGTAAGCGGATTGTGAATGAAGTGTAATTCTTTAGGTGGCAGAGGATTTTGGAAAAAGCGAATGCCATTAATGTCGAAAGACAACAGGAAATAGGAGAGAATAACTGTGAATGGATACCTCCTTTTAATGGGAGGCATGGAAACATGGCTGACTTCCAAAGAGTAGACAACGTGTAAATAAAACTAGAAATACTTGTTTATTAAAAGGATGGTGATTAAAAGATGAGTTATGCTCAAAATAGTCAGAATTTTGAGTCCACAACATCATACGCTACAATTTGGTCTGATACCGATTGGAAGAAGACAAATAAGTATGTAGATAAGCAAAGATTTAGGATATTTCGTGCTGAAAGTGAAGGTGATGCTCGTAAGGTAAGAGATTTGCAAAGAATGTTAGTTCGTAGCCCTGCTACATTAAAGGTAGCAATTAGAAGGGTTACTCAGGTAAATAAAGGTAAAAAGACTCCGGGTCTTGATGGATTCCGTGCACTAAATGATATTGAACGAGGAAAATTATTCCTTAAAATGAAGGATATGAATATTGATTTATATAAGCCTAAACCGGTAAATCGTATTCAAATACCTAAAAAGAATGGTAAAACTCGTTCTCTTGGAATTCCTGTTGTTATGGACCGTGTGTATCAAGAAATGATTCGTTTAAGTCTTGAACCGCAGTGGGAATTTCGTTTTGAACCCACAAGCTATGGTTTCCGACCAAAAAGAAGAGCACATGATGCTATGGCTAGGATATTCCACAATGTTCGGAGGGGAAACTGGGTTTATGTATTTGAAGGTGATTTTAAATCATGTTTCGATACATTAGACCATGGATTTATCCTTAAACAACTTAAGGGATTTCCATACTGTAATGTTGTGGAAAAATTCCTTAAAGCAGGTTATATGGAAGATAATGTGTTCTTCCGTACTCCTCAGGGCACTCCACAAGGGGGTTTATTGTCTCCATTGTTGGCAAATATTGCACTTACTGGAATGGAAGACTGTCTTGGAATAAAATACAGGAAAAGGAAAGGACCCAATGGTTCTGATACTTTTGTAACAATGGGTAATTATCGTATGACTCGATATGCCGATGATTTTGTTATTTTTGCTAAATCTAGGGAAGATATAGAACAAGTACCTTATCTTCTGGAACCCTATCTTAATGAAAGGGGATTGATTTTAGCTGAAAACAAAACTAGAATCACTCATGTATCAGAAGGATTCAATTTTCTTGGATTTGAAACCAGACAACAAAAATCAGGTAAGAAACAGTGCAATATCAAACCATCTAAGGAAAGTATAAAAGGTGCCAAAAGAAAATTATCTGATACCTATAAAAGCCTGAATGGGCACAGTGTGGGCGAGCTAATATCAACAGTAAACCCTATTCTTGACGGCATTGGAAACTACTGGAAACCTATGGTTGCCAGTTATGCCTTTGCAAAAGTGGATTATCATGTATGGAACTTAACTAAAAGGTTTTTAACTCGATTACATCCACACAAAAGTTGGAAATGGATTATTAAAAGATATTTTCCTCATCCTGACAAAGATGCTAAACACCATGACAGGTGGATTTTGACTGACCCTGTAACAGGCAACCAACTTAAAAAGATGAGTTGGATTGACATTGAGAGACATATTATGGTTAAACATAATTACTCTCCCCTCGATAAAAGCAAATCAGAATACTTTAGAAAACGAGACCTATCCACTTCACGAAAACTCAGATAAAGGTCTATTTGAGCCGTATGAGGTGAAAGCCTCACGTACGGTTCTTAAGAGAGTTCAAGGGAGAAATCCCTTGTTCTTATCTGACGACATGTGTTGAAGGCACCTTGCTTGACCAGTTCGGATTTGATTCATCAGGATGCATGACTCAGCAGGTGCTTGAAAAGGCTATTGGAAATAATCTAAAAGTCCCTAAAGGAAAATACAGAAACCGTGAATGCAACTGTTTAATGGGAAGGGATATTGGATTATATAACACTTGCATGCATGGATGCAAATACTGTTATGCCAACAGCAACATGAAGCTGGTTAAAAAGAACCAAAAGTTGCACAATCCATATTCGCCATTGCTGATTGGAGAA
>JAFRFD010000067.1 GCA_017434525.1 Methanobrevibacter sp.
GAAATCTACCGATCTCAACCCTAAAGAGACTTGGATTTTAGATTTAGCCGGTAATGATGATGAATTAAAATCTAAGCTCCCATCAAGACTCTGTCGTTACCATAAAAATGCCGAAAAGAATGGTCTTACGATAGAAATTTCACACAATCCAGACGATATAGATTATTTAATTAATCTCCAGAAAGCCCTTGCAAATAAAAAAGGCATTAATACTTTTTCAAAAGAATATCTTAAAACGGAGTTATCCCAACCTTTCGCATCGCTATATTTAGTTAAATACCAACCACCGGAACAAAATATCTCAGAAGTAGTTGCAGCAGGTTTAGTATTTGATTATTCTAAAACAAGGTATAATCTTCAGGGTGCTCAATCTGAGCAGGGAAGAAAACTACACGCTACCGGAATTCTAACTATTCAACTTATCAAAGATGCCAAAGCTAAAAATCTTAAATATTTTGATTTTTGGGGTATTGCCCCAGATGATGCGTCGGACAATCACCCATGGAAAGGTTTTACTAACTTCAAAAAAACATTTGCAGGCCGCGAAGTTAAATATCACGGCACCACAGATATTATTTTGAAACCATTAAAATACAATGTTTATCGCGTCATCAGGAATATCAATAGATTACTAAGGAGAGTATAAATGAAGTTTATTCATCTAAACGCAACCGAATACTCTAAATTTGCCGATAAAAGCCCCTATAAATCGTTTCTCCAGACTGCAGAAATCGCCAAATTAAGAGAAGAGAATGGTTGGGTAGCATATTATTTTGGGGTAGAAAAAGACAATAAGATAATCGCTGCAGCTATGGTGGTAGCTAAACCCACTTTTCTTGGTAAATCCACCTATTATATTCCAGGTGGACCACTCTTAGATTACGAGGATACGGCCGTAGTAAACTTTTTCTTTAAAAATCTTAAAAATTATGCCAAATCTCACAATGGCTATTTACTTCATATCGAACCATATTACGAATTAATTGAACGCGATCGTGATGGCAAGAAAAAACCAGATGGCTTCAATCATCAAAAGGCTCTCGGTAACCTAAAAAAACTTGGTTTTCTACCTACGCATTCAGATAATCCAAAATATCTATTTGTTTTAGATATTAAAAATAAAAAAGAAGACGAACTATTTGCTAGTTTTAAACAAAATACCCGTAACCTCATTAGTCGCGCTACTAGAAAGGGGGTTGTAGTTCGTGAGATTGGCAGGGAAGAGCTGAATAGTTTTAAGCAAATTACCGCATCAACCTCAGAGCGTCGTCACTTTAGTGATAAATCTTTAGATTATTACGAAACGATGTATGATTTATTTGCAAAAAAAGACGAAGTTAAATTTATCATTGCAGAAATAAACGACAAAAAGCCAATCCCGGTAGCCGCCGCCATGTTTATGACTTACGGCGATGAAGTTATTTATCTATTTTCTGGTAGCGATGAAAAATACATGAAAGAATACAATGCTCAATATGCTATTCAATGGTATATGATTAAATATGCCATCAAAAATAACTTCAAACGCTATAATTTCTACGGCATTCAAGGCCTCCCAGATCCAAATAAACCAGGTTATGGTATCTATAAATTTAAAAAAGGCTTTGGTGGTCACGTGGTAGAACTAATCGGCGCTTATGAATTACCATTAAATAGATTTTTTTATAATACTCATAAAATTTTATCAAAAATAAAGCATCTAAAATGAATTTATCAGGTCTCACATCTAAACAAGTTAAAGTTAAAAAAGAACAGGGAAGAATTAACCGTGTTCCAGGTAAAAACACCAATTCAATTGGTAAAATAATACTAAAAAACACCTTAACCATTTTTAATTTAGTTAATATCATCCTAGCCTTATTAATCATTTCTGTTGGTGCCTATAAAAACCTTCTCTTTGTTCTAATTGCCATAGCCAACACCCTAATTAGTATAATTAACGAAATTCGCGCCAAGAAAACCGTCGACAAAATGCGTCTAATTGCCGAAAAGCAACCTACGGTAATTAGAGACGGCAAAAACATCCAGATTAAACAATCCGAAATCGTAGACGGCGACCTCATAGTCTATGGTTTTGGGGATCAGGTTGTGGTGGATGCGCAAATTGAACAGGGAAGCGTAGAAGTTAATGAGTCTTTTATTACTGGTGAACAAGAC
>JAFRFD010000068.1 GCA_017434525.1 Methanobrevibacter sp.
ATTACAAAGACGTTTCATATTATCTAATGGACAAACCTTGACCCAATGATATTCATCAATATTACCGTCATAGTAATCAAGTATTCCCTGAGAAAGTTCAGAATTATCTACTGAGTCAAATGTATTTTCTTCAATATCTTGCGTACCAGCTGCATAGTCCATTGTGTCTGTAAGCAAAAAATGTTTAACTTCAGACATGATACAGGTTTTACCAATCATTTCCCATTTGCTGGAGCCTCTTCTTCTTTTCTCTGCGAATAACTTAATTCCCCATGACATAATTAATCTTCCTTTATTTCTGTAACTTCTGATTCATCTGGTTCGAAACCATCTTCATCAATACGCATCAATGCTATTTCGTATGCATCGTCTTCAGATTCTGCATGAATAGTCATTGTTTTGCTGACCTTGACTTTATATTCCATTAGACTTCTTCCTCTTCGCTTTCTTCATCTTCATCAAATTCATCGAAATCATCATCTGAATTAAGATCTTCAAAAGTCAGAATATCCTTATAGGATTCTGCATCATAATTATATTCACAACTTTCTTCTCTTGTTCCAGCAGGTCTTCTTGTGAGTTCATAACTAAATGAATGGTTATTCCAGCAGTTATCCATATGAGGAAGGCAATCACCGATTTCTTCTTCTACTTCTTCCTTCCATTCTTCCATATCATCATCGGGGTTTTTCGTATTATTATCCCCATAAAGATATTCCATTATATAGTCATACTTTCGCCATTCTTCACATCTATCAGATGGCTTCAAACCGAACTTATGCAAATCTTCAAGATAGTTATCTAAGTCAAAATCGCTTTCGCCATCATCTACTTCAAAATTCTGATAAACCAAGACTTCTGCAGCTAATGCCCTCTGGTCAACTTCATTATCATCATCATACGTGCCTATCCCATATGATTCATGAATATAGTCAGCATCATTTGTATCGACTGTTAATTCAATTTCATAATCCCACTTCATTAGTCTTCATCCTCACCTTCGTATTCATTACCATAATCTTCATCTGGTTCCATAATATCTTCGAAGATATTATGTTCACATTGACCGACCTTATCCATGAGGAATTCTGCTTCTTCCTCAGAAATACGTTCTGCGTCATTAAGCATATCAAGAACTTCATCCTTAGTAAGTTCTGTATCTTCGTTAGTTCCAAGAAAAATACCTAAACACCAGTCTTCATCTTGTTCCTTAACATACTTGCGAACATTCTTATATTCTTCTTTGGTCATGATAGCAAAACCATGAACGTCCATTTCGTCAGCCCAATCGACTGTCGTATCAATTAAATAATGATCTTTCTTTGCCATTTTATTCCTTTTAGTCAATATCCATTACCCAGCAGACAATATCCCTTGTCCACTTATCATAGATGATACCAATATAGTGGTTTTCATCGCCAAATGTTTTAAAACCTAAATCAAACGTAGATGGAGGACCAGCTTGTTCATAAGCTGGATTTACCCAACCATCGTAATAATCAAGATAGCTTTCCCAAGAATCTTCTTCTCGGTTAAACAAAGCATCGATTTCATCTTCATCTGCATCCGGTTCTGTCACAACTTTTTGCCAACTTTCTTCAAGTTCACCAAAACTTTGGCCTCGAGAATCTTGCAAGAAATCATGCATAAGTTCTGGAATGTCAGATAATGCTACTGAATCAATTTTCATTATACAGCCTCTACAACTGGTTTTTCACCATTAAAGATAACATCAACTCTGTTTACAACTTTAGAGAAAACAGGCATATCAATAACCTGAATTTCTGAACGTTTAACCAATGTATCACGCTCGACTTTCTGTTTGAATTCTTCAGGAATCTTCTCCCATTCCTCTGCTGTTAAAGCACGTTCAACAACTTTACGTTGTGCATAAGTTCCTCTTTTGAAGAACGGTGGATAATCATTCCAGTTAATACCCTTTTCCATAAGCATGTCCTGTTTTTCAGAACCGTTCTTACCATGAAGTTGCTTATCAGAATAGTAAGCCCTTGCAGCCATAGAAATAGAGTTCTTGGTTGCGTCGAATTCTCTCCAAAGAATTTCGTTAGTTGCTTCAACCCTGTTAGGAACTTGCCAACATCTGCAATCAAAGAATGCTAATGGCTTGTCTGGATATGTCTTGTGGATTATTTCATTAAACTTGGCAGTCGCAATCGAAGCCAATACAGAAGTAAGTTTAGAAATACGACCACCAAATAATGCATCGCAGTCATCTCTGAGAACTAAGGAGATTTCATCCGATTGAGTATAACCAATGCAAGCATTTGACTGTTCGACAAGATATTTCATAGTCTCAATCATTGCATTAGCCATATCTTCATCATATGGTCGTTTCATTCCTCTAGTAAATGTATGGAA
Organism: Methanobrevibacter sp.; assembly: GCA_017434525.1. Taxonomy (GTDB): domain Archaea; phylum Methanobacteriota; class Methanobacteria; order Methanobacteriales; family Methanobacteriaceae; genus Methanocatella. Next base: position 2,380 of record JAFRFD010000068.1, read on the forward strand.
TGCCCTACCGTCAATTCTTACACAGATAGGAAGTCCAGGAATAAAGGTTCTTTGCGCCTCGATTCCTTCATAAAGTTTCATTCTATCGCCGAAATCATCGGTCATATTTTATACTCCTTCGAATTTTGCTTTAAGCCTTAAATATTCCGCATATTCATCAGCTTCTTTTTGTTTTTCTTTTTCTTTTTTACAATAATCGTTCCAGATTCTATCAGTTTCTGCCTGACAATCTTCATGCATCTTCATTGTTTGTTGTATATCTTCTTCAGACTTTTTAATTGTATCTTCTCTGACAGAACGAACAGTTTTAATATTATCAATAGTTCTTTCAAAATGAGGACATGATTCACAAAATAATCCAGTAAACTGTCCTACACAAGTCGTTACTTTACAATACATTCTTTATTCCCATTTAATTTTTTCACTCTTCCAACTATATGGGTATCGATATTTTTCAGGGTCAAGTGCAACACGATAATCATATGTAATCTCTACAGAATATTCGTCTATAAGAGAATTTTTATCGTCTTTTAATTCCTTTGCAAAACTAATTGCTTCAGCCTTTGTAGGAAATTCTCGACTTTTAGGGAATGGATATGGATCACCTGTCCATGGTTCTTCTTGATCCCAACGAACAGTGTAACGTTCATTGTCCATATTTTTTGGTTCACTCACCGTCTGGGATTTCTGGTAATTCTGCCCAATATTTTGTGAATTGTGCTCCAAAAGTAGTATCATAATCTCCGTCTATTTCCCAATAATATTGTTTAACTGATGGCCACATATTTAATGTGCCGATTTCTATTAAAGTTTTCTTGTTATCACCGCCAAAATATCGGTCAGGTGTTTCATAAATTAATACTCTGTCACCTACATGAAGGTCAGGATGTAAATCTCCATTTACAAATACTGGTTTCCAATCAACCTTATTCATTATTTTTCCTTCATTGTGACATTATGCATACAAGTAATGATATATGCTCCTAAAGAATCCTGGATTTTTACAGCTAAATCTTCTGGAATTCCGCTACTAGTCAAATATCCCCAACCACGAATCAAGAATGAAACTTTATTACCATTCTTGTCATTGTAAAAGATTACAGCATCATTGTAATAAGCATCATTAAAATCTGCATGAGAATATTCTTCTTGGTTCATTGTCTTTACAAGTTGTTCCATATCCTCACGGTCAGATTCGATTTCGGCATTATTACCAGTAACATAAACATTACCACACCAAATCATGGCATTAAGCATGCGGTCAAGTTCAAACTTGTCTTTAAAGTAGCCTTTCCAAAGATTTAAATCAATACTCATAATTTTTAATATAGAAAAAGGGCTGACTTTTGTCAACCCTTTATATAAAATTATAATGTTTATTACAGTTCGTTTAAATACTTATCAAGAATCGAACGAGAAAATGCCTTAGGCAGTTCACCCATAAGGAAACCGCGCTGGATTTCGTTCTTATGGTCTTCCAAGAACTGCTGAAACTTATCATCGATTTCCATGCTTACAAAAGCGTCCAAAAGCTTATCATGGAAAATTCCGTACCATTCCTTATATTTTGCTTCATCGAAAACAGATTCAACTATATATCCGTTTTTCTTTAAAAGTTGAGTAGCTTCGTTTAAATTCATGTTAACTCCTATTTTTATTATTTATAAAAAAGGATTGACTTTCATCAACCCTTTTATTTTTAAGCTTAATGATTAATATGGATTATTGTCAGGTTCTGACGGTTTGTCCCAGTCCCATTCATCGAGCCATTCGTTGAAATAATCCCAGTCGAACTGACCGTCTACGATTAGTTCATTTTCCTCGCAGAACTTATGGAAGTCACCATCATAATCATCGTCAAGGAATTTACAGAAGTCTTCGTCGAAATAGTCCCATGCATCATCGTTGTCATTCCACCAACTGACTTCCCCATCCTCATTATTATACTCGTCATGTACATATTCGTCAATCACCTCGACCAAGTGGTCCATCATTACCCTGTTCAATGAGTCCTCGTCAATCTCTCTACATAAGTCGAAATTACCCAATGGATCGTTTAAAATTAGCTCTTTTACCCTGTCGTATTTTCGTTTCTTGTTTAGTTTCTGAGCTTTTTTCTCGGCATTCCTAGCTGCACCTGGCAGATTTGACTTCAGATCCTGGTAGTTATGTACTTTGCAAGCCTTCTCTGTGTCAACTACGTTCTTCTTTACCATAGAAATGAACTCATCAATCGAACCGTCATGGTATTCCTTATTGATTTTCCAGTGCAAGTCGTCACCTGAAAATCCGTTCAAAAATTCAAAACCGATGTATATCTCGAATCTATGGAAATAGGAACTTACGCCACGACGTTTCAGGTATTCCTTATACTCCTCAGTAGGATCCTTCTTGATACATAGCAAGAACTTACCAGGAACCTCTCCGTCCTTAACGATATTCTTTATGCCATCTTTAAACACATCCTTTCTATAGGCATACTGTTCTGCCGAACGCTGAGAATAATAGTCAGTGCCAATTGTCGGATCGTAACCTATGTTGACATAGTAACTTACCCTCTCGGTAGGGATAAGCTGCACAGTATATCCCTTTCCTTCATACTCGTTCTTGAGGGCTACGAGGGCATCCCATATCTTGCTAGCCTCATCGTCTGTGTATTCGCGTTCTTTCAGCAACATATAACCGTTTGCCTTAAGAAGTTGTCTAGCTTCGTTTAAATTCATATTTTCCTCTTTAATTAAAAGTTGCTAAGCTCTTCTGAAAGTTTTTGTCTTATAATTTTATCGCATTCTTCATTTGCTGCATCTTGCTTTTCATTATATTCTTCGTCAGACATCTCATCAGTATCACCCATGCATTCTTCCCAAGTTTCCATGAAATCAGTGCCATTATATTCTATAAAATCTACGCCTTGTGTTCCACGCATATATCTGAATAATCTATTACGCATTTTTTCATCATCGGCGATATTTTGACCGATTAAAGATTTATATAGATTAACACTGTTCCAATCGACCTTAGCTACTACCATATAGCTAATATCATCTGGACCGTAACCAAAGAAACTTGCAAGAGTATCTATGACTTCTTCCTTTTTTAATGTAGCACACTTAATTTCCATACATTCTGGCCTAGAATGTGCCCTGTCACCATATAAGTAGAAACAAAGATATAACCTACGTGTATTGATTCGTTCTACCAAGAAACCATTTTTTGAAAGTAATTGTTTTGCTTCAGCTAAATTCATTTTAAATTCCCCTTATTAAAGATTAATGACGCATACGTGCTTTAGCTGCTGCGATTCTTTCTGCATTAGCTTTATGAATTGCCTTAAAAATAAGGTCACGAACAACATCTTCATATTCAGCACGTTGACCAGCATCACAGAAATCAGTTTCTGGCATAACAAATTCAAATGAAGTTTTATCATTTTCAAAAACATCAGTAACAACAGTATCTTGCCATAAAGAAGTATCATCTACAAAATATGTTTTGATTAAATTAATATATTTTGGATTTTCTGTTGAAACTATAACATATGGATGCGGCAATTCACCATTTTCAACATCATAATCATATGTTCCTTCAAATTCGCAGTCAATGTTCATTCCTGGTAATGTTGCTGCTTCCTTGATAAGTTTATAACCATTTTTTGAAAGTAATTGTTTCGCTTCGTTTACCTTGCCATATTCCTTAGCCAGCTCCTTACATTCTGCAGAAGGAACATTAGCATCAAATACCTTGGCATTGATGTTAATTCGTGAGTCATACTGTTTAAGTTCTTCCATAATCCTATGGAATGATGTAGCAAGCAAAGTCTGCAACTGGAATGTTCCGCTTACCATATCATCATCGGATTTTGCTGCACTACGGAACTGTCTAGCCAGTTTATTGCATTTCAGGATAAGATCGTTTACGAAATATTTGTCGTTTTTCAATTTTGCAGCAGCACGGGACATTTGTAAAGAAAGAAGTCCAGCAAAATGGTTCGCCAACTTGTCGTCCATCCTATTCATTTCCTGTCCGAGTAGTGTTTCGCCTTTGAAAGTCCTTGCAGCCCAGTCGCCGAAAGCACCTTCTTTAACGATATATCCATTCTTCTTTAATAATTGTTTTGCTTCGTCTAAATTCATTTTAAATTCTCCTTGATTATTAATATTCTTGATTTATAATGCCATCGCCTAAGCACTTAGAAACCCATTGTAAGACTTTTTCTTCATCATAACAATGAGTTAACATATAATCACGGTGAACTTTATCAGAAGTTCTACCCGTTACGCATTCAAAGAAGCATTTTCCAGCCTTACTATCATAGTAAGCAGAAATTTGTAAGAACGGACCGCCAATTACACCATTATCAGTCGTTCTAATCTGAATTTTTTCGTAATTATATCTTTTTACAAAATAATCATAATCTTCAAATCGATTAACTACTTCGTCGACCTTTTCGATTAACTCATTTACTGTTCTCTCAACAATACGTTTTTCTTTGCGTCTGTCTGAATCATCATACGCAGATATACGTGCTTTTGCATTATTCCAAGAACGTCTGCCATCAACATAGCTATCATCTTCGATTTCTCTGTCTTTTTCTTGACTAGCATCTCGGAATTCAACAAGATAACCAGCATTTTTAAGTAATTGTTTTGCTTCGTTTAAATTCATTTAAATCTCCTTATATTTTATATTATTTATAGAAATTCGGTCTATAAATAAAGAAACGTTTAAGAAAAGGTGAAAAATATGAATTTAAATGAATGGACAATGAATCAAGCTGCTGGCTTGTTAAACGAAGAGTTTGAACCATTAGGTTCTACTGAACACTATAGTACTGAAGAAATTCGCAAAATAGCAAAACAGAGAGAAATGCTCCATGAAGAAACAGATTCTGATTCTTCTTTAGAACCCATCTTTGAAACTCTTAACAAAACTCGTGATATTTGGTTAAAGGAATTTCAGGAAACATTACCTGCTGGTTATCATGCCACAGCCTATACTGGTTCTTGTGCAAATGGATTGTCTAAGAAGATTCCTGGAATTAATATTACAAGAGATAACGATACAAAACCTGGAATGATTACTTTAGTTAATAATACAAATCCTAGAAAGATTGAATTCGAAGGTGTCGGACCATGCACAATGAATGGTTGGGAAGAAAATGTAGCAATTCACTATCCAGGTGTCAGACGTATGGCTACAAGATTTAGACTTCCTGGAATGTATAATTATAAACATGAAGTTGCAAAAATAGTTAAGGACATAACTGGGTAAAATATGAATAAAGACAAGTATTATGTTCAAGACCCAGATTGTGGATGCTGGATGCACAGAAGTCTATTAAAACGTATCATCAATCCCATTTTACGAAAGATACAGTTCTGGGCAAAAGACAAATGGGTTATCGGAAGTAAAACAGAATTTGATGAAAATGGTATTCCACATTTCAAAGGTTATGGAATGGTCAAAACCAGAGTAATGACGATTGATGAATATAACGAATGGAAAAAACAAAAAGAGGGAAATTAAATTCCCTCTTTTTATTGCTTATAAGAAAAATAGCATTATAAATAAAGAAAGGTTAATAAAAATGAGTGAATTTGTAGAATATAATTGTGATACAAAACCATATCCTTCTTTTGGTAAAAAATATAATGGTGAAAAGGCAATTATCAGTCTAACCTCGTGGAAAGCAAGAATCAACACAGTATCAAAGACACTGTTCAGTCTATTGCAGCAGTGTCCAGGTTTTCATATCGTTTTGGTATTGAGCGAAGAAGAATTCCCGAAAATGATGAATGAATTGCCGGAGAACTTAAAGTTGTTTGTAGATAATGAACTTATTGAAGTATTGTGGGTGTATAAGAACTATAAGTCATTTAAGAAGGTACTTTTTACTATGGATAAGTACCGTGATGTTCCTGTCATTTCAGCTGATGATGACTGCATCTATACTTGCAACTATGCGCAAATGTTATATGATAAATGGAAAGATAATAAAAAGTCTTTCGTAACTATAAAATCAGATCGCCCTTTTTATAAGAAAATTACCTGTAATGGTATTGGAGCGGCTTCTTTACACCCGCCAAAGATTTATGAAAACTTTTTACCTTTATTAAATTTTAAGGAATTGACTAACATTTCGCACGATGATATTTTTTATATGATTATAAGAAATAAATTAAAAACCCCTCAGCAAATTGTTAATAAAAGAATTAAAGATATAATAAAATTTGTTAATGAATGTAAACCATTGCATAATACTTATGTTAAAATCAACGCAAAATCATTATATGAAACCGCAATAGATAAATTTATTAAAGGCATTTAATTATGACAGAGAAAATCTATACATTTTGGGAAGGAAAAATGCCAGAGTATTTAAAGCTCTGCATAGATACATGGAATTTCCCTTTTGTGATTTTGAATTATGAAAATCTAAAACAATATACAGACCAAATACCTGATAAAGTCAAACAATTATCACTTCCAAAAATTGCTGACTATGTTAGAGTTCATGTTCTTTGTGATAATGGTGGATATTGGTTAGATACAGATACAATAGTATGTGGTTCATTACCTGAAGAAAGCATTTTAGGTAATGATAAAAATAGAACTAACACAATAGGATTTTTACATACAGAACCACAATCTGATATGTATAAAAAATGGGTAGAATTTCAAGATAATATGATTAAGAAATTACCTAATATGACTAAAGACAATACACGCTGGGATATAATGGGTAATCTATTTACTGACGAATATCTAAAAAATAATAAAGATATTAAAATAGGTTCAATAGATTCTCGTTGGTTAGAAACTTATATGATTAAAGATAATTCACCTAGACCATCTAAATATCAAAAATTTTATTTTGACACAAATTATACATTAAAAGATGTATATATTGGTTCTATGAAAACATTTGGTAAAGAACCTGATATATTCATGCTTCATAATTCCTGGACACCAGATTGGTATAAGAAATTATCAAAAGAAGATGTGCTTAAACAAAAATGCACTTTATCAAACATTTTAAGAGAAACTGTATGAAAAAAGTTTTAATCATTGGCGGAACACATGGTTTAGGATCTGCGATTTTAGAAGAATTAAAATCGTCAGTTGAACATATCTATGTTGTAGGAAAAACACAAAAAGCAGATAATGACAATATAACATACATTCAAGAAAATCTAATAAATCAAGATTTTGAATTTCTTACAAAAATTCCTAATGATATAGATACAGTTATCATTACGAGTGGAATTTGCAGAATAGACAAGTTTCAAAATTTTACCTCAAATGATATAGATAATTTTTTTAAGACTAATACATTAACTGTAATAAAAACTATTCATCATTTCTATGATAAACTGTTAAATGATGATTTTAATTTTTGTGTAATAAGCAGTATTTCAGCCCATATAGTTTCACCGCTTTTGGCTTTATATGGCTCAACAAAATCAGCTATATCTTCTTTTATAGAATCCATAAACATAGAACTTGAAAAACAGAACAGTAAGAATCGTATTCTTGATGTTTCACCAGGATATATGAAAGGAACTTCTTTATATGGTGAAAAAACAGATATTTCTTTACTATCCGATTTAGCAAAAGAAATTATTACAAGAATGGAAAATAAAGAAACATTCTTTTTACCAAATAGTAAAGTTTATAATAAAGTATTAAATGATTATAAAGAAAATCCAGAACAATTCGGTCTTAATAGTTATGACTATAAAATAACAAATAAAAGACCACAAAAGAAACCTATTATTGGATATATGAGTGGTTCGTTTGATTTATTTCATGTGGGTCATTTGAATATAATCAAGCAAGCAAAAAAGTATTGTGATTTTCTAATTGTCGGTGTTCATAAAGATGGAAAACATAAAAATAAAGAACTTGTTATAGATTTTGAAGATAGAAAAGAAATTGTTAGAAACATCAAATATGTAGATATGGTAATAGATGCATTACCTGAAGATAGTGATGCTTATGAACTTTATCATATAAGTAAACTATTTGTAGGAACAGATTATAAAGGCTCTGAGAAATTTAACCGTTATGAAGAATACTTTAAAGAAAAAGATGTAGAAATAATCTACATTCCTTATACGCAAAAATGTTCTAGCACTAAATTAAGAGAAAAGCTAAATAATTTCTAAAACTTTTCTGTCTAAAAGAAATTTAATTACTCTTTCAGTAGAATGATTATCAATGTAGGTGTGAATTTTGTGTAAACTTAATTCACGCTCTTTTTTACTTCTGTCAATTCCATTTCCTATATCGTTTATCCATTTTATAAGTTCATCACAATCTAAAATATAATCACCTTTTATCCATTCAAGATAATTACAACAAAATCCTTCAGTTCTGCTATATTCTACTAAATCATCACAAGTTAAAGCAATAGGTCTATTAAGAATAATGTATTCATGATATGCAGCAGAATAGTCAGTTATAAAACCATCAAAAGCACTCATTAAATTATGTGTAGTAAGACTATATTTTCTCTTTAACTCTTCACTCACAAAACTTATATTAGACATTTTTGGCAATTTTTCATAATTTGCAGCTTGGGCATGATGCATTTGAATAATAAGCAAGATTCCTTGTTTTTCTAATTCTGCATTTAATTTTTTATAATCGTCTAATGATTTAATAACAGGCAAACCATATCTAAATACTTTTCCGACTTGAAGACCGCCGAACCTATGTTTTCTAAATGTAGGAAGCCAACCAACAATCTTATTAAATTTTTTATCAGATTGTGTAAGTTCTTTTATAAATCCATTAGCATATAAATCTGTTTTAGAAAATAATCTATCTAATACAGGCATGCCAGTAATAATAAGTTTATCTTTTATTTTTGAATAAATTTTTTCATCAAGTTTCTTAATTTCTTCTGATGAAGTTATAATAGCATCTACATAGCCAATACTATCAAAATAACCTTTACAATACTTAAATGGAAACCCATGTCTTACATGTAATCTAAAGCAATCAGGTCTTGGTTTTTGAATGTATCTATTGCTATCAATAATAAGTTTAGTTCTTGCTAATATATTTCGTTTTTCATGTGTATTACAACCGTGAAATTTTACAACCTTGTAATTTGTCTTTTCATTAAATGTACTATAAACTGCCCATATCAAATCATACTTTTTATCATATCCTCTTTTAACAAGTTCATTATAAATTTCAAGAGGACTTCCACTAAAATCAGGATAACTCTCAAATAAAATTACAGGTTTCTCACTCATAATTAAACAATCTCATGTATTTCATCAGGTTTTACTGTCTGTTTCGTTAGCAAATAATAAACAGCCTTTCCGACATTCACTATTCGCTTCGGATAACTCGTCATGCTAACTATTATTCGTTCTGTCATACTAATTCGTTCAATATTGTTTTACAAATATTATTTTCTTTTTCATAATTATTTATATAGAAATCTTTACTAATACTTTCAGAATCATTTGCTGGCGGTGTTATATCAATAAAATTTATACTTCTTGGTTTTTCATTGATAATTATCCATTCTATATTTCTTTGTTTTGCCAAACATCCATAATAATAATCATCATGTTTAGTATCGATAATAGCTTGTGTCAACTTATAATCTTTAAAACATCCTGGCGGAAATAAAATACCACTACCGCCGCCACCACTTGTAATACCTAAACGATTAAAACCATTAAATGAAACTATATGGTCTTTTTCTTTTTCCCATAAGTCATATAAAATATCAGCATAATTACGATAATACACACAGCCATCGTCAGCTGTTATAATCGGAACATTTGGATATTTATTCATAGTTGGTAATATCTTCTTAAATGAATATGTATTTTCTTTAACCCAAAGAAGTTCAAAATAACCATTATAAAGCAATGTTTTTAGATTTTCCGGTAATTCCTTTTCTTTTTGTGGAAATTCATCTTCTGACAATACTAATACGATATGATAACCAGGACATTGATTATACAATGAATTAATTGTATAATATACAGAATCTATACGTTTTTTCCAAGATGTTAAAGATATAATAGCTTTTTCATCATTATATTTTTTTATTTTACTTGTATCTTCTGTATAATCTAAGTATAATTTATATAATTTTATTGGATTACAATAAACCCAACCATCATCTTTTATACAACATTTATTAAATGGAATTGGTGTATTTGTTTTATGTAAATTCCAAGTTAAAAATTCACTTTGCATAACTTGTTGAGACATAGGAAATACTTTTGGTTTTATTTCGTCTCTACACATATTAAGAACAAATGAATATATTGTCTGGTCTAAACGTTCTATACTATCTTGACCTACCATTTTTAATATATTAAAAACTGTATGATCAATTTCTATATTTTTTTGTGTATTTTTTACAATACGAAATGTTGCCTGATATAAACCTTTATAATCAAAATTATAACCATGAGATTCCATAAAACTCATACAAGCATGAGCCTTTGCAACAGGATAATTTCTATACCGAATCCATGTTAAATATTCAGCATCGATTCTTTCCCGTTCAGGATGAACATTTATACCCAATTCACATTCAGATTTTATAAAATCATTATATAATTTTCGTAAAGATTTATTAATTTGAATAGAACCATCTAAACAAATACAAACTTGTGTAGTTGCATAATTAAATAAATTATATCTTACTCTAAATGTTTTTTCAAATGGAGAAAGACCATCTAAAGAATGGTCTACTATAATTTTCCAAATATTTGATTTTAAATTTTCATTATCTGTTACATAAATATATTCACAATCTGGATCGATTTCTTTTGGTTCTCGCATAATTTCATAATTATTAAAATTATACGTTAAAACTGAATATAGTTTCATATTACTTTACTCCATATTGCGTTTGATACCAGTAACAGAAACTACGCCATGCACAATTTCCATCTTCTGCATTAGAATCATAAAGTCCAAATGTAGAAACATTTGATTCTTTTAGCATTTGTTGTTCGAACCAATATCTGTCTTCATGAACGGATAGTTTTTCTAAAATTTGTTTTGCTGCAAAAGAATTCATAACAAAACCATTGAACCAACAAATAGGATTCTGACTTCCTACAATAGGAGCAGAAGCTATGGCTTTGTCGCCATTAACTGCATTAAAATATTGGTCAACTTTTTCAGTAAATTCATGTTTCCAGAAATCTCTAACAACTGGCTGTGCATTATTGGGCATTGCTGCACCTTTTGTATGCAAATATAAAACAGGTTCGTTATTTTCTATAGAGACTTCACAAGCTTTTTTAATAAATGGTAATTCAAATTCTTTATCATTAGGCGGATCGGCTTCAACCAAGGTTACATCATAAATCGGTTCTAACCACTCTAACATTTCTTTTTTAATCTCAAGACCAGCTTCGGTCTTCAAGACACCTAATACACATTTACGTTTCACGTTCACGATTCCTCAAATTAACAATATATTTATAAAAATAAAAATGGTTATTTTTAAACATAACCATAAATTTTTATTGCTCTATTTTTTCCATGTAATAAACAAGTCATACCATTCCATATCTAGTTCAATATTACAATTCTCTTCTGCTACTACTTTAAATCCCGCTTCTTTTAATAGACGTATAATTTCGTTAACTATATCTTTTCGGTTACACAAGTCTTTTAACGAATAAACTGTTGCGTCAGTATAATGCATGACTTGTCTTATCGAGCGTTCAATATCATGAAGATAATCAATAACGAGCAAGTTGAATGTGTTGTGATGTCCTGGTTTTTCGTCTTCTGCTGAATATCTGCTATTTCTTGCTTCTTCTGCGGTCATTATTTACTCCTTTTATTTAAAAATTAGTGTTATGATTAATGCAATTACACAAAAAATTGGACTTATCTTCATACAAAGTTCAGCTTCTTTCTGTCCTTGTCCGTCTAATCCAGCAATTCCCCATATAAAAAGTAATAACGACGTCATTATTAAAGAAAAATTAATTAAAAATAACATTATTTATACTCCTGTATAATTTCGTCTAATATTTCTGGACTAGACAAGAATTCATCTTTGGCCAATGGAATTTTATAGCATATATTGCTAGAAATAGTCTCATAGAACTTAAGTCTGTTTTCAAGTTCCTTAAGATTCTGGTCCATTATACTATAGCTTTCTCCATCGACACGACGTAACTTGAACATGTCATGCCAGTGTCTATATCGGTCGTCATTCTGGAAATTGTCAGTGTTGATTATTTCTTCTGGAATAGCCTCGGTACAGCGATAGTCATATAGGGCAGATTCATCACAATCCAGCATTTTCTGCTTTAGGTCTTTAGGAATATCAGAATCTACAATATAATCATAAAAATCGGTAACTACATTACGGAAATGAGTCTTGGTCCTGTTTACAATTGTTTCCCTGACAGCATCCATGTCATACTTATAAGCAAGGAAAAATGGAATATCACTATCGATTAATAAGTTAACCAGCTTTTTATCAGACGTAGTAGCTACATATTCAGCATCTAATTCAGCTATTTTATCAAGAGCCATATTTTCCCAGCCATCGACAAGAGCCATATTACCTTCGGAATCCGGTTCGCCCCAGATACCAGGAATATCGGCTACTTCAAGATCATAGCCACTTCCGAGTTTTTTCTTGTTCAATTTTTCGATAAATGTAGTCTTACCTGTACCCATATCAGCACAGATAATTATCGGATAATTCTTGTTAAATAGATCATATCCAGATTCTTTCAAAATTGTTACTGCTTTATTTAAATTCATATTATTTCTTTTTAGACATATCCGTAAATTTTTATTGCTCGATTACCTTTCCAGTCCAGAGTATCGTCATAGCAATCTATATTTAGGTCATCTGTAAAATAATTCTGACCAGTAGCTATATGATATTCTTTAGGACAGGATAATACTTCAATATCACCGTGTTTTTCTTGATACTCTTGTAAAATCTTTATAAGTCTTGATACTTTCATTTCTTAGCTTCCTTTTGATTCATAGCACTTCTTACAGAACGTAATACAGAATCATCATTAACTAATTTCTTAAGAATATTATGAAATTCTTTTTGGTTATTAATTTTAATAACTTTTGAATCTTCTGTTTTAAGTGATTTAACTAATACAGGGTATGTTTCTGCATAAGAAAGAACTGCAAACCTATTACGAACAGGAGAATTGATTTTAGTATTATTATATGAAAAAATCAGATAATAATTTTCATCCATAGCTTCATCATCGAAATAATGTTCTGCTTCAACTTCATGGATTGGTTGCAAAGTCATACGACCAACGCCTTTCGTAATACCACAAACTTCATTATTTAATCTATCAAGTTCATCATCTACCTTATCGGAAGAATCGTCCATGAGTTTTTTTAAATCAAAATAATCGTTTTTCATTTTACATTTTCCTTCTTTTTATTTTCTCCCGAAATAATCCTTTTCCCATTTATATGAAAGTTCTAACTTGCCTTCCCAATAAGCTTTAACTTTTGCCCAGAATTCCATCTTTTTTGAAATCCATTCTTCTGTAATAGTTTCATTTATATTCATCTGTTCGAAACCTTCAGACATAAATTGAGCATATTTAATTCTCATTCTGCACAATCCACGAAATGCATTATAGAATAACAAAGCATTAGAACACATTTCTGCACGGGGAACGCTAATAACGGCTGGAATTTCTGTTTGTGCAGGTAATTCATATACGACTGGAATATCACTATAATTTTCACAACAATGTGTTTTTGCTTCTTCTGTAGTAATAGAAAAAGCAAAATCATATGCATCAGGTTCGTTTCGACATGAAATCATATCACGACCACAAAACCAATTATCTACCGAGAAATATACTACATCTTTCTTATTTTCTACTGTCATTTTATTCCTTTATTCTTCATTCTTCATGTGATTTCTAATTTTATCTTGTTCATATTTCGCACAAGTTCTTCCACTTGGATGCAGTATATAAAATACACAAGTCATTATTACGAATCCTAGATATAACCATTCACCTAATGATATTTCCATAATAACCTCTTACGTTATATCCCAATCGTCGTCTTCATCATCACGCATAGGAATATACTTCCTATCCCAATTCCAGTTAACTTCATCAAGACATTCACATTCTTCTAATGTTTGAACGACTTTCATATTCATCCAACCATCCCATTCATACATCTTGAATTCTGCATGTGGTTCTTTACGCTGCATATCTGCTACTATTCTTTCAACTACATCACTGGTAGTATCATAAGAAGCAGATAAGAATGTTCCATTTTTCTTAATAAAATATTTCATTTAATTATCCTTTATACACAATCTATGAACAATGCTTTGATAAATATCATCTACTAAATGTGGTGTCTTAGGTCCATAGCAAACTAAATCTTCAAGCTTATTATCTACATAATGCAAATAGTATTTACCATTAGTTCCACCTTCTTCAGTAATATAACTAATTAATGCAACTATTTCTTTATCATCCCAGACGTTTATTTTATTGAATGGTTCGTTAAACTCAAAAATAATATTCTTCCAAGTATCACTAATATTCTTTATTCGATTATAAATTTCTTTTATCGAATAAGTATAATTTACATCAATGGTTTTACCATTAAGTGATAAAGCAAATTCTTCAATTATTTTTTTATTTAGGATATATTCTTCGTAACGTCCTCTGAACATCTCATAAATTATATCGTCAATTTCATTTGCCGAGATTTTGACCATAAGCACTCCAGTTAATAACACTATATTTTGCATCGCCATGATTAAGAAGATAGTCATCTCTATCAGGATCATCGAATGCATCATCGAATAAACCGTCTAATGCACAACCAACAGATTCACAGATTTCTTGGTCCATGATTGCAACATCACGTTCTGTGACTTCTTCATAAGTTTGGTCAATATGATTACCATTTTCGTCTCGAGTATCTTTCAAGACTTCTGGGGTATATTCAACTGTGACAATAAGTTTTATTTTTCTTCTTTCCATAATATACCTTTAATACGTTTCGGATTTAATGCATTTTGTAATAGTTCTTCTTTCATATCTTTTAAGGTTATTTTCCAAATATCTTCTTTAGTATGTAATCTTTCTGATAATTTTGCTTCATTTCCAATCCAAGCATAAAATCGTCTAGTACCAAGTTTTTTCTCGATTAAACACAATGTGTTCCAATGCCTAGCTTCTAATTCTTTTGTAGAATCATCAGTAATATTACAAATGCTTTCAATTTCTTTTCTTATCTTCTGATTATTCTTATCTTCATTATGCATTTTCACCACTATAAATTTTAAAAACACGTGGATAATCTTCATATGCATACTTTACTTTATATTGTTGCATTGTAGGATCAGGAGTTAACCAATACTCAACTTTTTGCGCATTGTCATAAAATTTTTTTGTAACATGGATAAACCTAATTGCATTACCATTTGTATTATATACGCTTTGGTCAGGAATTTCTATATTTGACCATTTCCAAATAAAATCTTGCTTATATTTACCAAACTTTTTTGAAAGTAATTCTTTAATAAGACTGTCTGGTAACTTAATTTCCATGACTTCTTTTAACTTATTAGCCGGTAATGCATTAGCATTTTCGTTTCTTACTCTTTCAATTTCTTCTCTGAATCTACTTTCTTGCTGTTGATATTGACGTCTGAATTCATCTTCACGATCGTTATGTTCACGACGCATTCGAGTAACGTATTCTTCTAATTCTTTGATTCGTTCTTGATAGATATTTTCAATAGATGGAATTTCTGCACAATGTGGATATGTATTCTGTAGTTTAATTGTATTATCATATGATGCATTACAATTATGATTATTGCTAATGTCTTCTATATTGGTTATCCAGTATACATATCCTTCTAAATTAACATAGCCTTCAACCCGTAAAGCAGAAGGCCTATAATCACCATTTCGCCATACCAACATTAACCTAGGATGTCCATCCCAGTCTGAAGGTTGTAATTCTGTTAATTCCACATTTTTATATTTCATTATCTATAGCCCCTTGTAAAAGATTTAATAGTATGATTACCATTATGAATAGAAATCATGTCATTCTTTTCATCGTCCATAAGACGATCCATTTCTTTTTCTGCATCGTTTTCTGTATCAACATATTTTCTACCCTTATATCTCTTACCATTGTCAATACCAGAATAATCTACATAAAAATCTCCCAAGTCATTAGCTTTTCTGAATTTTTCAAGGTCAAACTTAGGAGTATTTAACATATGTTCAAGCACTTTGGTTACGGTAGTTTTATCAAGCTTATTTTCTTCGTCCATACGATAGCTTTTAAGCTCTTTTAACCAATCAGCTAGCTGTTTATGTTCTAAACCGCATGCATCGCCACAGAGTGCCTTTTCTTCGCAATGTTGGATAGCTTCATCTAAAGTCATGTTTTTCCTTTTTCAAGTGTTTAACGATTTTTACTAATGTTTCTCTATCCATCTCGTCAATCATTTCATCAGAAAGCTTTTTAATAGTATCATTCATTGAAACCGGCTTTGTTTGTGGGAAAATGACAGCAGATAAGTTATCCTTACGACATTTAGCAATATAATCTCTAAGAACATCCGGATTATCATGTAACATTTTATAGAATTCATCAAGTGTGAATTTTTGATTTGTTACATTAAAAATAACAGTATCATAACAAATGGTTAATTTTTCCTGACCATCAGATTCATCAATATAATGCGTATATCTAACAGGAATCTGGATTAAGCTGACCATTTTAGAACTAACAGGACATTCAAAATAAAAAATTCTAGTTCCACAATCTCTAAGATGTTCTACCTGAATATCTGGATATTCAGTTTTAAGAACACCCTCAATAATTTCGACTATATTACGTGAGCGTTCTTCTGGGCTAGTGTCAAACTTTTTTCTTTTTGCTTTTTCTTTTTCGGCTTTCTTAAGTAAATAAATCTGATAGGATTCTTCTACCATCTGTTCTTCTTCATCTTCCATACTATTACCTTAATACTTTAAAACTTCTGGATATTTTGTGAGAATATCACGTAATGCAAACATCAAATCATACTTTGCTCTAAAATTCAATTCAGTAGGATTATCCCAATCAGACTGGTGAACTGTTGTATCATTAAGATGAAAATTGATTTCCTTCATATCTTCATCTGTAAACTGGAATTTTTCTTCTTCTTGAAGACGTTTCAATAAAGCACGAACATCGTCTACTACTTGACCGAGATATACAGTATAATCACTTTTAACAGAATTTAAACCCTGATAATAGTGGTAATGAAGCATGTTCTTTCCTTCATCCAATTCTTCTTTACGATACATTGCAAATATATCGTCAAGCATTCCAAAAAATTCCATATATCTCATTAGCTATCCCTTTCGTCTTTATTTTGACCAGTAACCATATAAGTGATGTGTCTCATAATGGTATTGACTGTGCAATAACCAAAAAACAGGATAAGAAAAGTCAATCCTGGATTTTCTTTACAAAAATTTAATACATCTATCATTTTTATTCCTTAATAAATTTTTCATCAAAATTAATATTCCAACTAAACGGCCTTATATATGGATCATCATAAAATGACTCAGGATGTTCTGGGTTTTCAAAATGTTCGTAATTAATAGTCCAAATTATATTGTTATCATTTATCTTTTCTTCGATACCAATAGTTATAAAATTTTTTACATCTGGAGCGAAAACTTCATTCATAATTATACCTCGAACATTGCTATACCATTCAAAGGTATAACATGTTTTTTCATCATCTGAAAAACATACATCCCAATTATCACTACCATGATTTGTCATTGTTACTCCTCATCTACAATTTTTGAGTTTATAACATTAAATTTCTCGTCATATTCATAAAAGACATGACGACCCTTTTCATACTTATGGTCAAAGTAATTTACATATCCAGGAGGAAAATACATATGTGTAATATGAACATCCTTGATTCGACCATTGGGCTTATATTCGTTAATTCCCCAATATTCATCACCATCTCGTTCTCTCCAATGGATAGCGAGATTATATTCATCGACTTCTAATTCTTCATACTTATGCTTAGCCATAATACTTAACCTTTATTATCATTTCTTCTTATTTTCCCAATCATTGAAACGTAAAGGTAAAAGCATAACAAACATCGTAATCATAGCTACGATGAGTTTGGATGCACCACTTGCTCTGAAAAGTTGAAATAATTGATTAAGCATTGTTATTCCTCATGAAAATCGAAAACTTTGAAACCTTCTGTAGTCATATCACGTTTTAAACGGTCTGCTTCAGAATCAGGAATATCTCTAAATTCCCTAAGTTGCGATGAAAAACCGCCTGAAAAATTGGAGTCTATTTTATAAACAATTAAACCTTTCATTTTGCCTGCCTTTTTATATATGGTTTTGTTACATAATATAACGTATCTACACAACGTTCTTGATTAACTGCTATTTCACATTGTGATTTCGTTGTAACAAGCTCGCCTGGATTTCCAAAATTAAGGCCTGCCATAAATGCACAAAATCCAATAATGAAAACTAAGATTAATACAAAACAACCCATTCCATCATTCATACTAAATTCCTTTTAAATATAAAAATAATAAAAAAGAGTAGTTTTGTCAACCGCTCTTTATAAAATAATTTTAATAGAAAATTCCTAGATTTGGTAATTGCGCTTCGCTATCTAAATCAAGCTCACGAACATTAAAAAAATAATTATCTCGTTTTATATTTTGATTAAACCAATCTGCTACTAGATGTCTATGACAAAATGTTCCGGTCTTTTCATAACACAATAGAATTATATTACTTTCTGATACTCCGCTAAATCCCTCTAATTCTCTTAAAACCTGTTCAGGATCCAATTTATCCAAAACTTCTTCTTTAAAATGCTTGGTATAATAATCATTATCTCCTTTATGAGAACCATTCTTCCATTCACTGTAAAATGACCATTTAGGCGCAAGTTTCTTATATTCAGCGCCCTTATACCAAATTGGTGCTTTAGCAGCAATAGAAATAGGAGTCAAGTTAGCAATTTGATAATTTTTTAATCTAGCAAAGTAACCGGTAAACATCAATTAACCTCAATATACCAGATTTTATACCAAAGATTATCATGTCCTTTTTCTAAAGTAACTTTAAGGCAAAACAGTGGTGATCCATGTTTAGTTTTAATAGACAATAACCTTCTAGCAAATTCAGAACGATTATAATCTGGGAGATAACTAAACACATAATCAGGATATAAAGAACCTTCAGTTACATATAAAGAATAACCTGGATCTTCTTCAAAAAGGTCAATGACTTCCTTATACTTCCTTTGACTAATAAGACCTTCAATATACCACATCGTTTCAAGTGGCATCATATCATTTTCTTCTTGATATTGTGTCATTACAGAACCTTATCCTTTAAAATTGAACTACAAACATCCCAGTTTTCATTAATTTGAACGAGCTTATCCAAAATCGAAAAATCATTTATCTTTTCGTATAAAGTGCTTTCTGTTTTTTCTATACCTTCACCAGTATAAACTGCGGAATAAAGGTTTTGACCAAAAATAGGTCTTGAATCGATGAACATAAAATCTTGTGCTTCATCGCTTTTCTTTTTCCATTCTTCTACTTTCTGGTCATAATCGCTCATATCTACTCCCTTGTAGAAATCAACCAGAATAGTATCAGAACCGATAATACCGCCGCCAAAAATACTTCTTGCTTCAGAAGCTGGCGCAATCCTAATTCTCATAGCAGGAAGTTCTTTCATACCTTCAAACCATTTATTAGGATATTGTTTACCTTCTTCTTTCTTTACCAATGTATAAATGACTTCAAATACATGAGGTAACATTCTACCCCAAAGGTCAGAATAATAATTAAACCAATAATAAATACCGTATTTATTATCTTTAGCAAATTTACTAGACCGTTGGTCAAATGCATTGCTTATAATATCACATGCATCTTTTGGTTTTGTAAAGTAAATGAATTTCGATTTAATATCCATAATTATACTCCAAATAATTTAGGAAATGGTCTTACAAATGTAGGTAATTCTGCTTTTTGATATTCTGTTCCAATAGATTCTAAGACCTCAGGATTGTAATCATCAGTTCTTACATGCTTTCTATCGCTATGCTTTACGATATAATCATAATCAACCCAGTCTTCAAGTTTTTCTTCGACAATTTCATATCCATCATCGATATATTCCTTGGGGTTAACCATCTTTAATCTATATTTTTCAATAATAGAATTGATAAACTGTCGGTCAGTAGACTTTGCGACTTCTTTATAAGAATAATGGTCAGGATCTCCCTTACCAACAAATTGCATTTGTCTATATCTTAGAATATAAAAATAATCAGCCATGTATTTCCTCATTTGGATAGCAATAATTTTCGTCACCATTGCAGACTGCTTCGAACCATTCATTAAGAACAGTTATATTATCAAACATTCTGCCTTCCTTTACTTCATTATCGTAAATTACAAATGCAGCAATTTTTTGGTCACTGGTAAACTTAGGGCAATAAGCAATAGAAATGGTATCGTCAGGACATTCTTTAAAACCGTTAATAATGTACCAAATCGAATCATCTTTTTCCTTTATTTCATGCTTAAGGTTATGAATGTTAATCAGTTCATTAATTCTCTTGAACATTGTACTCACCTCTTATACGTTCGAATTCATCTTCTTCATATTCGACATTTGTTCTTTCAAACTTAACACCTTCACCTTGTGCAATTAATTCTTTACACTTCTCTATGGTTTCAATATCACATATTGTTCGAAACATCAAAGTTGAATCCCAAATTTCAGGTTCAGCTTTTTTACCCTCAATCATTAACTTTTTAAATAATGCTTTCTTTTTGTCTGACCAATCTCTGAATATATCATCTTTTAACTGATTATCAGCCCATTTTTCATATTCTTTATCAGTCCATGGTCGTTTTGCATAAGCAACCGCTTCATCAATCCGTTCTTTACAAAATTTTTCCCAATCTACATCTGGTCCTGGGTTTATTTCTTCTACATAAGTTAATAACATAAAACCTCATTAATCATCATCATCAAACTCTAAAGTTTCAAAGAAATCATCATCATCTTCAGATTCTTCATCTTCAAGATCTTCATCTTCATCTAATTCTCTTACAACTGCATCTACTGCAGCGTTAGCATTATGCCATTCATATCTCGAATCAAGTTCTTCATGATATGCTTCTGCTGGACCGTCTTCCATTTCACGACGTTCTCTTTCATCTCTTTCTTGTGCAATCGTTTTATTTAACTCAGCATAATATTCATTTATTTCTTTATAATGGTCAGCAATCTTCATGTAATACAATTCTTCAATGGTATCTTTAGAAACACCATTTTTCTCTAATACTGCATCATCATGATCAATATTGATTGTTTCAACATTACCACTATATAACTGAACAAAATCCTCCGGCTTAAAGGGGATTTTAATAAGCTGTTTCTTAAACGGAATCTTTGGCTTTACATGTCGAGAAAACCGCTCACCCTTATGAATGACCTCAACTTTCTGAATATCTCCATTATACCTACCACCATTATACTTAGTGATACGTACTTCCTTAGGTGCTTTAAATAGTCTATATTCAATATAATGATAGACGTACTCCTCACCCTTAACAGAAAAATCCATATTTTTTGTTTCTTCGATGACTTCCGTTCTCATAATAGCATAATATAGCAAAAAAATAACCGTTTTGTAAACGGTTATTTAAATTGTCTGTTAGTATCTACCTTGTTTATTAGAATCTAAAAGATGTGGCATACCCAAAATCGGGTCACAAGGTAAACTCGACGGTGCAAGATAAGTAGTTAATTGAACAGCCTGTTGACAACCTTCTGCAATAAAATAAGTAGTTGGCTTATTTAATGAAAAGCATCTTTCAAGATTACACTTAACACCATAGCTGTTACCATTCCAAAATGCAACAGCTTCGTCACATGCTTCACACATAGCTTTATCTTTTATTTGATAAAAATCTTCACCCTGCTTACCTTGTGCTTTTTCCCACAAAGAAACATAATTGGTATATCGGCATCTTTTCCATCTTGGTTCTTGAGTCGAACAATATACTGTTACGTCTTCATAGTTATGCTTCTTAAGATAATCCTGGGCAAGTTCATCAGCACCATAACAATCACCAACAATAAAAGATACCTTCTTTGCCATATATTCGTCAAGGCAATCAGTCATTCTTTTATCTAAACTTTTTAATTTAGAACTACCTGAAATAAATACAATCATTCTTCATCCTCCAATAATTTAAAAAGTTTATCTGTATTACCTGACAATATCTGGTCAATAATATAGAGCTGGCATTTCTTATTTAACTTATCAAACCCTACAGTATTTTCCATAAGATAATCATACATTTCTATTTCTTTTTCTGTCATTCTCATGTATGCATATCCTCTTCATCATAGTAAGCGTCATAAACATCCATAATCCAATCATCTTCGGCTTTTAACTGTGCTTCCAATTGTTCATCTGAATATTGTGCCCTAATTCCGTTCTTTTCTGCACGCTTTGCAGATTTATCTTTTTTCATTTGAACATCTTTTTTGTAACCAATACCATCAAAGTAATGTTTACGTTCTGGAACAGACATAGTTAAACGAATAGCCTTATGCCAGTCTCTATCAGTAAAACCATATTTCTTGAAGATTTTAGAACGAAATTCTATTAAATCTTCGGCACTATTCCAACGCCATGAATCCAGTTCCTTAAGAAACTGGTGTAGCTTATGTTCATATTTATCTTTGTTGGTGTTTTTCATACTTATGAATATCAACTAATTGTGAAACGACACTACGATATATACTATATTCACATCGCCTTTCTTTATTAGTCTTGTTTTCAAATAATTTGCTCTGACCATTTTGATAAATTTCTACACGATATTCGTCGTTATCGAAATAATATTTATCGATACCTTCTTCAACTTTATATGAATCAAAATGAAGATTAACTTTTCTAAGGTCAGTTTCAAATGTATCTCTTGCTACAAGCCTACCATAATCATCACCTCTATATACTGCTGGAATATTCTTTTCGATAGACTCAGCGACCTTATTCTTTGCCCATTCGAGCGATTCTCCACATTCTGGACAATAGTTTAAAATTGTGTATACTGGTTCATATTCATCACCGCATAAATAAAGTTTTTCATTAATGATGTCTAATTCACCAAAGCAAGAACCAGGTTCTACACTAGAACGTTGATAAATATAATCGCTAAATTGTGGATCTCTATCCCGTTCCAAAACAACCCTAAACTTCGGGTCCATTAATCGTTCTTTTAATCCTTCACAAAATTCACACATGATTAACCTTTATGTTTTTTATAGATATTATCAACAAGATTACAAAGACTAGTTTTAATAACTTGTATATCTATGTTTTTATAATTATGCTCAATGAATTCATCAAGCGTTTCTTTAAATTCTTTACCATATGAAGATTCTAAAACACATTCACAAAATTCTGATTCTGTTATGTATATTTGTTCTTGTTTAGTTTTATCTTCTACATATAAAACAAATTCATCTCCATGATCATCATCTCCATAATTGGTATATGCTTCAAAACTATATCTATGATTATCAACAAGTTTATCGTCTAATTCTCTTTCTATAGTTTTAATAACATTTGATAATAAATAATCACTAGCATCTTCAGTTCTATTTGCACCATAATTAAAATATAAAATTTTATGCATAAGTTGTGCAAATTTATTATGCAAGTTTTGATGATATGTTATTTCAAATTCATAACCATCAGTTTCTTTATAATCAAAATCAATCTTAGCTTGACTAATGGAAAGTTCTTTTTCGTGCTCTCTACATTTATGTTCATCATCGAACTCAAGCCCATCACTAGCTACATAATAAGCTTCTTCAACTTCTTTAATTACCTTTCGAAATTTAACGTCCATAATTAATCCTTATATAGCTGGTATTTTTCATAATTATTAATAAAAATTATCACCATTTAAATAATTTTCATCATATATATCTTTAAAATCATTATGTTGACCAGCCCAAATTGCAGCTTGTTCTGTTGCAACATCATGCCTACACATAAAATAATAATCTCTTATGGTATCAAGAATAACTCTGTATACAGTTTCTTTAGTATAACCTGTTTTATCATTAGTTTCTTTTAATTTATGTTCAATAATATGATTTACAGTATTAAAAATAATCTGGTCATCTTCTTCTTTGCTGCCTTTACCATTAATACCGTATGAAAACGGCCTAACTTTAAGCATGTCATTTTCATCATAATATGGATTTTTTTCTATTTTCATAATTAATCTTTATAAAGTTGATATTTCTTACTAAGTTCCTTTGACATATCATCTGGAAGAGGTCTAAACCAAATACCTACTCGACAACGACCATTACCGTTTTCATCTGTAAATTCTGGTGTAAGCTCAGTTTTACAACAATCATCGATAAAACCATAATCTATATTTTCCTGAAGACCCAATTTCTTAGCAACATCTACAACCTTCATCAACTGATTAAGGTTTTTTGCCTCACAGATAGTCTTTGTGAAAATATCATTAACATAATCCTTCCAAATATCCTTTGGAATTTCAAACTTAATACCCATAGTAGGTCTTGAGTTTTCTGATTTATAAACAAATGTCTTATCACCACGATTATGTGCTTCTTCCGCTGCTTGACGAATAGCAGGGTGACGATACAGTTTCCAATAATCTGGATAACCTGGAGTTTCTACAGGAAGAATATCGAATTCATTATCCTTAACATAACTCCGCATAAGCAAGTTAAGCCAATATGCTTCTGCACAATGGCTAACCATAGCTGCAAGTTTACCTGCAGTCAAATGCAAATCTTTTCTAATAATAAACAAACGTCTCATAATTAATTCTTTTCAAAATATTTGTTATAATTTTTTAATACTTTTGATAATGAAGTAGACACTGTTTCTTCTGTAACCGTTTTTGTTTTATCTCGCCAAACTGTTATTCTTAAAAGCGGTTTTGTTAAAATCGTAAAAAAAGCTGCAATTAAGAGAATTGGTCCAAGTGTAACGAATAGAATAATTGCTGTTGCTCTTTCATTTTCATCAAAACGTTCAGAAAACTCTTTCCAGTTTAATACGATAAATATAAAAGACATAACAACTGATATAAATGCATAGCAGCATAAAATTATTAATAAAATTTTAATCATACTGTTTTTTCCTATTTGATACTTTCTTTAACCAATGAAATACTCGTTGTGCTGGAACAATACATAATAATACAATAATATAAATACTCTGGAATATATCCATTGGTGTCTTATCATTAAGAATTATAGAAAGAATTATAACAATAAATCCTAAGATAAGAATACTAAAAATTACTACGTCTTTCCAGGTCATTCTGAAAATCTTTCCTTCAGAAATTCAAGTTTCTTATTAATAACAAAGTTTTCATCTTCTCTTTTTTGTTTACGATTCTTCTTCCCAGTATAATGTGCCATCAATGACGTAGGAACTGTTATCAAAAAACAGATGAAATAAAAAAGAGTTAACTTTGTGTTATTGGTTGTTGCAAGCAAATAAATTGTTGCAAACAAATCAAATCCACCAAAAGCTGCAGCCCAAAAAATCCAGAAATTATTTTTAAACCAAGTCATATTACTTACCTTCTCTAATTTCAGATGCTAAAATCGCTATTGTTGGAATCCAACAAATCATTGCTATGATAAGCATCGGGTTTCCGCCAAATGTAGAAACATATGAAATAATATCAATTAAACAAATAGCACCAGCACCAAGTGCAATCTTTTTTGCTGTAGTTTTAGTTGTAAAAATACCTGCTGTTATTTTAGCAAGAATATATATCGTTGCGGTACTAATACCGATAATACTAAGAATAACTTTCAGAATTTCCATTGTATTTTCCTTTTTTATAAAATATAATAAAAAAATACCCGTTTGTAAACGGGTACTTTTGGTATTAGTTGTTTCAGTTATCTTATAAAGAACATAACTCCAAGCATTATGATAATACCTAACCCCAATATGCCTATAGTTATGTCATAATTCATCGAAACCTTATCTTTTTTATAGATAGGTTTTAATTTGACTGTTTTATCTTCGGCTTTCCTCATATTTTATTTATAAATTACCAGCTTTCTTCATAAAATAGAACTTCATCCGGTTCACTTTCATCAAGCCATTTTTTAAATCTGTCTCGATATGTTCTTAATGAATCAAAATAATACCAATCATAATTAGTTGAACCAAAAAAGAATCTGCTCATAGTAGGTAAATAAATTTCTGCAAGTTCAACCATTTCTTCTGGTGCCTTCCAGTTTTCATACCAGTCCATTGCATCTGAAGTTCTAAACATACCATCTTCAGATTCTGATTTACCAGTGGTTTCTTCATAATTCTTAAGTTTTTCAGAATTACCAAGAATTTTATTCATTCTGTGAATAAGCTCTTTAATATCTACTTTATCAAGAACTGCTGCTGAACTTTCAAGAATATTACCGTATTCTTTATCATGAACTAAACGTTCTGGATGTCTTTCTTGAACAAAATGAACCATCCAGTTTTGTTTTCTCATATAAAGTTCATCAATATCTTCGCCATAATCAATATGCATTTCAGAACGTGTAAGATTATATTTTGTGCTTAATGCTTGCCATTCAGTCTTTTCAATTTCATCTGTTATGAAATCAGAAACATCATAACGCGGTTCTGTCTTACAATTATATTCTCTTTCAGCTTCTGACGCATCTTCTGGTAACGCATTAATACGTTTATTTTCTGCATTAAGCCAATCTTCCCACTTTTTCCAAGCAGCTTTTAATTCATTTCTATATTTTTCTTCAAGCTGTTTATAAAAACGGTCATATTCTTTCTTTGTTGAAAGATATGTTTCACAAATTTCTTTATTTTTTTCTTTATAAAAATAAATATCTAAACCCATATTAATCACCCATCTCAAATTGCATCCAACCAAGAGTTTTAGAAATTTTATCTGTTGCATTTCTTATAAAAGTTCTTGCTTGACGTTGCGAAATAACTTGCCACTTAGTAATGTCACCAGTTTCGTAATTCTTCTGATTACCAATGATAATAAGTTCTTGCATTTTATTTGGTAAAGACCATTCTTTAAACTTACCAAAGAAAACACCATTTTCAATAATAATCTTAAATCTATTATCCTGGATCCAGTCTTCTACACCTACGACCTTGAATACTCGATAACCATCGACTTCTTCATTGCTTTCATCAATCCATGCAAAGTTCTTGACCTTAACCCACTTACCCATAATTCTCTTAAGATTACCATTAAGAATATCAATATGGATTTTATTATCAAGCTTTTGACGACGTGCAGTAAGATCATCAATCGAACGCTGACATTCGTCACGTCTTGTCTTAAGTTCATCAACTGTAAGACCATCAAATTCGTTTTTAACTTTCTTTCCCATAATTAATACCTGCTTTGTTTATATTCTGCTGCTTGTCTTGCAATCCAGAATTTAAGATTAACAAATTGATCCGTTACTGTTATATACTTATCTTCGAAATGTAATCCGTCTTCGTAAATATATGTTTCTTCATCTAGCACAATATGGATATAATTAACAGTTTCAAATCTAAACGTATAACATTTAGAATAATCTGTAGCTTTGCTATTTTCATAGTCATAGTTTTCTTCACCTATTTCTTTATAAGGTAAATCAAACAATTCTAAGAGATTTCTAACAGCATCAATAGCCATATTTTGCTGAATAATTCTTTTCATATTAAATAATATAGAAAAAAGTGCAGGTTTTGTCAACCTACACTTTCAGGAGAATACAAATTCAGTTACTCATCTGCTCCAGCTTCAGTTATATCCATTGCTGCTTGTCCTTCACGAATTTTTTTCAATTTTTCTTTATCCCTAACATCGACTTCGATTGTCAATGTATGACTACCAGAAGTATCAGTAAGTTCAGAATTTATTTGTGCACTATTTCTATAAAGATCAATAGGTGTTCCAGCAATATGACCAGTATACTTTTCATGAATCCAAGGAACATTAAAACGAGTTCCGTTAATATAAATATCGGTTATATCATCACTATGAATTAAACGATTAATACATTGAATACCATCTTCTTCAATAGTCTTTGTATCAATTAACCTATTTGTATGATAAAAATATTTAGTATCTTCTAAAGCAACAACCAACTTAAAATACTTAAGACATGTTTGTTTCATAAGATTCTTACGAGACCTATCCCAAGTATATGAATCACCGTCGGTTTTTAATTCTAAAGATTTAATTGCCCACATGTCAATGTTAATACATTCACAATTTTCAAATAAAATTTCTATTTCTTGATTTGCTAATTCTATATGTTCCATTATATTACGCTAACCTTTCTTTCAAACCCTGCAGGTCTTCTATGGGTATTTTCTAACTGAAGATAACCAAATCCCAGTGCAGAATAATCAATTTTTACTGTTAATCTCCATATATCACTTGATTCATAGAGATGACGGTTAATTGCTTTCATATGATATGGTCTATGCCAACCACCAAAACTATCTTTCATATAATAGAAAATTAACCATTCATTTTCAATCTTACATGAAATATAGAAACCACAATCACAACAACCGTCTTGGTGCCAAATCATTTCATCTTTTTGATCAGAAGGAATAAAGTCATACTTGAATGTTTCAAGTTCCTTAATTCCTAACTGCTCAATATCATCTGGTTTTCTTGGAGAGTCTTTAAACGTAGTAATTTCGCCTGTCTTCCAATCATAGCAAGTAGTAGCGAAATAAAATCTATCATCTAAATACTTAATATTGTTTACAAGACAGAAATTAACCATATTGTGAATAACCAGTTCTTGTAAACCAGTTTCTCTACAGTAAACCCATTTAAAAACTTGTTCATTAAATGGAATACCTCGTTTAAACTGAGTTACACTTTGGTTAATAATATCACGATATGTAATAAAATTCATATCTTTGATTTTCTTATCAAGTTCAGATGATATTTTTTCACAATCCCACATTTTATTCTCTCCACCAGTTTAATGCCATATCCGCTTGACGTTCAAGCATATCAAAACCATCGATTGCCCAAGAGCAATTATGATTTCGTTCCGCTTTCTTAATCAAGGTATCATCGGCATAGTTCAAGTCATAGTAAATAAATTTACCTTTACAGTTAAAATTAATATCAATACCAGCTTTAAACGGTATCGTATTTACAATAAGGTCAAAATCCTTTGCATTGAAATCTGTTAAAGCCTGTTGGTCTTCTTTTGGATTTCTTGCAAAGACAGTAATCTTATGAACTGATGTTGCTCCTCTAACCCAGTCTTCAATTCCTATCTTGATTGAAGGCATAACACCACCATTACCTAGAATAGCAATATTGTGTGGGAAATCAAATTCCCATGCATCATGATTATCTACATAATGAATCAAAGAAGTCATAAATGCTTGAGAATCGAAATTCTCACCGATAAACGTATCGTTAAGAATCTTGACACAATTTACAGATTGTGTCTTGTCAGCATTCGGCATTAACCAGTCCATGTATTGAATAACATCGTTCTTAAATGGAGTTGTAATATTGAAACCATCAAGCCTATCATCGATTGCAGCTTGAAGTCCTAACTCGATATTGGGAACATCGTAAACCTTATATTCGAATCCCTGTGACTCGAATATTTCTTTAGATTTACTATATTCAATATTATGTCCAATTAAACCGAATTTCATTTTATTACTTTACCAACTCCATGTGGCATTCATTAATTGTTATTTTATAAGCTAAGTTATAAGACTTGCAAGGTTCGCCAACTCGTTTCGATGTGCAAGCCTTAGTTAACCATTCTTCATAATATTGGTCATAATAAGGATCATATTGAACCTCATGAAAACCAAGTTCTTTGTCTTCACACACTTCCTGATATTCTTCTGGTGAAGAGATATTGTCAGAGCATGCTAGACAAAGCAATGCGATTGACAATAAAAGATATTTCATTACTTTGCCCATCCATAAGTATAAATATATTCACCCTTGAGATTGACTGCAATGTCAAGGAACTTAAGACCGGCAATATTTACTGGCTTACGACCATTGTCCTTACATGCAATCTTTGCATAATACTTCCAATCAACACCGCTTTCATAAGTATCTTCCTTCCATGTGTTAAGAACACAGTCATACTTATTGAGTGAGAGCATGAAATCAAGCTTTGTATTTGCTGCAAATGCAGATACGGCCATAAGACTAATTATTAATAGTTTCTTCATATTTTGTTTCCTTCCTATTTAAATTTGCCCGCAAAATATAGCAAAATTTTATTATCTGTCAACCCCTACATGAATATCCATGTCCCAGCATCAAGAATATCTGCTGCTTCATCTACAGTTTTACCTT
This sequence comes from Methanobrevibacter sp., assembly GCA_017434525.1. Lineage (GTDB taxonomy): Archaea > Methanobacteriota > Methanobacteria > Methanobacteriales > Methanobacteriaceae > Methanocatella. The sequence continues at coordinate 32,891 of JAFRFD010000068.1, forward strand.
GGTGATAAAAATTTTCTAAAACATCACCATATTCAAAGTCTGTATAAATACTTTCTTTTAAATCGTCAAAAGACCAGCCTTTAAATTGTTCACATTCATTAAGCTTTTGAATAACAGCAGTTTCATATTCTGTAAAAGACATATATTACCTATGAGATTTCTTATGCTTCTGTCTATAATTTACTTCTTTTGTAACAGGATGCATTGGTTGTCCAATAACATATCTTGGAGTTCTTCTATCTAACTCGATACCGTCTTGTAAACGATGACATTTAAGTTTTTCAATATCGTATTTCGTCTTTTCTGTTATTAGTTTTTCAGCATATGTTCTTAAGATGAAATCTTCGCCACTTATACGAACTAAATATTTTTCATACATGTTACGACAACATTCAGTTTCCATGAAGTAATGAGGTGCATTAAGATAATGAGTTTCGCCTTTACAAACTTTATAACCCAAAACCTTTTCTACTTCATCAAGCTTATAGAAATCTTCTCTAAAATAAAACTGACGCTCTGCCATTACCATGTTCCCCAAACTTCTGGTTCTCTTGTATTTGACTGAAGATAATCTTGATATTTCATCTGCATAGCTGCATGTTCTTCACAACCGCCACACCAATACCTAGCGTCACCCATTTCATACAGACCAGGTTTATCACAGCCAGCAACAAAACATTTATTTTTGCCGCTATACTTTTCTTGTGTCTTTAACCATTCTTTGTATTTTAACTTCATCGTCTTTTATCCTTATCAAATACGCCACAAAGAATACAATCTGCAATTACTTCAAAAATATCTACAAGAAATTCTAACATTATACATCCTTTACAAATGCACCAGTAATAATCGGATTACCGTCCTCTCTAACTTCAATATGATTTGCATTTTGAATATTTGTGCACTGTTCTATATTAAAATCGCTTGCAACTCCATACAAATAATAATATAATTCTTTACCTGTAGAAAGAATATTATTAAGGACATGTCCTGATTGTGTATCTTTAGTATCAATGTCCATTACGAATTCATCGCCTTCTTGACGAATATCAGTAATCCATGCTGCAATATTACTTACATCTATTTGACCGGCTTCATTTGGTTTTTCAAGTGATAAAGTTCTTTCATGTTCCGGTCTTGTCATAAAATAGTCAATAGCGAACTTTGGCCATTTTAATGCAGTTATTCCTGCTTTTAATGTATATTTTGACATTATATTACCTTAATACTGATTTATAAAATTCTTCTTCGTTTTCAATTATTTCTACAGGTGCAATACCAAAAGCACCTCTTTTAACTGGAGTATTTGGACCGATATTAAACTGTTCTTTCTTCTTTTCCAAGAATTTCTTCGCTAATTCTTCATTTACGAAAATCCATTCTTTTCGGTCTTCATTATATTCTGTAAACCATACTTTATAATTAGTCTGCATTTTTACCTCTGATATTCTGGAAGTTTTGGTTCTTTTAGTTCAATAATTTCTTTAGGTCTATCAAGCATTTCTTTTAGACCTTTTATATTTGTAATTGGATGTGTATTAGCCTTTAATTGTTTAATTTCACATTCTAGGGCATGAGAATATGCATGATACAAATCAATAACATCACCATAATACTTACAGCGATATCCATCCATCTGATGTTGATTTAATTCTGGATATTCTTTTTGAATTTCTTTAAGTTTTGCTAAGAATTCTGCTCTATTAGCCATTATTTGATTCCTTACACTCTCTCATTGCAAGAATAAACGCATTCATATCATTAGAGATGCTGTTTTCCTCACGTATTGTGCATCCTGGACGTGCCCAATTGTCTGCTTGGTAGTTTACATATATTTTAACAAAATGAGTTCCTGGGTCATCTATAAGCATTACATAAGGCATGCCTGTGTCCTTATGATAGAACATAATTGTTGAAACACCGTTTACCCAGTAAACACAATCGTATTTTTCAATATATTTCCTGAATGCCCTCAATTTAATAGGCATATAATTAATCATTTCACTGGTCAATACCATTAGTCTGTCTCCGCTCCTTCTACCCCTTTGAATAATGCGCTCATTTCTTTCTTAGGTCGTTCAAACAATTCTGGTTTTTCATCTGCATCACATTTTGCACACATAGGATCTGCCTTATAGAACTGTTCTATGAAACCGTATGCACATTTTTCACATACATTAAAAACCCTATGAAGATAACGATTATCGTTATCTGGTTCCATAGTAATTGAAACTTTATTTGGATCAAATAAATCCAAATCTTTATGACAAATTGCACATTGCATAAAAACTACCGTCCTTTTTTAAACAATATAATAAAAATAGGGTTTGTTGTAAACCCTATTAATATTGTAAATTTTTATTTAAGTTTCATTTGCACCCAATCGCCTATTATATAACCAAGAATTACAATTCCGGGAATTCCTATATAACATTCTGGACTTTCAAACGTATATAAAGCATAAGTGCTTATACCAAAGAATGCAGCAAATAAAATGATTATTATTAAACCTATAATTCGTTCAATCATATATCTATTTATAAAACAGTATAGTTCTTATACCATTTTATCTTATTTTTCTTAATTTCGTCAAGTAACCAGCCAATAATCTGAGCTGTAGCTTGTTCACCGTTACCTGTGTCCATAACCGGTCTGTTATGTGGATTACAGAGCTTCATGATAATATCACAAGCTGTTTCATACTTGATTGCTGGATTCCAATTATGTGTTTCTGGATAATCCTTTTTATAGAGTTCTTCGCACTCTTCAAGAATCTTGGTCATTGTTTTCCTTGCCATTCTACGTTCCATAAGTGCTACTGCACCGAAGATACCGAGAAAAAAGAATCCGACACTGAATAAAATAACTGCACCTACCATATTAAATCTTCTCCATTAATTTCATGAAACTATCACCAATCCAATGCACTCCTGCATAGATTACTGCTATTACAAATCCAAGTAGCAAAATTGGCATTGTTGCTACTGCCCAACAAATGTCTTTTAAATTTTCTTTCATTTTTCTTTTCCTTTTCTAAAACTTGTTTTCTTGTCAAAACCGTATGCTTGTAATCTTGTTATATCATCACCTACTGGAACGATTGCTTCATCAGGTCTTGCATGAGTATCAAACCAATGTTCGACTTCCCACAATGCTGTATATGGGTCCTTAACTGCTTGAAATTTATAAGTCTTCAATTCAGGCCATATAACCATTTCCATATTTCTGTTACTGAGATGTTGATAATACTTTCCAGGCGGCTCATATTTCTCAATATATAATACAGGTCCATATTTTTCAAAAATTTCTTTCCATCCCGGTTCTTTATTCGGGTCGGTAACATCCTTGTTAGAATTACGACTATAGAAAATATTATTCTGCCTATTATTCTCGACTATTTCATCAAATGTCTTATATTCAATCTTGGTAAAGTTACCTTCCGTATCTTCTGCATAGACAAAGAAATACCAAGTTCCACAGAAACCAATCATATGAACTGGTAATTTACCATATTGTTTTCTACCGTTGACTTCTCTAATTACTTCATAAGAAAAAACATAATCTCCAAGATGTGGAATCTCTTTATAAGGAACATTGATTGTAGAAGTTTTCCTATAAACAACAACATCGGATTCTAAGAAAGAACCCAATGTTGAATCATAATAGTCTTGGAATTTAGAAAATATCTTCATTTCTTTTTAATCTCACAACCGTCGATTGGTCCCCAATTATAATCGACGCCCATGATTGTTGCTTTAGTCTGACATGAATCATAACTAATGTATTCTGCACCAATAATGAGACCAATGACTAAAATAATAGAGAATAACCAACTTAATTCTTTATCTGTTTCTGGATCCATTATGACCTCGCCGTTCTTGTTACGTAATATTCTTTAATTTCTTTTTGTGCTTGATTATATTCATCGGCCCAAGCATCCATATACTCATTCCATTTCTTTTCTTTGGAATTTGCTTTCTTTTGCTCAGCAATGAATTTCTCTTGTAGCTTCTTGTAATATTTATCTTGATTTGCACATGGAAATGGACAATTTACGCAACCGCCGCAATTAAAGAAACTGTAGCACCATGCATTGTCATGGCAATACGTCGGGCATTCTGCTAAATACCTGAGATATGTTGCTAACTTTTCCTTATGCGTCAGTTTAAGTTCCTTTTCAAGAACTACCATGAGCCTATCATTGAGTTCCTCAACAGAACCATTATTTTCGATAACAATTAAGTTATCTGGTGGGTCTAATGGTTGTTCAAGACCAAAGCTACGATACATATTCAAATTATCTTCGCTCTGGAGTTGTTCAAACTGTTTGGTCTTTTCATAGTTTTCACGTTTCTGTAAACGTTCTTGACGTAATGTTTCATCCGTCTTAACCATGAGAACATCATGCATACTCAGATAGCTACGGCACCAACCAACTTCCTTGGTCAATGCTGCTTCTACAAAGATTACTTCATCCCAGTCTTCATAGAAACGTTCGAGATTCTGTAACAAACGCATAACAACATTGTTCGTTACGATTTCTACCTTTTCTTGCATTTCTGGATCTTTAGAAAACATAGCTTCAACAAGATATTCCTTATTGAAAGATCCATCTTCATTCAAACTTGCACGCCCGTATTGTTCTATAACACTTTGGAACATTTCGGCATCTTCAGTATACAACTTCTTAACTTCCTTGTCGGTGTCGACAACGATATAATGCTTCTTCCTAAGCAACTCAGAAACTGCAGACTTACCAGAACCGATTTTTCCAGTGATTAAAACAAATCGAGCCATTATTTTTTATTCCTTATAGAGAGTTAATAAATTATCAAATACTTTATCATCAAATGGTAAAACACCACCTCGCCAATATAGCTTCTTCAACTGTGCTACATTAGCATACTTGATGAACTGTCTTACACCAGTAGATGATAAGTGTTCATCGCCAGGAGCCGTTGCAAAATAAACATAATTGAAAGGCGGTAATGCACTATCAGCTTCTAAAGCCCTACTATATTCATATTGCATCTTTTCATATTCAAGGTCAGTTCCATTACGAAGTCCCCTGACTACGAATTTGATTCCCTTTTCTTTGCAATACTTAACCAGATAATCCTTGGTGCAATCTACTGTGACTTTATTTGCCCATGGAAACTGGGAAAGCAATTCTCTGATGATTACCGCCCTTGTTAATGCACCAACTTTGTATGTCTTTTCCGGATTTTCCGCGATAAGAACTACAACCTTATCGAATACCTCGGTAGCTTGCTGGATGATACCAATGTGCCCTGGGTGGATGGGGTTAAATGAACCTGGATAAACTGCGACTTTTTGTTTCTTACTCATAACAGCTTAAATATAATAAAAATAAGGGTTATCGTAAACCCTTACTTCTATCAATCTGCTTCATTACCGAATTCTTTTCTGATTGCGGCTAACCAATTATCAAACGCTAATGTTGACCTTACTTGTGAAGGTTCTCCAAAAACTTGTTCATATGTTTTGAATGCTCCACAATCAGGATCATAATTTTCATCTATTTCTAACTTAAATTTAAAATCATGACCCAAAGCGTTTTCAAGTTTAGCATAAGCTTTTGACATCTTTGGAAGATTAGTTCCACAATAGATTGTTGCCCAAGCGTTAAATTTATTTAACACTGCAATATAATAATGATGCATTTACACCTCGATAATAAAGTCTTCGTGTGTCATTCTTGTTTGTGTTCGTTCTATCTTTTCACCAGTATAATCCACAATATCACAATATGGCATGTAATCACTTGGATAACCGAAAGGATTACAACGAATATGAATGATATTTCCTTTAGAATTTACATATTCAGCCATCCTCCGACCATGAACATGACCACAAATCCAATATGAATCGTTCTCCATTTCCTCTAAAAATTGTTCTCCTTTAAAATAGAAAACATAATTCCATGGATCATTACGAAATTCAAATGGAATACCAAGTTCATAAGGAACGAAATGAGTGACTATAATCTTTGGTTTCTGTTTTACAATATTCATCATCAACTGTTCTTGATAATTCCATATTGCAGCTGGAACTTGACGAAAATATCGCCAATGTTTCCCATCATACCAGTTCCGTTTCCAAGCAGTAAATGCATCTAACCCATAAGTAGGTGCTTCACACTTGAAATCACACATTCCCATACAACCGCCAATACCATTAACGATATTACCGTCAAGAAAATGGACATTTGGAATTGCATCGCAGATTTCTTTCATCTTTGCAATTTTTTGTTCACTAGACGTAAACTGCAAATTAGACTTTGAGTCTGTTGCACCCCTACATGTTAAGTCATGATTACCCAAAACCAAATATACTTCTGGATATTTTTTGGCAATCCAAGGAATCATCCTGGAGAACCGTAAATAATCATTTGAATAATCACCAGCGAGAATTATTGCATCAGCTTCTGGTAAGAAATGAGTATTCCAAATATATTCTAGTGTATCTATGGTCACATCTTCAGCGGGATCAGCCATCTTATAGCGGGCAGGTTTGACCGCATATGCTTCATAGAAATCAATATGTAAATCACTGAGAATATAGTACTTCATTTTTATTTTCTTTTAATATAAATTTCACCGCGTTTTATCAAATTATCACCTGGGAATATATAATCACAACCATATGAACTTAATGTAACCCAACATCTTCTTAAAAAGTGCTTTTTATCTGTTGTCTTATCTTCGCCAGAATACATACAACAGAATGGACATCTTGTATTACAACGATTTGTAATGTTTATATAAAGTCTTGTTCCCTTCTTCATTACATAATCCTTTGTAAATTAAAATATTCTTCTTGATTAAGTTTCATTAGAATCTTATTACCACCAAATCGGTCATGTCTTACAAAATATCTAATTAATTCAGGTTCAAAAATTTCTTGTCCATTGACAATACCTGTTACAACAGAAGACTTAACTGTTAGTAACCAATATGTAATATCAATATTGGTAGAAGAGGTAAGTTTTTTATTTTCTGTCTTAAACTTATATGCATTAATAACACTACCATTCAATAATGTTCTAATACCTTCTCTTAAGGTAAGATTATGCTCAATGCATTCTTCATCAGACAAATTACGTTTCTTATGATTTACAATCCAAGGGAACTTCTCCATAAGAATAGGTAACTTTGCTTCGTAGATTTCGATTGCTCTGACAAGACGTGCGAGAAGCTGGTCATGGAAATCTATTTCAGATAATGTCGTATCTTCCCAGCGAAGTAACTTTTCTTTTTCAAGATATGTCTTTCCTGATTCATCTCTTCGCCAGGTTCTCATTCGCTTATAAATCGGTTCAACTTCAAACTTGTCAGTAAGAAGATAATAATCACAATCATTAATCTTAAATGACGTTGCAATTTCAAATCCTTCTCCTGGAATATCCAGAAGATAACCGATTTCTACATTTTTATACAGAAACGATGTGTTACCAAGACTATCCAAATTAACTGAGATACCGTAACCTTCAAGTTCTTTTGGGTCATAACATTTTTCAAATGGAAAAGACATAATTTACTCCTTATACATTAATTTTAAATATAATAAAAAACAGGTATCTTGTAAATACCTGTTTTACATTTTTAACC
>JAFRFD010000016.1 GCA_017434525.1 Methanobrevibacter sp.
AACACAAAACGGATAACAATTCTGAGTATTCAAACTTATTCTCAGTATTTCATAATGAAAACCTGTAAACCATTTCTATGACCGTATTTTAACCAAAATAACCACTATCCCTTAATATTTCCTCAAGTTTGCCACGTAACTTTTCTTCAACTATACGATCAATATTATTCTCAAGTTCATCATTCCTTTTCTTAATGGCTGCCACTTCAGGACTGTCAATTGTAACAGTTTCACTGAAAATCAGCACTTTATCCATATTGGCAATGTACTTTTTCCGCAACTCGTTAGGGTCATCAAAGAAATAGGATTCATGAACTTTTTTCTTTGTTCTTCCCTGAAGACTGTCAATTTCCTCATGGGTTAAACGGTTTTCGCCAAGGGCAAGGTTACTTGCATGGAACTTCCTTAACATGTGTGACCTTATAATTCCATATGCCCCTTTTTTATGACCTCCAAGTTGACGATTTAACTCTGAAAATGTTGTGTTAAAGTAAGAGCTTTCAATTTTGAATAATTTTTTATCATTTGTCAACTTATCAGTTCTGGATTCAAGATAATAAATGATTGCATCCACAGCTTCAGGACTGCAGAATGTATAGTAATATTTATTCATTTTTCTTCTACGTAATTTAAAGATAGGTACAACATTGTTTTTACCTTTGAGTTCATCAATTACATCATAGATATCTGTACTGTTGTGATAGTCCTTAGTAGCTGTGATGAAATCTTGTATTGTGAAGCTTAGTGTTTCTGCTTTGGCACATCCGCTGCTAACAATGAATAGTATGATTGCTTTCATTAGAGGGGAGGAAAGTTTGATGGCCTCCTGGATTAATTCCTTTGTTGGCAGATCATCATAATAGATAGGGTCATATTCTCTTATTTGCCTTTCGTTGAATTTTGGCAGTTTTGGTATGTCTATTTCATAATGGTAATAGATTGTTTTTATTACTCCTATCTGTTTTTCCAGTGTTGATTTGGAGAATCCTTTTTCGTTGAGCATGTAGTTTCGGAATGTGATTAGTCTTTTTTTAAGTGTCCGGTTTTTTAACCGGATTCCTTCGTCTTCCTCGTTTTCAGCTTCGTCCAGTAATTGTTTTAATGTTAGTCCTTGGGATTCTGTATAATTTTTGATGGTTTGTATATAATTTAATTGTGTGTTTTTTGCGATGTTTCGTGTTTGTGTTAGGTCCTCAAGGATTTTTTTGTCCTCTGTGTTCAAAGTATCCCTTCCTTTATATGTTTTTTCAATTATGTATTTGTAGTTTATATGTTCTTTAATTTATGTAAGAGCGTTTGGAAAGTAATGTTTTTTTTAAAAGTAATGGAATTTTCTATAATGTTACTTATAAACTTATCTTATAATCCACTTACTTTTACACTTTTTTTACCCATACGTAAATTACATATTATAGTTCTATAAAAACGAGTATATAAAAATATAAACCTAAACAATCAGTTAGTATACGAACAATCTAGAATAGCTGCAAAAAACAGAACAAAAAAACAATAAAAATAATCATTAAAAAGTCTTTAAATGAAAAAAGAAAGAGTTTAAACAAAAATAAAATTAATGAAAAATAAGAAAATATGAAAAATTCCATCTGCAAATGAAAAATTTCAAAAAAAAGTAAAAAAATCTGTCTACAAATGGAAAAAATTATCTATTGGACAAAAACGTTACCGTCATCATCCACATACACAACCTCATCACTATCATTCAGATCCAGTTCATGACGTTGTGTGTTCACTTCAACCTGCTTCTTCAGCACTTCGTCTGTGAGACCTTCCTCTTCAAACATTCTGTTGATTCTTCTTTGCTGATTAGCAAGGTTAACCCTTTTAAGAAATTCCTCATGTTTTTTCATATATATCATCCCTTTGTAATTATACATATAGCCTTCTGTCCACCAGGAGTGTTACGGAGGTAGCTTGCCTCAACCTTATATGACCTTTCCTGAAGTTTACCCTTATATGAACCATTAGAGTTTTTAACTCCAAGGCTGTTGAGAACCTGTACCCTTTTGGTTTTGATGTTGATTCTGCGGATTACCTCATAGTGACCGTACCATGGACCGTTTTCATTGAATTCATCCTCGCCACCACTCATATAAGCGATATGGGTTAATAAGGCCTTGTTCTGTTGGCAGAGTATCTCGGCCAATGCCTTGAACCTTTCCTCTGTTGTTTTTCCCAGGTCGCTGAAGTATACCCATTTGGTGGTGAGTTTGACATTGTACTTTTTTGCAACGTATGCGATACATGTGTCTATACCTTGGTGTGATGTTCCTGCGGTTGTGGTACCGCTCCATTTCATCAGGTCAGATTCCTTGAAAATTTTGGATAGTAATTTGTAAAGGTCCTGCTGCTCACTGTTATTGGCACATGAGTATTTTGTGTCCTGACCCATGTTGGAATCTGTCAGATGAGGAGCACTTGTATAAGGATTATCACATTTACTCTTCTTTTTACTGCTGGATGTAGATGAAACCTTACTTTTTTTACTTGTAGTAGTGGAACTTGCAGTAGATGAAAAAGTTGACTTATTAAAAGTACAATAATTAGGTAAGTATTTGTTTTTCTGATAGAACACTATGATTTTACTGAGTCCATACATGAACAGTTCAAAACTGACCTTTGTCCTAGTTTTCTGAGTAGTAATATAAGAAGGTACACGTTTATGATCCTTACAGTAATTGATGAACTTTTTCACCATTACCATGTAATCCTCTTTACGAACCTCTTCCCCTGCTATGGTATCTATATGTTTTCGGCTATTGTACTTGACAACACTTGTCAGGGAATAATCCTTGCTTTTGAAACCGTCACTGATGACAGAAGCCATCAGATAACTTGTACTATACGCTGATAAAATTGTACTGACAAGTGTACAAGACTTGGGAATAGCCTTTGTCTTTTCAATTGATGTTTTTATATGCCCCGCTTCACTGATTATACTTGATTTCGAATATTTACCCATATGGTTCACTCCTTTTTAGTTATATGATTTTTACACTCACAGTTTTCTATTTCCAGTTTACACTTTTCACTACCATCCAAAACACAATTAACACATTGATTCGGATAAATAAGGTAGATGAAAAGCTTTTCTTTTTGATTCATCATAAAACATCATATTCTTTAGGTTACTTTCAAATTGATTTTTCTGCTGCTTGCACCGTACTCAATACTGCCACCATAACGGAAAGTAACTGTATAATCCCCTTTAGGCAGTTTGAGTTTCAGACTAATCTCACCGTTACTGTTTGTTGTACGGTTATAAGTCTTGTTGAATGCAGGGATAGTTGTTGTTACCGGTTTGGTTTTGGTATTGCTTTTTGTAGTTACAGTATCCTTTGCTGTAGCTGCAGTATCATAACGTTTATTACCAACACTGGTGCTCATATTATTTTTTGTATTGTATTTCCCGGCCGCATCACGTAAAGCTCCATGTGGATTTGTAAGTTTCTCAAGACCGGTTACACAATCATAATCAGCATCACAAACACATGTCAGTTCACATTCGTCCACATGTTTCGGATTGACCGCCAAACCACCTATACGATGACAAATCGGACACCAGTTCCTCCAGGTCTTTGTGTAGGTTTTGCTTGTGCTGTAAGCGCTTGAATGTATTCCTCCAACCTTACCTGTCACGGTCAGTAATGGAGCGTCGGCCGGATTGTTACTTTTCTTACCTGAACCTACACGTGTGCTTTTTGTGGCCTTACTGACACCTTTCTTTACACTCACATCACGGTCCAAAGGATTTTTGGTTACCGTTGTACCATCCGTCTTACTGACACTTGTAGTTGTCTTCCCATCCTTAGTGGTGTAAGTGGTTATCTTGTTACCACTTTTCACCTTCTTGACCGTTTTAACAAGCTTACCGTTCTCATATGTCTTTACGGTAGTGGTGTTTCCCTTGACCTGTGTGACTGTCTTTGTGGTTACTTTCATGTTTTGAGTGTATTTCACCTCGTCACGATGTACAAAGATAGTACATGCTCTCTTAACTAATGGAGAATTGTCGCTTTTCTGTCTAAGTTTGGCCTTGACAGTACCGCCCTTATATTTTATAGTTGTTGGGCCGGTATTGGTCATTGTTGTGGCTTCCTGGTTGATTCTTGCACCGATATTTGCATTGCCTAAGACAATCTTGTTTTCCCCTGGCAGTTGAGGGTTCTTCTCAACAGACACCACCTGCGCTTTAATAGGTTTGTCAAAGTCAGGAACCTTTACTTGAACAATATCGTAAAGGTTGAAACCGGTGTTTCCTGTGGTAATCTGTTCAATATCTCTCAGGTCTACTTCAAGGTTGACATTTGAGTACCTTTTATCAAGCAATGTGTTTGCACAATGATTATAGATTATGTAAGGATTTGTTTCACTAGTTTCTATAGTTCCGGACTTCGGCAATACAGCAGCTTCACTTGATTTTTGAGGATGTACTTCCGTATATTGTACTTCAGTATCAATATCATCCTCAACATATAATGTATTGGCTTTTTTTGTGAATGGCGCGGACCAGTAAGCAGTAGCTACAAGGAATTCATAAGATTTGGGACTTGAATCAGTGTTATCTGAAGGGTGTAAAGGTCTTGCAAAGTAATTTGTACTTAAATTATATGTACCTAAACTGTTTAGGGCATCCTGAAAGTTACTTCCAGTTACCTTCCTTTTTTCTATTATCATTGGTATCTGTTGTCCTTTGGTGACTGCCAACGGATACCATCCCTCGTAATATTTTTCACCATACTCTTTACCATTGATAAGGATATCTAAATCCTCATGTGTTAATTCATTATTCCCGGAACTATTATCCAAGCTGAACAAAGGCCCAATTGCTTTATATGTGTCACTTTCTTCAAGTTCAAATTCAATATTTTCAGCATTGAAACTAAGGTCGATAAGTGAATCCTTTTCTTCACCAACATGATCCGGTTGGAGGAAACTCAAATAACATTTTATCGTATTGCTGTGTTCATCCTTTTCGTATTCAGTGACAAAAACATTACTGGTTTCCTCTTCAATATAGCGTAGGAGTTCCAGCTTTGTCATTGTCCCATTGATAGCTATCTTGTTTTTGTAGTTACTGACTGGAGGTTCGACTTTTCGTATTTCAAAATAGTCTTCGAAAACATCAGTTAGGAAAGTGGAAACATACTCCCCATTGCTTGTTGTTACAAGTGTGACCTTTTCATTAGGTAACTGTTTGAACAGTACATAATTCAACTGAACAAGTATCTCCTCAAATTCGGCCTCAACATTATTGTCCTGCCAATAATCAATCTTTGCCTGTGAAGTGTTGATATACAGGCATGGTTCAAGTCCGTTTCCTCCAGGAATCCATAATTTATTACCTATTTTGAAGTTTTCACGTGTAGTGTGTATGTCATCACCGAGAGGATAAGTCAAATGGATTGTCCTCAATTCTTTTATTTCACTGGTTTCGGTCAGTTCCAGTTCCTCTGAATTGAGGTATTCCAATGGTTCCTCTTCAGGGTTTAATAGTAATGCTGTGAAACTCATAAGTCATACACCTTCTTTTATCTTCGTTCGTAGAAACTGATGTTTTGGATCATACCACCTTCACATGTGAAACTGTAATTGTCATGCAGGAGGAACCAGTCACTGTTGAAATCAACCTTATCCGTGAGATTGACTCCAAGGTTGATTATATCTTCCTCCTCAGAAACGATTCCGGTTGTTTCCACTTCTTTATACACTTTACGATTCGCACAATCCAATAATAGCATATCTCCTTTTTGTAGTGTGCTGTCGATAAGCATCCATTCCTGATTGGTTTTGTTTTCCTTAATTGTGATACTAGTATCTGTTGCAACAACCAGTATCAATGGATTGACCTTTGCGATGCCCTGATTAATACCTGTACTGGAGGTTACTGTAGGGAGTTTGAGTTTGCTTGTACCTGACGGTACAACAAGTTTGACTGTTCCTTCGTATTCGGTGAATTCGGCTTTCAGGTCAAGAGCGTCTTCACAAATGAATTCCCATACCTCATCAGGGTACTGGCTGAACTCTATAGTGTTCAGTATAGGTTTGTCGAACTTATCCCTTTTATTTGCCAGTAATCTTGCGAACCGTTCAAGATAATTGCTTGTTTCAATGATATCGCAACCCATTATGAAAACATCCATACTGATTTCCTTAGGTTGGATGTTGCTTCGGTAGACAATGTTACTGTCTGTTCCTTCAACTTCCAGGTATTTGAGTTCGTTATTTGTACCCCCTGGCACATGAACGTTCTGTATGAAAAGATTGAAGTATCCGAGGTCTATACCGTTCACCCATGTCTGCACAACCTGTTCCGGCGGTTGTATGTAATGATAAGTGAGTTTCACATTACGGATAATTAATTGACATAATGTATCGTAGGGATTGCTTGCGATTATCTCTAGTTCAACATCCTCAAGGTCTGCAAGTGTAAGTTCGTTATAGTCAAGTCCCCAAAGGTCGAAACTGTCCCCTACAGTGATTGTATTATCCCCTGCAGTCAGGGATACACTACGGCTTCCCTCGGCCGTATTATGAAGTAGGTTCAGTATGAGACTGCAATTTGATGAGGAGTGAACGTCAAATGTGCATGATACTCCCTGAACTACCAGATTATCTATATTAGAGAGTTCCTCGGACGGTTCCATATTGTAGCAACGGACAGGGTTCAGATTAGTATAGGCCGCCACATCCTTATCACTGCCCTCATCAGTGATAAGGTCCTGTATAGGATAATCAAAAAATATTCCAGGTTCTTCGGCATAGTAATCCTCTTCGGTTATTTCTTTCACACATGGGAAAGTGTAATCTATGCTTGTCAGACTGTTACCATTCAGTACTCCTCTTTCGACATAATCTCCTGTTATGAGTATGATTACAGGGTAATCTTCACTGTAATCGAAATCTACCGTCAGTTCCTCTGTGACACCGGCAGCTGAAACACTGTCACTCCACACCGCATTACTTAACAGGTATTCTTCCGTGTAGGTTTCAGGGAGGTACGTGTTGAACACTCCCAGACGGAAATTGTAATCGAAACTGTCATCGGCCTTATTATATGTTGCGTTTTGACCTACTAATGTGAGTGTGTACAATGTACTTACAGTGTAGGTTTTGCTGTTACCCAGACGATCCAACTCACTGGTTGTCATTGGTATCCTGCTGTAGTATGGTACGGTCAGGTCTGTTGGTTTGACCTTGACAGTCAATGATTCGTTAATGTGTACAGAAGGATTCTGTTGAACAGACTGATTGGATATGATAGTAATTGGCTCTTCATGATCTGCTACAGCTGTAATGGTATAGGTTTCGTTACGGTCATAACTTGTTGGAGTGATATCAAAGAGAGCTGCTTCGTGCATATCATTTAAATCAACAATGAAAGCGAACTTGTTACTTTCAGGGTCTTTAATACAATTCCCTTCGTTTAATGTTACGTTGAAACTTTCGGGGAATGTGATTGTCATACTGAAAGGACTCATTGTTGTGTTACTCTGCACTATTACAGCACAGCTTCTTGTTTCCCCTACTGGTAAGACTTCGGGGCCGGATATTACGCAAAATATTTTTGTGCTCATAATGTATCACTCATTTTTTTCAAATTGTTTTAATAATTTTCTCATTTTTATAATTTGGATAAGTATTAGTTTTCAAATGATCTCTCTCACTTTTTCTTTTCTTCATATATATTCATCATAGTTCGTTATACTCCGGTATAACGAACCAGAACGGAGTGGCGACATTCTCATTGACTGGTTTGTCATCTTCTGCTACTTACACTTGCACTTATAATAATGTTAGTGATGTTTGTACTGTAACAGTTTCTTCATACTTATTCTCTGATGCTTGTGATTCTGCAAGTGGATTAAGTAGTTATGGAAATGGACTTTCATTAAGAGATGATGCAACAACTACATTAAGTTATGATTCAACAATGAATGCTTACAAAGTAACCAATTCTGCAAAAGGTTGTGGAATGATACCTATCACAGTATTAAATGGAGAGAATAATTTCAAGTTTGAATTTGACCTTTATAGTAATCCTGGTGATACAGGGGTAGGGTTTGCAATGAAAAACACTTCATCTAATGACTTCCACTACCTTGGATTTAGTTGTTATTCTAATCGGAATGTTTTTTGGAGTAATGATAATGAAACAATTTTTGGAAACACTATCACAAAAACTACTTGGCATCATATCATAATAACTGTAACTTCATCAACAATTACTTATGATATTGATAATGGTAGTCAGACTGGAAGTTTTTCAACTTACATAAGTATGGATAATAATGTTGTGATTGGAATTGAAAGTCAATGGGCAAGTGGGGATAGTGGATATGTGAAAAACATTATAGCCGAACCTATCTAAATTGGTTCTGCTATGATTTCCTTAATATATGCACCATTACTGTTGTTATTATGTGCTAAATAGATTGTAGGATTAGTATAGGTTTGTGATGTGAATGTTCCAGTCTTTAATAGGTTTCCATCATTATCATA
>JAFRFD010000003.1 GCA_017434525.1 Methanobrevibacter sp.
CTACGTCCATCATCTAGCCTCCTATTCATTTTTATAATCCATTTTGACACCGACAGAACCGGTACCAAGAGGTATTGGTTGTCCAATAATAATATTTTCGATGATACCTGTTAAATCATCCACTTCACCGCGAATACTTGCGTTAAGCAAATGTTTACCAGTTTCTTCAAAAGCTGCACGAGCTAATACACTTGATTTTTCACCACTAATACCATGTCTTCCAATAGATTTTACGACACCCTCTGAAGTCATGATATCAGCAACTAACATGATATGTCTTACATCAACACTAAGACCCTGTTCGGAAAGGGTATTTTGAGCTTCGTTAATAATAGATTGACGAGCCGCTTCAATACCTAAAACTTCGCCTATTTCGTGAATGTTGTTGGTGGTTGTCCTTACATGGTCAATACCGTCCATGTCAAGGATTTCCTTAAGGTTGGATCCTTCTGTGTGAATAATCCATTCAGTATCATCCTTACGGATAATAACTTTACCGATTCCTTTTATACCACTGATTTGTAAATCACGAACCTTGTCTGCTAAAAGACGAAGTTCACGTATTTCGAACTTGGAATCAGATTTGTCTGATTTTTGAGAAGGAATGATAACATGATCATTTGTGATTGTGGATTTTTTGAAAGTCTTTTCAATAACCTCAACAATCTCTTCCCTGTCAAGTCTTTTCTCTTCAATTTTCTTATTATCCAAAACTGCTTCCACTTCCATGGTTCCATAGTTTAAATTGAAGTCGGAAAGGATATCGTTGATTGTACTTTTACCGATTTGGTTAGCTAAGGTTCTAACGAATTCCTCATCGTTACGCCTTTCTTCATCAAAGTAGATATCCATGGTTGGAGTGGCAATCTCTTTTCTAGCGTCAACAATCTCAATAAGTCTTGGAAGACCTAATGTTACGTTCAACTCAGTTACCCCTGCATAGTGAAAAGTACGCATGGTCATCTGAGTACCAGGTTCACCAACAGATTGTGCAGCTACTGTTCCAACAGCCTCGCCAGCTTCAACGTGAGCTCGGTCATAGGCAGCCTTAAGTCTGCGAATGAGTTCGCGTAATTCATCATCAGTCAATTCTCTTCTGATGTATGATTTAGCTAAATCTTCGATATAACTATCTGGAAAAGCTATATCAAGATTTTCTTCTTCATTGAGCTGAGCAATAATCTCATTTATTTTAATTATAACATCTTCCATAGTTACACCTACTTACCTTCCATTTCCATTTCAAGTTTTATCTCATCAATGAGTTTGTTTAAATCTGCAGGTTTACCGAAGTCGGATTTTGCAGGGTCAACACCGTCTTCACCGAACATGGTTTGAATGACGTTTCCTTGGTTGTCTGTAACAAGTCCTGAAGATTTAACTTGCAAGTCCTGAAGTGCGTTTACAAGTCTTCTTTGCATGTAACCGGATTGTGCTGTACGAATCGCAGTATCTACAAGACCTTCTCTTCCACCCATTGCGTGGAAGAAGAACTCGATTGGGTCAAGACCTGATTTGTAACTTGAGTGTACAAATCCTTTCGCTTTAGCCCCTAACTCACCTTTCTTGAAGTGAGGTAAGGTTCTGTTAAGGTAACCCCTTTCGATACGTCCACCCCTAACCGCCTGTTGTCCTACACAAGCAGTAATCTGAGTAAGGTTCAACATGGATGCCCTAGCACCGGTACGTGCCATTACTACAGAGTGGTTTTCAACAGCCATCACATGGTCATATGGGTCATCTTCGGATTGTTTACCCATAGTAAGATAGTTTTCAGCAATGCTACCGGACATGTCCCTAGCTTCCCCGAGAACTTGCATGATTTTCATCTCTAAAGTCTCTTCAAGGCTTCTACCAGGTAAAGCTTGGAGATATCCTTCTTCATAAGATTGAACAAGCATGTCTACTTCTTCCATCTTTTTATCCAAGTGCTCATTAATACGGGCCTGAGCTTCTTCAGGAATTTCCTCGTCATTCAATGAAGTGGTAATTCCGGTTTTCATGATTCCGCAGATAGCTAAGTCAGTGGATCTGTCTAAGAACTCTTTAGCTCTTCCAGGACCGTATTCCTTAACGATCTTATCTAAGATTTTACCTGAGAATGAACCGTAAGCGGATTCATCGATTACACCTTGTTCCAAGATACCGTTTTTGATAACAACGGTTGCATCTTCTGCAGGGTATACTACAGGACATTTGGATATTTCGGCACTGTAGGATAAGTTTAAGTCATTAGGAAGCAGTAATGAGAATAATTCTTTTCCAGTCCATTTATCTCCCTTGTCTTTGTAGATGAATGATTCTTCACTAGCTTCAGCATCATATTTTAAAACCCATTGGTTGGATTTGAATGGCGGAATGTCCAAGTGGGATTTACGGATGATTTGTAAAGCTTCCTCTTCAGTGAATTCCACACCGTCTCTTGTCAGGAGGTATGCTCCTGAAATGTGGTCGTGAATAGCACCGATAATAGGTCCACCGAACCTTGGAGATAATATGTGTTCCTGAACACGCATTAATGATTTTGCTTCAGCACGTGATTCGTCAGTCTGGAAAACGTGCATGTTCATTTCGTCCCCATCGAAGTCCGCATTGTATGGAGGACATACACATAGGTTAAGTCTGAAAGTCTTGTAAGGCAATACTCTTACTTCGTGAGCCATCATACTCATTCTGTGAAGTGAAGGTTGCCTGTTGAACAATACCATGTCACCGTCTTTCAGGTGTCTTTCGACAATGAAACCTGGTTCTAACTGTTCTAAGATGAACTCTTTTGTTTCATCAGTGACTCTTCTTTTGGTATTACCGTTTTTAACGTAGTTTGCACCTGGGTGAACATCAGGACCGTTTTCGATGTAGGTTCTGATTTCATCGATGTTCCATTCGTTTACATATACAGGTACGGTAACTTCTTTTGCAATCATTTCAGGCACACCGACCTCGTTGATGGATATGTTTGGGTCTGGTGAGATTACTGTACGTGCTGAGAAGTTTACACGTTTACCGGAAAGGTTGGATCTGAATCTTCCCTCTTTACCTTTTAACCTTTGGGTTAAGGTTTTGAGTGGTCTTCCGGATCTGTGTCTTGCAGGTGGAACACCTGATGCTTCGTTATCAAAGTAAGTTGTAACGTGATATTGGAGTAACTCCCATAAGTCCTCAACGATCAGTTGTGGAGCTCCGGCTTCCATGTTTTCAAGTAAACGTTGATTGATTCTTAAGATATCCACCAATTTGTGAGTAAGGTCATCCTCTGACCTTTCACCGGTATCCAAAGTAATGGAAGGCCTTACGGTTACAGGAGGAACAGGAAGTACGGTTAATACCAGCCATTCAGGTCTTGCAACTTCTGAGTTGACACCTAAGATGTAGGCGTCTTCATCACTAATCCTTTCAAGTCTTTCCCTTACTTCAGAAGGAGTTAATTTGTATTCGCCTTGACGAATAGTAACAGGTTTATCCAAAGTGATTGCTTCTTGAGGTGCGCCACAGTGAGGGCAGCAGTATTTCATGTCCACTTCCTCATCTTCTTCAGGCATTGTTTTCAATTCCCTTTTGGCAGCTTTGTAAACCTCTTTCAAGATAGCACTGATGCTTTCCTTATTGTCCATGGCCTCGTGGATTTTCTCTTCGAAGTATTCGATTTGCTCATCGTTTAAGAGAATACGGCCACAATCATTACAGGTGGAACGTAAGATTTTGTGAATTACATCACCAAAACCTACGTGAATGACAGGTCTTGCAAGTTCAATACTACCAAAGTGACCTTGACAATCCCCACCTTTGAAACCGCAGGTTCTACATACCAAACTAGGGTCAATAATACCTAAACGAGGGTCCATTAAACCTTTTTCAATAGGAAAACCATCATCCCCATAAGTATCAGGATATTCGACTGTAACAACAGACATCTTACGAATATCCTCAGGAGACATTAAACCAAAGTTAATTTGTTCAATTTTTTTAATATAATGATCTGTCATGAATTGGCTCCTTTAATAAATATAATTATGCTTTGTCTCCTAAAACTAATTTAGGGAAAATACATAAACTCTTAAGTTCGTCTAATAATAATTTAAATGCGTATGATATTTCAACAGGGTAAGTTTCTACATCTCCACAGATAGGGCAGTATTTCTTGTTTTTGTTTCTGTCATATACTGCCAACATACCACAGTTTTCACAGACAATAGCTTCGTATTTGTCGGACTCATCTAAAAGCCTTTCTTTCAAGGTTAAAGCTGCACCGTGTGCAATAAGACAGTCTCTTTCCATTTCTCCAAATCTTAAACCACCCTCACGTGCTCTACCTTCTGTAGGTTGACGTGTAAGTACTTGCACTGGACCTCTGGAACGAGCGTAAACCTTATCAGTAGTCATGTGGTGTAATTTTTGGTAATATGCCACACCGACAAATATTTCTGCATCTATCCTCTCACCGGTTACACCGCTGTAAAGGGATTCGCATCCTGCAGATTCAAATCCGTGATTGAGCAATTCCTGTTTGATTTCATCTTCAAGCGCTTGGTTGAATGGAGTTGCGTCAACTCTTTCACCTTCAAGACAGCCCGCTTTACCTGCAACCATTTCCAACACTTGTCCAATGGACATCCTGGATGGAATAGCGTGAGGATTGACTATCAAATCAGGCACGACACCAAATTCTGTAAATGGAACGTCTTCTGGAGACAAGATTAAACCGACAACCCCTTTCTGACCGTGTCTTGATGCGAATTTATCACCAAATTCAGGTTGTCTGGTATCCCTTACTCTGATTTTAGCTAATCTTGAACCTTCAACGGTTTCGGACAAGAGCACTGCATCGACAATACCTTTTTCACCGTGTCTTACAGTTACAGAAGTTTCCCTTCTTCTGTCTGCAACAGTACCGAAGTCCTCTTCCAGGAATCTTGGAGGTGAAGTTTTACCTATCAATACATCTCCGGATTCGACATAGGATTCAGGGTTTACGACACCGTCTTCATCCAGGTTTCTGTATGCCTCTTCAGACCTGTAGCCTTTGATGTTTTTATCAGGCACTTCAAATTTGTCCACTTGACCTCCAGCATATCTTTTTTCTGAAGTGTCATAAGCTCTAAAGAAAGAAGACCTTGCCAAACCTCTTTCGAGTGAACCTTTGTTGATGACCATTGCGTCTTCCATGTTGTATCCTTCATAGGACATCAATGCCACAACAAAGTTTTGACCGGAAGGTCTTAAGTCATAATTAGTTGAATCGATGATACGTGTTTTAACTATTGGAGTTTGAGGATGATGCAATAGGTGGGCCCTGGTATCGGTACGTAATGCATAGTTGGAAACATATAAACCTAAAGCCTGTTTTGTCATACCCGCTTCCATTGTGTTCCTTGGGGAGGAGTTGTGATCTGAAAATGGAATGATACCTGCACAGATACCAAGCATGGTGGCAGGGTCGATTTCCAAGTGGGTATGGTCTTCATTCAAATCAGCCAAGGTCATTGCAATGTAGGAGTTTTCCTCCTCTTCAGCATCCAAATATTCGATAAGACCGTTTTCAATCAAGTCGTCCCATTTCAATTTTCCGTTAGCCACTTTATTCAAGTGTTCTTCCCTTAAAAGAGGGATCCCTTCTTTAACGATGATTAAAGGTCTTCTTGCCCTACCAGGATCGTTGAATATGTAAATCTCATTATTGTCTTCATAATATGTAATGTTCATCTCATGAGAGATTTCACCGTTTCTTCTTTTTTCTCTCATTTCCTGAGTGAATTCAACAGGATTTTCACAGGAACCTAAAAGTTCACCGTTGATATAGATTTTGGTGGACTCCCCATTGTCATGTTTACTTACATAAGTCGGAGGAGTGTAGATGAATGAATATTCTTCAGAAGCATCTTCCTTTTTGGATGCTTTTTTAGGTTGTTCATCGACTTCTTCAACTTTCTCAATGCTAGCAGCAGTGTCGATGTCGAATTTTTCCAGGTCCAAATCAGGAAAATCAATGGATAACTTTTCATCGGTTACGTCGGAATCTTCCTTAATGAAATCTGCAACGGCAAGTTCCGCATCTTTAGGAAGGCCATTTTCTTGATAATATTCTTCAATATCAGAATAATAACTGTTAAATTTACTTAAGAGATCATCTTCAGCATCAGCCTTATTTACTAATTTTTTAATCTCATTACAATCCTTAAGAGTGAAAAACTCTTTAAATCCAAAGTAGGATACTGCATTATTAAACTTATCATTTGCCAAACTTTCACCCTCCTTATTCTAATTCAACACCCATGCTTTCAATAACACTTTTAATTTCATCATCATCAGAACCTTCAGAAATATTACACATCAAAGCCAAGTTCTTTACCAAACCACAGTTAGGTCCTTCCGGAGTTTCGTTAGGACATATTTTACCGAATTGGGTTGGGTGCAAATCTCTTGCTTCAAAGTGAGGTTGACTTCTTGTCAATGGAGATACGACACGTCTCAAGTGAGAAAGGGTTCCCATGTAACTGGTCCTGTCGAGAAGCTGACTTACACCAGCTCTTCCGCCTACCCAGTTACCTGTAGCGATAGCGTGTTTGATGTTTTCAGTTAAAACATCACTACGAACAGCCTGTTTAATGGAAAGTTCTTTTCCACGGGAAAGACTTCTTTCAAGTTGATAACTCATATCTCTGGTTAAATTGGTAAAAGCTACTCTAAATAAATCTTCCATCAAGTCACCGGAAACTCTGAGTCTTTTATTTGTATAGTGGTCCTTATCGTGAGGTTCCCTTTTTCCTTCAATAACCTCAAGTAACATTTCAGTCATTTCAGCTAAGTAGATAGCTTTATCACGACATTTTTCTTGCTCAGTTCCCATGTGAGGCAATAGGTAACGGTTCACTACATCAACAGCACGTCTTAAACGATAATCTTTAGGCATGTTTTTAGCTACCCTATTACCGATGTATTTAATGGCTGCAATTTGCAAGTATCTTCTTCTTTCATCAAGAGACATTCCATCCATTTCGTTTTGATCCAATTTCAATGCTTCACGGGAAACTTGAATATCGTCCGCTATCATCATTTGGAAATTGTTATCATCAGAAATTGCTGTGATGATTTCCTCATCTGTAGCTAATCCAAGTGCCCTTAATAATATAACTAATGGAATTTCTCCAGGAAGATATGGGAATGAAATTCTTAAAAATACACCGTTTTTACGTGGTTTTTTATATTCCAAAGTAATTCTAGCTCTGAAACCACTTTTGATTGAAGTGACGACTGCCTTAGCATGTCTTTCTTCAATTTCACCCAAACGTTCAAGAATGATTTTGTTTGGAGCGATTTCTTCCATAGTAACAACAGCCCTTTCGGAACCGTTCACAATGAAGTAACCTCCCAAATCCTGAGGGTCTTCATGCTTTTCAATTAATTCTTCAGGAGTCAGACCGTTAAGATGGCAAATGTCGGATTTGAGCATTACTGGCAATTCACCAATATATACTTCTTCCAAAGGATTTTCCTCTCCGTCTTCATTCAATGCCATTTCAAGGTACATGTCTGCAGAATAATTTAAGTTCCTGAGCCTTGCTTCAGTTGGATCGATTTCACTACTGGACCCATCTGCTTCTTTGTTAGATGGTTTTTCAATACGTACTTTACCAGTCTTTAAAGTGTATTTTCCGTCATCTAAAGTAATAGGTTCGGTAATATCAATGATATTTTGAATCCTATTATTTACAAAATCGTTGTATGACTTAATATGGTGGTCAACCAAATCATACTTATCAAAAAATGCATCAACTAATTTCCAGTTATTCTCTGTCATGAACATCCTCCAGCATTACGTAACGCAATAAAAATAATAAATAAATAAAAAATAACAGATACGTTAGGATAAAACCTAACAACTAATTCATTTAATCATTATTCTTAATTTACTCATAACTATCTCCAATTTAAGATAATTCCTCTCAAACTAAGTTCAAATTTATATAATGAATTTCTAAAAAACAAAAAAATACAGAAATTATACTATATTAAATTTCACTACTCTAAAATTATATTAAACTATATTTACCCTTCTACGATTCTATAGGTAACGAATACTCCTGCAGTTTGACTTTCACGAGTAATTCTTAAAACATTTCCAGGCTCAGCACCAATTGCTTCCACAACAGGATCATTAGCCTTTATTTTAGGAAGGTCTTTAAAATCATAATCTACATCACTAAATTCTTCAGAAATTTCTTCTTCAGTCATGATTTCATGCTTTGGTACGAGCATATGGTCTTGAATATCAATTTTCAAATTTTTTCCTCCAGATAGAAAAGTTAAAATATAAAATTAGAAACAGGCCTGACGGGAATTGAACCCGCGGCCGCTTGGTTAAAAGCCAAGCGCTCTGCCAGACTGAGCTACAGGCCTATGAGACATATATACTATTATAACTTGAAGCGCCCTGGCCGGGATTTGAACCCGAGTCGCGGGCTCGACAGGCCCACATGATAGCCCCTACACCACCAGGGCAACTCACATTTCAATAGTATCATGTAATAAATACACTATCAATTACTATTAACTTCATCATATATAAATGTTTTGGAAAAATCAAATATTTTTCAAAAAATACATATGACTTTAAGATAAATAGATTGAAATCCCGCCTGCCGGACTTGAACCAGCAACATTTGGATCTACAGTCCAACGCTCTGCCAAATTGAGCTAAGGCGGGTACAGATGGGTCCGCCCGGATTTGAACCGGAGTCTCAGGCTCCCAAAGCCCAAAGGATCGACCAAGCTACCCTACGGACCCACATACAAAAGGTATGTAGATAACATACTAATGATAATATAATTATAATACTATTTAAAGGTTACTATAATCATACTATTTTTAAGAAAATTACAAAATTTATTATGAAATAAAAGCCCCGGACGGGAATTGAACCCGCGACCACGAGATTACAAGTCTCGCGCTCTACCAGACTGAGCCACCGAGGCAATCATAAAAATTTGTAGAACAATGTAATTTATATTTATAGTCATTTAAATAGTTTACGATAAAATAGGAAAAATTCACTAAAAATATAAATACAATATAATTTATAATTAATAATCATGATAAATGATGAAAAAGAAATCCTACAAAAAGTTGAAGAAACCCTGAAAACCATCCAAGAAAAAAACCCATTAACCCACTGCATAACAAATTCAGTGACAATCAACGATTGCGCAAATGCAGTCTTAGCAATTGGGGGATCACCATTCATGGCAGAAGATGCCGAAGAGTTAGAAGAAGTGGTTACCATAGCTGATGCATTAGTAATAAATATTGGAAAATTAAGCAAAGACCAAGTCGAGGCTATGAAAATCAGCGCTGAAACAGCAAATAAGACAAACACCCCAATCGTATTAGATCCTGTGGGAGTTGGCGTGACCCAACTTAGAAACAGAACTACCCTGGATTTAATTGAAAATTATCAAATGGCTGCAATTCGTGGAAATATAAGCGAAATTAAAGCCATTGCAAAATTAATGGGAATTATTGATGACAATAATGCTGCAAAAGGCGTAGACGTCAATGCGGATGACATCATCACGGAAGAAAACCTTAAAGCCAATGGCGAAATTATAAAAGAACTTGCAGGCAAATTAAACACAACAATATTGGCCAGCGGACCTATCGACATATTAAGTGATGGTGAAACCACAATAGCAATCGACAACGGAGACGACATGATGCCATTAATCACAGGCAGCGGCTGTATGCTATCATCAATTGTCGGAAGCTGCGTTGGAGGGTCAAGTCCGCTTTTAGGAAGTCTTGTTGCAATCCTGGCAATGAATATTGCCGGTGAAAAAGCAAGAGCAAAGGTAGATGAAAAAGATGAAGGAACCGGCTCATTTAGAGCATATTTAATTGATTACTTATACAAAACCAATGCTGAAAGCTTAGTAAGTGAATCAAACATTAAGATATTATGAACAATATAGACTTATCACTATATCTCGTTACCGATAAAAGCGAAGATGTAGAGAAATTTTTAAATACAATAGAAGAAGCGATAAAAGGCGGAACAACAGTAGTTCAGATAAGAGAAAAAACAGCAGACACCCTTGACTTTTACAATTTGGCCTTGAAAGTTAAAGAAATCACAACAAAATACAATGTTCCATTGATAATCAACGATAGGGTTGATGTTGCACTGGCAATTGATGCTGATGGAGTCCATGTCGGACAATCTGACATGCCATGTGACGTTACAAGAAGGCTAATAGGCGAAAATAAAATATTGGGCGTATCTGCCGCCACAATTGAAGAAGCCCAAAAAGCGCAAAAGGATGGGGCAGACTATATTGGAACAGGAGCAGTATTTCCAACACAAACCAAGGACGATGCGCCTTCAGTTACAAAACAAGAGCTGAAAGAAATTGTCGATTCCATTGACATACCGGTTGTTGCAATCGGAGGCATTACTTTAGAAAATGCCCATGAACTGGTTGACACTGGAATTAGCGGATTATCTGTTGTGAGTGCAATAATGAGCTCCGATAATCCAAAAAAATCGTCAGAAGAGCTATTAAAAATATTTAATAGCTAATATTACTTTTTTAAAAAAATATATAATAAAATAAAAAAAAGAAGGAATATGATTTATTGTGAATCATCATCCAGTAGTATTGGTATCGACAGGAGCTGGGTTATCACCATATAGTGCAATCCACTCGTTGAGGCCTAAACCTATACCTCTACCATCATATGAATCAATAACCACCTGATCAGCAGACCTTACCCATATTTGATACTGTTCGATGAAGTATGTTCCTGGTTCTCCAGGGAATGGATTATTCGGATCGGTATGGTTTCCTCCTGATGAATTGGTTTGATTAGTGGTGACTACAACTGAAGGTCCAGTTTGTGTACCTACATTGTCTGCCAAATCATCTGTAATGGTTATTTTCTCTTTAGCAGAACATCCATTATATTTGTCGTCTCCAGCATATTTTACTTCAATTTCATATTCTCCTGCAGTTTTACCACTGATTGTCAGATAACATTTACCATCTTGGTCTGTAGTAATAGAATATTTTTCGTTGCCATTAAAAGTAACGTCCAATTTTTGGCCTGAAAGGGCCTTACCTTGAGAGTCATTAAGTCCAAATACCACTTGCTCTCCATTTTGGAAAGTTTCATTATTTAAAAAATTGATTTGTGTATCAGTCTTGCCATTTTGTTGGCCAAAGATTAAAGCAGCGCCAGCTGCAACGATAACAACAACCAATATTGCAATGATTATATTTTTATTCATATTTTTCACCCCTAAGCATTATATAATGCCACTATTTTGAGTGTTTATTAATAATAGTATAAAAATATTTTCAAAACATCCAAGTTTATTCATGAATTATGAAAATATTTTCAAACATTAAAATGTATAAAAACAAGAAAAATCAAATTGAAAAAATCTAAATTCAAAAAAAGAAAGTAAAGTAAAAAAATTATTTTTTACTGTTTTTTAGAGCTTCCACAGCTGCAAGCTTTTTACCGGCAAGCATACTGATACAAGCTCCTCCGCCACTGCTCAAGTGACTCATTTGGTCTTCCAAACCGAGACCTGCTGTAGCAGCTGCAATATGGCCTCCACCAATCAATGAAAATCCTTCAGATGATGCCATTGCATTAATCAAATCCTCAGTACCCATCGCAAATTTAGGGTCTTCAAACACACCTGCAGGACCATTTGCAAAGATATACTTGGCTTCCCTGATTTCTTTTGCATAAAATGCAATTGTCTTGACACCTATATCGAAAATGGCTTCGTTTGGAATTTCATTATTGTCAATATCGACCCTTTCACCATCAATTTCACAGGCCACATCAATTGGATATTTGACCTTGTCACCAAATCTTTCAATCAATTCCTTTGATTTTTCAACCATGTCCTCATATCCTCTGCTTGCTATGAAATCACGGTTGACCTGGCCAATGTCTACGCCTGCAGCCCATAAAACAATGTTTCCAACAATACCTGTTGTCAAAATGGAATCTGCAGTGCCGTTGCTCAATACATTTTCCATAACGTCGATGGAATCATCTGGCTTCATACCCCCAAGCAGAAATACACAAGGATGTTCCACACCGTCCAATGCATTTTGAATGACTGTCAATTCCTCTTCCATCACACGGCCCGCTGCAGAAGGAGTATTTACTGTAAATCCTACAAGAGATGCTTGTGATCTATGTGCTGCGGCAAATGCGTCGTTTACAAAATAGTCAATGTATGGTGACAAGTGCCTTACAAGCAATGTTTTGGATTGCTCTTCGGGAGTTCTTGAAAGAGATTCCTCAGAGAAGAAACGTGCATTTTCAAGCAATAGAATTTCATGTGGTTTAAGATTATGGATAGCTTCCTTAGCAGCGTTTGAAAAGAGAGAATCTATATATTTTACTCTTAGATTTAAAATATCGGATAGTGCATTGGCATGTTGAGATAAAGTTGTGAAATCTTTTTTGCCCGGACGGCTTTGATGTGCAAGAATTACGACTTTGGCACCCTTATTGGACAGTTCCTTAATGGTTCTTGCATGTAACTTCAATCTTGTATCGTCCAGAATTATTCCGGAACTCGGATCGACAGGAGCGTTAATGTCCACTCTCACAAGCACTGTTTTGCCTTCAATGTCAAAATCATCAATTGTATTAAAATCAACCATTTTCCCACTCGTGAATTATAATTTGCTCACTAAATCAAGTAAAGCGTCTTTTGGACTTTCCGCCTTGATAATTCCTGATGCAAGTAACACTCCATCAGCACCCAAATCCATTGCTGCTTTCATGTCATCACCGGTAGTGATTCCTGCACCACACAATACCTTGACATTTTTATTGATGGCCTTAACCTCTTTTACGGTATCTTCAACAACTTCAGGTTGTGCCTGAGATACTGGAATTCCTGTACCAATCAGTTCAGGAGGTTCGACGGCCACTGCAGTAGGAGCAAGTGCAGCTACTGCCTTTGAGGTTTCGATATTGTTAGTGCATACGCAGGATTCGATATCATTTTCTGCGCATAATCTCACAACTTCAGCAATGTCTGCCAGTTTCATCCTTTGCTCTGAATGGTTAATCAATGAACCGCTTACGCCCGCATCAATTAATGTATTGATTAAATTGGAACCTGTATGTCCTCCAGGAGCAATTGCATCGATGTGTTGTGCAAAAATTGGAAGTGAAGCTTCTTGAGATATCCTATAAATATCTGCTGCCTGAGGAGCTGCAACCATAGTAATTCCAGACTCATTAGCAGCGCTTTCCAAATCATGTGCAAGTTCTAAAGCTTTTAAACCACTTGATTCCAAATAGGTTTTATAATTCAATATCACAATTGGTGTATCCATAATAATCCCACAATATTTTTATTATTATAATATTTGGAAAACATTATTAAATAAATTTATGATTTGGAAATTCGTTTTTGTGATAATTCTATATAATCCTCATTGATATCATATGCAATGTAATTCCTTTTGTTTTGAAGTGCGGCAATGCAGGTTGTTCCACTTCCGCAAAACGGATCTAAAACCACATCACCCTCATAGCTATACAGATTGATCAGCCTGTGGGGAAGCTCTATTGGAAATGGCGCTGGATGGCCAATCCGCTTTGCGTTCACTGCCGGAAATGTCCAAATACTTTTTGTCCATTGGATAAAATCATCCTTTTCGATTGTATCCCTTTTTGTCTGTGCCTTGTTTTTAGAATACGATTCCTTTGAAAACACCAGTATGTATTCATGATAATCCCTTAAGACCGGATTTGATGCAGACATCCAACTTCCCCAGGCACATGAGCCTCCACCGCTGGCGGACTTGTCCCATATTATTTCCCCGCGCATCAAAAATCCCAAATCCAGCATTGTCTCAATCACCATTGCATGAAGGGGAATGTATGGCTTTCTTCCAATGTTTGCAATGTTTATGCAGGCCCGTCCCCCCGTAACCAACTTTTTATATGTCTGGCTGAAGACAGATGTCAAAAGCTCCAGATATTCATCCAATGTCAAATCGTTGTCATATTCCTTTCCGACATTATACGGAGGAGATGTAATCATCAGATGAATGCTGTTGTCAGGTATTTCATCCATATTTTCGCTGGATTTGCAGTACAGTCTATTCAAGTCATTTTCTGGTATTTTTGACTCCCTGAATTCAACGTTTTTTGGAACTTTAAACTCTTCGAATAATTTTGAGCTATAGAACTTTTTTGAACTGTGAGATTCCCTTAAAACCGAACCGAATGAAGATGTTTGAGTTTTTCTAACCACATTAAGACCTCTGTAGGAGATTTAAAAATTTCAATCCCTTATTTTCATAACTTTCCTCTTTGTTAGCTATCTCAATCAATTTTCCCAGATTTCTTGGACTTTCCATTCCTGAAAAGAAATTCAAATCCTTATTAAACAATTGATTCAAATGTATCTTCAACTCTGAAGTATTGTCAAATCTGTAATAACCCCTTTTGGGGGTTGACTTTCTGGTGTTTCCGTGATTTAGTGGAAAGGGGTTCAGTGACCAAAATCCCTGAATCAAACCTGCATGCTTCAGGTAATCTGCTTTTTTAGAAAAGCCATTTGACAGGGGAGCATTTCCTACGACGATAATGGGAATTTTTGTTGATTCGAAATTTGAAACTCTTATATCTATACATTTGCCAATAGCCTTTAGAATCGAGTCCGACCGTGTGAAACTTGGTTTTCCCTGATGGGTTCTGAAATCTCCGACTTCAGTTACCCTATCCAGTTCAGGGTCATATTGCCAGTTCCACACCAAAGACATCTTGACTTCACATATTAGTTTGACTTCGGATGCTTTTAAAATTTTTTTATCCTCAGTTGCAATGGCGATGTCGGCCGGCGATTTCGATGTTATTCCAACCGATGGGATTCTGGCCTGCTGGACGATATGGAGATTTTCATCTTCAATCAATGCGCCAAACAAATCGCTGACCCATTTTTCAGTGAAATTGCCAATCAATGAATTTCTGGCCTGCAGTGTTGTTTTTCTGCCCTTGTATCTTTTGGGCCAATATGCCAAATATCTTCCGTCATCTGTCCTGTAAAAGAGCTGCTCTGGTGAAGCAAAACTTTTAGAGTTAATAAAAAATAATTTTTCCTGATGTTTATTCCATAATCTCATAATAAAAAATATTATTTTTAAACATATAAAAAGATTTAATAACTAAAAATAAATATTTTTCATTATTTGTTAAATTTAATCCTGTTTGTAAAAATGTATATATTACTAAATCTAAACATTAATTTGATTTTATGTCATTTAATGAAACCCAAATTAAAAACCTAGAAAAAAGCGGATACCGATTCGTTGGAACCCACGGCCATGCCGCCGTTAAGGTCTGCCATTGGACTCGTCAAAGCATTGTAGACAAGGGAGTCTGTTATAAGGAAAAATTCTATGGAATCAAATCACACAGATGCCTTCAGATGTCTCCGGCAGTTCCAAATTGCCAGCAGGAATGCGAATTCTGCTGGAGAGACCTGACATATACCCAGACAAGCTGGCAAGACGAGGAATATGACGACCCGAAAACAATAATCGACGAGGCAATTAAAGCTCAGAACAACTTATTATGCGGGTTTTTCGGAAATGACAAAGCAAACAAAAAGAAATTGGAAGAACTGAAAAATCCAACCAATGCCGCAATATCCCTTGCAGGCGAACCGACACTTTATCCAAAAATCGACGAGTTGATTGGAGAGTTTAACAGACGTGACTTTACGACCTTTGTGGTAAGCAATGGCCAGTGCGTTGACAGATTGCGCAACCTGCAAAACGATCCCTACCAACTGTACCTTTCCTTGGATGCACCTAACGAGAAAATATTTAATGACGTTTGCAGACCAAGAATAAATGATGCTTGGAGCAATTTAAACGAATCACTTGAAACGTTGGCCAGTTTCAACTCCCGTACATGTATACGAAATACCTGTGTTCGTGGAAAAAATATGGAACAGCCGGAAGAATATGCAAAACTAATAAAAAAAGCTGACCCTGATTTCGTGGAAATAAAGGCATACATGTGTGTCGGCTCATCACGTGAACGCCTAACCCTGGACAACATGCCGTCATTCGATGAGGTTAAGGAATTTGCAAAAAAAATAGGTGAAGAGTGCGGAAAAGAGTTGGTAAACGAATCAGAAATCAGTCGTGTTGTTTTGCTTGAATAGCAACACTTCTGCCAAGTTCAAATGCGCTTTCCAAATCTTTGGGAAACTGAGTTTTACGAATTTCCATTCTCTCCTTTTCATCAAAGGCATCGCTGACATACTTGTTATAGTCCTTAAACTGATATGTTTCATAGACATACAAATGTTCGGGCTTGCTAAACACCATACTCAAACCCATTTCAAAGTGGTCATGCAAGTCATGATAGCCAATTTGATGTGAAA
This sequence comes from Methanobrevibacter sp., assembly GCA_017434525.1. GTDB lineage: Archaea > Methanobacteriota > Methanobacteria > Methanobacteriales > Methanobacteriaceae > Methanocatella. Next base: position 16,437 of record JAFRFD010000003.1, read on the forward strand.
TCTCCTCTGAAGCATTCATAGTGTAGATATAAGCCATTGGCATTTTCTTATGCTCAACAGTTTCTGTTTTGCTGTATGCAACAAATGGAAACATGAACCGCTCCAGGAAGCATCTCATATTTCCGGTCACATCGCTGAAATAGATTGGTGAACCCAATATGACTCCATCGGCTTCAACAATCCTTTCTAGAATAGGTTTTAAATCGTCTTTTTGAACGCATTTGCCGTAATGTTTCCCATTGATTATCTTACATGCAAAGCAGCTTCGACAGCCATTAAATGGAAAATCATAGAGGTTTACCCTTTCCACATCCGCATCTGGAAAAACATCCATGACGCCTTCCAATGCCTTATCCAAAAGCTGTGCAGTATTGCAATTTGGTCTTGGGGAACCGTTGATGGCAAAAAATTTCATTATTTGCCCTGCGCTTTTAATTCTTCACAAAGTTCAACCGCTTTTTTAGCTGCCTTTTCCATTGAGGTTTCATATGAGATTCCGGCTTCCTCTAAAAGTCTTTGACCTTCCTCTTCATTGGTACCGGTCAATCTAATGACAATGTTTACATTACGGTCAGTGCTTTCCAAAGCCTTAATCACACCGCGAGCAACATCATCCGCTTTAGTGATACCTCCCAAAACGTTGAGGAAAACGACTTTTACAGGATCATAGTTCAGTACAATACTTAATGCCTGTTTAATGATTTGTTCTGAAGCTCCACCACCGATATCCAGGAAAGTAGCCGGTTCACCGCCGTTAAGCTTAATCATATCCATAGCAGTTAAGGTCAAACCTGCACCATTACCGATAACGGCAATGTCCCCGTCCAATTGGACAAAGTCAACAGCTTTCTTTTTATAATGGAGTCTTTCAACCAAATCCTGATGCCTGAATAGGGAATCGTTTTCAACAACCAATTTTGCATCGGCTGCAATTAACCCTTTTGGAGTCAATACCAATGGATTGATCTCAGCTGTATCGGCATCATACTTCTCAAATAATTTGTATAACTTCCAAATAATGTCCCCCATTGGAGAAATCAATTCTGAAGGAACATCCATTTTACGTGCGATTTCACGTGCTTCATACGGTAAAAAGTCAAGTAAAGGATTTGGATAATATTTGATAATCTTTTCAGGGTTTGTTTTAGCCAGGTTTTCAATTTCAACCCCTCCTTCCTTACTTGCAAGGATTACTGGTCTTCTGGCGCCTCTGTCAACAGACACTGTAACGAAAAATTCATGTAAAATCTCAGCCTTTTCTTCGATTAAAAGGTGTTTTACTTTTTCGCCTTTGATTTCCATACCTAAAATCTGTTCAGAAACTTTCAATGCTTCACCAGGGTTGTTTGCAAATTTTACACCGCCTGCTTTACCTCTTCCACCGGTTAAAACTTGCGCCTTGATAACAACAGGCACGCCCATCTCTGAAGAAATAGCCATTGCCTCTTCAGGATAGTTTGCAACATGCCCCTCTAGGATTGGAATGCCTTCCTTATTAAAAATTGCTTTTGCTACATTTTCAAAAAATCTCATATTTAACACCTATTCGACTAAAGCGTATCCTGCTTCAAAAGCTTTAATATTCTTTTCTTCTGTTCCCTTAGGAACGCTGTCTTCAATAGCTTTAATAGCAGCTTCCTTAGAAATCACTTTAGTAATTTTTGTAATGGCTCCAACCATGACGATATTGGCTACGATTTTAAGACCGATTTCATCAATAGCCGTTTTAGTAGCCGGAGCTTCATAAACATTAATGTTATGTTCATCTATAAATTCTCTAACGTCTTCAACATCAGTTGTTGTTGGATCGACAATCAATGTACCGTTGTCCTTCAAATCCACAATATATTTAATCAAAGCCTCATTGGACATGGCTATAAAAATATCAGGATTCAAAACCTTAGGATAATCAATTTCTGAATCGCTTATAACAACTTCACATTTGGAAGCTCCTCCACGAGCTTCAGGACCGTAAGATTGTGTTTGAACAGCTTCTTTACCGTCAAAAAGACAAGCAGATTTACCTAAGATAATACCTGCAAGAATTACTCCTTGACCTCCAAATCCACCAATTCTAATTTCAGTTCTCATATTATCCACCTATAAGTCTGTTTCATATGCAGAATTAACAACGGTTTTTTTACCTGATTTTTCCACACTAATTTTATCAATGTTTTCTGTGAATTCGTCTTTAGTCGTATTTGCAAATTCACCAACAACAATTTTACCTTCAAGTTCTTTTGCAGACATTCTATCTGCAGCAGATTTATATACTGTATTTGCCTTCATTACGGCAGCCATTGCAGTAGGAGTCCTAAGCTTGTTTTTACGACCGAAGTAAGTTGGACATTGGGTTGCAACTTCAATGAATGAAAATCCTGGATTTTCCAATCCTGCTTTAATGGAAAGAACCAAGTTTTCGATTTGCACTGTGGTCCACCTTGCAGAATAAGTTGCTCCTGCTGCTGCAACAAGCTCCGCCAATTTGAATGGAGTATCCTGATTACCGTATGGAGCAGTTGTTCCGAAACTGCCTTTAGGAGATGTAGGGCTGATTTGACCCCCGGTCATACCATAGATATTATTGTTGATACAGATTACTGTCAGGTTAATGTTTCTTCTTGCTGCATGAATCAAATGATTACCACCGATTGATGCTGCATCACCATCACCTGTAAATACGACAACGTCCAAATCCTTGTTGGCTGTTTTCAAACCGGTTGCAAAGCTTAACGCCCTTCCGTGAGTGGTGTGCAGGGAATCGCATTTAAGGTAACCCGGAATTCTTGAAGAACATCCTATTCCGGAAACCATTGCAATATTATTGAAATCCATTCCTGCCTTTTCCATCGCCGCTAAGAATGCATTGATGATAGCTCCGTTTCCACAGCCCGGACAAAAGATATGAGGCAATCTGTCTTCTCTCATGTATGGGAGAAATCTATTTTGTTTTGACTCTGACATTTTAGTTTCCTCCTACTTTATCGATTTGCTCTAAGATTTCATCGGGAGTTGGCAATAGCCCTCCGATTTTGCCCAACAGATGAACATTGGCATCCCTTTTGCATACACGGTCAACCTCATAATACATTTGACCCAGATTCATTTCAACAACAATGATGTCCTTTGCATTTGCTGTCAGTTCTTTCAATTGTTCATCAGGGAATGGCCATGGAGTGTCTATTTTGATATAACCCGCTTTTTTGCCTTCTGACCTTGCCTTAGCAACCGCTTCAATGACTGACCTTACAGGACCTCCATAGGATACGACAATAACATCAGCATCTTCACAGTCCTTTGACCTGACGGAACAGATCTTGTCCCTGTTATTCAATACCTTATCACAGATTCTTTGGATAAGCTTGTCGTGAGTTTCAGGATTATTTGTATCAGGATAGCCTCTCTCGTCGTGAGTGAGTCCGGTTACATGGATATTGAATCCGTCACCGAAGGCAGGCATTGATGTTGTTCCATTTTCAATGTTTTCAAACGGCAAGTAATTTTCTGTTTTTTCAGGCCTTTTTCTTGCAACTATTTCAATGTCGTCCTCGACAACGATTTTTTCCCTCATGTGCCCAATGACTTCATCAGCCATTACGAAAACAGGGCATCTGTATTCCTCAGCCAAGTTGAATGCCTTTATTGTAAAATCAAAGAATTCCTGTACGCTTGATGGGGACAATGCAATCGGTTCGTAATCCCCGTGAGAACCCCAGCGGGCCTGCATCATGTCACCCTGTGCAGCCATGGTTGGCTGGGCTGTTGAAGGAGAACCCCTCTGAACGTCAACGATGACAATAGGAGTTTCGCTCATGAATGCATAACCTATGTTTTCCTGCATCAATGAGATACCCGGACCTGATGTTGCGGTCATTGACTTGGCTCCTCCCCAAGAACCTCCAATGATGGCTCCGGCAGATGCGATTTCATCTTCCATCTGAACGAATGAACCTCCCACTTTCGGCAGTTCACGAGCTAAAGTTTCTGCAACTTCAGTGGATGGAGTAATAGGATAACCTGCAAAGAATCTGCAGCCTGCAGTTATTGCTCCCTTAGCACATGCTTCGTTTCCTTGAATAAAAAATTCTTCAGCCATTTTAACACCTACTTTCTCCCCTTTGTGAAATTAGGATTGAAGTTAACATCATTATCATCTTTCATCCACCAGTTTTCAGGCAAATCAACAGTGATAGCTTGATCCGGACATGCTACTTCACAAGTACCGCATTTGGTACACCTTTCCTCAAACTTAGTGAAAGGCAATTGGACTCCTTTTTTGTTGGTTTCAGGAGATATCGCATAAACATTCTTGTAGCACATGAATAAGCAAAGATGACATCCTTTACACAAATTTTCATCTATAATAATCAATTTTTAATCTCCTAATAATTCTATGATAAATAAATATAGAATGTTATATATCTATGTTAATAAACATTTAAATAACTTGTGAAAAATAGTGAAAATTCAAAATTTTTTAAAAAAATAAAAAAATTAAAGCTGAAACCAAAACTCACCATTAATTTAATACAAATCAAAACCATAGTAATGTTATGAAGCAATTGACAACACCGATTGGCACGGAGGATTTGGAAGGCCTCAATGTTGGAGACCAGATTTCAATATCCGGAACAATCTATACCGGCCGTGACGCCGCCCTTCCGCAGCTTGTCAAACTGATTGAAAGAGATGAAGTTCCATTTGAGTTGAATGGAGCCGTCATAATGCATACCGCATTCAGTGATGCAGGAATTGCCCCAACGACAAGCAGCAAAGTAGAGATTGAATCGACAATACCTAAATTAAGCGAATCCGGCGTTAAGATCCATATAGGAAAGGGAATGTTGAGTGATGAAACTGTCTTGAAGCTAGATGAAAACAATTCCATTTTTGTAATAACACCACCGGTTGCGGCATTGCTTACAAATAAGGTCCTGGAAAAAAAATGCGTTCTTTTTGAAAATGAAGGCATGGAAGCGATGTTTGAGTTAAAAGTAGAAAACATACCTGGAATTGTTGCAATTCACAAAGGAAAAAAAATAAAATAGAAGCATAATTATTTAAATTATGCTTAAATCGTCCAATAAAACTTTGTCTTCCGAATGCATCTCCTTTTTACCGTTGAATACGTCAACGTCAAGAGATTTGTTTTTAAATGAAACAATCAAGGTACAGATTGCATCACCAGTAACATTTACGGCAGTTCTGAACATGTCCAAGATGTGGTCTATTCCGAAAATTATACCAATAGCCTGTACCGGCAAACCGACGGAGTTGAACACCATTGTCAGAGTGATGAGGCCCACTGAAGGAACACCCGCAGTTCCTATGGAAGCCATTACTGCAGTGAAGATTACTGTTATAAGTGCAGAAAGACCTAGATCCATACCATATGCCTGAGCTGCAAACATTACTGCAACCCCTTGCATAATCGCAGTTCCATCCATGTTAATGGTAGCGCCTAGAGGAATTGTAAATGAAGAGACCTCCAGAGAGACCCCCATTTCAGACAACTTATCCAAATTCAAAGGAATTGTAGCGTTTGATGTTGATGATGAAAATGCGAAGAACATGACTGAAATGAATTTTCTAAAGAACCGGATTGGATTCAGTCTTGTGAAGACCACAAGCATTGACGGATAAACGATGAACGCCTGTATGGCCAATCCAATTAAAACGCACAGGATATATTTTCCTAAAGGAAGCAAACCTTCAAATCCTAAACCTGCAAAAGTCCTGGCCATCAGACAGAAAACTCCAATCGGAGCAAATTTCATTACGATGGAGGTCATTTCCATCATGATTCTGTTTCCCTGAGCAAAAAACTTACCGACAATTTCGGTTTCTTCTTTTAATTTAGCCAATATTATTCCTATAAGCAATGCAAATATAATTACAGGAATCATGTCTCCACTGGCTAAGGAATTGATCGGATTATCCGGAACCATATTCAAAATTGTATCAGTCATTGTTTGATTGAGAGTTACATTTGATGATTGCGCAGCGGCAACCATATTCAAACCAACACCAGGTTTAACAAGAATACCAATCAAAAGAGCGATAGTGACGGCCAATGCAGTAGTTATAAGATAAATACCGATTGTCCTACCACCAATTGTACCAATTTTTCTGATATCTGAAATCGATGCAGCCCCCACAACTATGGAACAGAAAACAAGCGGTACAACCAGCATTCTCATTAACTTAATGAATAAACTTCCACCTAAATAAAAAATATTATCAATGAGTATAATATTTTTAAAAAATGAGTCAGGTACAAAGAAATTCAATATTATCCCTGTAGCTAAACCTAAAAGCATCCCAATTAATATCCAATTACTGAGACTTATCTTCTTTAGTTTGCCTAACATTATTCTTCCCTCTTTATAATTATCATATAACCATATGTAAAAAATAGAATATAATTGTTAGGATTAAAAAATAATGTTGACATGAAAAATTGTATTAAAAAAAAGTAAGTGGAGTTATTGAATAACTCAAAAAAATTAAAAAGAAAAGTTATGGTATAACTATTCTTCTTCAGCGTCGTCGTCAGCTGGTTCTTCTTTCTTTTCGAATTCATCTACGAAATTAACTTTGGTAATTTCATCGATGTTATCCCAAATGTCTTTAGCTATTCTGAATCTTGCAAAGGTAATGTCCATGTAAGATTTTTGATCGAATTTAGCCATTTCATCCAATTTGATGTTTGCAACACCATCAACGATGTCGATTTCGGTTTTATCGATGTCAACATTAGGGTTGGAGTAGTGTAACTCAATCATACTTTTGATTTTTTCTTTTTCATCAGCAATGATTTCGGTCACTTCAACATCGTAGATTAAGTCTTTACCTGCTAATTCATGGTTGAAGTCAACTTTTACTCTTCCACCGTTTACGGTTAAGATTTTTCCAGTAGCACCTTCAGATTGGATTCTCATACCTGGAACAGGAGTCATGCCTTGTCTTTTGAATTCTTTCATAGGCACTAATTGAATCAATTGAGGGTTTCTTGGTCCGAAAGCGTTATCGGAATCAACTTCAACATGTTTGGTGTCTCCTTCTTCTAAACCAATAATTGCTTCTTCAATTGCAGGCAATAAGTGATTTCCACCTACGACAATAGGGATTGCTTTGTAGGTTTTGTTTTCATCAAAAATTCCAGCTTCTTGTGCAACTTCATCATAAGTAGTATCGAATACGTCATCAGTTTCTTTAATTTTACCAGTAAAATTTACTCTTACAAAATCTCCGTTATCTATAGCCATAATATTAGCTCCTTAAAATAATTTTGATTAAATAATTTGTTAATGAATATAACATTTTATAGTTTTAGTAACCATCATTTATTAAAGTTTTGCTTAATGGCCATGTGAACTACATATTAAAAAAAAATAGATAAAAGAAAAAAAAATAAAAAAAGATAAAATTAGAATGAAAGACCTACATAATTGCCAATGTATTTGAAGGACTTTGTATTCCAATCGTTTATCTGTCCCAGCTCATTTGCTGAACCGACCGCATCTGCGCAGGTCCATACATTGCCCAGGTATACCTGAGTCCAGACATGGCCGAATGTTCCGTCGCTGTAAGTACATACACCCTGAACATATCTTGCCTTTAATCCTGCGGTTCTAAACATTGCCACCAACAGGTGTGAGTGGTCAACGCAATTAGCTGACTTGGACTTCAATGTGCCGAGAGCGCCTTTTTGAGTGCCTGAATAATAGTCGTACTCGACATTATCCCTTACATAATGGAATATCGCTCTTGCCTTGTCAAGCTCGGTTGTCAAGCCCTTGGTTAATGATTTTACCAAAGTTTTAATCTTTGCATTGTTCACTGGGCAGTTTTGGGTTGACTTGAGATAGTCATTTGAAGCGGATGACGCTTTTTCGTTGATTCCCCTTGCATATTTAGAAAGCACAACAGTTATTTTGGATGACACGTAACTGGAAGCATATTCATTATTTCCAGCATACTTAATTGCAACTTTGTATTTTCCTATAGGAAGATAAGTCTGAATGGCCGCATAGCCTTTTGAAGTTGTAGTTTCATAATAAGTTTCACCATTAACAGTTATCACTACATCCTCATATTTCATAGGATTTCCATTGGAATCTCTCAAGAAAAACTTAAAGGTCTGTTCGTAATCGCCGTATGAATCTAAAAATGTGCAGTCAATCTTGGTGTCTGTTCTTTTAAAGACAGTTATGTTGCAAGATCCTGAACTTGCCTTGACTCTGGAATCGGCAAATGATTTATAATGAACTGTGTAATTGCCGACGTCCAATTTTATAGGAAGTGATGCGATTCCATCATAATCGGTAGTCACGTTATAGTTTTCATTATTGATAGTGAAGGAGACTGTCCTTTTAGCCAAAGGAACATCACCTGCAGTCAATGCAACATTCAAAGGAGTGCCTGCAAAATTACCGAATGACAATGATTCTTCTTCGTCAACTGACAATTCCGTATCCGAAGTATCGAGTATTGTCACATAGTTGCTTGCATAGGATTCATAGAAAAATCTGTTTCCATAATAATAGCATTCTATATCATGCACATAAGCATCCAAGTACGGCAATTTAAACCAGATCAATCCATTGTTATCTGTGTACCTGTAATATGACTCTCCGTCAATGTAGATTTCAATCTTCTGGTTTGCTTTGGAATCGTCATCCAAAGTGGTTGAAAACTTAATTTTGACTTCCTTGTTGGTCTCATTTTCAAAGAATGTATAAAGGCCAACGCTTAATTTAGTGTAAGCTATATTGTAAACGTCAACATAGCTTTTTTGTGACAATCCATCCTTATTATAACAGATGACCTTGTATGTACCCTTTTTGAAATTATTGAATGACAATTTCAGTTTACCTTTTGAATTTGTTTTCAGGTTATATGCCTTGCCGTTTATTGTGACTTTGACATACTTATTGGCCAATGGCTTGCCGTTGCTTTTTAAGAATTTTGCAACGAAATATTTGCTGTCACCCCTTACCTTCTTGAGGTTGGATGAAGAAACTGTTGACAGAATTTTAAAGGTTGTTTGCAGTTTATATCCTGTAACCGGATTTTTTGCAACAATTGTGTAAGTGCCCGGCTTATATTTCATTGGAATGACCACAATACCTTTCTTATTAGTCTTTTGGATGAATTTCTTGTTATTGACTGTGATTTTAACAGCCGTATATTTTAATGGCCTGCCCTGACTGTCAAGGAATTTTGCGGCATAGTCATTGCTTCCAAGGTAATATTTTGTAGCATCACTTGCTTTGACAGTAGGCAATATCTTTAACTGGCAGGACAAATTGTCACTGGATTCATATTCATCATCCCCTGCAAAATATGATGTTACCAGATAACTGCCAGGGTTGAATTTTAAATTAAGACTTGCTACACCATTAGAATTGGTTGTGGCAAAATAATTAATGTCATTTATTGAAAAAGTAATATTCTTATTAGCTAATTTAGCATTAGTATTAGAATCTATCAGAGTTACCTGATAATTTCCATTATGGTAAATGGATGTTGTCGGTGATGTTAATTGAGTTTGATTTCTAACATTTTCCTGTAAAAGATCCACGTCAGAATCCAAATCTCCATCGGCAATTCCTTCAGCCTGAATGCCCTCATCAAGTTGAAAATCAACATCCCCATCAGTGTTTACTGCATCCACGTCCGTCACATTAACATCAGCGGCCTGGATGCTGGCGGCTGAAAAGACCAAAACCAATACCAAAAATATTGAAAACGATAATTTTTTAATCAAAATAATTCCCTCCAGAAAATAATCTTCACGAATTACATCTAAATCAGTAATATTTTTCTTAAAAAATGAATATAAAATTTTTCTTTTTTAGGCAAAAAATACTTCTCAACTGCTCTCGCTAAAAAGATAATATTTATAATAAACATAAGAGTTACCATGCAAAGAAGAGGTGCAGTTAACTTACCGCTCCATGGAGGCCATCCTCCAAAATGGCTATTTACAAGAATGGTTGACCTGTCCGGAGCGCTAGCTTCGGTCATCATTGAAGAATACAGCATTTCGGAGTTTTTAAATAGAATCTCCAATCCCTACTGGTTTCAGGCATTCTCCTGCGTTTTGGGTTTTGACTGGCACTCGTCAGGAACAACAACCACAACATTGGGCGCCCTTAAAGCTTCACTGGACCCTGAAGAGCATGGAATATATCTGACTGGAGGCAAAGGGGCCAAATCCAGAAAAACACCTCAGGGAATCGAACATGCAGGAGAGGTGTTTAACCTAAAGACAAAAACAACCGAAAAGCTTGTGGAGACAAGCAAACTGTCTGCAAAAATTGACAACTCATGCATTCAGGACGGTTACACATTATACCAGCATAACTTCTTCGTTACCGAAAAGGGAGACTGGGCAGTTGTCCAGCAGGGATTAAATGTTGAAAACAAATACGCCAGAAGATACCACTGGTTGGGTTCACAAGTCGAAAAGCTTCTAAATGACCCCCACAGCGGAATTTCCTGCGATAAGAAAACCCCAAACACCCTGAACATGTCTTCAAAAGAAAGTGAAGAGGCGCAAAAGATAAGCGTTGATTTAATCAATGACAATCCCAACCACCTAAGGCAATATTTTAAAAGAAAAGACAATCAACTGCTTTTGGAAGACTTTACAATGCCTGCCCATCACCCGGTGCTTGACATGGACATCTCAGACAAGGAATTTGAAATATTAACAAAGGCATGGGAAATACAGCCTGAAAACTATGAGGAACTGATATTGCTTCAGGGAATCGGACCTAAAAAGATAAGGGCGTTGGCATTAATATCAGATCTGGTTTACGGCGAGCCTGCAAGCTGGAAAGATCCAGTAAAATACAGTTTCACACATGGTGGAAAAGACGGCTTTCCATATCCTGTCGACAGGGAAGTCTATGACCATTCCATCCAAACAATAAGGGATGCACTTGACCAGGCGCGCATAAAAAAAGAAGAAAAGTTAAAAGCCATCAAACGGCTGGATGACTTCATATCCTAGCGGTTTTCATCATGAATGTTGACTGTTTTTCCATGAGCTGTCGGAACAACCTCCAAAACAGGATTTTCAAATTCCAAATCGAATTCCTTGCCATCCATCAGCAGGTGTTGAAACACCGCCAAAGAGGACACTTCAGAGTGAGGTTGTGTTGTCACTGACACGTTCCAATCGGCAGCCTTATAAACTTTTCCAGGAACCTTTGCCCCTCCAACAACGATTAAAATGTCAGAGCCGTCTTCACGAATCTCAGGGGCCACTTCATGGGCCTGTGAACCATACATTGTAAGGTGAACCACCTTTCCGCCATCCGCTTTCCATTTATTTATAACACCCATAAAACTTTCTGTGTGTTCTATTTCAAAATGTCCGCCGAACCTCGAGGCTGTGTCTTTGACATTTTCCATAAGCTTATTGTCCCTTTCTCCTGCAAGGTAAATTTTACTGGCCCCAAATGCACGGGCAGTCAAGCATACGTGAGTTGTGATACGGGTGTCCCTTTTCAATCTATGATCCAATCTTAAAACATTAACATTCATAATTATCAATAATAAGGTTAATTCTGAAAATATATAATGATTTCTAAAAATTAGGATGAGACAACCACAAAAGAACAATTGGGAGGTAATGTATAACTTCAAAAAAATTAATGCAATTTTTAAATATGGTTAATGAAAAGGACGTGGTTAATCTCATCAATACTACTTATGAACCACCCAATATATAAAATAATGCTTTTTTAGAGCTAAATATTGATTTTAACTTGTAAAATTTATCTAAAAATAAAATAAAGCCACTGCCATAAACAATAATGAAAACAAACGGCCAACCTCATTACTCATTCCCAATACGTCACCGTTAGCCAGTACAAAATTGCGCCTTGCAACAATAGCTATGATAATGCCGCTGACCATAGCGCCGACAACACCCATCATGCCGACAGTGCCGCCCAACAATCCTGCGATGATTCCAATTAGAATTGTGGATATGAAATAATTGGCAATATTGGTCTCATTTATAAAATAGCTTCCAATTCCTGGAGTCAACGGTTTAGACAAAAGTGCAGTAGTTAAAAGAGAAGTTTTTGCAGCCATCTCACAGATTATGATTCCAAATATGAAGTTATAATCCAAAATATTGTACAAACCGCCAATAGTCAGACTGGCCACCAGAAATAGGGTTGCAACGCCCCCCGCACCAACGGAAGAATCTTTCATGACCATTATCTTCTTTTCAGGTTCTCCATGAACCATGACACCGTCCGCCATGTCCATCACGCCGTCAAGATGGTTGTAACCTGTAATGAGCATTAGGAATGCATAAACGATTGCTGCTGTGAAAAATGAATTCAAATGTAAAAATTCGATTGAAACATATCCGCAAACCGCCGCCAGGATTCCGATGAATATATGCAAAAACGGCCAGCACCATGTGAGCTTGGTCATGTACTCGATTGAAGTGTAAACCCTAATCGGAAGTATTGTTGAAAATGTCAGAAGTCCCAAAAGAGACCTTATTGGTGAGAATTCCTCATCCTGAAAGTAATCGTCGTTTTCCATAATCATTCCTCGAATATTTTAGACATGCATCCTGCAATCAGGCCCGCAAAAATGTCATCCAGCATAGGAGGCAATCCATAGATTATTCCAGGCTTTGCCTCATCATATCTTTTGAAATTGAATGTTGCCTTGGTTCCGGCAATCTGGTTTGAAATGGCAATGCCCAACACCTCATCTGTGTAGAAATAATCCGGATCATCACTTATGTCAACTTCCCTGATGTGATTTCCGGCCAAATCCTGTTCGGTTCTCATTGCGGCCACCAAAAGGGCAATGACATTAATATCAGTCAATGATTTCAGGATTTGAGCTTCCATTTTGGCCTCAAGCTCATCAGTCACTTCGACACCTTCCACAAGTTCCATTCCGGCTTCCACCAAATCGCCAATAAGTATTCCTTCAGATACGAAATAGTCCAATATTCCAAAGGTCAGATCTGATTTTTCAAATGCGTCCTCCAGACTTATTTCAACCGCATCCTCAAGCCTTATTTTCAACTCATCAAAATCAATCTTGTCATACAGCGCATTGTTGATGTCCAGAATTTCACCGTCACCGTTAACATTGGACAGGACCGCCAAAAAGTCACTTTTATTTAAAATATTTTGGATATGTAACGGCAGGGCCATGTTTGCCAGTGCCTTTGCCTTGGCGTTGGTGACAATCCTAAAGATTTTAAGCAAATCGCGAGGAGATATGGTCCTGTCGATGTAAATCACATGGCTTATGTTGATTCTTGCATCCCTAAATCCTTTTGCGGAATTGGCAACCTGCAGATTATCTGTGAAATCCTCAACGACAACATCATTTGATATAAAAGTAAAAATGGTCAAATCACCATAGGTATTTTCAAAATAGTCCAGACTGTCTGTTGCCTGTGCAATATAGGAACCCTGAAGCTGGTTGAAAGCCTCGGCCCTTTTTGCGGTCGGCCCAAATTCATTTTTGGCATTTAGTATATTGACGTTTTCAATAATGTCAATGCCGTCGCTTACCGTAAAGTCGCTTAAAGCCAAAAAATGATTCGGATTGTTAATGCAGATTCCATAATCTTTTTCTATGACGTTGATGTTATCGTTTACCATACTAATGACCCAACCTTATCAGTAACATATAATATATTAATCATTTAATTTATACTTAATATTAAAGAAACTTAAATGGAATTAAATTATGACAATCATTATTGACCCACAATCCAGTGGAATAGCTGGAAATATGATAATAGGTGCTTTGGTCGATTTGGGCGCCGATTCTAAGAAATTAAAAGAAATCATGGAGAAATCCGCAAAGGAATTTGGAAAAATCGAAGTAAAATTTGATAAAATCACAAAACACGGAATATCCTCAACCTTTTGTCATGTGGAAATGCTTGAAAATAAGCCCCCAATCAACTATCCGGAGTTTATTCAAAAGATTGAAAGCCTTAACATTGATGATAAGGTTAAAAAGACATCAATCAACGTATTCAAAAGGATTGGAGAGGCCGAGGCAAAAGTGCACGGAAAAACTTTAGAAGAAGTTCATTTTCATGAAGTCGGAGCAAGTGACGCAGTGGCGGATGTAATCGGGTCAATATATGCATACCATTCACTTAACCTTGACAGGCAAAAAACAATCGGACTGCCAATAGCTGTGGGAGGCGGAAGAGTGAAAACCGCCCACGGAACAATCCCAGTTCCGGCACCGGCAGTCGTTGAAATCCTAAAGGATGCAAAAATGGTTGGAGGACCTGTTGATTCAGAGCTTGCAACACCGACAGGATGTGCAATCTATGCAGAGATATGTGATGAAATCAAAGAGTTCATACCACTCATCAAGCCCAAAAAGGTTGCCTATGGAGCGGGAAAGAAAGACTTTGACCATCCGAATGTCTTAAGGATAATCGAAACCAGTGATGTTAGTGAAAGCGATGAGATTGACGTCATAGAGACAAATATTGATCATCTCACCGGCGAGGAAATCGGATACCTGTTTGACAAGCTCCTTGAGGAAGGGGCAAGCGACGTGTCCATAACTCCAATAATAATGAAGAAAAACAGGCAGGGAAGTCTTTTAAAAGTGATTTCCGCCCGCAAAAATAGGGAACATCTACTCGACACAATTTTCAAGGAGACAGGAAGTCTAGGCATCAGAATAGCTCCAAATCTGCACAGAGGCATAGCCAAAAGGGAGTTCATTAAAAAGGAATATGAAATTGAAGGCAAAACCTATGAAGTGACATTCAAAATAGGCTATGTCAATGGCGAAATAATCTCCTCAAGACCGGAATATGAAGATTTAAAAAGAATTGCTGAAGACAGCGGTTTGGCTTTAAAGGAAATTAAGGAGTTGGTGAAATGAAAAAAGCCATATCTGTTTTATCCGGAGGCCTTGACTGTACCGTATCAACAAGTGTTTTTGCAAAAGATTGGAAAATCCATGCGATAACATTTGATTATGGTCAAAAAGCGTTCAAAAGAGAATTGAAAGCTGCAGAGGAAATCTGTGAGAAAATGGGCTGGACCCATGAAGTCATTGAGCTTCCATGGCTTTCAAAAATAAGCACATCAAGTCTAAATACTGCCGAAGAAATTCCGGAAGTGTCCTTCAATGATTTGGATGATATCGAAAAAAGCAGCGAAACCGCAAGCAGCGTTTGGGTTCCGGCACGAAACATGGTGTTTACATCAATTGCAATATCATACGCCGAAAGCATCGGTGCTGAGAAAATAATTGTCGGATGGGATGCTGAAGAGGCAGCAACATTTCCAGACAATTCAAAGGAATTTTTAAATGCATTCAATGAACTGATTGGTGCAGGTTCACCGGAAAATATAAAAATTGAAGCACCAGCCATTGATTTGAGCAAAGAGGAAATAGTGAAATTAGGAGTTGAAGTTGGTGCTCCAATGGAATTAAGTTATTCCTGTTATAAAGGAGGCGACAAACATTGTGGTGTTTGTGAAAGTTGCATGAGACGTAAACGGGCATTCAAACAACTTGGAATAGATGACTTAACTGAATATGAGGACTAATCATATTTTTCTAATTTTTGTTTCCAGTTTGCATCATCCAAAGAAACGTTTTCCCTTAAGCAATTTGAGGCAATGTCTACAGAATCATACAGTGCTCCGATTCCTTTTTTAGATTTTCTGTAATTGGCAACATGACTGTCCCTAATGCCTATGCTGCGTGCTTCAGAATAGGAGTCAATATCTGCACCAATGAAAATGAATTCCCAATTGTGATTGTCAATCATGCTTTTAATTTGAGGTTTTGAAAATTCTACTGAAGAATTTTCCATGCCGTCGGTCATTATGACAAAGAGAACCTTATTGTCAATCTCCTTATCGAGAGTTGTTATTGTTCTTCCGATGGCATCTAAAAGGGCAGTTGATCCCCTGACAAAGTATTCGTTTCTTGTGAGTTTTTTGACATCATGAATGGATTTTCTTTTGTATAATACATCATATCCATGGTCAAAAAGAATTGTTGTTACTCGGGTGTTGCCTTCCTTAGCTTTTTCTTTTTCAATGAAGGAATTGAATCCTCCGATTGTATCTTCTTCGAAGCCATACATGGATCCGCTTCTATCGATTAAAAATATCAAATCCAAATCTTCTATTTTTGGCATGACTTTAACCATTTATATCACTTCCCAATATTTTTTCAAGGTTTTCAATACGGCGTTGTTAATAAATTGTTATTAACTTACACACAATATATTAACCATAGGAAGTATATAAAGTTAACGGAAATTAAAAAAATGAATAAAAAAAAGTTATTTTAAATCTTTTAAAATGGTCTTACCATCATCAGAAAGCCTATAAAGACGCCCTTTCTTATATTCCGGATTAATACATTCCAAAAGACCCAGTTTTCTCAATTGAGTTAAAACATTTGAAATATGATTGGGCAATATATTGCAATCAATGGCTATGTCTCTTGGCATCTTAACATCACCATCGGACAAATCCCTTAAAACATTGACCCGATAAGATGACCTGTTGATAAATTTGACAAGATCATCGTATTCCATAACATCATCTGAATTAGATTCCTTATCTGCCATATTCTCCTCCATTAAAGTTTGTTTCCGCAATTGGTGCAAAATTTATCCCCACTGGAAATAGGTGTGCCGCATTTAGGACATAGCCGATTATCCTCAATTTTGGCGCCGCAATTAGTGCAAAATTTAGAATCACCTTCAATTTTAGCGCCGCAACTTTGACAGAACATGCTGTTGTCATCGGCCAAATGAGAAGATTTGAATTCCTCTTTTGGTTTAGGCACATCACTTAAAACAGGCTGGGAGTAAAAATCCTTTTGATTTTGGATTTCAAAAATCAGTTCATTCATAACCGCTATCCTTTTTGAATCGGACGGATGGGTTGAAAAAAAGTCATGACTATTGGGATTTCCGCCAGCCATTGACTGCCAGAATGCAGGAATTGAAGAGATGTCATAACCTGCCCAATGAATTATCATCATTCCCAGCTTATCAGCTTCGAGCTCCTGGTCTCTTCCCCAAGGATTCAATAAGAAAAATTGAGACCCTACGCTTGCCACGTTGGTGGCTGCCCTTGTAAGGCTGCCAATACCTCCCAATCCTACCAAATCAAGCGCAAAGCTTCCAATCCAAGCGGCGGAAGTGACTGCATTTTGAGCATTTTGGGCACTTGCCCTGGTTCGGGAGTGGTCAAGAAGAGCATGAGCCATTTCATGGCCTAAAATAAATGCAACCTTCTCTTCAGTGTTTGCAACTGAAAGAATACCGGAAAACATTATGATTTTGCCTCCAGGCATGCAGAATGCATTGACGGTATCGTCTGCAACCAAATGAAAATCCCATTCATAGTAATCCTCAGTATAGTCGCTGCGCCCGATTTGCGCCAGGTAATTTTCAACTGCTTGAATTAGCCTGATGGCCACATTTCTGACTATTTGGCCATTTTGAGTATCATCCAGAAGTTGTGCTTGACTGATCATCCCATAATATTCATTATAGGACTCCTGAAGAAACTTATCGTCATTTACGATATCAAAATGAGATTTTCCAGTGAACGGATTAATCTTGCTCCTATCATCTTTTGCCATAGTTATTAATATGTTATTAACAATATATTTAACTTTCGCCTAAAATTGAAAAAATTCAAGAACATGAATAATGAATTAATGCTTAAAACAAGTTTATGTTTGTAACGACTTTTTTGAACTTGAAATTCACTTTTCAAAATCAATTAAACAGACGCTTGACTTTTTCCAGTAACAATTATTGCATGTTTTGCATTCAGACTGCCCGTTTCCTTCATTCTTCCACCCAGTTAAGAAACTGTGGCTTCTGACAAATGGACGATACATTGACAAAAACTCAATATTTGTACCGTTCAATAGATTTTGAATGCTATCCATATCAGACCATCCGCCACCTAAAACGACGGGAATATCCACTTCGCCAGCTACCTTATCTGCAAAATCAACCAGCATGTTTTCATTTGACTGGCCTTTTCTGAAATATTGTGGAGACAGGAATTTGGTAATCTGCAAACTGTCCGCACCATTTTCGGCAAGTATTTTGCATATTTCCAGAGAGTCATCAGCGTCCTGATACAAATTTACCTTACAGTGAACATGCAAATCTGTGGTTTGTTTAATTAGCTTAATGATTTCTAAAATCATCCTCACACGATTGAATGTGTTTCCACCATAGTTATCGTTTCTTTGATTTTCAAAAGGATCCATAACCCTTGACAAGTAATAGTTATTTCCAATGTTCAGTTGAATTCCATCAAAACCCGCAAATGCTACCTTTTTGGCAGCCACAACATAATCGGATTGGATTGTCCTTATATCCTCAATTGTCAAATCATTGACTTCCATCATCTGTTTTCCATTGACATTGCAGTTGATGAAACCTATCTGTGCAAAAATGGGAGTGTCGAAATCATGAACCGTGTCTGTTAGCTCCTTAAATTCCTTAATGAAATAAGGATAATTAATGTAGTGAGAATAATCGCTGAATCTGTCATGAGAATACATTGAGACTAGCTCAGTTACAATCAGTCCAACATTGTTTTTAGCCAATTCCTCATATCTGTCAAAGATTTCGGAAGTTAAATTTTTTTGAGATTCGTTTTCGGATTCCCACAATCCGGACCTGATGATGCGGCTTTTGAGATTGAATCCGCCAAATTTTGTGTTATCGAATATGCTTTTCATGAAGTTACATTGTACAGATTAGTATAAAAAGGCAAAAGTAATTCCGGAGTTACCAATGCTTAATAATGATAGCATGTGCTAGTTTTTGTCCTGTAACAGTTATTGCACATCTTGCACCTTGATGTTCCATCACCAGATTCCTTCCATGACTTTAAGAAATCCTCCTGTGCCACAAACGGCCTGTACATTGACAGAAATTCTATATCTGTTGCGTTCAATAGCTCATTCATATGGTTTTGGTTGGCAAATCCCCCTCCCAAAATGATTGGAACATCCACTTCCCCAATTAGATTTTGGCAAAATTCAACCAATTCGTCTTCATTTGATACGTCTTTGGTAAAATATAGGGGAGATAGGGGTTTTGTAACCTGAATGCTGTCGACACCTACCTTTTCAAGCAGTTTGCATATTTCAATGCTTTGCCCAGCATCGATTCCTCCTTTTCTTCCATCGAATGCATTTACTTTACATCCAATGTGAAAATCCAAATTGCTTTTCATCACCCTAACTAATTCCAAAACAATCCTCATCCTATTGAATGTGTTTCCACCATAATCATCTGATCTTTGATTGAAGTAGGGATTGATGAACTTTGATAAGAAAAAGTTATTTCCCAAAGCCAGCTGTATTCCGTCAAAACCTGCCAATTTAAGTTTTTGTGCCACAACAATGATGTCGGACTGGATTTGGCGAATGTCGGCCATTGTCAAATCATTGATATCAATGTCCCAATCGATTCCACGGTTATATTTAATGAATTCGACCTGGGCTAAAATTGGAACATCATGATTATGGGCAATTTCCGCTAACTTTTTAGCTTCGATTATGAATTGCGGGGAATTGCTTTTAAGGGAATATTCCGAAAACTTGTCTTTAGGATAAATTGAGATTAGCTCTGTGATAATCAGTCCGACACCGCTTTCAGCAATGTTTTCATATTTTTCATAGACTTCGCCCATAGGCTGTGTTTGCCATAGCCCTGTTCTTACAACACGGCTTTTGAGCTTCAAATCACCAAACTGACAATTATCAAAAATATCTTTCATGAATTAAGTTTTGAAAAGAATAGTATAAAAAGAGATTAGTAACTTCCAAATTACTCGATGTGGAATGCCTTTTGATATTCGGCTAGAATTTCGCCTTTTTGTTCCTCATCATATCCCACATAATTCAGTTCATTGAAATAATATGATGTGATTTCATACAAAATCTTATTGGTTTTGAAGCCCTTTTCGGTTAGACAATATTCAGTTTGGACCCTTGAACCTTCTTCAATGGTTGTTTTTGTAATCAAACCATTTTCTTCCATATACTTCAATGTTTCAGCTAGAATATGATTGCTGATTGTGGGATTGGCTTTTTTGAACTCTGAGAAATGTTTCATTCCCCTGAATATATTGGACAGAATGCAGAATATCCATTTTCTGTTAAAAAAATCCAATGTATTTCCAATGGGACAAATGTTTTTTTCCGACATAGTATCATCAACACAGTAATTATGGAATTACTCACGCATTTATTAATTAAAATATTGTATATATTCATTTAAATAATTTAATGGTGAAACTAATGAAAATTACATATTGGAGCGATTTTGCCTGCCCATACTGTTATATTGGAAATACAAGACTGAAAAAAGCCATAAAAGATTTAAATCTCGAAAATGAAATAGAATTTGACATTCGTGCTTTTGAACTGGACCAAAATGCACCTCAAGACGTTGAATCAACAACGGTTGAGAGATTTGCTCTAAAATATGGCTTGTCCCTCAGTGATGCTCAAAGACAAGTCGACAATATTTCCGAATTGGGCATCGAGGAGGGAATCGATTTTGAGTATGCATCAACGCTTTACACCAACACAAGAGATGCCCACAGGTTAATGAAATTGGCCCAAAGCAAAAATGATTTGGAACTTGTCGAAAACATGGCCACATTACTGTTTGATGCCTACTTTACCAAAAACCTGAAATTGGCTGATAAAACCGTATTGCTGAACGTGGGTGTTGAAGCAGGGCTTGAAAAAGATGAAATCACTGCGGTTTTAGAAAGTGATCTGTTTGATAGTGATGTTGAAAAAGATGAGGAAATTGCCTTAACTGGAGGAATTCATGCAGTTCCGTTCTATCTGTTTGATGGAAAATATTCAATTCCCGGAGCCCTATCCTATAATGATTTTAAAAGTGTTTTAAGTCAAATAATTTCTGAAACAGAAGTTGAGGATGGCAAAGATACAGACAGATGTGAAGATGGAGTTTGTAAAATATGAATACTAAAAAGTAGAAGGAAACATTGATTTAAATAAGAAATTTAGAAAAAATAGTGAAAGCTTTAAATAAAATTACATTAATACCATTAAATGAATCTTTCAGCTTCGGCAATGAATTCTTCTGCTTGTTTAATTCTTTTTCTAGCAATTCTTTCATCAAGTTCATCAAATGCATCATAATCAGCATCTTCACGGTCAGATTGTGTGTCTGCCAGTTGAACTTCCCCGTCGTGTTGACGACGGGGATTCGCAAACCAAAAAAAAATATAGTTTATTTATTTTTGGAAATTTTTACTGCACCGTCGTCCCGACGATTTCTAATCCTTTATTAAGGATGTTAATGGCCGCATTCCGGTCACGGTCATGATGTGTATGGCAAATTGGGCAGTCCCAGTCTCTTATTTCTAGATTTTTAAGTCCTTTGATTGTTTCATTTCTTTTTTGGCATTTGTGGCATATTTGAGTGGATGGGAAAAATTTGGATACTTTAACGAATTCTACGTCTTCCTGTTGGCATTTTTGTTCTATTTTTTCTAGGAGTTGTCGTGGTGCGTTTAATTGTATTGCATGACTTAAGTGTTTGTTGTTTTTCCATGATATGATGTTTTCGTTTTGAACGGCGA
>JAFRFD010000069.1 GCA_017434525.1 Methanobrevibacter sp.
GATAAATCTGGTGGAACAAGTGGTACAATGCATAATATTTCAAAACTGAAACTTTTGGATATTAAATGTATTGATGTCCCGGTAAGTGAACAAAACAAGTTCGCTGACTTCGTTAAACAAGTCGACAAATCCAAAGTTGCAATACAAAAATCATTAGATGAAACACAAGTATTATTCGATAGTCTTATGCAGGAATATTTCGGTTAACTATAACGCTATGGAGTAGGATGCTGGTAAAAATATGATAAATGGAGGAATACCAGCATGAAAGAAAAAATAGCAGAGGTAATTAACGAAATGGCAGAGTACTTATCTGTTGCTCAGGCCAAAAAACTTCAGGAGGTTCTTGTAAAAGTCTTGACTGTTGAAAGGGCAGTGAAAAAACAAGTATCGAATGGAGAATACAAAAGATTGTTCTTGGATGCAAAAAAGATAGAAGGGTGCTCGAATAGAACACTGGATTACTATGAAAAAACGATAGATCACCTTCTTAAAACTATAATAACGCCTATCCGGAAAATGACAACAGAAGAACTCAGGACATATCTTGTTGAATATCAGAAGATTAATAATTGTAGCAAGGTGACCGTTGATAATATCAGGAGAAATTTATCAAGCTTTTTTTCATGGTTGGAAGAAGAAGACTATGTATTAAAGAGCCCGATGAGGAGAATTCACAAAATCAAGTCGAAGACAGTTGTGAAAGAGACAATCTCCGATGAAGCAATAGAAAAACTACGAGATATTTGTACAGAAAAGAGAGATCTAGCTATAATAGATTTATTATACTCAACAGGAATACGTGTTGGGGAACTTGTCAATCTGAACATTGAAGATATTGATTTCGAACAACGGGAATGTATAGTATTTGGAAAAGGGGAGAAGGAGCGTAGGGTATATTTTGATGCAAAAACAAAAATCCATTTGAAAGAATATATTGATAGTAGAACTGATGACAATCCTGCTTTGATCGTGACATTAGACGCTCCTCATAATCGCCTTCAGATTAGTGGCATTGAAATTAGAATAAGAAATCTTGGTAGATCTCTCGGATTAAGAAAAATCCATCCTCACAAATTTCGACGTTCAATGGCAACACGGGCGATAGATAAAGGGATGCCTATTGAACAAGTACAGAAAATACTCGGTCATTCCCAGATTGATACAACTATGCAGTATGCAATAGTAAATCAGAATAATGTAAAGACTTCACATCAAAAATACATTGCATGATTTTCCCGCAAATTGTAATTTGTGGGGATGATGGGATGGAATATACGAAACTGAAACTCATAAATCAATATAAAAGTGAAAGTATTAATCCGTCAAAGACGCCAGAAAGAATATTTGAGATATATAGTGTTCCTATTTATGACACGGGTCATCCTGAATACCTGCTTGGCAAAGAAATAGCTTCAAACAAAGTGGTTGTGCAGAAAGATGACATTTTATTATGTAAAATAAATCCAAGAATAAACCGTGTCTGGGTCGTTGCTGATGAATCTGAACACCTCAATATTGCCTCGTCTGAGTGGATAGTGATAAGGAATAGTGAGTATAATCCTGAATTTTTGGCTTGGTATTTCAGAAGTACACGTTTTAAACAATTGATGGTAAGTGAAGTGACAGGGATCGGAGGATCTCTTACGAGGGCACAACCTAAGGCGGTTGCTGAATATCCTGTGCCGATTTTGCTTCGAAAAGAACAGGATGCGATTGTAAACAACCTTAATAAGATTTCGTATGTGATGAAAAAACGACGACAAGAGTTATCTGCTCTTGATGAACTGATAAAAGCCCGATTTGTTGAGATGTTTGGGGATTATGAATGGTCTACCACTGTCAGGAATTATATAGCGGAGCTACGTGGTGGAAAAAGCTTGGCAGGAACAGAGCCATGTAAGAATAAAGTATTAAAAACAGGTGCAGCGACA
>JAFRFD010000017.1 GCA_017434525.1 Methanobrevibacter sp.
AAAATTTAATAAGACCTACACAGCAAATTACATTAGTACGATCTTTAAGTAGAAGATAATCCCAAAAATTAACGATGCGGCGCGCCTTCATGAGAAAATAGTGGAGAATTTACCGTATTAGGAAAACTTTAAACAGTGTAAGGGATGCGGTGAGATTTTACTTATAGGAGAAGAGAATTTTGTACATAGAGCACGCTCGAACGATGGTTTTTCAACTCGTTGCAAGAGATGTGACAAAAAAGCAAGACAAGGAAGGAATTAAATATGATGAATAAACAAGAAAAGCAGTTTTAGGAATTTGTCGGCGCGATCTCAAAGATGGAACAGATTGAGTTTTTAGGTTTGGCTAGATTTTTTGGCGTCGCGCTCACTACGTCAGATGACACCCCCGTCCCCTTTGATGTGCTTTTAGAGGGAGTTTTAGATAAATATTTGGCTTTAAATAAAACACAACAAAAAAATGCCCTTAAACTAGTTAAGGATGTAGTTAAGAGGAAAAAGAGATGATTGGACCGAAAATTTAGTAGGTTAAGTCTTTCTCTTCAAAGGAATGCGCACGTTGCGGGCGGCCTCATGGTCCCGAAGACTATGCGCGAACCCGCTCTATTTTTTATAATGGGTATTTACCTGTTTGTAATGAGTGCCTTACGGAATATTTAAAGAAGAAGGAATTTGACTGGAAAGCTATTGATAAAATTTGCTAGTGGGCTGACATACCCTTTATTCCGAGAGAATGGGAAAGGCTTAAAGAGTTAAATGGAGAGGATAATGTATTCGGCGCCTATGCCAACGTTTTTGCGGGCGAAGAGTATGAGGGTCTTGGATGGGATGACTATTACAGACAATTTAAGTCTCTAAAAGAAACTGGACTTATAGAAGATGAACTGCCAGAACTTAGAGAAGAAAAGTTTGAAAAGTTGAGAGAGAAGTGGGGAAGTAATTATGATGATGAGGGGTTGACTTATTTAGAGGGTCTTTATACAGGACTTATGGCGACGCAGAATGTTAACGGCGCGCTCCAGGTGGACCAAGCTCAAAAGATTTGTAAAATTTCCTATGAGATTGACTCGCGTATTCGTGAAGGCAGCGACTTTGATAAGCTTTTGACTTCTTATGACAAACTAGTTAAGACGGCGGAGTTTACACCGAAGAATGTAAAGAATGCCACAGACTTTGACTCAGTTGGAGAGTTGTTTAGGTGGCTTGAGAAGAGAGGCTGGCGCAATAAGTTTTATGATGATGTAACTCGTGATATTGTTGATGAGACGATGAAGAATATACAGAACTTTACGCAGCGTCTATATACTAACGAAACGGGAATTGCTGAAGAAATTGAAAGACGTATTCAATCTCTGCAGAGTGCGCGCGACCTCGAAGATTATTATGATACTAATAAAGAGTATGACTTAGATGAATATGATAATGCTGGTTATGAGGAATTAATAAAAGAAGATGAATTTGACCCGTCTGTTTTAAAGGATGATGGAGGTGAAGTATTAGATGAATAAACCGATTCAAGTCGCGCACGATGCATCTAATAAACTTTACTCTTAGGTTTAGCACTTTTTTAGAGAAGGAATTGAACTGGAAAAAGGAGCGATTTTAACAGAGGAATACTTAATTAAAAATGAAGGGTTATTTGAGAAATATGCAAATTTCTTCTCTGCTTATCCCGATATTTTTATTGACCTAATTACCCCTTCTGATTCTAACTTTTCTCTTTTCTTCTTTTAGAGAATCTTCTTGCGCGCGTGCATGAGATTTAGATACCATTACTGTACTGCATGCCGTGCTTTCTCAAAAACTTTTATTTCAATTTTAGCTCTTTATCTTGAATGTATGTTTCGACCTGGCGCGAAGCTCTTTATATGCGCGCCCGGTAAAAACCAGTCGGCAAAAATAGCAAAAGATAAAATTTATGAGATTTGGGATAAGTTGCCTTTTTTAAAAAAGGAAATAATAGGGGATGGCAATTTTGGAAAGGACTACGTTACCCTTACTTTTAGAAATGGGTCAATTTTTGACGTTGTCGGTGCGCTTGACTCCGAACGTGGTGGGCGGCGTCATGGTGGACTTATCGATGAGATAAGGGACCATGATGGGGATCTTTTAAACTCTGTTGTTCTCCCTCTCATGAACGTGTCACGCCGCACCCCTAAAGGTGAAGTAAACCCAAACGAGCCAAACCAGCAGCAGCTTTACATGACATCTGCGGGCGTTAAGTCGTCTTATGCATACGAACGACTTATCGATATATTAGAAATGTCTATTATCGACCCGCGCCAAGCTTTTGTATGGGGATGTGATTATAGGATTCCAGTAATGCATGGACTCCTAGATAAACAATTTATCCAAGAGTTAAAAATGTCTCCGACTTATTAGGAAGAAACATTTGCGCGCGAGTACCTCTCAATTTGGAGTGGTGGTAGCGAGGAATCTTGGTTTAATTTTGATAAGCTTCAAAAGTATCGTAAGATAAAGAACCCTGAAAAACACGCAATTTTTAGAGAAGGCGCCGACTAGTTTTACTTATTATCAGTAGACGTTGGGCGACTTAATGACCAAACGGTATGTTGCGTCTTTAGGGTTAATGTGGTTAAAAATAAGTATTATGCCACTTTGGTGAACCTTTATGTGCTTGGACGATAGGCTGATAAAAAAACCTTTACACAACAAGCTATTGAAATAAAGCAAATTATTAAACGCTTTAAACCTAAAGAGGTTGTAATAGATACTAACGGTCTTGGTATTGGCCTTGCTGATGAAATGATACGAACTCAAATAAGTGACGATGGTGAAGAATTGCCTCCATATGGCTTTTTCAACAATGACGATTATAAGAAAATTTAGCCGAAAGACGCAATTAATATTCTTTATTCTTTAAAGGCTAATGGGCCTTTAAACTCTAAAATTCATGGTAACGCTTATTCTCGTCTTAATGGCGGTACAGTTCGTTTTTTAATTAAAGAGCAAGAAGCCAAAAATGCTTTAATGGCTACAAAAATTGGTCAGAAAATGACAGTAAAAGAGCGTATCGAGCGCTTGATGCCGCATGAAATGACCACTAAATTATTTGAAGAGATGGCTAATTTAAGACTTAAACGAACTGGCGCGACTCTCGATATTACGCTTGAACACATTAATTCAAGGTATCCTGATGATAAATATTCTTCTTTCGCTTATGGGTTATGGCGCATTAAGGAATTAGAAGAGGAAGCATTTAAAAAGGAAAAACGTCGTCAAAGTTTGTTTGGAGAGAAGAGACAATTAGTTTTCTTTACGGGAGGAAGATAACCAATGGAAAATAATGAACAAATCAATAACTCAAAATTTGATTTAGCCTCCTTTAAAAAATCTCAAGAGAACATGATTGTTAAGAATAATGCGGTTGACTTGATTGGGTCACGGCGCTATCGTCACGCCGAGTACACAATAGAAGAAGTTGACCGTATCATTCACTCAGGTTCACTTTAGGCTTAGCAACAACTTTCAAGAACCTTCTTTTATACAGATGGTTTTTATAAAAGAATTTTAATATATTATGCTACTTTGTTAAAATATATGGGCATTTTGATTCCTAATCCAACTATTAATCAAAGTCTCTCTAACCCGCCCCTATAGAAACGTTATACAAATGCGCTTAATTTTATTGAAAACTCTTCTATTCAAACTCTGTTTACGGAATGTTCTTTAAAAGTTTTAATTGATGGTTGCTATTATGGTATTGTCCAAAGCTTTGGAAAAGATAAGTTTTCTTTGATGGATTTACCCACGTAGTATTGCCGCTCTCGATTTAAAGATTTAAGTGGGCATGATGTAGTAGAATTTAATGTTCTTTACTTTGAGTCTATTTTAGATACATCTGTTAGACAAGAAACTTTAAATGCTTATCCGAAAGTTATACGGTCTTATTACAAAAAGTGGGCGGCTGGAAAGCTTTCAACGAGTTGGGTTGTTCTTCCTGCGGAATTAGTGGTATACTTCAGTTTGTTTGAGGCTGTACCATTATTCTTAAATGTGATTCCCGCGACAATGCAGTATGATGATACTGTTGATACAGAGCGCGAACGCGACCTGGAGGAAATAAGAAAGATTATCGTTCAAAAAATTCCTCATTTAACTGACGGCGGCCTTCTGTTTGAACCGCAAGAAGCTGAAGTCATACATGAAGGAACTGTTGGAATGTTAAAGTAGAATAAAAACGTTTCGGTTTTAACTACCTATGCAGACGTTGATGCAATTGTTTCAAAAACCACTTCTGATGCGGTTTCTAACAACTTAGAGAAGATGGTTTAGAATATTTACAATGAGGGCGGCGTAAGCAGCCAAGTATTTGCAGCAACAGGTAATCTTGCAATTGAAACCTCTATTAAAAACGACGTTGCACTAATGATGCCGCTGGCTAATTAGTTTGGAACTTTCTTAACAGAACTGTTAAACTTAATCTTTAGCAATACCGCTATTAATTTTAAGTATGCGTTTTTACCAATTACTTATTATAATGAATCGACCTATATCACAGACTCTTTCAAGTTAGCGCAAAGTGGATATAGCTTTATCCTTCCGGCGTTAGCCCTGGGCATTACCCAAAAGGATTTAGGTAACATAAAAGATTTAGAAAACGATGTTATGAATTTAGCTGAAAAACTTAAACCTTTGCAATCTGCTTATACACAAAGTGCAAACAGTGTTGGGGCGCCTGAAAAGAGTCCAGAAGAAAAATCTGACAAGACTATCGCTAACGAGGAGTCTATAGATAATCAAGGAGGAGTAAATGACTAATTATTCTAAATTCCCAGTAGAGTTCTACGGGGATGCTGAACAAATAACTCCTGTTTTATCGAAGGGAAGATGCCGCATTTTTTATAAATATGAAAATCGAAACGGTACTTATATATCAGATGAGTTTGCGGAAAAGCTAATTGGTACTTTACCATATACTCCTGTGAAAGGTATTTATGACGAATAGTCCGAAGATTATACTGATCATGGCGAAGAAAGAGACATGGGGAAAATTTATGGTATTGTACCAGAAAACCCCAATTTTGCTTGGGAAACTCACTTAGATGAAGATGGTATATAGAGAGTATATGCCTGTTGTGATGTTTATATTTTCTCTGCCCTCTACAAAGAGGCTGACCAAATTGTTGGGAAGTCGCAGTCAATGGAACTTTATGCTCCTTCGATAAAAGGTGGAATGAAGAATATAAATGGTCAAAAGTATTTCGTATTTGAGGATGGATGCTTTTTAGGATTACAAGTTTTAGGAAATGAAGTAGAGCCTTGTTTTGAGGGCGCTGCCTTCTTTACTTATTATGAAAAGTTAACTGATCTAATTAATCAAATGGAGAAATACATAGCAAATTCCCATGAAAAAGGAGGAACGTCAGAAATGACTAAATTTAACTTTAAGCTTTCTGATAGAGAAAAGTTTGAAGCACTCTGGATGCTTTTGAATGATAAGTTTAATGAAGAGAACGAGTATGAAGTTAGTTATTCTATTCAGGAAGTTTATGATTCTTATGCTCTGGCTTTCAACTATGAAACAGGAAGCTATGAACGTATTTATTACGTAAAAGATGATGAGTCCGATGTTGTTTCTATTACAGAGCGTGAGCCCGTCTTTATTATTGATGTGACAAAAGATGAGTATGATGCACTTAATGCTCTGAGAGCTTACAATGGTGGGACTTATAATAAGATTGATGAAAAAATCAATGAGATAGATAAAATAACAGAAGAAAACTCAGAATTTGTTGCAAAAATTGACGAGTTGAATAATGCCGTTTCTACTTTAACTATAGAAAGAGATGAAGAGAAGCAGAATTATTCCAACGCATAGGCACAAGTTGAGGAATTAATCTCAAAGGTTAATGAGCTGAATGCCTTTAAAGAAGGAATTGAAAGACAAGAAAAAGAACAGGTTGTTGCATCCTATGCTGATTTGCTGCCGGCAGAAGTTATCGAAGCTTATACCGCGGAGAAACTTACTGGTTACAGCGCAATCGAACTGGATAAAGAACTTGCTTATGAATTGAAGAAGCATAATTCTGAAGTTTTTACATCCAAACCCCTCTATGTTCCGAAGGATACATTTAAGAATGGCATTGAGGGAATCTTAGACAAGTATAAAAAATAATTGGAGGATTATACGATATGGCTAGATTAGTAATTGACGGTTTCGGCCAGTTAGAGCTTAACAATGCCGCTTTCCGTAGAGATGGAAGGGTTGAGGCACAGTGCAAGCTTGATCCTACAGGATTTTCTAGTATTCCCGCAGAGAACGGAATGCTGCTTGCAGTTGATAAGGTTAATGGCCTTATAAAGCTTCCTGCACAGACCGAGACACTGCCTATAGCAATTAACTATAGTGCTGAACATATTTATGATGAGAGAGCTATGGGACTCAAGAATTTCAAGCTCACAAAGGATGACTTCCTTCCTAGAGTTGGATATCTTGCAGTTGGCGATCTCTTTACAACAAACTGCGTAAGCTATGATACAAGCGAGTGGGCAAATGATGAAGCATTCATTACAGCTATGAAGGCTGTTAAGACAACACCTGCTTTTGGAACACAGTCCACAGACGGTTCTATCGTAGTTTCTGCTAATGCTCCCGCTTCAGGAGTTAAACTTGAAGTAATAAAAGCTACCACAATGCCTGATGGACAGTTTGCTGTTCAGTTCAGAGTACTGGCTGCCTAATATTTTCGGAGGAGGTTAATATAATGGCTACAATTAAAGAGATTAAGGAATTAGCTCTTCATGCTGCTAGGGGTACTGCTCCGGCTAACTATTCTAACGAAAATGTTAATGTGGCACTTCGTGAAGAGATGAAGAATCTTGCTTCTAGCGTTAATGAGTTTATGAGAAATCGTTATGACATTTATGATATTATAATTTCTACTGCTGATGAAGTAGTTCCGAATAAGGTTATAAGTGCTCTTGGAATGTTCGCTGACATTCAGCAGGTTGGACAGGGCGAAAAGGCTATGTTCAGAACAAGCCTTGGAAAAGCAAGGGCAAAGAAGTTCATCACACGTGTTGGACTTTCTGGCGTATATGAGACATTCAGACTTGACAAGGGTATTTTTGAAGTATCTGCTGACGCTGTCGGCGGCGCGGCTACAATCGATTTCGAGAGATTCCTCGATGGCGCTGAGGACATGGCTGATGTTATGGATGTAATTACAGAAGGACTTTCCGATGCTATATTTGGACAGGTACAGAGAGCTCTTAAGGCTGCTGTTTCTGCTGCTGCTAGACCTTCTGCAAACCTTGTTTCTAAGAACACATTCGTTCCCGCTGATATGCTTAAGCTCATAAATATTGCTAGAGCTTATAGTTCAAGCGCAGTGATTTTTGCACCGCCTGAATTTGTTGCTGCTATGGGGCCCGATGCTATAATTCCTGTTGGAACCTATGGGACATCTTATCCGGCAGTTGGTGTATATCATCCGCAGGACATCGACGCTATTCACAATACTGGATACATCAATCTGTTCCGTGGGACACCTATTGTACAGATTCCGCAGTCCTTTACAGATATTGATAATACTTATACCGAAATCGATCCTCAGCTTGCTTATGTCCTTCCTGCTGGAAAGGAAAAGGTAGTTAAGGTCGTTCTTGAGGGCGCTACACAGATTCATGATTTCACAAATAGAGACAACTCTATGGAAATTCATGCTTATAAGAAGATGGGTTGCGCTATTCTTACACATTATAACTGGTGTATTTATCAGAATACTGGTATTACACAGACCTATCAGGGTTAATCCTTACGGTGTATAAATTAAGCTAATTGTGAGGAAGGAAGTTTTTCTTCCTTCCTCTATTTTTTTAAAATTAAAAAAATGAGTTAAAAGGAGAAATATTATGGATAATTCAAAAGTTGCTGTTATTAGTACAGTTAATGGTACTATTGGAATTTACTCGCCAGAGTATGGATTTAAAAAAGATTGGACCAAAAAGGGCCAAAAGATAATGATTGATAAAGAACTTCTTGAGAATTTAATGTATGATAACGGTGTGGAATATATGTTTCAGACAGGTATGCTTTACATTGAGGATATGGAAGTTAAGAAAGAGATGGGTCTCGAGCCTGAAGATGCAACGGAGCCAGTTAATATAATTGTTTTAAGTGATAAAGATATGAAGCGTTATTTAACAGTTATGCCTGTTGCTGAGTTTAAACAAAAAATCGCTACTCTTTCTACTGAACAGAAGAAAAATTTGGTTGATTTTGCAGTAGAAAACGAGATCATGAATATTGAAAAGAGCGAGATATTAAAAGAAGCTACTAGTTTAGACTCTATTAAGATGATTGAGTTAAATAGATAGAATAAGGAGGTATAAGTATGACCTCTCTCCAAAAAGTTTATGATGCTTTTTTGGTGAAAATGTTGGAAGATGAATGGGTAGAGTGGGAAGAAGAGGAAGTTAATGAAGATTTATATAACTTACTCGAAGGCGCGCTCGCTTGGTTTAAGTTCCCGAGAAAGAGCTTAGAGCATGACACCGAGAATTTCTTTGAAGATTTAGACAACGAAGAAATTTAGATATTAGCTTGTTATATGAAATGTGAGTGGTTGAATAGAACCATTCTAACTTGGGAGAATGTTAAACCCCTGTATGAAGAAAGAGACTTCTCTCAGGCTAACTTACTTGCAAAGTTTAATGAAACTTTAAATGCCGAGAAATATAATGCATTAAAGTTAGAGAGAGTTTATTATAGATCAATTAAAGGAAAACCATTTGACTATACGTCGTTGGCGGGAAAATAAATTGATTCCAGATATAAGAGAGGGGTATAACAATAAACTAAAAAACAAGCTATATGGGTTGTTATGTGAAAGAGAAAAAAATAGAGATTGGGAGAAGTTTTTGGATGCTATTCTAATTGAGCTTTAGGGTTATGAAGAGGAATAGAGAACAATTAACTACTATATTCTTTATTATAAGCTGAGCACTCTGCGCTATTTGAAATATGAATATTTTAGAAGTACAATCTTTGATTGTATGACGCTATTGGGTAAAGGACAATGAGCTACTTTGATATTTATAAAAAAAGAGTTAATAGGTACGGAAACGACTATTAGCAACGTATACAGCGCGAGAGGGAACGAATGTTTGATTTATATTTGTTAAAGACGATTTATAGAGTTGACTTTGCCTATGAAGGAGAGACAATTGCTGGGTCGCTTGAGAAATATAAATAGGACGACACCAAAACTTTACAATATTTACTCACTAAAGTAAATGTAGAAATTCCGAATGGAACAATTTTAATGATTCCAGATAAGGATATGATTGAACAACCGTGGATGGTTTATTATTTAGAGAATATTAAAGCTAGCGGTTATAATAGATATATTGTGTTGAAGATGACGCACTTTATTTCGTGGACGGCGCGCGATGGCAATGTTTATTCTTCTTGGGTTTATATGTATGGTCAGGAAGATAATATGCTAAAGGACGAAATTCGTTCAAGAAGCCGTATGGATACTATATATGCGGAAAATTTAAAATTAAGTTTCTTTGTTATGCCTACTAATCCGAAAATTAGAAAAGAAGATTATATAATTATTGGGGAAGGAGAACTTTAGGAGTAGTATGTAGTGACTGGTTATGATATTCAGTCAACTCCTGGAGTAGAATATGTAAGCGTTGACCCGATTTATGAATACGACTTGACGCCGGCGCCTCCTAAGTAGGAGGGGGACTCGGATGAAGAGTATTTCTGGTTATAGGGCGGCGCGCCTTCTACACAAACCTCAGAGTAGTCTGGAGATAATTCTGGACTTGGTGGTGGGTTAGATATGGGTAATGGAGGTTAATGAAGATGGCAGTTAGAAAACTATAGGAAATGGGTGAAAATCTTTAGACAATAGTTAAAAGATTAACTGCTAATCAAAATCTGCTAAAACTTTTATACTATACCGATAAAGACCCTTTTAATAATTAGGATTTAGACGAAGAAACAATTAAGACTAAAGTTTTTAATAAGCTAATTAAAATCGTACCAAAGCTGGACTCGAAGGAGACAGCTACTTCTATTATTTCTTTTAGAGTGGTGCGCGGGCGCAAGACAAGTGCCAATGGTGAATTTAATAATATTACAATTAACTTTGAGGTGTTTGTGCCGCTTACATAGTGGATTATTAAAGATGTTAGTTTAAGACCATTTTTAATTATGAGTGAGATTGAAAAGAGTTTGGACGGAAAGACAATTAATGGTTTGGGTAAGATGGAATGTATGGGGTTTGATATTAACTTTTTAACTACCGAAATTTCGTGCTACGAAATGACGTTTAATATAGTTACTTATGATTAATCCTAGATTTTTTATTGGCTTACCTGTTGAATTTAATAAAAAATTATTTGTTTATCCACCTACTGTTTTTGATGTTATTAGTAATGAAAAATTTCCTATATATAGATCAATTTTAACTATATCACAAGAAGATATAGAAGATAAATTACTTGAAAAAGGCGAGGAGGCGCTGACTTAGGGATATGTTCCTTCTCCCTTTGAATATATGCTTTCGCTTGCTTTTTAGGATAAAGAGAGTGAGTCATTGGTGAAAGAAGCTTTTTAGTTTTATATTCATGAGCCAGTTACTTTTTTGCTTAAAGAGAAAAAAGTATTAATTGGAGATTTAAAAAGCACTCTTAATGAGATTAAGCGAGTTGAAGATTTAAGAATATTAAGTGAAGAAGAATACTTTGACTTTTAGAATTTAATTAGATAGTGTATGGGCGAAAAAGATGCAGCACCGCCGAATCCTAATGAAAATATAAGAGTCAAAAAGATGAAAGCAAAAGCCCGTTATAGAGATAGGGTTAAAGCTAAAAAAGAAGGTATTACTTTAGGAACAAGTTTAGCTGCAATTTGTTGTATGGGAATTGGTATTAATCCACTTAATATCAGAGAGATAAGCTATTGTGCCATTGGTTAGTTGACCAAAATATATCAAGATAAAGAGAAATACTCTATTGATATTGATAGTTTACTGGCGGGCGCAAAAGCAAGCGAAGTTAAATTACAATATTGGATTAGGGAAGATAAAGACTAATTTTTTAGGAGGCTATTAATACAATGGCAACAAGTATACTTGATAGATATGGTATAAAAGAGGTCGCTGACGTTACTTTTTATAAACTTGATACAAATGGTAACAAAACCTTCCCCGTTTTATATCTTGATACTTTAAAAGTTTCTACTATTGAGCAGACAGCTGAAAATACATCAGCTCGTGGTGGTAAGGGTAACCCTGAGCTTATTGTTTGGGACTATGGTAAGGAAATTACTGTTACTCTTGAAGATGCTCTGTTTTCTATGAAGTCAATGGCTATTATGTATGGTGCGGTTGACAATTCAAAGAATCCTCAGGTTGTTACTGATACTTCTAAACTTGAGACTATTTATAAGACACTGCCGAAGAGCATAATAGTTGGAAAAGGTAGTGAAGCAGATACATAGTTTACTGTAGATATAGGTGGAAAGAGCTTTACAGTAGCTGCTAGTAGTATTTCTTGGTATGCAGAGAACGGAATAGCAGATTCAACAGTTGATATTAGCTCCGCTGCATATGGAACATTTGTGGTTCCTGTAAAAGATGTCCAGCAAATTGAAATTTCTGCTGCAACATTCCCTGGAAACTATTATGTAACTGGTGATACCTATGCTAGAAATGAAAAGAATGGTGAGGATGAATTCTTCCAGTTCATTATACCGAAGGCAAAGGTTATGTCTGAAGTTACTCTTACAATGGAAGCCGAAGGCGATCCGTCAACATTCTCTATGAACCTTAGAGTTCTTAGACCTGAAGATGGAAAGATGATGAAGCTTGTTAAGTATGATATAAATACTGGTTCTAATGGCTAATAATTAAAAATGACTTAAAGGGCGGAGGTTGGACTCCGCCTTTTTTCATAATGGAGAAATAATATGGATCAAAATGCTTTAATGGGTGCAAAAGAATTGTACGATGTAGTGTTAAAAGCTACTTATCCTATAGAGTTAGGAAATCGTACTCTTGAAGTCGGAGAAGTAATTTTAGCATTTGATAATATTCAAATATCCGGCTTTTAGGAAAATAAGGAAAGAATTACTGCACATGGCGGCTATGGTGATAGAGATTTGGTGTATTGGGAGACAACGAAAGAAGTTACCTTTACTTTTACTCAAGGAGTTTTTTCATTAGAGCATTTGGCGATGGTTAGTAATTCAAAATTATTTGAGTTAGAGAAGAATAATTCGGTTATTAATATAACTCAAAGAGAGAATTTAGAAAGTGACGAAAATGGAGAGATACAACTGAAGCATCTACCGGTAGGAAAACCTTTTTTATATGATAAGGAGACTGGGGAAAAGCTTGAATTTGAGATTTCTGGTGATATTATTACAATTAGTGAGCCGTATAAAGAAGTTTACGTGACTTATGAGTATGAGTATGTAGAGGGCGGCAGCGTGATAAAAATGGGTAATAGATTATTTAAAGGGTATATATCATTGGAAGGAAAAACGAGATTAAAGGAAGATACAAGTGGACAAGTAGTAACAGGTATTTTTAAGATACCAAAGTTAAGATTAATGTCTGATTTATCTATAAGACTTGGGCGCCAAGCAGATCCTGCAGTTGTAACTTTTAGGGCGGCTGGTGTGCCAGTTGGGGGTAGAGAGAAAAATTATGTTTGTGAATTGTACTCTCTTAACGATGATATAGATAGTGATATGTAAGAAGAATCAGCATTAATTTTAATTAATGCTGATTTTTTTTGTTTTTGGAGGGAAGTGAGATGCCAAAGAAAGAAGTTTTTAATTTAACTATTGATGTTGGCGCAAATATATCATAGGCACAGACCGCGGCAAAGTCTTTATAGTAGGCTTTTTCTAAAATTAATTTAAGTGATAATTTAAGAGGAAATTTAGACAAAACTTTCGCTAATTTAGAAAAGGAATTAAACAGCCTTTCTGCACTTACTAGTAAACCTTTTACTAGTATGAAGGATATATAGAAGGCAGAAAAGTCTTATGATAAAATTAATGATTTAATGGCTGAGCTAGTTGCTCAAAGTAAAAGTATTGAAGGTGCAGATTTAAGTAAATTTATACCCGCGGATGCTTTAAATAAACTTAAGTCTTTTAATACTTAGCTTGAGCAAGTTAGAAAAAATGCTCAGGCTCTTGAAAGTTAGAAAATAAGTATAGGTAAAGATTTAGAAAATGCTAGGAAAAAAGGTAATGATCTTAAAGATGAAATAGATTAGGTAACTGCAAAACTCCAATAGGCAGAAAGTAGTTCTGATAAATCTAAATCTATGCAAAATAGAATAGAAGGGTATAAAGTTACTTTAGCAGGATTAAATGTTGAATTAACACAAAATACTCAAAAACAAAAAGAATTAAATGATGAACTTAAAAAATTAGAAAACGTAAAACCTGAAGGATTATAGCAATTACGAGAATCTTTAAAAGAATTTACTGGGGATAGTTTAAGATAGATCCCTCGCACTTTTGAAAGTTTGTAGAATTATATTAATAATTTACAAGCAGATGAAATAGAAAAAATTAGAGAAAATGTTAAGAATTTAAGTCCTGAAGCTTAGCGATTAGCTGAAGCTTTTGGAATAGTTCCGCAAAAAATTCGCGAAACAGCAGATGAAGGCTAGAGGCTTTCTGAAACAGCCGCGGAGGTAGAGCGTCTTAGTAATTAGGTAAAACAGTTTTTCTCAATTGGCAATACTATCCAACTCTTTAAACGTGCAGTGCGCGATGCTATGAATACAATTAAAGAGCTTGATGCTACCATGACAGAAACCGCAACTGTTACCGACTTCTCAATTAGCGATATGTGGGCGCAGTTGCCGCGCTACACTGATGAAGCCAACAAACTTGGTACATCAATTAATTCTCTCTATAAAGCAACAACTCTTTATTATCAGCAAGGTTTACAGACAAATGAGGCTATGGCGCTTGGTATTGAAACCATTAAGATGGCGCGCGTCGCTAATATGGATGCCGCGCAAGCTACTGACTTAATGACAGCGGCTCTCCGTGGATTTAACATGGAGTTAAATGAGACGTCTGCCATAAGAATTAATGACGTTTACTCCGAGTTGGCTGCTGTAACCGCTGCAGATACTGATGAAATTGGTATTGCTATTTCAAAAACCGCATCAATCGCGCACTCTGCAAATATGGAGTTCGAGACGACGGCGGCGTTCCTCTCGCAAATTATTGAAACAACGAGAGAAGCTCCTGAAACTGCCGGTACGGCAATGAAGACAATTGTCGCGCGTTTTTCAGAAGTTAAAAAACTTTATAGTGAAGGACAAATAACCGGAACCGACGAAGAAGGTGAGGTTGTTAATGTAAATAAAATTTAGGAAGCTTTAAGAACCGTTGGAATTGATATGACAAAGTTCTTTACTGGTAAAGAAGGACTTGATTAGGTGCTCTTAAGGCTTGCTGAAAAATGGGATAGCCTTGATGTTGCTACGCAGAGATATATTGCTACACAAGCTGCCGGTTCAAGACAACAGTCACGTTTTTTGGCTATGATGAGTGACTATGACAGAACACTTGAACTTGTTGATGCAGCATATAATAGTGCAGGGTCTGGATAGGCGCAGTTTGAAAAGACACTTGATTCTGTGTAGGCTAAACTGAGTGAATTAAAAAATGCTTGGGATTAGTTTACGATGGGAATTGCTAATAGTGATTTTGTAAAGGCTGGAATTGATTTACTTACAAAATTACTTAGTGTCATAAATGATATTATTAGTGCGATTTCTGGTGGAAATGGACTTGCAAAATCTGTTGCAAGTATTGGTACTGCTTTTTTGGCTTTGCGTACTGGTGCAAAGATATTTGGAGGCAGTGGTTTTATTGGTAAAATTTTATCTGTCCTTACTGGAAGCGCTGGGAAAAAAGAAGGAGAAAAAGCGGGAAAAGTTCTAGCTTCCGCTGTTTCTACAGGATTAAAAAATACTTTAAGTGGTAAAGGTAGCGAGAATGGAATTCTTTCTGCTTTTAAAGAAGTTTTTTCTACTAAGACTGGAGGTATAGGAGAAGCAATAAAAGGTTTCTTTTAGGGAGATACTTGGAAATCTTTAACCTAGAAAAAATTCGGTCTAAGTAAGGAAGATTTCTTATGGGATATTCTTGGGAATAAAAATGGTGAATTTAATAATTTAGATCTTGATCCTGGTATAATTGCTAATAGTTTAAATGATGGTAATATTGATGAGGCTTGGGGAGAATTTAGACGATAGGTTGAAGAGTCTGGAGATTCTTTTGATTAGTTTGAGTAGAAAATTCAAGATAGTCCAGAAATAATAACTGCTTCTGCTATGCAAATTTCTGCTGCATTTACAGGTGTAGGAGTAGCTTTATAGGGAATTGGAAAATTGGTTGGGGATAATGTTGCTGGAGATATTATTTCTACTTTTGGTACAATAGCTACAACTGTTGGCGCATTAATCCCTACTGTTTCAATGTTAGGAGATGCTTTTTTAGGAGCGGGCACATCTGCGAAAATTGCTGGTTGGATAGCGCAGAGTGGATGGATTTGGTTATTAGGTATTACAGCTGTTATAGGTACTATAATGGCTCTTGCTCAATTTACTCCCGAAAAGTAGCTTGAGCGTGCATAGAAAAAAGCTGAAGAGGCTTAGAAGGCTGCGCAAGAAGCACAATAGGCTTATGATGATTTATTAAGTAATAAAAATAGCTATGATGAACTTGAAGATAAAATTAAATCATTAACTTAGGGGACTCAAGAATGGAAAGATGCTGTTTCAGAATTAAATGATAAGGTCATATAGTTATCTCAAGATTATGAAGGTTTAGAATTTGAATATGATAAAAACGGTGTTTTAAAAGTTACAAACTGGGACGAGTTAGAAAAATAGGCAAAAGAAAAAAGAGATGATACTTTATATGAGTCTTTAACCTCTAATTTAAATGTTGCTAGGAAAACTGAAAAAGTTGCACGTTCTGAAAATAATAATAGATTAATAGAACTTAGAAATGAATTAACACAATTAGAAAATGAGGCGATGGAAGGTCATGGTAATGATAACTCTAATCGTCGTATGGAATAGATTAAAAATGAAATAAAGGCTTTAGAAGAA
Source organism: Methanobrevibacter sp. (assembly GCA_017434525.1). Classification (GTDB taxonomy): domain Archaea; phylum Methanobacteriota; class Methanobacteria; order Methanobacteriales; family Methanobacteriaceae; genus Methanocatella. Next base: position 16,144 of record JAFRFD010000017.1, read on the forward strand.
GGATATACAAAAAATGTGTCTTCTGCTTCTAAAAAAATAAAAGCAGAAACAAAAAATTTATTTCTTGCTTTTATGCCAGATGAAGCAGTAGAAGAAGGAATTGCTAATGAATATGCCAGTGTTTTAACAGAAATTTTTACTGCAACTGGTCAAAAAGCAGAAGATATTGATTAGGCAGATTTAATATCTAAATTGAGTGGAAATACTGATATATTTGAAAATTTAAGTGAAGAAGAAATTGCTTTATTAACTGGCGATTTTTCAAAAATTAGTACAGATACAGAAATCCCTTTAAGTGATGGTCTTAAAGCATTAGCTAAAGATTTTGATATTCCTATAGATAAGTTACAAGATTTTATTGATTTACAAAATAAAGCTAATGCAGCAAGTTTTACTAAAACAAGAAATAATATAAGACATGCTGCAGGTTTTACATTAGATGATGCAGATAAAATTATTGATAAATATGGAAGAGATATTAGCACTAAATTAGGTGATAATATGTCTTAGATGTCTGCTGTATCAGCTAGAAATTATCTTGCTACCTGGGAAAAAATATTTAAAGATAAAGGTAAGGATGTAGCAGAGGCGCTTCTCGACTTTAATGTTACTGACTTTACAAGTTTAACAAATTTAACAGACTATATGCGCGAGCAAGGACTTGATGAAGATCTTGCTGAAAAATATTGGCGCGCAATGGTTAATGGAGCAGAAAATTTTTCAATTACTTATAGTTAGATAGCTACTTGGTCAGAAGGTATAAGAAACAGCATGAAGGAAACGATGGAGCTAATCGATCGTTTAGAAAGTGGGAAGCTTAGTGCCGAAGATTTAACAGCCTTACAAAATGCTGGTTTAGATACAAGCAATAGATTACTTACTCCTGATGGTTATAAGGTGTTTGGTGTTGATTCTCAAGAGGCTAGACGCGCGCTTAATTAGGCTAATGCAGACAAGGCATAGAGAGATTTAGATACTTTAAGAAGTTTTGACCCTACCAATTTTGATATAAGAAATTAGCGTGATGTTGAATATGCTGAAAAATTATTAAACTTAACAAGGCAAAAAGATGAAACTGATGAAGAATATGCTAAACGTATAAAAGAAACATGGGAACAAAACTTACAAATAGCGGAAGAAACTAATGATTATGCTTAGGCTGGTGTATATACAGCTGATGAAATGGCTGCTCGTGGAGGTAGTGCGTAGCAAATTCGTTATTCTGCTATGTAGGAAGCTTCAGATGTTGGTTTAGATGTTGATGAATTATTAACTTATTCTGAAAAACTGCAAGATCTTTATGGTATAGAGCAATCAATGGCCGATCGTATTGCTCTTGACAACATGAAGATGAACGCTTCTATTAAGGAGCTTGCAGATAATTGGGATGAATGGGGCGAAGCATTAAAAAATCCTGCTGCTGGAGATTATGCAAGTACTATAGCCGCACTTTAGAAAAATATGCGGCAAATGTTAGGAATTACAACTGATTTATCAGAAAGCTTTTTAACAAATGCTGATAATATGAAATTAATGGCACGTGCAGCAGATGGTGACGCTGAAGCCATTGATGAATTAAGAAAAGCAGCTTCAAAAGATATTGCTATGTCTCTTGGAATAGATGAAAATACTGCTTCAGAAATTCAAAACGTAGTTTCTGATTTTATAGATAGCGCTGATTATGAAAATTTAAAAATAGGTGCAGAATTTGATAATTCCTCACTTGAAGCTAGTTTTCAAGAAATGTTAGAATCGGGTGCCCTTACTGTTGAATAGATGAATGCTATTCTTGAGGGTATTGGCTGGTAGCCTCAAGTTACTTACGCCGAAATGCCTTTAAGTGAAGTAGAAAGTTTTACTGGCAAATAGACAAATGATGTTTTAGTCCCAGATGGAGAAGGTGGATATACAACCTAGACGATTACATAGACGCAGACTGGTGGAATGAGTGGAGACCAGATGGTTCGTGTACCAATTTTAGGTAGCTAGGCAGTATAGGCTAAAGCAAAAGGTTATAATGTTGGTACAATGGCTTCTTTTAAAGGTAAAGGAGATTCTATTGTTAATTCTTCAAACAAGGGTTCGGGGAAAGGTAAAGGTGGCGGTGGTGGAGGTTCCAAGAAACAAAATAATTGGAAAAATCCCTACGATAAATACTACAACCTCACCGAAAAAATTAATGAAGCCCTTCGTACTCGTGAAAAGATAGAGCATGACTATGATCGCATTCTCAAGCGCCGAGAGCGCACTGCCGCAGAATTACTTAAAAATTCTGCTCAAGAAATTGCAAATCTTCGTCAAGAAATTCAATATCAAAAGCGTCTTTAGGCAGGCCGCCGCGAACAAATTCAAAATGTTGGTAGTGAACGTTATGATAATGGCGATAAAATTACAACATTTGAAAAAATGGGTGTTACTAAATATGCTGGTTATAATTTCAATACTCAAACAATTGAAATTGACTGGGCCGCCATTGAAGCTGTTAGAGATGAAGAACTTGGTAAGGCAATTGAAGCATATGTAAGTCGTCTTGAAGAGCTATAGGGATAGTATGAAGAGACCCAAGACACCATCGAAGAGATGGAAGATAATATTTGGGAAATTAATCAACGCGGAAAAGAGGAATATCTTAGTTTTGAGCAAAGGGTTCTTGATGCTTTAATAGCTGCCGATCAAAAAATAATTGATGATTTAAGCGCAAAATTCGAAGGTATTAATAGTGCTAATGATAAGATTCTGAATAGCATGCAAGAGCAAATTGACCTTGAGCGTTAGATAAGAGACAACACTAAAACTGAAGATGATATTGCTCAAAAAGAAGCTCGTCTTGCATATTTACGTCGCGACACATCCGGCGCGAACGCAACAGAAATTATGAAGTTGGAGCAAGATTTAGCAGACGCAAGACAAAACTATACAGACACTTTAATTGATTAGGGAATGTAGAAGTTAAGTGATGAAAATTAGCGTGCCGCAGAGTAGAGACAAGAATAGATTGATATTATGCAATCTATTCATGATTGGACGGTCGAAAGTGGCGGTTTTAATTAGAAGGCTGAGGAATTAATTAATGAAGCTGCTACAGCGGGAGAAGTAACTGAAGCAATTAAGACTTTGTTACAAGATAATGAAGGTTGGACTTCAATGACTAAGTTTGCTGGTGAAAAGTGGATGACTGATCTAGCAAATGAGTATAAAGCTGCCATGGAAGGTATGAGTAATTTTAAAGTTGATGAGGCCAAAACTAAAAATACTTCTTCTAAAAATACTTTAGCAGTTACTGATGCTAATGGAAAGAATCAATAGAATGTATGGTTTGATAGTAGTAAAAATAGATGGGTTGATAGTAAAGGAAATCTTTATGATATTTATTATGATCCTAAAGCAAACAATGGATAGGGTGGATATAAATATAGTAATAAGTCTGCCGCACAAGATGAAAATGCTTGGCTTAAAGAATATTTAGATAGTATTGCTGGAAGTATTGGGAATTTGGGAAATTCTTCTGGTGGATCTGGTAGTGGGTCTAGTGGATCTAATGTTAATACTGGAAAACCCAATCCTCCCAAAAAATATTATAGAGCTTAGATAAAAGATGGTACTACTGTTTTATGGACTGGTACTAAAAAATAGAGCACTCCTGAAAATGCAGAAAAAGAAGGTAGAGAGTATTTAGCAAAAATGAGAAAAGAAGCTTATGAAGCATATGAACGTGAATTTTCACCAAGTTCAAAAGCATATTTTAGAGAGATTTTAGCAAAATGGAATCGAGGCAGAGCTTTTTCAATAGCTTATAAAACCGGTGGTCTTGCCGATTTCACTGGTCCTGCATGGCTCGATGGTACAAAAGCTCATCCTGAGCTCGTCCTCAATGCTCGTGACACCGAAAACTTTATCCAGTTAAAAGACATCTTAAGTGGTATGGGGTCTCTTGACAAACTACAAAATGGTGGAGACAACTATTACAATTTTGACATTAAAGTAGATCAATTAGCAAGTGATTATGACGTTGATAAGTTAATTGGAAAGATTAAGAATGAAATAACAAAAGATGCTGTTTATAGAAATACAAATGCAATTCATTTAATTAGATGAATTTATTGTACGGTATCGAAATGTTCTCCACTTATATTTAGAAAATATAAGTGGAGAATAAATATTATGAGAGCAAGTATTTTAAAAGAACTACCAAAAGAAATCCCAGTAGGTAGAGCGAATAATTTAATTGGGAAAAAATTTGGTCGTTTAACTGTGTTGTATAGATGTAATCCGCCAGACCATGTTAAAAAAAGAGATTAGACTTATTGGGTCTGTAAATGTGAATGTGGTAATTATATTTAGGTTCGTACAGGAGCTTTAGTTACTAATGGTGTTTAGTCTTGTGGCTGTTTACATTCAGAAGTGGCTAGATAGATAATGAATGAAGTTGTTAACAAAGCTGAACCATGGAATAAATAGAACTTAATTGGGCAACGTTTTGGAAAATTGGTTGCAATAGAAAATTATTCTCGTAATGGTAAAAGTTTCTGGAAGTGTAAATGTGATTGTGGCGGTTCAAGAGATGTAGAAACATATAATTTAGTTCATTAGAAAGTGTTTGATTGTGGATGCGGAAATTGTTCTACAGGAGAGTATTAGATTTTAAAATTTTTATAGAAAAATAATTTTCAATATAAAAAAGAGTATACTTTTCCAGATTTAATAGATAAACAAAATTTACGTTTTGATTTTGCGATTTTTAATAAAGAATAGTTATCATGTTTAATCGAATTTTAGGGAGTACAACATTATTAGAAAAATAATTATTGGTTTACCCCTATTTTACAAAAGCATGATATAATGAAAAAAGAGTACTGTAAAAAACATAATTTAAAATTAATTGAAATTATGTATACAGATAATATTGAAGAGAAGTTACAGTTTTTATTAAAGTAACTTTATTCGCTAAAAGGAGGAAAAGGAATGGCATTAAGTGGTGACTTTATTGGATTCACCTTTAAAGGAGTCCATTCTTCCGAATTAGGAATTATCAGAACAAGTGATGGGAGCAGATACAATTCTGAACTGCTCCCGTCCTTTAATGATAATACAGTTGCCGTTCCTGGCGGGGATGGGACTTATTATTTCGGAAGTTATTACAATCAAAAAATATTTCCTATTTAGTTTGCGACTGATGAATTAACTGAAGTGCAATTTAGATAGTTAAGATAGTGGTTAGGCGATAAAGGAATTCATGATTTAATTTTTGATGAGGCGCCGTATAAAGTGTATAGTGCGAAGATTGCGGCGGTGCCAAATTTTAATTATATTTGCTTTGATAAAGGTATTGATGATTCAGAAAGAGTTTATAAAGGCGAAGGGACGATTTAGTTTGTGTGTTATTATCCATATGCTAGGTCGGTATGGAAAGGATTAAATTTGGTTCCAAATACAATTACTAATAAAAATGAGTGGGCGGCCGCCAGCAGAATACCAGCAACAGCGCCAACACTTAGTGGGGCAGATATAACTTTGTGGAATCCAGGGGATTTAGAAACTGATATAAATATTATTACTACCGCTACTTCAGGGTTAACTTTTTCTCTTAATGGAAATATAAAGTTATCTTTAAATGATATAACACCTGAAGATGGCGATGCAAAAATTAGAATTAATTCTTCTACACATTTAATTGAAGGATTAGATAATAATAATGTTCCAACTGGTAAGTTGTATAATAAATATATTTTAAGCGGAGATTTCTTTAAGATACCACTTAATACATATTTAAATAATGAGTGGCAAGGAACTAGGTTAACAGGACCGGAAATGATAGTTGAATATGATTATCTTTATTATTGAGTTAAAAGGAGGGGCTTATGGAACAATTTAAAGATGCTTATGAAATAAGCCTTTGGGGAGATGTGCTAACTTACCAAGCAGTGTCAGTTGGTGAATCTTTTGATGAAAAAATAATTTACTATGAGCAATATACAAGTGGGGGAGAAATTCTGTATAAAAAAACTACAGATGAAACTCCTGTTGAAGGGAAAACCTATTATGTAAATTATTACAAAGAGGAAAAAATTGGAGTTATTGGTTCTGATTCGATGACAGCTTAGTGGCGTGCAGTCGAACCAAAACTTGTACAAAACGTAAATGGAACAAATACTTTTACTTTTAAAATGTTTTATACTTATATTGATACAATAACAGGTGAGAGAAAAGATAATCCTTTTCAAAATTTACTTGTTAATGAGAGAAAAGTTAAGGTAAAATGGAAAGGTAAGTGGTATGATCTTGTTATAAAAAATTGCCAAGAAGATTCAAGTGGGAAGTCAGTTACTTATACTTGTTAGGATTAGTTTATTAATGAATTAAGTAAAACTGGATTTAATCTTGAGTTTGATAATGAGCTTGGCAATAATATGGGTACTGCGCAAGAGCTCGCGCAGACAGTACTTGATGGGACTGATTGGCAACTTGGAGAGGATTAGGATACTATTAAGCAATATAGAGAAGAACCTGTATATGATATTAGTGATACTTGGACAGATGATGAACAAGTAAGTCACAATATTCGTTTTCTTGTATTTTATTCAGTAGTTCAAAATCATGAAGCATATTTTTAGTATTGGTATGATTCTTCTAATTAGTATACGCGCGACGGTACTTCTATGCTTGTAGTTAATGGTGAGTGTAAGAGCACTACAGCTTCTTGGAATGAAAATACCGTAACAGTTACTATAGAAGGACATTCTATGGAAATTGATTTTACTTCGTTAAATGTTTCTGATGACTATCGCGCGAAGCGTTTAGTAAGAACTCAAGAAACTGCTTATTGCCCTGCTTTGGATAGATATGTAAGTAAATATACATATGATAATGATACAAAAGTTGCTTATGGTTATCAAACAACTGTATATAACGACCCTTTAACTGTAAGAAATATTATAACAAATGGTAAAGATTTTACTGAGGCTTTAGGTTGGTCTAATCATGTTACAATACCTTGGTAGATTTACCCTCCTTATACGGCAAGTACTGATGTTGCTACTTATGATGGTAAAAGTCATTTAGGATTACAAACAAATATTAAAACCTATAACTCTGCAATAGTTGATCATTTATCAAGCTTTTCTGAGGGGATTATTAAAAGGCAAAAATATGTATTAAGATTGAAGGCACGTGGTGGAAGTGCATCATCTCCTGAAGATAATTATTTAACTTAGGGGTTTAATATTTTTGTTGGAAAATTTACTCGGTCATAGAGTGGTGAATATTCATATGATGGAAATAATTATGTGGATGTTAGTAGATTATCATACGATAGCGAAAATCATTGGATTACTTATACACTAACTTTTATTAATTCTATTACGCGCAGTGAAATAGGCAATAATTTTGGATTAATTATAACTTCTAATACTAATAAAAAATAGGAAGGAAGCAATAATATTGTTGCTTATGACTATGCTTGGATTCAAGAAATTGAATTTTTTGAATATATTGAAAGTGGAAGTTCATATATTGTTCCTGGAGTAGTTGGCACATCTGGTGTAGTTAAAACAGAGTGGCGTTATTTTGATGAAAGTTAGTTAAATGTAATTAACGCAGATGATATTGAATATCTTGATTATAACGAAGAACCACTTTCTACTATTTATAGTCCTTTTTATGGAAATGATGATTCTGGTGCAGAAAAGGTTAGAAGTATATCAGGGAAAAATTCAAATAGGTTTAATTGGCTTTAGACAATAGCTGAAACATTTGAGTGTTGGGTTAAATTTGATATAGAACATAATAATGATGGATCATTAATATATGATAGTGGTATACCAAGAAAATATGTTACTTTTGTTAATGATATTGGCAACCAAACAGGATTAAGTTTTATTTATGGAATAGATCTTAACACGATAAGCCGCACAATTAATTCTGACCAAATAGCTACAAAGGTTATAGTTAGTCCTAACTCAAATGAATTTGGGCAAGATGGCTTCTGCACAATCGCGCGGTCTGATGAAAACTATTCAAAGACTAACTTTATTCTTGATTTTGGGTATTATATAAATTAGGGAATGTTAAGTAGTGGACAAGTTAATCTTGACCTTTATGACTCAACAGGTATTAATGGTATTGGATATTATTACTTTTTAAGATAGCTTAATATGCAATACGATGGATATAACGAACAATATATTGATATTTCTTCGCAATTAGATCGTTATGAAAGTCAAAAAACTATAACGGAAAAATAGATTAAAAGTACAGAAGAGGAAATTAATTATTTAAAAAATAGATTGGTAAATTTAATTACAAGTCAAACTTCTTGGGATGAAAAAGCAATAGGATAGAAAGTTAAAAATGAGTATGCAAATGACCAATCTGTGTAGCAGGCTTGGACGGGTTATATTAGTTCTAAAAACAATTTAGCTTCTTATCGCAATCTTTTAACGGCTTTAGAAACACAAATAGATACGTTAGAAGGTTAGATAGAACAGATAGAAACGGCAAGAGAAGGAATATTAGAGGATATTGCTGCTCTTGATGAAAAATTTAATACAAAATATGCACGCTTTATTCAAGAAGGCTCATGGATTTCAGAAGATTATTATGATGATAATCTTTATTATCTCGATGCCGAAAGCGTTGCTTATACGAGCTCGCGCCCTCAAATTCAATACAATATTAATGTTTTACGTTTAAGTGCTCTTGAAGAATTTAAAAATAAAATATTTAATGTTGGTGATAGAGGATATGTTGAGGATACTGAATTTTTCGGATATGCAAAAGATGCTAATGGTAATATTACTAATACTCCTTATAAAGAAGAAATTCTTATTTCTGAAATAACTTCAGTATTTGACTCACCCGAGCAAGACACAATAACCGTTCAAAACTATAAAACATAGTTTGAAGATTTGTTCTAGCGCATAACTGCAACCACTTAGTCGCTTTAGTATAATGAAGGTAGCTATGCTCGTGCAGCATCAATTGTTGAACCAACAGGAGAAATTAACTCCTGGACACTTGCTAAGTCATTTGAATATAATGAACAATTAGCATGGCGCGCCACTGACGATTCAATTGTAATTAATACAACCGGTATCACTGCTGTTGATACAACAAATCCGCAAAATATGGTTAGACTGAGTAGTGCTGGCCTTCAAATTTCTAGTGATGGCGGCGTTACTTGGACAACAGGTGTAAGTGGCGCAGGAATTTCAACATAGAACTTAACTGCGGGAAATATTAATGTAGATAATATTCAAATTTTAAGTGGAAGTTATCCGACTTTTTAGTGGAATAAATATGGATTAAGCGCTTATAGATTTAATACTGATAATAATGGTAACATTAATAATGTTTAGACTGGTAATTTTGTAAGACACGATCAATATGGTATATATGGTGTCAATAATATTAATGATACTCAATGGAAACCTTATATTGATTAGAATAGTAATCCATTAAATTATATACGTGAAAATGCCGCTTTTGGTATGACCTGGGATGGCTTTTTTATGCGGAATAAATCTTATAATTATGTAGATTTAAATGATAGTAATATATCTTATTATTATAAAGATGAAAATGATCAGTATGTTTAGCTTGAATCAGAAGAGAACTTTTAGCCAGGGGTTCAATATTATATTAAAGAAATTGAAGAAGACGAAACAGTAGAATATATAGAAGCTTTTGTTCTAGAATCTAACAAAGTTTATTATATACTAAATAACAACGAGTTTTATTAGTATAGTGATGATTTTACTCAAGATCAAGTTTATTATGAAAAAGTATTCGGTAATGGGTACACTGAAATTTCTAGTGATGGAGATATAATTGTTTATGACGGTTCATATAATAGAATAAAAATTGGTAATTTAGGTACGGCCGGTTCTCCAATTTATGGTATTAGTATTAATAATGCTGCCGGGTTTCCCGTAATGGAAACTAATGATGACGGAACTCTTTGGTTAAAAGAAAGATTAAATATTGGTACATCTAATGATAATTATCGCATAGGTATTGGTAATTTAGGACCAGAAGATGAAGGATAGTTAAATTAGGTATTTAATGCTAATAATAATTTTATTGTATATGAAGATGGTTCTATTGTTGCTAATAATGGTACTTTTAAGGGAGATATATCCGGTGCGACTGGTACTTTTTCAGGTTCTATTTCGGCAAGAGATGGATACATTGGTGGTTTCGCTATTGGAGAAAATACTTTAATTTCAACTAATAATAATTTAATATTATAGAGTTAGAATTATCCTGATACATATATACGTACTTTTGATGGAAAAAAAGAACAAGGTAAAACTTATTATTATATTAATAATGGTGAATATATAGAATTTACTGGTGAATCATTTAATGATAATGTTATTTATTATGAAAAAAGTGGTTAGACAATTAATGCTAATAATAATTTTATTGTGTATGAAAATGGTACAATTGTTGTAGAAAATGGAATATTTTCTGGTGAAGTAAATGCGACTAGTGGTACTTTTGCCGGAGATATTAGTGCCGCAAGTGGTACTTTGGGCGGTTTTAAAATTGAGCAAAATAAACTTATATCTACTAATGATATTAATAATCCTTCTATAGAGTTAAATGGTGTAGATGGATCTATAATTGCTAATAATATTCATTTAGGAACTGGCGCGGTAATTGATCAATATATTGAGCTTGGTTCTGCAAGAATTCAAAATCCAGAATTAGAAGGTAGTAATAATGTGTTTATTACCGCTGGTAATGGCGCGTTACAAATGAAAGATGATGGTATTGCTAATTTTGGTGAAATAACTATTAGTGGTCCAGAGTCAGTTATTTTAGGTGATAATTTTGCTATTCGCCCAGGATTATCTGAATTTAATAACGTTAATATTAGCGGAACATTAAAAACTTCGGTATTTGAAGTGGGGACTGTACAAACTGTTGGCGGCATGATGATTTTTAAAGAAGGCGCAGAAATTGATGGAAGTATAACTAAAATCGACGGAGAAGAAAATCAATATACTTTTAAAACAAAAGAAGGTTCTATCACTAATATAAAAGAAAACTCAATAATTCTATTGACAAGTAAAAATAATACCACTATAAGATAGTATGCTACAGTTATAAGTATTGAAACTGATGAAATTAATAAAGCGCAAACTTATATCGTAGAAGCTAATAATGATATTACAGAATGTACCAATATTGTGTAGATTAGTGATTATAATGAAGAAGATGAAAAATATAATAATAATTTATTAATTGGTGTTAATTCTAATTCTACTGATTAGTGGAAACTTTTAAGGCAATCTTTCACTATGAGGCAATTTAATGGAATACAAAGTAGTCCTTCTGAAGATGATGGTGATTATGGAGATTGGTCTGATCCATTGTTAGTTTTAGGAGATTTAAGTGGTATCGCTGATATAAAACCAGAATCTAAAATTGAAGGTTTTGGTCTTTACGGTGAAAATGTTTATTTAACTGGTAGTTTAACTACTGAGGTTGCTCAAAATTCATATGCTGGAGTTAATACTTTAAGCAAGGTTACATCAACTAAATTTGGTAATAATGATGAACGAATAGTGTTTTGGGCAGGGGCGTCAGAAAATAAAGATGAAGCTATACAAAATTCTCCATTTTAGGTAACTGAAAAAGGCTCAATTTATGCAAATAGTGGGTTATTTGAAGGTGCGATATTAACTAAAGCTAGTATATCTGCTTCAAAAATTTATACTGCGCATCTTTATGGATGGGATACAGATTCTTCTTCCGAAAAAGCTACAGCACCTTTAACAATTCATGCTAAATACGATAGCGCGCCAGGCATCAATTTTGTAAATGATAGTAACAATCCAGTTACAACCATATTGAGTATTAATAATAAGGGGTTTGTTTTTAAAAACGAGCAGTTTGTTAACTTAGAAGGTTTAAATGCAAATTTTATTGGAGAATTTGAAACCAAAAATGATTCAATTAAATTAAATATTGCTTAGACTACTATTTCAAGTAGTAGTACTGATGGTAATAATACAATATATGGTACTTTAGTATTTGAATAGGCATAGAATAAACTTTCTATTGGAAATTCAAATATAACACAAACAAACAGCAATTTAGGATTTAACGTACCTACAACAACTATTTCTGACGAATTAATAATAGGTACCAAATTAGATTATCAAAAAGTTAATAATGGTTATGACCTTTATGTGTCATAAAAAGGAGTATATATGGCAGCAACGATTTATTCATACAATTCAAATAATAGATGGTGTACATACACATTAACTATGGCTAGAGATAGTAATGACAACAGTAAAGTTGTCATTACCGCCTCCGGCTCCATTAATACTAATAATACTAGTAGCGGCGACAGTAGTGGTACTATTTATGCTCAATTAAGATATGGAGTTAGTCCCGCGCAGACTGCGACAAACCCTGCAAAAAATTCGACAGCTGCTAAGACTTATGTCACTAATTATGGTACTTTAATTAGTGATGGTTGGACAATTAAATCAGTTGTGACCAAAGGCGGTACTACTAACATTTATTCTTCAACAAAAATTGTTACAGGCCCAACAGATTCCTCTTCTTCTCCAAGTAATCCTTATAATTTTACTATCACTTGGACAAAAACAACAAATGAGGCTATTAGTTTATCAAATGTAGCATTGTTTTTCTTTAAAAGTGCAACTAGTACTACAGCACCATCAAATGGTTCATACGCTTTTATTGGTAAAAAAGTTGATTTAAGTGCTAACTATTCAAGATATTATACTTAGTCTTTAAGTGTTGGGGTTGGTTTTACTGCGGTTGGTGCACCCACTAGTGTTACAACTTCAGTGAGTCTTCAAAAACCAGGTGCAAATGTTGTTATAAGCTGGAGTGGCGCGACTGCGGGTACATCAAATTCAATAAATGGATATTAGGTATATGGTGGTACAACATCAAATCCTACAACCCTACTTACTACGGTTTCTTCTACAAGTACTTCTAGTAGTTATACTTATACAATTCCTTCGAGTGCCACCAGAGGAGCCACTTATTATTTTAGAATTAAAACTACTGGCTCTGCAGGAAGTAGTTATTTTTCAGAATATTCAAGTTAGGTCACTTGTAAAGTTAATAGATTACCAACATTAAGTAGTGTTAGTGCAAATAAATCTATTATTGCCCGTAATAGTGCTACATCAGTTACTTTTACTTTAAGCGGAGCAGCTAATGATGGTACATTAAGTTTTAGGTATGCAACTTCTAATTCAACTTCTAGTACTACAGCTATAACTAATGGAGCATCTTTATCAATTGCAGCAGGAACTTCAAATGTTACTTATTATTTTTGGGCATATGATGGACTAGAATATTCAACAAATTAGAGCATTATTTTAACTCGAAATACCGTACCAACAGCGCCTACGGTTAGCGCCACTAAGACGGTTGTAAAATCTAGTGGAGATGACGTAACTTTTACATTATCTGGTTCTACAGCGGGAGATACAGGACAAACTATTTCTTATCGTTATGCTACCTCCGCTTCTGGTGAGAAAAAATCTTTTACAAATGGAAACGCGCTTCCCGTAACAAATACAATTACTTATTATTTTTGGGCGTATGACGGATTAGATTTTAGTGCTAGTAGTAGTAAAACAATTACAGTAAATACTCCTCCAACATATTCAAATACTAGTATGAGTGGTGGCACGTTATAGAATAGTTAGCTTTTGTCTTCAGCACAAAATACAATTTTTAGATTAAACGATACAGCTAGTTTAACCGCCTCTACTTCCACCGGTGGTACGCTTACATATTAGTGGTATTACCAAATGTCTGATTTATCTGGTGATGCAGCAATTGGCAATACTTCCGCAACTTGGAATGTAATTTCTGGCGCTACTAGTAGTAGTTGTAGTACAAATAATAATATTTTTAAAATCCGTGGGAAAATTTATAGATTGATATGTCGAATAACAGATTCATTGGGCGATTACACAGATGTAAAATTTGTTTGGAGAATAATAGCTCCTATACCAACTATTATGATGGTTGGTAATGCAGGTAGTGCGTCCTCTCCAAGTTATGTTGATAATTAGTCAGATTCAGAGTCTTTTAAAAATACTTTAATTTTTAATGTTAGTTATGATGACTCTTTAAGTGGAGTAATTTCTTCATCTTCAATTAGTTCTGGTAGTATTACAGGAAATGAAGTTGTCTACAACGAAACAACTCATAATATTAAATTTACTACATCTAACATTTAGAAAAATACTTCATATACTATATCCTTTATCATGGCTGGAAAAACTGGCGCGCCGCCTGCAGAAATGACAAAAACTTTATCTACTGCAGCAGATCCGATTGGATTAACTTTAGAATAGACTTATTCTACTAATCCTTTTAAACCATTTAGTGGTGGTAGTAATAAATATAGTTTTAATCTTAATGGTGTTAATTAGACAAATTATAATTTTAGTAATAATGCTGTAACAGCAATAGTTTTAAAATATGGTAATAATACAAAATCTATAAATTTTACACAAGATTCTAGCACTATTAGTGGTAATTATATTATTTTAAAATTTACACAAAATCAGATTCTTGATACTAATTTTATACCTGAGGCTAATTGGAACACGAATCAAACCATTACTATTAATTCAATTACTATGAACGATATTTTTGGATTTAGTCACACAATTAATTTTACTTCTAATAATTCTATTTCGGTTACTTTTTAGGAAGGAATAATTCAAGGTTAGACTTCCATTAATGGAATTAATGGAAAAACTAGTTCTGGTACTTATTATGATATTTATGAAGGGAAAAATAATATAAATATAAATTTAACGTGTAATGCATATAATACAGAGCAAGAAGTAACTGCGCGATTATTTATATATAGAGGTAATGAAAATACTAATATAGCTAATATTTTAGATACTGATTGGATTGCTTATCCAACTTCTGGAAATAGTACAACTTTTATAACTGGGGCAAATCGAGAAAATTATATTACATCAACAACTACAACAATTTCATATAATGTTGATCCAGTGACGGAAAGTAAATATATATATTTTAGGCTTGGTTTAACTCTAAATGGAGATACTAAATATATAATATATAATAGTTCTGTTACAAAACATGTTAGTGTTGAGTAGATCGCACCGAATAATATATCGCTAATAGATAATTCAGGTAATGATAAAACCAATCTTAGTCTACAAATATCTACTGCTAATTCAGGTGTTTATCCAATATTTAATGAGGCAGGAATAACATATAAATTAAGTTTACAATTTTGTGACGAACCTACTTTTACTACAGGTGTAAAATATTTAAATATTGAAAATGGTATCGGTAGTTTGACAACTACGGAAATTTTCTTATATAATGCAAACAGCGTACCCACAATGCCTTATTCTATAAATTTTGTTGCTAGTGATGCATAGGGGTCTGGTTTTAAGAATTGGGAACGTTATTATGTAAGAATTGTTTATACGACAATAAGTAGTAGTTATGTGCCTAATAGCAATACACAACACGTATCTTATACTGGTTATAATAATACTATTTTAACATTATATAATTTAGTTCCAACAATTGCATATAGAAAAAATAGGCTGGGCATTAATACTAGATATGTTGATGGCACTACTGGATAGACATATGATTAGGGAGACATTATTATAGGCGCTATGAATAATAATTCATATCTATATATAGTATAGGGCGATGATATGCCGCATGCAAGTATTAATTTAACAACCGGTGATATTGATGGTTTTATCCTTGACGGCGGTTCTTGGTAAAATTTGACATAAGCTAAAACTTATGTTATACTTTAAATAGGAATAAAAGGAGATTTAGATATGTCAAATATAATTTAGATAAAAAGAGGAAATGGGGCGCCTAGTAACGGCGCCCTTAAGATAGGAGAATTAGGTTTAGACTTAAATACTAATACACTTTACGTGGGTCAAGCTACAGATCAATCACCCAGTGCTGCTGCAGTTATACCTTTTGCAAAAGTCGCGCTATCTAGCTTTGGCTCCCAAACCGCCAACTACGTATTGGCTGCGCCCAATGGAAGCAACGGCACACCATCTTTTAGAGCATTGGTTGCGGCGGATATACCTAATTTAGCTGCATCAAAAATAACAAGTGGAACCCTTGCTATTACTTAGGGTGGTACTGGCGCGGCAACTGCAGCAATAAATACGGTTTTTGCTGGTCCTGGCTCCGGGTCAACTGCGGCGCCGTCGTTTAGGGCGTTGGTTGCGGCTGACATTCCTAATTTAAATGCAAGTAAAATTACAGCTGGGACCCTTACTGTTGCACGAGGAGGCACTGGTTAGACTTCTATTGCTAATATTTAGGCTGGGAAAGATGGGAATGGAGATACTATTAGTTCTACTTATTTAAAACTTAATGGTGGGACTATGACAGGTACATTAACAATGCAAGCAAGTTAGTATGCTGATGACTATACTGGAGCATTAAATATGAACAATTCCAATATTTATGGAGTTAATTCTATTTATACTTCAGATGATGCGGGTTCTGCTACAGAAGGAATTAGTTTTTATCGCACTGCAACAACAGTAGATACTATTCATGCTCATAGTGGAGTTCTTTATTTTACACCTAATAGAACTTTAGGTACAAGTGGAACTTCTTATAAAGTATATCATGCAGGAAATTTAACCTATGGTACTGCCGACCCATCAGGTGGTGCGAATGGTGATATTTACATTAAATATAGTTAAGGAGTTAAGTTATGGCTAATTTATATACCGCGGCAGAATCTAACCGTTCTGACTATTTAAAATTAAAAGTAAGCTATACCTTTAATGGAAACTATAGGGACACAATTGCTAGACTAAGTATTACATATACTATTACTAAAAGTACTTCTACTGGTTATTCAAGCCCGCCCACTAGATATGGTATTTTAACATCAGGAACCGTTGTAAATAGTAGTGGTTAGATAACCACATCTGGTTCTTTGTTATAGGCTGTTTAGCTAGATTCGATTACAGATATTTCTACTTCTGGAGGAACAATAACTAAAACAATTAATTTTGATTTTGTTAAAGGGACTTCTGCAACTACTTATAGTGGGGTTACTTTTTTAATAAATAATAATAATACGAGTACAACCCAAACAGCTAATACAGATACATCAACTTTAGGTTCATATCTTTGGACGGGACAGTAGGGTTTTTCTGTTAGTGCAAAACCGATAGGATTTGCCATTATGAGTCTTACTATTCCAAAATTAAGTGGGGTAGCTAGAGTTAACGTTAATGGTACATGGAAAACTGGAACTGTATATGTTAATGTAAATGGGACTTGGAAACAAGGGATTCCTTATATAAATGTTAATGGTACATGGAAATAGGGAATTTAAAATTTGCTATTTCTTAAAAAATCTGTTATAATATATATAGAATCAAAAAGGAGCGTAAAGGCGAATGAAAGTAAAAATCATGGATGCAGTGGAATTTATCAATATCTATCCACTCATAAAGGATACAAAACTTAAGTTTGGTACACTCTACAAGCTCTCCAAGTATATTGATGCTTGCAACAAGGAAAGAGAGTTTTATGTAGAAAATCTTAACAAAATCTTCGACAAGTATGGCGAAAAAGATGAGAGCGGCGCCCTCAAACTCACAGATGATAAGTCTGGTATCATAATAAAAGAGGACCAGCGTGACGAATGTAACAAAGAACTCGAAGACCTTATGGCTATTGAAGTTGATATTCCTGCTGATCCACTTAAAATAGAAGAGCTTGGGAGTCTTGAACTTGATCTCTCCACTTATTCAAGAATTAAACCGTTTATTGAAGAGTAAAAAAATAGAGCCTTGTAAAAGGCTCTTTTTTTATTCCCAATTTTCTACGACGAGGGCGGCGCCCGCAGTATCAGTAACGTATTTACCAATTCCTATTGCATCGGCTTCATCATTAGATACGCTCACGTCATACCATTTTTTCACCAATAACTGCATTGACTTTTTCTTATCCGACCTACTCACACCCTTAACTCCACAGTGCGCCCGCCATGTATTTGTTGGGCAAATCTTATATGGTATTTCCAACTCAAAACAGGTCTCCATTAAAATACCCTGAAGGCGCGCGAGTGTTTCAAAAACAGTAACTCCCATTACTCGTCCTTCGCTTTTTGCCTAAAACTATATTCCTTCAATCCCCACATAGTCAGGCTTCCAATTTTGGCACATAGAGATTAACCAGTTTTTAATTGCGTTATCTCTTTTTATTTCATCACTAAAAGATGTTTCAAATACGCCATACGTTGTGAGCGCGCCGCCATCGAAAATACTCCAACCGCTTAAACGAGTTGATTGGTCAAGTGCTAAAATTCTTATTACTCCTTTTTTCTTTGGGATAATTTCTGTTGTTACCGCTTTAAAAGAATTTTTCTTACAAATTGGGCACTCTTTACTCTATCTAATCTTTTTCCAAGTAGCATAAACACGATGACCTTCAGGACATTCGAAGATCATTTCTGTATCAAGATTTTTATAGGTTTCACTAATTAAAGTCCAATTATCTTTAGATAACTCTTCTTTTATTTGTTCAATAGTAATCTTAGCCATTATCTCCCCATTTGGGTACTTTCGTACCACAATAACTACAATAATTATCAAAATAATTTATGAGGCGCTCACAGTTTTGACAGTAGATGTTGGGCGCCTCAAGATGAGGACTATTCCAATCATATGGAGTTGTACGGTCGGAATAATAAACGGTATTAATACATCTACTAAGTTTACACCCATTAATAGTGTTAAAAGGGCAGCTTATGCAATATTCAATCATTTTTATTTTTAAGGGTCAATATGTCCTTTTTCTAAATATTGAGTCATATTTGAACCTTCTCTCCCAAAGTTATAAAAATAGAGTGGTACGTTTATCTCGTCAACCTTAAAGTCAATCTTTTCACCTATTTGACGCATAAATTCAATATCTTCGTGCGGCATTATGGGTGGAAATCGAGTTTCTCCTATTAATTCTGAAGAAAATAAATATTGCCATACCATCATATCAAGTTTTAACTTATAATTAATTGACTTATATTGGAATCTTAATAATTTTGAGTTGTAGTGTTTAGCTGTTTGAAGAAGTATTTCTATAGCATTATTGCCAAAAAGCCAATCATCTCCGTCAACAAACCAAATATATTCACCTTTAGCTAAGTCGAGGGCGCGATTGCGTGCTTCGCCGCAAGAATGGACGTCACAATCAATGAAATAAACGTCATATTTTTCTTTTGTGAGTTTTCTCCTTACTACTTCTTTTGTTGCATCGGTACAACTATCAAACACAAACCATAGTTCTACTTGATAGGAGAATTTTTGAGCGTTTAAAGAGATAATTAATGGCGTGATATAACGCTCAAGATTATGGCAAGGAATAATTATTGATAGGTCCATTCTGTTATTTCTCCTTTCGACACATGAAATTGGGAATAAGATTGCTAACGTTTTATTGTATTACAAAAACGGCACATTGAAATTGGTTTAGAAAGAAAATCTTCAACTTCTTTTAAAGAATGATTATATACAGAAATTGAAACATCTTCTTCTTCCCAATCTTTTAATGAAATATTAAAATGTTCTTCAAAAATATGTAAGTTAGGACAAATACAACATGGATACATTTTTCCGTTTTGGAAGAAATACCATCTATTTTTTGCTAAATCACAATTTTTAAAAGCGGTTTGTGAATTTTGCTCTCCTTTTAAATCAAGAGCAATATTATACATATTAGTCTTTCCATCAATTCTAGTATGATTAAATCCACTTAATACTTCTTTTAAATTTAATATACCATAATTACTTACACAAACCAAAATATTATTTTTGTTACAAAAATTTTTTAATGCTTCTTTATTTTGTTTAATTAATATACCATTAGTAACTAACTAAACCTCTGATCTAGGAAATAATTCTCTAACTATTTTTAATGCAGTTAAAACTTCAGGGTGAAGAAGAGGCTCCCCACCCATGATTCTTAAAGTCCTAATTGAAGAATTTGTTAATTGCGCAAGTGCAGTAAAATCATCTTTTAACTAATCCATATCTTCAAACCATGGTTTAGATATTGGAGAAAAATGAGAGCACCCAGCGCATTTTAAATTACAGTGATCTACGATATGATGCTCAATATAATTAATCATTTTACTCCAGTTGAACCAAAGCCGCCACCTCGGTCCTCTCCTATATCAGAAACCTGCTCTACCTGATAAAAATAGGCTTTAGGGATTTCTGTTAATACGAGCTGAGCTATCTTATCACCCTTCTCTATGTTCATGGCTGCGCCGTAAAGAATTGATGTGACCTTTCCTTCATCATCAAGAGTAATGTCTTTTATAGGTGGTTCGATATTATCAATTATGATACCTATCTCATCTCTATAACCTGCGTCAATGGTGCCTGGCGTATTGGCAATACGCATTTTTGTTTTGAGAGCACGCCCGCTCTTTGGACGTACCTGCAACTCATATCCTATCGGAATTGCAACCTTAAGTCCGGTTTTTACCAATACAGTTTCTCCAGGATTTATCCTAACATCCTCAACAGCATACACATCAAGTCCACTATCAGACATATGCGCGTATTCAGGCATTTTAGCATCAGGATTACAGAATTCAACTGGGATACTAATTACTCTCTTTGCGAGACCTTCAGTATCAGCTACGCCATTACATACCATAGCAACGACTTGCTTAACGAAGTCTTTTTTTATCTGCGGGATTGACCCAAGTTCCTCATCAAGATACTTGTTGATGGCATCCCCAGCTGTAATCATATCTTCAGCTCTTATACCCGCCGCATTTAGTCCCTGGATGAGCAATAGTTTATCACTGGTATTGTTTATTGAACGCTCAAGTTCCATTAAGACGACTGGCGCAAACTGTTTAAACTCTTCTTCCGGAAGTGCGAGCAGTGCGGCCATCTCTTCCTGTCCCTCAAAGTTGGGAAGCATTTCAAGCAAAGTTGAAGCTTCCTTTTGATCAGTTAGTGGCGCGCCGCTATTAGGAAATTCAATTATATTATCTTTATCAGCCATAATTTACTCCTTAAATCTCAAAAACAGGTGAGAAAATCTTAATGACTTTTACTACATAAGCCTCATCAATGATTTCTCCCTTTGCTTTCTTTGTTTTATAGGTATATCCGCACGCTCCAATTTCATATCCTTTTTCATGAGCTTCTTTGCGGAAATACTCCATAGCCTCTTTAGCTTCGTCTTCGGTATTTGTACGATATTCTTCTGTTGTTTTAAGTTTTATCATTTTTAATTCTCCTTTTTCTCCAAAAAAAATATGGCGGTGGTGCTCAGAATTGAACTGAGATTCGCGCTTTTCATACTACTCTATGTTACCATAGCCGCATAAAGCGTTGTAGTCTGGACTATTTCTTTACCATATCATTAATATGACTTAGGTATGTGCTATATAGTCTCTACACATTTACAGATTTTATATCTGATTTAGCTCGTCGTTGTCTTTTTTATGTTTTCCTGAGTAATTTTCTGTTTGAGAATGACAATTAGGGCATAATAATTGTAAATTCTCTAACCTATTATCATTTGAAATTCCATTAATATGATGTAACTATAATGATAAAGGTTTTGATTCCCACATACCTTCATTTCCACAAACAGAACATTTATAAGGTATAATTTTTTCATTAACTAAACGTTTTTTAAGATTATTAGTATTTCTATAAGGAGAATTTTGTATTAAAATTTCTTCTAAAGAATAATAAGATTGATTTGTATTATTTTGGTGCTTATATTCTGGAAGAGGAATATTTAATTCTTCGCATCGTTTTTTAATTTGTAATCTTCCATTACTACCATAAATAGATAAATCTAATAATTCACAGCAATTTGTGATAGAAGTTGCTTTATTTATAATATTTATAAATTCTTCATCGG
>JAFRFD010000070.1 GCA_017434525.1 Methanobrevibacter sp.
CACTGCTGGCTGAGATAGTTTAGGTCTAGAACCAGTCCTATCGAGAGTGTTCGTTACTACGCACACAATAGTATTATACTACTTTTTGTTGTGATATTCTGGATTAACTGTTCTTCATACTCTATCAGCAGATTGTGGATTGGACTTTCTTAAATCATTCACATACTTGTTAAACGTGTAAGCAAACATCTCCTTGAACGTCTTCGGGTGGTCATTATCTCACGGAATTTTCACTGCGGGATAAACGGGTTGGAGTTCATACGCTCCACCTTCCACTTTTTCTCACGTTAGCAAAGTTAGGTCATAACTGTCCAAATCGGGCATGATTTCTAACGCTCATACATCATTTCACTTAATTACCATTCCAAACTCCATTCAAAATACCCTTTCTAACGCTCAGATTTGCGTTTTAACGCATTCTTTTCACGTTCAGGTCTAATTATACCACGTCTTCTTTTTCGTCGTTTAAATCGATTGTAATGGTACCAACCCCGATGTTAACATTTACTCCACCGATTAACTCTAATGCGTATTTCACTTTTTGTAAATAATCACAATATTCGCTGTAATTTTGGTCGAGTGCTTCCATTAATTTTTCGGTTGGTTGTTTTAATAATTCCCCATCTAAGGTTTTTAAAAGTCTGCGTTTACTAGTGGTGACTACATCTTCTAAAATCTTAATTAATATTTCTTGGTCGGTCATTTTCACTATTTCTTCGGTAATAATTTATCTACTGCCGTCATTAATTCGATTACACTGTCATATCATAAATCACCATTCTTATCGTACATTTCGTCCTTCAAGTACACTTCTAATGCTTTGGCACGTTTTCATGCTTCAACGTAGTCTTGATTTGGTAAGGTGGTGGGAACTTGATAATCCACGAACATACATTCAAACTGGTTGCGGTCACCATCTGCTAGGTCTAATCCAAATGCCATTAATTGGTCGGTTCCGAAAGATAAGAGCCATAAGTCTTGCTTTTTTAATCCTTCAAAGATTTCTTCCAACGCTTCTTGGGTGTGTCGAATGTGGTTATATTTAATTCTATCTTCTCGCATTGCTTAGTTCGTTTAAGTGCTTAACTCAGTTATAGTATTCTTCAGTTTGTTCTGCGTGGTTATTCTTAATTATTTTTGTTGTCATTGCTATATCTCCTTTGGTATTTATCGATTTTTTCTAGTACTTTTTTAACATCATAGTCATTACGTTCTAGGAATAAATCATCTTTAATTTCGTTTAATAAATCATTAAATTCTTTTTGAACGTCTCGTTGTACTAGTTTATATAAATCTGTAATTCCCTTCTTATACAGTTCTTGTACTAACATTGTTAACGGATAAAAGGGGTCTACTAAGTGATTACCTTCTGTTAATTTCGAAGCGTATTCAAGGGATTTCTTCATTGCGTTCCACATTTGGTCACTTAGTTTTTCGACTTCGTCTCCTTCTTCCTTCATTTCGTCTACTCATTCAGTACATTTATTTAAACAATCATTTAATTCACTTAGTACTCTTCTACTTTTCTTCGTATTCTTCTTAGCCATCCCATCATTAGCACCCATCATTTCAGCAATGTCTGGTTCTTTTTGTTGGATTGGATGAATGTCTTGTTCTACTAATCTTTTTAGTTCACTAACATCTGCTTCAAGTTGTTTAACTTTATCACTTAATTC
>JAFRFD010000071.1 GCA_017434525.1 Methanobrevibacter sp.
CATATAAATATTGTGAGCTTGCCTATATTCTTTTAAATACTTCTCAAGCAATTTAATTTCATCTTCTTCAAGTTTATCTAAAGTTTTCATAATTAAATATTTGTCACTTCATAGGGATAAACTTTTCGTAATATACTATATAAAAATAAAAGGAAAGTGCATAACTCATGCACTTTAAGTTTTAACTAAATTAAAGGTATAATGCTTTCCATCATACACTTCAGTCAAATTGTAGCTATCTTCATATTTCTTATTCCTATCAGTATTTTTCCAATTTACCAGATAGATATTCTTATCAGGATTATCCTTTAAAATCTTATCGAAATCCTTGCAAACTTGCGCATCATCACTATAGAAATAAGTGTCACCTAAAGAATATATCTTAGTCTTATTTAAATCCGTATGCAGTATCCTGTAACCATAGTCAGAATTAAAAACAACCACAGTACTGTTATTGTTAATTGAATCCAGGAAAGTGGCCTTCTCTTCATTAAATGTTAATCTGGAATTGATATCCTCTGTAGTAATGGATAAACTAGCAGCGGCCAATACCATGACAAAAAGAAGTGCAATAACCAACAACTTATAATCTTTAATCTTACCTATTACAATTGAAGCTGAAAGCCAAAATATTCCCATTACAGGAACCAGATATCTCATTCTCATTGTATTTTCAAATGAAAACATTAATGAAAGTATTCCTACTGCAATTGTTGCATACATCAAAAATATTCCGGCTGAAGAGAACTTTTCTTGTTTTTTGTAAATCAATACCAAGATAAAAATCAAAAATGCAAATGCAATCAATTTATATGCAATCATCTGAGGCCTGAAATCCTCACTTTTAATTGCAAAACATACAAGGTAATGGAGAATATCAGCCAATTGGAAACCTTCATGAGTCCCGGCAGTTTCCTTTAGAATCTGATAGACAAAAACGATTCCCCAAGGAGCATACAAAACGATTACCGCTATGAGGGATTTTTTAAACTGACTCAACTTATCCCTGTGCTTGGTTAAAATTTCATATAATATCAACAGATACATCAATGCACAGGTAATTCCGAAGAAGTATTGAGTATAAGCAGACAACAGAGTAAACAGAGTCAAAAGCACCCAAGATCTCTTGTCCCAATGTGTCACGACCTCATTATAATAGATGAATGCCATCAAGACAAAGAACAGTCCCCATGAATACATTCTTATTGTTAAAAACTCAACGAAAAAGTCACTCATTACTCCTAAACAAAAGACAAACAAACCTGCAGTCAGCAAACCATAATCCTCACGGATTTTTGTGGCTGAAACCACCATTATAAGAATATATGGAACTATTGAAAGCACCTTTAAAAGATAAAGATTATCCAAACCGAATGGAGTGAATAAAAACAATATCCCATAATACAATGGAGGGTGAACATCGTGAACTATTACAGTCAAGGCATTCCTAATCGGAAGGTTGACCAACGTATAGGTCCAATACTCATCAACATGAATGAATGCATTGGTTAAAGGAGAAATGAACATGAAAAATAAAGTTATAATTCCTACTCCAAAAAATAATAATCCTAACAAGTCCCTTTTTTCATACATGATATTATATTTAATGAAAATATTATTTAAAGACTAACCAAAAAGACCATACTTTATGAAAACTATTCCAAACACCAACAAATAATTAACACCAGCCAAGACAATAAAAGACAAAGTCATTCTCCTATCCCATTTGGCGCTAATGCAACCCTCATCAAAGATATTTACAATCATCTTCAAGGTTATCGCAATCAAGAGAAAATAGAAAAACACGAGCGTCCTCGGACCTGAGGCAAACACTGTCGGTGAAAAGCCAGTCACAAATTTAGACATAAAACCGGCCAAGAACAGAATCAAATAGTCATAGCCATC
Source organism: Methanobrevibacter sp. (assembly GCA_017434525.1). Taxonomy (GTDB): domain Archaea; phylum Methanobacteriota; class Methanobacteria; order Methanobacteriales; family Methanobacteriaceae; genus Methanocatella. The sequence continues at coordinate 1,906 of JAFRFD010000071.1, forward strand.
AAACACCCTGACAAGCATCAGGCAGCTTGAAGCCAAAAGATAAATTGCAATCAGCATTGTCAAAACGTTGATGGCAGGAACCGTTTCATATCCCATCACCAAAAGAGCTTCCTTTAAAGGCCAAATCAAATCAACAACCATACCAAAGGGAGCTGCAAGACGGGAAACCATAGCCGAATCCAAAGCGGAACCCAAGGTTGAAACGTCAAGGCATGTCTTAAAGACAACCAAAAACAAAATAAAGACAATATTCAACTTCAAAAAGGATTTCCAATACTTATTTTCAACCTTCAATAACGCCAATACGGTCAAAATCAGGTAAAACAGAGGAAATATTATTTTCTCCTCCAAAAGCAGTGCGAATGTCGGGATGAAACCCAAATAGATCTTTTCAAAAATACCATAACTTGCATATTGAGGATACCAGTAGCTCAATTCCTCTGCAAAGCGTATGGAATTGCCGGGACATGTGAAAATGAAAACCAATGACGCAAATGAAACCAAAATGACAAATATGTTGTACCGATTCAATTCCTCTTTTTTAATGTAACATTTCACCAGATAAACAAGATTCAGTCCGAAAATCAGGGCACAGCACTGTTCCTGCTGAACGGCATAAACCAATGCCAATGCCGAAACGACATAAACCCAAAGAGAAGTCCGTTTACCATACAATAAATTAATTAGAGGAATTGCGGAAATCATTGCAAAGGAAAACGGCCAAAGGTAATTCAGGGTTGTTGCAATCCATCCGGCGGTTGCCATTTCATGGAAAGGATACATCAAAAATAGCAAAACTCCCAAAAGAGCAATGTGAATGGAATTCTTGCGGTTGAAAACCTTTATCACATAATAGACCGCAACGGTATAGAGAATACAATCGATGATTTCCCATAAAATCATGTTTTGGCGAACCAGGACAATCAGAACACTTTCAATCAGCACCCTGCTTGACCAGTTGTAGTATCTATAGGTTATATAGTCAACCAGCGTCTGGTTTGAGAGGACCTTCGCATAGCGGATGTCATCCCCATTGACTCCCATCACAAGATGCATCAAAAGCATCAGGGCAAAAAACAGTAAAAACGGATAGTATTTCCCGACATATCTTTTAACTGAAACGTCCATTGTCATTTCCCCAAATCCCTTAAAAAAAATCTAATCCTCACTGTGAATATCTACAAATTCATCATATGTTATGAACTCATGATCGTGTTTTTTAAGCATTTTAACAAGCCTGTCCAACCTCGCAGCCATTTCACGTCCGCTGTGGTTTTTGATTATAAACGGCATCCTGAACTCGGGATGCTCCTTAAGCTCATAAAACTCCCACGGGTGGAAATATGTCACGAAATAGCCATCATACTTAAGAACACGGCGAACCAACCGGTGATACACAAATTCCGGCAGGTTATGCAATGACAGCCAAAACAAGGGAAACCTCACCAAGGGAGTCACCGAAGCGGGAATCTGCATCACGCCGTCCTTCACAAACCATGTGCGAGGAGTGTCAAGGTTCATGTAGCGGCCCGGAATGAAAGCGGGATTCAAGGAGGAATTGTACCTGTACCCAACGCGCTTAATCTCAGAATCAAGAACCGGAAACATTCTAGGCTGCCTGTAGCCTGTGACGGTCAAATCACAAACCCTTTCAACAATCTCCTTTGAAACTTCAAAGTCCGTTTCCTTAGGAGAGAAATGATCGACACCGTGGCATGCTACCTCATGGCCTTCTGAAATTATCCGACCCATAACCTCGGGAGCCCTTTCGGCAAAATTGGCTGTGCAAAAAAAAGTAGCCCGAACATCATTGGCCCTTAAAACATCCAAAATTATATGAGTACCTTCAACAGACACCTTCATGCCCTCCTCAAGAGAATAGTCAACACCATGCTCGCGGGGCCCGTCAAACTCCTCAATGTCAAAGCTAAGCAATATCATTTTTCCCACCGAATATCTAAAATTACTATATTTCTAATAACTAATAAAATTATCTTGCAGATTGGAAATTATTTATAATATTTCAAATAAATATGATATCATGGATTTATTGAGCATTGTTGTTCCGTGTTATAACGAAGAGGAATCTGTGGAAATTTTTTTAAGGGAAATCCAAAAAGTATTAAAAGACCGAAGCTTTGAAGTCATTTTCATAAATGACGGGTCAGCAGATGATACCCTTAAAAAAATAAAAGATTTGGCCGATGAAAACGCCAACGTCAATTACATCTCGTTTTCAAGGAATTTCGGAAAGGAAGCCGCAATCTATGCGGGACTCAATTACGCAAAGGGAGACATGGTTTGCCTTATGGATGCAGACCTCCAGCACCCGCCAAGCATGCTGCCTCAAATGATTAGCGCAATAGAAGAAGAAAACTACGACGTTGCGGCCGCAAGGCGAATTACAAGAAAGGGCGAACCGAAAATAAAATCGTTTTTTTCACACAGATACTACAGATTCTTCAACAGAATCTCAAAAATAGAGATTGTGGAGGGCGGAACCGACTACAGGGTAATGACAAGACAGGTGGTCGACGCAATACTGCAGTTGGAGGAATACAACCGCTTCACAAAGGGCCTCTTTCAGTGGGTAGGATTTGAAACCAAATGGATCGAGTATGAAAACGTTGAAAGGGCCGCCGGCGAGACCACATGGTCATTTTTGGGCCTTATTGCATACTCAATAGAAGGCATAGTCGCATTCTCAACAATGCCGCTTACCCTCGCAATAATCATAGGTACAATCGTCTCAATAGTCGCATTCGGTTATATGATATTCATAATCGCAAAATACCTGCTTTACTCAGACCCTGTCCAGGGTTTTGCAACAACAATGTGTGCAATCCTTCTTTTGGGAGGACTCCAGCTGCTTTTCATTGGAACATTAGGCAAATACTTGGAAAAAACTTATTTTGAAACCAAAAACAGACCTATTTTCATCGTTAAGGAAACAAACATCAAAGACAGTGATTAGATGAGGCTGGACAAGGAACTCTTTTGGTATGTGGTTTTCGGCACACTGACAACAATAGTAAATGTTGTCGTTTATTTCGCCCTCGAATACATCGGCGTCAACTACATCATCTCAAACATCATAGCATGGTTTCTGTCAGTTTTGTTTGCATACGTAACCAACAGAATCTGGGTGTTCGAGTCAAAAAGCCCGAATATCCTAAAGGAGATGGTTCTCTTTTTCAGCGGAAGGATATTTTCAGGAGTGCTTGACACCGCACTTTTGTATCTCTTTGTCGATATCCTGACCCTTGGAAACACATTTTCCAAAATTGCAGTTGAGATCATCATTACAATCCTTAACTATCTGCTTTCAAAGCTTATCGTGTTTAAGGATTAACATTATGTGATGGATATTGTAATCATAGATAGATTGTGTTCTGAAATGTTCTATTGTTTTAATTGATTAAAACACTAAATTTTCATGTAAAAACTATCAGTTTTATATTCGCCTTCATAATATTCTGTAAACGACCTTGCATTTGCAAGTGAGCGTTTTCTACCTTCACGAAGCATGTCTTTCCAGATATTATCCAATTCGGCTCTTGTTTTAACATCTTCCTCATATGCCTTTGCAAGAATGAATGAAGTAGTGATAAGATTTAGGCCATAGTCTTCAACAATGCCCCGAACATCCAAAAGATTATTGCTTGCAATAATCCCTCCCTTTTCACAGGCAAGTGCAATAACTGCCGCTTCACCCTTACCCATAAATTTATACTTCTTTTTGAGTTTTAAATACCTGCCATGCTCTTTTGAACCATCCACCATTGCCCTAACTTCAACAAATCCCATTTTTTTCAATTTATTGTAATTATATTGAATTTTCGGATTGAACCGAAGCCCTAAAATCTCATTTTCCACCACGGCAGGAATTATCATTTTTGAAAAGAGTTTTTGCAGAATTTCACATTGCCCGACGACTAAAAAGCAAACCAAGCAATCGGCATCATAAAACACTCTTTCATCATACAATCATATCATCCTCCTCAAATGTGTTGTACACCAAATCCTCCCTAAAGACGTCCAATAGGATTTCGTCAAATTTACCTCCTGTGATTCTTTTTTCATCATAGAGCTTTTTAGATAAAGGGATTATTTCTCCCAATGAGTAATATTGGCGTGTAGGTTCATATAAACTTAAATCATATCCCAATTGCAATGCGTTTTTCTTGACGCTGGTTTTAAATGCCTTGAAATCATCATAGGATATCATATCCTCACGCCTGAGTTTGCATAACATTGCAATGTGGCTGATTTGAAAATACTGTTCACATTTAATTACATCACTCAAAGACCATTTTTTTATGCCGTGTTTATTGATAAACTCAAATAAGGCAATGTCCGGCATCAATAATGAGGATGCGAATTTATCGGCATTTATTTCACTTTCATCATCAGAATTGAAATTGCATATGAAAGAATTAATATCATCTTCAAAAAGCAAATGGTACAGTTCATGGGCGATTGTAAAATTCTGTCTTCCTTTTGAATGCCTTGAATTAATGCAAATGAGTTTATACTCATCGGTTTTAGCGCAGCACCCGCTTACATCATCAAGCATTGGAAACCACAATATTGTCAAATTGTCAACATTATCCAAAACGGCCGATAGAATGTTTATTGGACTGACATTATCAATGCCCCAGGACCTCCTTATGGTTTCGGCCTTGAATATAATTTCTGAACTAACCATTATTTTCCTCCTCAAGTTCCTTTAAGACTTTCAGATGCCCCATGACCTGATTCATCTTTGCAATTGCATATAAATCCGCTTCTTGTGACCTGAAAGCCAATTTTGGAGTTTCGTAATCATCACATTCACCTAGAATATAATCGCTGGAACAGTCATACAGCAAACATAGTTTGTCAAATGCCACATCATTTAGTTTACGTTCCCCATTTTCAATTTTAGACAAATAACTTGGATCAATTTCCAAAAAATCCGCTACTTGCTTTTGAGTATAATTGTTCTGCCTCCTAAGTTGCTTTAGCCTTCCACCTTTTGAATCCATGTTATCACCTACTACAAATCATAATCAGATATACCATATTATGTCATGTAAAACTATATAAATTTTTGCTGAGAACTTGACAAATTAAAAATAAATTTAGATTTTTATCAAATAAATCCAAATAAAAATGAATTTAAAAGAATTATTTTATTGAAATATAAATATAAAAGATTAAATTACAATATTACAATAAATAAAAAATATTAAAATATAATTAATAAAAATAAGTAAATATAATTATTTATTTAATTATATAAAAACTAAAAAATATGAATTAAATAAAATAAATAAATTTTATTGAGTTAAATCACTATAATAATCACTTGACAATATTGTTAAAAACATGAAAATTGACTAACTTGAAAAGACCACTAAAACTTTTTTAAAATCCAAAACCAACATTAATCCAATAGGTGAACTTGATGGATTTGATAGTAGCGAAATTTGATGGAAATGCACTTAAGAATGGCGCAAGAATTAGTGATGCGGCCAAATCAGCAGTTATTTATCAATATCATGACCCTTGGAAACACATTTTCAAAAATCGCAGTTGAGATAATCATTACAATCCTTAACTACCTGCTTTCAAAGCTTATCGTGTTTAAGGATTAACCTTAACCTGTGATTGATATTATCATCATGCATACGCCGATGAGTATATTGATTTTATCCCTGATTTTGATGCCCAATAGAATAATAACTGCGCATAATATTATCTGAATTATTGTCAAAACTGTTTTTAACTGAATCATACATTCACTCTCCCAAATATGAGTATAGGAAGTATTATATACTATTGGATTAAAGAAATAATGAGTAAGTATTATGGGAAATTAATCCCATAATATAGATCTCAGCAGTTGAATTAATGCTGTGGTTAACATTATGACTGTTGAGATTAGACTCATTTTTTCGTCATCCATAGATATATCACATCCTACACCAATCATATTATTTTTAATAGCATATAAATTGCCCAGTTACAAATTAAAGCAATTTTGTGAAGTTAAAGCAATTTTACAGAGTAAGAACAATAATTATTTTGAAAAAATCATGTCACGATTATGAATATGAAAATGCCACAAAAACTTTTTTAAAATCCAAAAACAAATATTAATCCAATAGGTGAATTTGATGGATTTGATAGTAGCGAAGTTTGATGGAAATGCACTTAAGGATGGCTCAAAAATTAGGGATGCAGCCAAATCAGTAGTCAAGGAATACATGAAAGGTACAAAAGTCGTGGTTATTGCATCCGCTACAAGCAACACCACCGATGAGCTGATAAAGCTCTCGGATGAGGCAGTTGGATCATTTTTAACAGCCTCCCAAAAGGCCGAAATCATGGCGATGGGCGAGAGGACAAGTGCAAGACTTTTGAAATCAGCCATCGAAGCCGAAGGAGTCAAGGCAGAAGTGATTGACCCGTACAGCGATTTGTGGCCGATCATAACCGATTCAAACTTCCTTGAAGCCAAAATTGACCTTGAAGAAAGCGAGCATAAGATAAACACCCTTAAAATCCTTCTAAACCAGGGAATCGTTCCGGTCATCTGCGGATTTCTGGGAAAGGGCAAAAACGACGAGGTGACCACACTCGGACGTGGAGGAAGCGACATCACCGCATTTATTATTGCAGACTGCCTTGATGCTGATGAAATCATAATAATCAGCGACGTCGACGGGATAATGTCAAGTGACCCGACACAGATTGAAAAAGCCAAACTCCTAAAAGAGATTTCAGTTGAGGAGCTTAGAAACCTCTCAACCAAGGGAGTGAGGCTCATCCATCCGCATGCACTGAAATATAAAACCCCCGAACTCAAGGCGAAAGTCATAAACTGCTCACACAATGACCTTGAAGCAGCCGGTACCGAAATCATCGGGCCGTTTGAGGAGGATTTGATAAAGACAGCATCACTATATCCAGATCCATTATCCATAATCGCCATAGTCGGAGATTTGCTCCTGTCAAAGGCAGGACTTTTAAGCGAGCTTACAAACTACATGGCCGAAAACAATTTAAACATCTACAAGCTGACCGTCGGGGACAATTCAATTACAGTGTTTGTCGACAAGACAGACTCACAAAGGGCATACCACACCCTGCATGACTTTGTCCTTAAAAGCGAAGCGTTCAACTCACTGTCACTTGGAAAGGACGTTGCATTAATCACAATCGTCAATCTCGACATCGTCGAAAAGCCTGGAATAATCGCCGCAATAACCGAACAGCTGAGAAAGAACAGCATGAAAATCATTGAAATCAACTCATCACAAACCGCAATCGTTCTGATTGTCGACTGGAAAGACGGTGCCAAGGCATGTGAGCTGATTAATGCAATTCTAGAATAAATATTCTGTTCAGATTATCGGTGAAGATTACATACTAAAAATTATCTTCCGTTCAATTTTTCACTTTCCAATTCCTCTTTTGAAAAACCACTTATAGCAATGGCCTTCTCAATACCCATGACCCTCTTAATTTCAAGAGCCATCTCAAACCTACCTTGCTCAATCAATAGTTGATTTTGAAAATCCCTTGCAGTCATTGCCTGTTTCAACAAATTCCCCCAATAGCTTAATATATTCAGATAACCAATCAATTCAAATCAGTCCATATAAAATGTTTCAATCAACTAAAATATAAGGTTAATGTTGCATTCAAGAGCAATTTTACACCCTCATACAATATTTCAAGCCCACATCAATATTACAAGGTAAAGTAAATCTTATAGTCAAAAAGAAATCCAAAAAAGAATTGAAAAGTGAGTTTTAAAAAAAGAAAATGTTGACATTCGCAACAATCAGTCGCCTATTAAAAAATCCGAAGCTACGGCAGTGCAACTTCGAATCCCATTTTTCACGACTTGTTAATTTAGTCGTATTAATATTACTTTTTCCTACAATATAAATTAAATGGTTCGTGAAAAATATATTACTCAAAATACAATTTTCAAAGGAAAATGCAAAACAAAAATAAAAAAAGAGTTATAATTTAAACCCTGTTCCAACGAACTGGGCAACGTCACGGCCCAAATCATCCTCAACGTTGACAATGACAATGGATGAGGTCCGACCGTCCTTTCTGCATGTCGCACGGGCAATCAGCCTGTCGCCTTTAGGAGCTGAAAGGTAGTTGATGCTTACCTGCTGTGCGACAGTGAGCTGATGAATCTGGTTGGACAACACGGCAAAGGCAAAATCCGCAAGTGTGAATATCACCCCGCCCATAACGCCGCCATAGGCATTTCTGTGAGTATCGTTAAGCTCCAGGGAGCAAACCGCTTCCGTATCTGTAAGTTCATCCAATGTAATTCCCGTATTTACCGCAAACAGGTCCTTGTAGAAAAATTCGCGGGCACTTTCAACTGAATCAAAATTCGCCATTAAAACACCTACTCATAGTTTGTACCTCCTCATTAAAAAGAATATCCACAAACCATGAAACAGCGAATTATCAACAAGGTTTAAATAGCTTTCACTACAATGTTAATTCTAACAGTCAGTGAAGTTAAAGGCGATAACATGAAATCATTAATAGCTTACTATTCAAGAACAGACATAACAAGAAAGTTGGCAGAAAATATAGCGGAAACCTTAGGTGCAGACATTGAGGAAATCACCACAACCGAAAAGTACACCGGAAAGATAGGCTATGCAAGGGCAGGAAAGCATGCCATAAGCGAAAAGATCGTTGAAACCGGCGAACAAAAGCACGACCCTGCAGACTACGACGTCGTCTATCTGGGAACTCCTGTGTGGGCCGGAAAGTCCTCAAATCCACTCATATCCTACATTAAAAACAACGAAGGAAAATTCAGGGAAGTGAGATTCTTTGCAACCGCAGGCTCAAGCGGTTTCGATTCAACATTCAAACAGCTCGAAGACTACGCAAAAACCCCGCAAAAGACCCTGGCGCTCACGACAAAGGAAGTCAAAAAAGGGACATACAAGGACAAACTCGACGAATTTGTAAAATGAATGTTTATATATAAGATTGATAAAAGATATTATACCAAGAGGGGATAAGATGGAATTTCAAGAAATAATAATCGCAGGAGTAATCATCATTGTTGCGGCTTTCATAATAAGTTTCATATTCACGCCGGCAAGCGGCAGTCATGATACCAACATCCAAATCCTAAACAAGGGGGATTTCGGATCAAACAGTACAATCTACATCAAGCTTACCGACAATCAAAAGACATCCCTAAGCGAAAGGACAGTGCACGTTCAGCTTACAGACAAAAACGGCACAGTGGTCTACAAGAAGGATGTCAAGACCCATGCAACAGGCGTTGCGATGGCCCAACTCAGTGACATCAGTCCTGGAAACTATACGTTGGACGTTAAATTTGATGGGGATTCAAACTACACTGCAAGCGGCGTGTCAAAACAGGTGACCGTAAGCGGAAGCGTTGTCAGGGACACCATCGACAACTCCACATTGGATGTGGCAACCATTCAGGACATTGAAACTTCACAGTCACAGTCCTCAACTAGCTACTACACTCCGTCAAGTTCAAGCTCATCATCTTCAAGTTCATCAAGTTCCAGTTCATCATCATCCAGTTCAGATGACTACCTGCCATCATATGATGAAAACGGGAACGAAATACTTCCGGTATATGATGAAAACGGAAAAGAAGTGGAAACAGACGAAGATGACTGATAGTATCAAATTTAAAAATTATTCCCAGAATATGACATAAATATTTTGGGAACACAACCTATTTTTTTATACAAAAATGCATTAAATATAATTTACATATATCTGCAACAAAATCATTAATTAATGTTTAACAATGTCACTTGCCATTAATGAATAAAGACATTAAAATTCTACAAGTTATGTACCATACCATTAAAATAATCAATCGTTTTTTAAAGTATTTTGACTGTTTCTGATGTCCGAAAATCTGGTAAAAACCAAACCTAACAGACATGACATAAAGTTATATACTGATTAATCTAACTATTAAATTAATGAAACATATCACCAAAACCGATTTGAAAATCGTTGCTAAAAACTCAGGAATACTCATGATCGGAATCGGAATAATGTGTCTGATTCCACTAATCGTCGATGTAATATATTTAGAGCTCGACATAGTCAGTTTCGTACTTCCAGCAGCAATTTCAATTGGATTGGGCTATTTTTTCATGCGATACTTCGAGGATACCACAAAAAGGATAAGGCTGAAACACGGGATGATGATTTCATCATTTGCATGGTTCTGGGCAGGCATCATAGGAGGGCTTGTCATTTCACTTTCAACAAACATCCCCCTTATCGACGGAATCTTTGAAAGCGTATCCGCATTGACCGGAACCGGAATAACAATAATCGCAAACATTGAAATACTGCCACACAGCATACTGTTTTTCAGGGCCCTTGAACAGTGGGTCGGAGGATTGGGAGTTATCGTCATTGTGCTTAGATTCGTTTCAAAAAACAGCGCAGTATCCTCAAAACTTTACGAATCCGAAGCACGTGACGACAGGTTAAAGCCAAGTACCAAAAGAACAATCCAAGAGATCCTGAAAATCTACTCAATTCTTACTGCAATTGGAATAATATTGCTTGTGATTGCGGGAATGCCTGTTTTTGATGCATTCTGCAATACGTTCTGCCTGATTTCAACAGGAGGAATGGCAGTTAAAAATGCAAACATCGGATATTATCAAAATGACATGATATACCTAATTTCAATCATCATAATGATACTTGGAGCAACAAGCTTTATGGCAATCTATTCCGTGAAAAAAACAAAAGGAAAATCACTGATTAGGGATTCACAGTTTCGAATACTTCTAAGCACAATAGCAATTGTCAGCCTGATGCTCTACTTTTTATCCAACATCATTCCAATGGAGCTGGTATTCACCATAACATCCACCATAACAACCACCGGAGCGAGCGTGACATCTGTGGAAACGATGGCAGGATGGCCTTCATTCGTGATAATATGCCTGATGTGCATGATGCTTATAGGCGGTTCAAACGGTTCCACAGTAGGTGCGATAAAGCTTAACCGTACAATAATATTTCTGAAGGGAATACGACGCAACGTCAGGGAAATCATATCTCCCTACGAAAAGGTGCCGCCGGTGAAACTGAACGGAAATGCAGTCAAGGACCAGGCAGTCGGACAGGCGGGAAACTTCATCTCCCTATACATGATATTCATACTGATTACATGGGCGCTGTTCTGCCTTTTCGGATATGACCCATTCAAAAGCCTGTTTACGGCCATGTCACTTCAGGGAAACAACGGTCTGGAACTGGGAATAATAACCCATACAATAAGTCCTATACTAAAAATAGTCAGCATGATTGACATGTGGACAGGAAGGCTTGAAATATATCCTGTACTGATACTTCTAAGATCAGCGTTTGAAGTCTTCAAAAGCATAAAATAATCTTCAAGACTATGGAAAAAAAGAATTTATCTTAATAATGCAAGAATACCATGACTTCTGTAAAAGTCGTGGTATTCTTGCATTATTAAGATAAAAATTCTTTTATAAGTTTTTTTGAAAGATTAAAAACTGTTTAATGTAATGTTAATTTTACAAAACTTTATTCAAAAATTAAATTAATTTAAAAAAAATAGAAATCTAAACGATCCTATGAGAATCAGGTACCCCTCCTACTTTGAAAGATTTTTTCCGACAACATTTAAATCAACTTTTCTGGTGCCGGCATAATCCCCATTTTCAAAACGCCTAATTCTTTCATTATAGTAATCTGCTTCGTCATCACTTAATTCATCGAAATACATTCCCCTACACCATTTAACCTAATTATAATCCCTCATGCTCAAAACAACCTATAATCATTTTTACGTTTAATAATATCAATTATCTCAATCCGATTATTCTTTTCAGAGACAAAAAAAATTATCCTATAACTTCCAACACGGGCTCTTTGACATTTTGGACATTTAGCACTGCTTAGCTCAATGAATTCAGCATTGTAGGGATTATTTAATATATCACAATACTTTTTAGTTATCCTTAACAGTAGCTTTTTGTCTTTCTTATGTTTTTTGAAGAATTTCTTAACTCGATCATGTTCAAATAATTTATAAGTCAATTTTTAGCTCATTTTCTAATTTTGATATTCTTTTCTCCAAGTCTTTTAATGTGACTTCAGATACATTTTCCAGATTGTCATTTTCGAAATTTTCAATATCCTTGTTGTAAACTTCCGCTTGTTCATCAGAAAATTCTTCATTTTCATAATAATAGTTAATTAAGAAATCTATAACATCATTAAATGTTTCATTTTTGGATGCAAGCTCAGATAATGATTTATGGGTTTTTTCAGAAATTTTAATAGTTTTTGTCATCATATTATTTCCACCAATATATAGTATACTCAGTATACTATATATAATTTTCCACGATATCTGGTAAAAATTACCTAATAATGAAATGAAGATAATTCATCGAGTAATATATTAAACTAGAAATTAAATATACTTTTTGGTATAAACAAAAGCAATTTAATGAACTTATAACAATTTAATACTGTAAAAGCAATTTTTGAATGTAAAATATGAACAATGAATCTAAACGATTCCCTGTCAGGAATTGACGATACCTCCCTACATCCTAAATTTCATCATCCAATAAGAAATCTATAATGTTTTTATGTTTAATTCCATCCTGGGACATGTCAAATTCATCCATACTTAAAACATAAGCATCATATTTATCTGGAACTAAAAGTAATGGGGAAAACTCTCTATCTACAATCTCCGAATCAGATAAAAGATATGCCACTTGAACATATACTTTCTTGGCCTGTTTTTCACAGACAAAGTCTATTTCCCTGTCGTATATCTTACCGATTTTTACGGAATAGTCTCTTCGAATCAGTTCATTGTAAACGACATTTTCAAGAATTCTTCCCAACCAGTTGTTGTTATTGTCCACAAGAGCATGATGGAATCCCTGATCTGTTAAATAATATTTTTCCTCTGTTTTTAATATCTTTTTACCAATAATATCTTGACGTCTGACCTTTTTGCAGAATAGGGAGTCTTCAAGATAGTTTGTGAAATTGGAAATCGTGTTGCGTGTTGTCCTTTTGTTTTCGCTTTTCAAATAATTGGTTATGCTGGTCTTTGAAAATGTTTGGCCGGTCGAATTCATAAGATAATGTGAAAATCGCTTGAACAAATCAATTTCATTGATTGTGTATCTAGAAAGGATATCATGTACAATGATTGAATCATAGATGTCCTGAAGGGCATTGGCCTTAGCGCTTTCATCAGCAATTGGGAGTAGGCCCGGCATCCCCCCAAACAAAAGATATTCTTTAAAATATTCTTCAATAATATCTTTGGTTAACTCAACATCATCAATCTCTTTTTTATATTGCAAAACCTCCTTAAATGAAAATGGATATAAATTGATTTTAATGTATCTGCCTGAAAGAAGAGTTGCAAGTTCATTTGAAAGCAATTTTGAATTGGACCCTGTAATATAAATATCACAATCAAATGACACCCTGTATGAGTTTATGCATTTTTCCCAGGATTCAACCTGCTGTATCTCATCAAAAAGAAGATATATCCTGCCTTCAAGGTCTTTTACTAAACTCAATACCAATGCATCCAATTGCTCTTGAGTGAAAATGTTTTTATATTGAACCTGTTCGAAGGAAATATAAATGATATTTTCCTTTTTGACACCCTGATCTTGAAGCTCTTCAATAATGCTTTTCATTAAAGAGGTTTTTCCACATCTTCTAAGTCCTACAATAACCTTAATGAAATCAGTTCCGAAAAGATTGCGAATTTTGTCCAGATACAATTCTCTTTTAATCATTGCAACACACCTATACAACTTTATATCAAACATGATATTTAATGCTTCCTATACAAAGCATTATTAAATTTTTTTATAGATAATGCTTTTTATATAAAGCACTATTATAAAAATTTACTATTAATGATTTCTAAAAGATACACATATTAAATAATGCCCCATAACATATTATAATACAAACTGAAAAACAATGAAGTTTTTGGAAGTGTGAATTTGCACAAAAACACACACTAAAAAAATTAATCCAATAAATTTAAGTTAATTTTAAATTAATGTGCTAAAAAATAAGTTATAAACTAAATAAAACTTAAATAATCTAAAAAAAGAAAAAATAAACAAGGAAATCTAAACAATACCTTGTGCGGGAAACAGATGATACCACCCCACAACCCAAATTTCATCAAATTCAACAGTGAACTAAACAAGTTTACTCTTCAAAAATTTCATCATAATCTATTTCCATGCCCATCATTTGATAAAAAGCATAAACTCTATCTTTTCCAGACAATATATTCGGATCATCTTCTCTTTCACGGGCTAGCCTTATTGCTTCAGGGTCAGTTATATGTTTTCGGCAATGAAAAAGGACAGTTGAAGAATTATCCATAACAGCATACTCCTTTCTTATCAATTGTATATCATTTATATTTTTATCATTTATATATTTTGATAACTGATTCCCATAGCGAATATCATGCATCCTGTTAATTATTTTCACATCATTGTACTGGGAACAACACCTCTCAAATGATGAAACAAAGAATGTATCTGAAGCAATATTCATTTGAGCAACTAAATTTTCGTGTACTCCTTTTGCTTTTAAAATCCAAAAATACTCAAATCCTGCAATCAATTCATAATCTTCAAAATCCCGTGTTAAAATACTGAAATTTAATCCTGATGGAGGAGACAAAACATTTTTCGGATGATTATGAATTAAAGCAACACTATGTCTGTCAAATTCGCCCTCTTCAAAAGTTACAGACACATTATCCGTTCCGCCTTTTTTGCATTTAAGAATTCCACCAGTAACATAATCAAAGTGGATAACCCATTCGCAATCAAGATAATGCGTCTTTTTAATGAACTCATCGACAGTTTTAAATGCACCTTCACCAAATTCAAAAGGCAAATCCGATGCTTTGATTGAAGCGACATTATTAATTTTCAGTTTTTCATAATCTTTGAAATCAACACCCATATTTACCAAAGCAGTCATTATGACTATCAAACATAGAACTATATTTTTAATCTTCATGACATTAATTTTAGTTTAAAGATTAAATAACACTTTATTTTTAAATTAAATAGAAATTAACTTAATAAATGATTTTCTAAAAGAAATTTTGCAGTATGAAATCAATTTAATGCATTTAGTTCAATTTGATGAAAATTTACCATACTTCTTTTCAAAGCACGATGAACCTACCAAAACCATTCTACAAAAAATTAAAAAATTAAATCAATGAAAATAGTTTAAAACAATTAACTCAAATAAAAACAAGTTAATTTTAAATTTATAAATTTAAAAATATCTAATATATTAAATAAGACTCAATTAACTAAAAAAAGAAAAAATAAACAATGAAATCTATACGATTCCTTGTGCGAGAAACGGGTGATACCACCCTACTTTTAAAAATCAATCATCCAATGAATATTCAGCAATGATTTTTTCAAAAATGTTTTCATCGAATTCCAAACCCATCATTTGATGAAATGCTCGTAACCTATCAATTCCAGATAATGTATATGGATCTGCAATGCGTTCATCTATTATTCTGAGTTCTTCAGGAGTTCTCGGTTTTTTTCTACATGAAAAAAGGGCAATATTTTCGTTTGTATTAATAGTCATGGTTTATACTCCTTTTTAATTAATTGTATATGATTTATATTTTTATCATTTATATAATTTGACAACAACACACCATACATAATATCACAGACATCATATGCTTTTTCACAATTACCGTATTTTTTCTTACAATAATCCTGACAAGAGTCTAGTAGCAAATCAGCATATAATTTTAACTCCATATTTAATTTCATATCCACATCAACAGCTTTTAGAATCCACAGACAATCAAATCCCGCAATCAGTTCAAAATCTTCAAAACTTCTCAATAGAATACCAAAATTATTTCCGGAGGGAGGAGAATAAACATCCAGGGGATGATTATGAATTGAAGCAACATGATGTCCGTCAAATTCACTATCTTCAAAATTTAAAGCCACATTATCTTTTCCGCCTTTTTTGCATTTGAGAATTTCACCAGTAATATAATCAAAGTGAATAACCCATTCACAATCAAGATAATGTGTCTTTTTAATGAACTCATCGACTGTTTTAAATGCGCCTTCACCAAATTCACAAGGCATATCCGATGCTTTGATTGAAGCGACATCATTAATTTTCAGTTTTTCATAATCTTTGAAATCAACACCCATATTTACCAAAGCAGTCATTATGACTATCAAACATAGAATCCTATTTTTAATCTTCATGACATTAATTTTAGTTTAAAGATTAAATAACACTTTATTTTTAAATTAAATAGAAATTAACATAATAAATGGTTTTTTAAAAGCAATTATGCAGTATAAAATCAATTTTATGCATTTGGTTCAATTTGATGAAATTTACCATACTCCTTTTCAAGCACAATAACCCCCCTGATGCCACCCTACGATGAAAACAAGAAAACTCAAATTAAAACAGTTAAAACAAGAAAAAATAAAGTTTAACAAGTTAAAATAATATTAAAAAGTTTAAAATCATTTGATAATTATATAACCAAATATTATGCTAAAAAAAGAAAAAATAAACAAGGAAATCTATACGATTCCTTGTGCGTTCATAGCGTCAACAACTTTCTTGAATCCTGCGATGTTTGCTCCTGCAACATAGTTTTTGTCCATGTCGTATTCAGCAGCGGCATCTGCAACATTTGCAAAGATTGTTTCCATAATGGTTTGGAGTCTGCCGTCAACTTCTTCAAAGGTCCAGGATAACCTTTCTGAGTTTTGTGACATTTCAAGTGCGGAAGTAGCTACTCCACCAGCGTTGGATGCTTTACCTGGTGCGAACAATACTCCGTTTTCTTGTAAGTATTCGGTAGCTTCGATTGTGGTTGGCATGTTTGCTCCTTCAGCAACAGCCAATACTCCGTTTTCTACCAAGGTTTTTGCATCTTCTAATTGCAATTCGTTTTGGGTAGCACATGGAAGAGCGATGTCACATTTAACAGTCCATACGCCTTTTCCTTCATGGTATTCAGCGGATGGTCTTGCTTCTGCATATGCGGTTAATCTTTCTCTTCTTACTTCTTTTACTTCTTTTAATAATGCAACGTCGATTCCTTCAGGGTCGTAAATCCAACCGGTTGAATCGGAACAGGTTACAGGTTTTCCGCCTAATTGTTGAGCTTTTTCGATTGCATAGGTTGCTACGTTACCTGCACCGGATACTGCAATGGTTTTTCCTGCAATATCGATGTCGTTTGCTTTTAACATAGCGTTAGTGAAGTATAATAATCCGTATCCGGTAGCTTCAGTTCTTGCAAGTGAACCACCGAATGATAATCCTTTACCAGTTAATACTCCTTCGTATAATCCTCTGATTCTTTTGTATTGTCCGAATAAGAATCCGATCTCGCGACCGCCTACTCCAATATCTCCAGCAGGAACGTCGGTATCTGCACCAATGTATTTGCATAATTCGGTCATGAAAGATTGGCAGAATGCCATGATTTCTCTGTCGGATTTTCCTTTAGGATCAAAGTCTGATCCACCTTTTCCTCCGCCGATTGGAAGTCCGGTCAAGGAGTTTTTGAAAATTTGTTCGAAGCCTAAGAATTTGATGATACCTACGTTTACGGATGGGTGGAAACGTAATCCGCCTTTGTAAGGTCCGATTGCACTGTTGAATTGTACCCTGTAACCGGTGTTTACTTGTACCTGTCCGTTGTCGTCAATCCATGGGACACGGAATTTCAATTGTCTTTCCGGATTGGTCAATCTTTCAAGAAGTGCATTTTTTCTGTATTCTTCTTCGTTTTCTTCAATTACAACCCTTAAGGATTCCAATACTTCGCGTACAGCTTGGTGGAATTCAGGTTCTGAAGGGTTTTGTTCAATAATGGTTTCTATTACTTCATCTACGTATGACAAAAATATTCCTCCAAAATAAATTTAGATTAATAATATCATTAAATGTGAGTTGTTTTACTGGCTTGCAGCAACATATTTAACAATATAATATATTATTTGAAACTTCTTATATTTAAATATTTTTCAATATTTAATAGAATATCCGAATATTATTCATTAAAATTAATAGTTATCCTAAACATTATACAATAAATTAATTAAATATTTAATAACATTTACAATTCTTTTTAGATAATAATCCAAAATGTATAGTGAAAATTATCAATTGATGTACAAAGTCGGAAATTGGTTGCCAACGGTTTGATTCCGAGTCGGAAGGTAAATTGCCGTGTTTAGAATTTGCATCGCCAACACCGGAAATATAGAACAAAAACAGCGACACACTCAAAAATATTAAACAAAATAATATACAAATAAAAAAAGCATATCTCTTTATATATCATAATTTACAAATCAATCTACAATAAACAGTGAAAATTAAAATTTGATATACAAATCAAAAAAATGGTGAAAACATGACCTCAAAAAAGATTACAAAAAGTCAATATGAAGCCCTAAAAGAAAACTACTTATCAAAAAACAAGACAATGTTCAGCCTATATGTGGAGCTGAACAATGAAATAGAAGTGTCCAGACACCTGTTTTTCCAGCTGATCAATAAGATTCGCCAGGAAGAAGGACTGAACCATTTTTATAAATAAAAAAAGAATTTGGATAGCTTATCCAAATCAGTATTCCATATGATATCTCAATATTGCGGCTATTCCACCGAATGCCCTGAAGAGCTGCATTCCTTCATCGGTCTCGGTGGAGATGAACTCAACACTTGTACTCATTTCTTCAGCCTTTTCAACAAAGTAATCGGCCAAATCAATTGATTCCTCTTCTTTTATAAGTTCATTACAATTTGGACATCTCTCTTCAATCTTATCCGCTTCGGATTGTGTTTTGACAGTGAATTCCTTTTCAAAACCGCAATTCGGACAGACAAATTTCTTGCGCATCGCAGTCAAATCCTCGGATAGAAGCAATGTATCGACGGCACCGATGGTGAGGTTATTTCTTACTTCAGCTTCACCATAGGAAGCAAGGCCCTTGTCCTTTGTCAATTCTTTTAAAAACCTTTGGACAAGCTCCTTTTCATGAATTACATCCAAGTCGCTTAACACACCAGCTGATTTGGCGATGACTTCACGAATACCGAAATCACCGGTATATGAAATGTCCTCAATGGCCAATATCTTTTGTTTGAGCTCATAGTTAAGATAATCCCCTTCGGCAAAGTCATTTTTAGTGAATCCCGGACCGCCAAGAATGATACCTTTCAAATCGTCCTTAAGTGGCAGGAAGTCCTCGTTCATGTGATCCCCAATACGCTTTAAGAACTCATGAGCCGCCTGCTCGATTACACGGTCAAACCTACGCTGGGATTGTCCCCCTGCCTTATGCTTTCCAGGAACCCCACTTGTAATATGAGTCAATATGTTGATTTTTTTTCCTTTCATTGAGGCTATAGTGGCTTCCCTTCTGTCAAGCACTGCAACACCATAGGTGTCCCTTTCCTCAATCATGTATTCAAGAGGCTCCAGGAAGAATTCGTTGTTACATTTGTACCAGTATGTTGTAACGGGTTCAGGAGGTTCCAAAACGTAAGTTTCCATCTTCTCGGTACCCGGACCTCCCTTAGGAATCATTCCAACGAATAAAACCAGACCGTGTTCAGGCGGCTGTTTGTATAAACGGATTCTTTGTAAGATTACTTCAATTGCAGACTGTACGTTTTTTCTTGTTTGTTTACTCTTGATGTTTGCACTCTGGCCAAGCTCATCTCTCATGTGCTTACCAACATCACTCAATTGCTTATCAGGTGGAATGTAAACGGAAACAAGCTCAGTACCTCTGCCTTTCTTTTCTGCCAATTCCTTTAAGACTTTTTTAAATTCATATAATTCTTTTGATGATACTTCAGACATGTTATCCCTTATAAAAATTAAATTAATATAATAGTAATAATTATATTTTTAATAATATAAATAAGTAATGAAAAAATAGCATTTTAGGATAAAATTTCATCTGCGAACCTATTAAATAATTCAATATCATCTGAAGAGATTGTTTCAATCTCAAGCAAATCCATGCCGGTAATCTCTTCAATTTCACGGCCGAGATGAACATATGTGTCGGGATATTCGTTATATCCGAAAAGATGCCAAATGACGTCACCTTCAAACACCATCTCCAGATACCAGTCATAGCCTTCCAAATCGTCAGGGTCGCGCTGCTTGGATTTCCTGTGGTAATCTGCAAATATCCATGAGTAGACGTGATGGCTCTCCAAAAGGCCAAGTATCAGCTTTTCATCATCACAAGTCATGTCCCTTTCAATATAGCCGTCAATAACCCTATCATTGAAATTGACAATCAGGCGAGGATGTGGCAAATCATAGGGATAAGTCCTGTAATGGCCGAATTCAATTGTTTTGAGGGCCAGCCTCTCTCCGTCAAGGTAAACCCCATCCCTTTCAATGTCGTGATAGAGAGGGGTTGCAAACTGCCTTTGATAGTTCAGGTGCAGGACATCAAAACCGACCAGATCATGAAGGATTTCACCGAATCGGATCCAATTTTTGGGAAAGCTGTTCTTGAAGCTGAATTCCTGATATCCGTCGGTGGAATAAATGATGACAACACAGGAATAGATGAGCTCAAGCTTTTCGAAAAGCAAAAACCTTTCGCTTTCAAAATCCTTGAAGAGCTCCAGCTTCTCAAAGTCGCACAGAAACCTGTCGGCACTTTCAAAATCGAATGTTCGTATTTCGCTTGTCATCCCTTTTCTCAAATCCACCAGAATATCGATCCATGAATTATCGCAGAGCGGACTTTCAAAGAGAAACTTGTCCCCGCTTCCCCTCTCGGAAATCTTATAGTATCCGGTGTTGGTTAAAAAATCAATTGTAAAGCATTCATAATGCCTGTTTAGGCGCTTGAAATTGAAGCGTTGGGTGATTTCTATCTTTTCAATCATGATTATCAGTCATTTAACTATATCTCAGTCAATCATAATATAATTATTGGAAATGTCCCTCTAACAGATTAATCGCCATGGTGGAATAATCAAAAAACTTTATAAACCTAATGTTATTAATAATATTGTAAGTGATAGTATGGTTTTTAGAAGATGCCCACAATGCGGTTCAACAAGCGATGACCTTTACGGATTTTGCATAAAATGCGGATATGAATTTAGCGAAATTCCCAAATCAGAGACCGTTTGCCCATTGTGCGGATTCGACAACCCTGATGAAGCTGACTTCTGTGTTAAATGCGGAACACCACTTCTTTTCAAAAACCAGCTCAAGGACAACAGCTATCTCAATCCAATCGTCATCAAAAGAACCTCCGCAGGCCAGGAACCAATAAAACAGGACAGCAGATTCAGCAAGATTCTAGTGCTTTTGGGTTATGTATTTTCCATTTTGGGAGGTCTCATCGGACTGGTGATTGCAATATATCTCATAACAAGAAAGGACCCTAGCCTCAAAAGACACGGCTACATCCAATTGGCAATCTTCGGATTCTATATAGCGCTGATAGCATTTCTGTTTGCAACAGGAAACATTCCGCCTGAAGTGTTTGCACAATACAAACAGCTACTCGCCGGAAACCTTACTTCCATCTGATTTTAAAAATAGTATCACGGCATCCTCGCCGCTTTCATAGTAATTCGGAACAACACGATCCTGTCTGAATTGGAACTGCTTATAAAACTCGATTGCTCCTGTATCTGATGCCCTGACTTCAAGATATATTGTGTCTGAGATTAAAAATAGAATTCCTATTGCCTTTGCAAGAAGCTGTGTTCCATAGCCCCTTCTGCGGTAATTCTTATCGACGGCAATGGAAATGATATGGCCCTGATTTTCATATTTGAGCCAGAACATGACATATCCGACCACATAATCGTTGATTTCAGCCACCAGAAAGCCAATTCCCATTTCGTATAATTGCTGAAAGATTTTAATGCCATATGTCTGGTCAAATGACATGTTCTCTATCTCATAAACTCTTTTTAAATCCGTAGGCCTGAATTTTCTTACAATCATACTATTGATAAATTATTAAAAGCAATGTATTTAATAGTTTGCACACTCAATATTTAATTGAGGACAATAAAATGTGGCAAGATTTTGAGGAATACATCTTAGGCGAAGCCGACGGCAAAAATGTGAAGATTGCCGAAATCGGCGTTGGAAAATTTGACAGGATAGCAAACAGCCTAAACGAAAGGGAAAACATCACCATAATCAAAACGGACATCTCCCCAAAAGACGCCACAGTAATAAGGGACGACATAACCAATCCAGACATTGACATATACAAAGATGTGGACATCATATATTCTATCAGACCTCCAAGCGAACTTCAGCCGCATCTGGTTCGTCTTGCGGAGAAAATCGACTCACAGCTGATAATCAAACCCCTGACAAACGAAGATTTAAATACCGGCAGGGCTAAAATGAAATTAAAAAATTTCAAGAAAGCTAGTTTCTACACATTAAGGTGATGTTAATGAGCGACATATTGACCAGATACGACACATCAACCAATGGTCTGACAACCCAGGAAGCCAAAAGAAGGCAGGCGGAATATGGTCCAAACCAGATTGAGGAAAAAAAGCCAACGCCATTAATAGTATTATTCCTTTCACAATTTCTGGATATTTTGATTGCACTTCTGATTATTGCAGCAATAGCATCATTGGCAATCGGAGACGTCATTGATGCGGGAGTAATCATTCTTGCGGTACTGTTGAATACGATTATAGGTTTCATTCAGGAGTACAGATCAAGAAGGGCCGTTGAAAGCCTCAAGGGCCTCATCACCAAAACCGCCATTGTCAAAAGAGACGGCAAAACCACAGAAATCGATGCAAAAGAACTGACAATCGGAGACATTGTCCTTCTGGAGGAGGGAATAAAGGTTCCTGCCGATTTGACATTAATTGAGGCAAAACGATTGAGTCTTGATGAATCCGGACTTACCGGAGAATCAGTGGCAATTAAAAAGGAAGCCAACGACAAGGCATTCATGGACTCCAATGTCCTTTCAGGAAAGGGGGTCGGAGTCGTTACCGGCATCGGAATTGAGACTGAAATCGGAAAGATTGCAGACATCGTCCAGGAGGAGGATGAGGAAACTCCCCTTGCAAAGCGTGTGGGAAAACTTGGAAAGATTCTCTCAGCAATTGCAATCGTCGTTTGTATTGCCATTTTTATATTGGAGATGTTTAAAGGAACCCCACTTGTTGAAACATTCATGATTGCAGTGTCACTTGCAGTTGCGGCAATTCCGGAAGGCCTTCCAGCTGTTCTGACATTGACTCTCGCTTTAGGCATGAACGAGATGGCAAAATCCAAGGCCATCGTAAGAAAGCTCCTCTCAGTTGAGACTCTGGGTTCATGTACAATAATCTGCAGCGACAAGACAGGAACACTGACAGAAAACAAAATGACAGTGGTCAAAAGCCATTACTTAAATCGTGACAAAACACAACTTATCGGGAAATTGTGCAACAATGCTGCCATAAATGACGGCAATGTCATCGGAGACCAAACCGACGGTGCCATTTTAAAGCACTGCCAAGACTGTGAAACATCACTTGAGCGCATCGATGAAATCCCACTTGACAGCAATCGTAAAATGATGACTACGATACATAGGTTAGACAGTGAAAATAATATCGTTTTGTCAAAAGGTGCTCCAGAAATAATTTTAGATAAATGCAAATACATGGATTGCGATGGAAGTATTAAAATCCTTGATGATAAAACAAAGGAAATGCTACTTGAAAAAGTTGGCGAAATGAGCATGAAGGAATTGAGGGTAATCGGATTTGCATACAAAATCTCAGACAATGACTGTGATGAGGAAAATCTGACATTCACAGGACTTCTCGGTTTGAGGGATCCTCCTAAAAAGGATGCGAAAAAGGCCGTCAACGACTGCATCAACGCCGGAATCAAAGTCATAATGATTACAGGAGACCACGAAAAGACAGCATGCGCAATAGCAAGGGAACTTGGAATACTGACAACAGGAAAGGTGATAACCGGAAACGAGCTTGACAAGCTTACAAAAGATGAATACCTGAAAGCCACAGATGAAATCCAGGTTTATGCAAGAGTAAAACCATCACAAAAGATGAGGATAGTGGAAGCGCTGAAGGAACTCGGAAATATTGTCGCAATGACCGGAGATGGCGTAAACGATGCTCCTGCACTCAAAAAGGCATCTATCGGAGTGGCGATGGGTGACGGAACCGATGTTGCAAAAGAAGCCTCAGACATGATACTTCAAAACAATGACTTCACAACAATCCTCAAGGCCATTGAAGGCGGAAGGAAGATTTACGACAACATCAAGAGATTCGTCAAATACCAGGTGTCCACAAACGTTGGAGCGATACTGACAATTGTGGGAACATCACTTCTAAACCTGCCGCTGCCTTTCAACCCGGCACAGCTATTGTGGCTCAACATCGTAATGGACGGTCCGCCGGCACAGATGCTTGGAATCGAGGGTGCCGAAAGGGACATAATGAAAAGGCCTCCAGAAAAGGAAGACATATTGACAAAAAGCGTGCTGCTCCAGATACTGTTTTTGGGAATCGTGATGGCAGTCGGAACAATCTGCGTATTCTACTGGCAGATATCCATTGGAGCCTCCACAACCAAAGCGATGACAGTCGCATTTACATTGTTTGTGGTTTACCAACTGCTCAATGCATTCAACGGAAGGGCGGACTCTGAAAAATCAAGCAAATACCTGTATCTGGGAATCATCATATCATTTTTACTTCAGCTGCTGATATTATACATTCCACAACTCCAGATAATATTCAGAACAACAGCTATCGGCCTGACCGATTGGATTGTAATCATTATAGTTTCATCAACAATTCTGATAGCTCAAAAGATAATGGATAAAGTGATAAAATGAGAATATTTCTTCTAGGCGGTACAAAGGATTCGACAAACATCATAAAACACGTAAAGGAAAACTATGACGCATATATCCTGACGACCACCACAACCGAATACGGATCAAGGCTGGCGAGAGAGGCGGGAAGTGACGACACCATAGCCCGACCGCTTCTAAAGGATGAGATTATCGAGATATTGAAAAATGAAGATTTCGACATTTTGATTGATGCGACACATCCGTTTGCCGAACACATTACCCAAACATCATCATCAATAGCCCGTGAGTTGAAAATGCCGTATATCCGCTTTGAAAGACCCACCACCAACCTTGAAAATATGGATACATCACATATCCATTATGCAGAATCGTTTGAAGATGCGGGAAAATTAATAGCCGAAGAGTTTCTTGAAGGAAACGTGCTGCATTTTGCAGGAGCCAACACCATGGCAGACATCACAAAATATGTTGGCGTCGACAGGTTCTATCCAAGAATCCTGAAGGTGGAAAGTTCCATTGAAAAATGCAATGCTCTAAACATTGACCCTGACCACATCATTGCAATGACCGGCGCCGCCACAAAACAGGAAAACATCGACTTGATTGAAAAATATGATGCAAGCGTGATGATTACAAAGGAAAGCGGTGAAATAGGCGGAGTCTATGAAAAAATCGAAGCCGCAAATGAAATGGATATTGCATTAATAATGATAAAACGGCCAAAAATAGAAATGTTAAATAAAGATGACGTCGTTAACGATTTAGACGAATTCGATTCAAAAATAAAAAGTTTTATAAAATAAGTTAAATTAATAAAACGCCGAGACTGGGATTTGAACCCAGGCGAGGATGACCTCACAGGATTTCAAGTCCTGCGCCTTACCAGACTAGACTATCTCGGCACATGAAAAGGAATATTTAGAAGGATTCTAAATATTTATCCTTTAAGTTCAATTTCAATGCTTACGTTATCAGGAACGTTGACTTTCATTACTTGTCTCATTGCACGTTCGTCAGCTCCAATACCGATTAAACGTTTGTGAATCCTGAGTTCCCATTTTTCCCAAGAAGCCTTACCTTCTCCATCTGGAGATTTTCTTGTTGGAACTACTAATTTTTTAGTAGGTAATGGAATAGGACCGGACAAGTCAACACCAGTTCTTTCAGCAATTTTTTTAAGTTGATCACATACGTATGCTAATTTTTCTGGGTCGGTTCCAGTAAGCTTAATTCTTGCTTGATTCATTTATTATCCTCCAAAAAACAAAAAAGAAAGAAAGTAAAAATTTACTTTCTAATTATTGTTTACAAACCTATTGGTCAGTAATTTTAAGACATAAACCTGCAGCAACAGTTTGACCCATATCTCTGATAGCAAATCTACCCATAGGTGGAATGTTTTTAGCTTCTTCCAATACCATAGGTTTGGTTGGTTTGATTTCAACGATAGCTGCATCACCAGTTTTGATGAAATCAGGTTTTTGTGCTTCAGGTTGACCGGTAGCAGGGTCAAGTTTTGCGGTTAATTCTAAGAAAGTACATGCGGTTTGTGAAGTGTGACAGTGGAATACAGGAGTGTATCCAACGGTAATTACACCAGGGTGTTGTAATACAACAACTTGTGCGGTGAATTGTTTAGCTACAGTAGGAGCATTGTCAGTGTGTCCTGCTACGTCTCCTCTTCTGATATCGTTTTTACCTACACCTCTTACGTTGAATCCGATGTTGTCACCAGGTTCAGCCATATCAAATTGTTCGTGGTGCATTTCGATGGATTTTACTTCACCGGAAGCTCCGCTTACAGTTGAAGATGGTAAGAAGATAACGTTGTCACCTTTTTTCATTACACCAGTTTCGACTCTTCCTACAGGTACGGTACCTACACCGGTAATGGAGTAAACGTCTTGAATAGGAATTCTTAAAGGTAAGTCGGTAGGTTTTTCAGGTGCGGTTAAAGCATCTAAAGCTTCGATTAATGTAGGTCCTTTGTACCAAGGAGTGTTTGCGGATGCTTCTACAATGTTGTCCCCTTCAAATGCGGATAATGGGATGAAGGTTACAGTAGCAGGGTCTCTACCGATGGATTTGAGTAATACGGAAACTTCGTCTTTTACTTCGTTGAATCTGTCTTCGCTGTAGTCTTCCATATCCATTTTGTTAATACCGATAATAATTTGTTTAATACCTAAAGTCATGGATAAGAACATGTGTTCTTTGGTTTGAGGCATTACACCGTCGTTAGCTGCTACTACTAATACAGCTGCGTCTGCTTGGGAAGCACCAGTGATCATGTTTTTAACGAAGTCTCTGTGTCCTGGGCAGTCTACTACAGTGTAGTCGTATTTTTTAGTGGAGAATTTTTGGTGAGCTAAGTCAATGGTTACTCCTCTTTCTTGTTCTTCTTTGGTAGTATCCATAATAAATCTGAATTTGTCTTCTCCAGATGCTAATTGTTGTTCATTGATAGTACCAGCTTTTACTAATAAGTTTCCAACTAAAGTGGATTTTCCGTGGTCAACGTGTCCAATAAATGCTAAGTTAAGATGTTCTTTTTCTTTTGCCATTATAATAACCTCTTTTGTAATTATTAACAAACATATCTATAAGCTTAAATGTTAGCTTAATAAAGTATTTTATTTCTCAACATATAAAAAGATATGTTTTTTTCATGAATTTTTAATAAAAATATAAAAAAATTAAAAATTAAAAAATTTTAATTTTATAAATCGCCTAAGTAGTGGCTTGCAGGGAATGGTTCTTCAGATAAACCTTTTCTTTGCCTGATTTCCCTTACTATTTGATTTTGCATTTCACGAGGAAGTGGTTCAAATCCAGCGATTTCAGTAGACCATAAACATCTACCTTCAGCAGCGGATCTGATATCTCCAGCAAAACCAAACATTTCAGCTACAGGTACTTTGGATTCAATTCTAGCCATATCTCCGGTCTCTTGACCCATGTTGACGATTTGACCTCTTCTGTTTTGAATCTCACGAGTACATGCACCCATGTAATCGTTAGGAGTATCGATAACTACTTTTTGCATAGGTTCGAGTAATGAAGGTTCTGCAAGCATCATGGAACCTAAGATTGCGTTCCTGATTGCAGGCAATACTTGAGCAGGTCCTCTGTGAACTGCGTCTTCGTGAAGTTTTGCATCGTGGAGCTTGAATTTTAATCCCATAGAGATTTCTTCTCCTAAAGGACCTTTTTCCAAAGCGGATTCAAATCCTTCAAGTAAAAGTTCTTTTACTTCATCCAAGTATTGGATACCACGAGTCATGTTGAGGAAGATGCTTCTGTTGTGAACAGACCATACTCTTCTAGCTTCTTCTTTATCTAATCCTAATTCGATGAAATCGTTAGCAGATTCTTTACCTTTAACTCTGCCTTCTTTGATGTCTCCTTCTTGGATAGCATTGAAGAGAGCAGGTTCAATAGGTTCAACGGTAATGTAGAATCTGTTGTGTTTGTTAGGAGATTTACCTTCAACTTGTGGGGAAAGTTTTCTTACGGTTTCCCTGTATACGACAATAGGTTCGGAAGTTGTGATGTCTACACCTTTATCTTTGATTCTGTAACCGATAACTTCCAAGTGAAGTTCACCCATACCGGATACTAAGTGTTCACCGGTTTCTTCGTTAATGGTAATCTTAACGGTAGGGTCTTCCTTACCGGTTTGTCTTAATACTTCAATCAATTTTGGTAAGTCTTTGGTATTTTTAGCTTCAACAGCAACGGTAACTACAGGCTCGGAGATGTGTTCTAATCCTTCAAACTCAGTGATTTTGTCTTCAGGAGAACATAAGGTTTCACCAGCGATAGCTCCTTTTGCACCTGCAATGTATACGATGTTACCTGCAGGAACCTTGTCGGTGTTAACCCTTTCAGGTCCGAAGTATACACCTACTTGCTGTACTCTGGATTTACCGTGGGAACCTACCATGTAAACCTCGGTACCTTTTTCAATGGATCCTCCGTAAACCCTACCTGTTGCGATTTCACCAGCGTGTTTGTCTACGGATACGTTGGTAACCATTACAGCTAAAGGTCCGTCAGGAGCGGTAGTGATCATACATTCACCAGCAGGGGAATCGATGTCTCCGTCCCAGATGTTAGGTACTCTGTAAACTTGTGCTTCTTTAGGGGAAGGCAAGTGTTCCACTACCATACCTAATAATACATCGGATAAAGGTACTTTTTGAGCTAATTCCTTTTCGTTGCCAGCATTACAGTAATCGATAATGTCTTTAAAGTTAATTCCGGTTTCTTGCATGGTTGGAACGTTGATAGCCCAGTTGTGGTATGCTGAACCGAAAGCTACACTACCATCGGTGAAGTCCAATTTCCATTCTTCCAATTTCTCTTTAGGAGCCATGTTTTTAATCAATTTATTAGCTTCCATGAAGATTTTCAAGAATCTGTTTTGTAACTCTTCAGGTTCTAACTTTAACTCGTTGATTAATCTGTCAACTTTGTTGATGAATAAAACTGGTTTTACGTTTTCTTTTAAAGCTTGTCTGAATACGGTTTCGGTTTGTGGCATGATACCTTCTACAGCACAAACTACTACTACTGCACCGTCTACAGCTCTCATTGCACGAGTTACGTCCCCACCGAAGTCAACGTGACCTGGAGTATCGATTAAGTTAATTAAGTATTCGCTGTCTTTGTAATCGTGTACCATGGATACGTTAGCCGCATCGATAGTGATACCACGAGCTTGTTCCTGTTCATCGAAATCCAAGAATCTTTGGTCCCCAGCAAGTTCTTCGGAAATCATTCCTGCACCTGCTAAAAGGTTATCAGATAAAGTGGTTTTACCGTGATCGATGTGAGCACAGATACCAATGTTTCTGATTTGTTCCGGTTCGTACATTAACTCTTTGATTTTTGCAATCATTTTGTCTCTTCTACTCAAAATAACCACCTATGATATGAACATTATATGATTAGTGTGCTGCTTTAGCAACTCTTTCTTTCTCTTCAGCTTTTCTTAAAGCGAAGCTTCTTGAATCTTCTTCAGAAGCAAGAATTAATTCATCAGCTAAGCATTCCGCAACAGATTTTCTGTTTTTAAATGAAGATTGTAAAGTACCTCTGGTCAAGAATCCTAATGAAAGGTCAACTCTTCTTTGTGGAGAAATGTCTACAGCAACTTGGTAACCGATACCACCGTATTTAATACGGGTAGTTTCTTCACGAGGTGCAGTGTTCTCGACTGCGGTAACTAAAACTTGAACAGGGTTCTTTTTAGTCCTTTTGTTGATGATTTCTAAAGCTTCTTTAACAATGTTGTAAGCTTTGTTTTTCTTACCGGAGTTGAGATGGGTTCTCATAACCTTATTCATTAATCTTTCAACAATTGATACTTTTGATTTTGCGAATTGTCTTTTTACGTGTCTACCAGAAGTGTGTGGAACTAAAGTTTCATCCAAGCAGATATATTTTACTAAACCTAAGTCCTCAACTTTTACTTCATCGAGATCCCATTTGTCGAATAATTTACTCATAAATATAACCACCTTATCTTACAGGTTTTTCTATTTTTCCACTTACCATTTCTGATAAAGCTACATTATTTACTTTGGAAACTTTCCAACGAACCCCAGGAATATCCCCCATGGATCTTCCGGATGGTCCACCGATTCCTTCAATCATTACTTCATCGTGCTCATCGATAAATCCAATAGCTCCGTCACCTGGTGCGAAAGCAGTTAATTGTTTACCGTTTTTAATCAATTGAACACGTACACATTTACGAATAGCAGAGTTAGGTTGTTTTGCTTCTATCCCTACTTTCTCAATTACAATACCTCTAGCTTGAGGTGCCCCTTCGAGAGGGTCAGCTTTAACGTCTAATCTTAAAGCTCTTCTTTTGTAATCTACATCTTTCCACTTAAAATTTTGTCTATTCTTTTTAAGTTTTTTTGCAGCAAAAAGTCCTGGCATAATTTATTCCTCTAATCTTTTTGTTAAAAACATATCTAAGAATCCACCGCTGCGATTTATACTATATAACGATAGTACAATCTAAATTCAAAGATATTAATCAGTAATAATAATTAATTTAGATAAATAAGTTTATCTAAAAGAAGATATCTTGAAATGAAATTCAAAACATTGACAAAAAGCACACATAGTCAAGTTATAAAAAAGTACAGATATCTTATGATAAAATATATATTTCCACCTTTATAAAGGTATGTTTTTTTAGGTATAAAATAAAATAAAAATAAGTTTTCTTTAAAAAATAAAATTTATAAAATAGCTAAAAAAGCTATTTTAAAATAATATTGTCAATATTATGTTGTCTATTTGCTAATAATTTAGCTCTTTCAATATTGATTCCATTTTTACCGATAGCAATACGTTTGTTGGTATTGTCTGCTGTGACAGTAGCTATTTTTTCGCCTGACTGCTTTTGACTAATTTTGACAGTCTGCAACTTCGCAGGGGATAAAACATTTTTAATAAATTGTATCGGATCATCATCCAATTCGATAATCTCGACTCCTTTATCTACTGCTCTTTGAACTTTAGATACGGAACTTCCTTTCTTACCGATTGCAAGTCCCATGTCACCATTCTTAACAACGAAAGTAACTTTTCCATGTTCATCATCGATAATGCAATCCTTAACCATTGCTCCAGTCATATTTTCGAAAAGAGCTATGTATCTAATTTCATTTGCACTAAATTTAATAGACACTTAAATCTACCTCAAATCGTCTAATATTGTAGAATCTCCTGGATCGTTTACGATTAATGTAGCAACAGTGAAAGGTTTACCACAAACAGAACCCAAATCTACACTGGTTCCATCATATACGAAGGATGGAATTTCGGAAAGATTTGCATAATATTCAACATCTTCAAGAATTTCTTTAGGAGCGTTACTTGCAACAACAACGAGTTGGCCTTTTCCTAATTTTAAAGATTGAATTGATTTTTCAGAGCCTAAAGTTACATCACCAGTATCTACAGCGACCCTGATTCCTCTATCTACGTCCATCATCTAGCCTCCTATTCATTTTTATAATCCATTTTGACACCGACAGAACCGGTACCAAGAGGTATTGGTTGTCCAATAATAATATTTTCGATGATACCTGTTAAATCATCCACTTCACCGCGAATACTTGC